>NZ_JBITSA010000014.1:0-142267 GCF_044540385.1 Kitasatospora sp. NPDC086009
GACCGCGCGCCCGGCGGCGGCGCCCGGTTCCGATTTATCCTGCCCGCCGGCGTGCCCGACTTCATGCTCTGACGGAGCCTGGAGGCAGCCGCACCATGCGCTGCGACTACACTCGACCTTTGGCGTTGTGGGACGCCCTGCGCGGCCGTGCCGCGGACACCCCTTCCGAGCACCTGCGGCGGGGGCTGCCCGTGCCCCGGCCACGCCGGGCGTCACGCGAAGGCACGAGCCCTTACCTGAGCACGGACGAGCAGGAGCACGGGAAGATAGAGATGTCGGCACCCAACAAGTCGTACGACCCGGTCGAGGTCGAGGCCCTCAAGCCCGAGGTGGTGGAGCAGGCGCGGGACGAGGCCGTCCGGGCCTTCGCCGCCGCCACCAGCCTCGACGAGCTGAAGCAGGCCAAGGTCGCCCACACCGGCGACCGCTCCGCGCTCTCCCTCGCCAACCGCGAGATCGGCGCTCTGCCCCCGCACGCCAAGGCCGCCGCCGGCAAGCTGATCGGCCAGGCCCGCGGCGCCGTCAACCAGGCCCTCGCCCGGCGCCAGGCCGAGCTGGAGGCGGAGCGCGACGCCCGCGTCCTGGTCGAGGAGGCGGTGGACGTCACGCTGCCCTACGACCGGACCCCGCGCGGCGCCCGCCACCCGCTGACCACGCTGGCCGAGCGCATCGAGGACACCTTCGTCGCGATGGGCTACCAGGTCGCCGAGGGCCCCGAGGTCGAGGCCGAGTGGCTGAACTTCGACGCCCTCAACCTGGGACCGGACCACCCGGCCCGCTCGATGCAGGACACCTTCTTCGTCCAGGCCCCGGACGGCTCCGCCGACTCCGGCGTGGTGCTGCGGACCCAGACCTCCCCGGTCCAGGCCCGCACCATGCTCGACCGCGAGCCCCCCATCTACGTGGTCTGCCCCGGCCGGGTCTACCGGACCGACGAGCTGGACGCCACCCACACCCCGGTCTTCCGCCAGGTCGAGGGTCTGGCCGTGGACGAGGGCATCACCTTCGCCGACCTCAAGGGCACCATCGAGCTGCTGGTGTCCAAGCTGATCGGGGACGGCCTGGAGCTGCGCTGGCGGCCCTCGTACTTCCCGTTCACCGAGCCGAGCGCCGAGATCGACCTGCAGTGCTTCGTCTGCCGCGGCGAGAGCGTCGGCAACCCGGACCGGCCCTGCCGCACCTGCTCCTCCGAGGGCTGGATCGAGCTCGGCGGCTGCGGCGTGGTCAACCCGCGGGTGCTGGTCGCCTGCGGCATCGACCCGAGCCGCTACAGCGGGTTCGCCTTCGGCCTGGGCCTGGAGCGGATCCTGATGAACCGTCACAACGTCGCCGACATGCGCGACATGGTCGAGGGTGACGTGCGCTTCACCCTCCCGTTCGGGATGGAGATCTGATGCGCGTCCCGCTTTCCTGGCTGCGCGAGTACGTCGACCTGCCGGCCGGCGAGACCGGCCGCGACGTGGCGGAGCGACTGGTCCGGGCCGGGCTGGAGGTCGAGACGGTCGAGCAGATCGGCGGCGACCTCAAGGGCCCGCTGGTGGTCGGCCAGGTCCTCTCCATCGAGGAGCTCTCCGGCTTCAAGAAGCCGATCCGGCACTGCTTCGTCAACGTCGGCGACGCCAACGGCACCGGCGAGCCGCAGGAGATCGTCTGCGGCGCGACCAACTTCGCCGTCGGCGACAAGGTCGTCGTCGTCCTGCCGGGCGCCGTGCTGCCCGGCCCGTTCCCGATCGCGGCCCGCCAGACCTACGGCCACACCTCGGCCGGCATGATCTGCTCGGCCCGCGAGCTGGGCATGGGCGACGACCACGACGGCATCATCGTCCTCCCGCCGGAGTACGAGCCCGGCACCGACGCCGTCGAGCTGCTCCAGCTCGTCGACGAGGTGCTGGACATCGCCGTCACCCCGGACCGCGGCTACTGCCTCTCGATGCGCGGGGTGGCCCGCGAGGCCGCCGCCGCGTACGGGCTGCCGCTGGCCGACCCGGCGCTGCTCGACGTGCCGCCGGCGAACTCCTACGGCTACCTGGTCAAGGTCGCCGACCCGGCCGGCTGCGACCGCTTCGTGGCCCGCACGGTGATCGGCCTCGACCCGACCGCCAAGTCGCCGATCTGGCTCCAGCGCCGCCTGCAGAAGGCCGGCATCCGGCCGATCTCGCTGGCCGTGGACATCACCAACTACGTGATGCTGGAGGTCGGCCAGCCGCTGCACGCCTACGACAAGCAGCGCGTGGACGGCCCCATCGTGGTCCGCCGGGCGGAGCAGGGCGAGACCCTGACCACCCTCGACGGCGTCGCGCGCAAGCTCTCCGCCGAGGACCTGCTGATCTGCGACAACAGCGGCCCGATCGGCCTGGCCGGTGTCATGGGCGGTGCCTCCACCGAGATCCTCGACCCGGCCGCCGGTCCGGGCACCACCGAGGTGATCATCGAGGCGGCGCACTTCGACCCGGTCGTGATCGCCCGCGGTGCCAAGCGGCACAAGCTGCCCTCCGAGGCGTCGAAGCGCTTCGAGCGCGGCGTCGACCCGGAGGCCGCCCGCGCCGCCGCGCAGCGCGCCGTCGACCTGCTGGTCCTGATCGCCGGCGGCACCGCCGAGGCCGGGGTCACCGACATCGCGGCCCCGCACCCGGTGCGCACCATCACCATCGCCGCGGACCTGCCCGACCGCGTCGCCGGCACCGCCTACGGCCGGGAGACCGTCACCCGGCGGCTGCAGGAGATCGGCTGCTCCGTCGCGGGCGCCGACGTCCTGGAGGTCACCCCGCCGACCTGGCGCCCCGACCTCACCGACCCGTACGACCTCGCGGAGGAGGTCATCCGCCTGGAGGGGTACGACAACGTCCCCGCCCGGATGCCCACCGTGCCGCCGGGCAAGGGCCTGACCGAGGCCCAGCGCACCCACCGCCGGGCCGGTGTCGCGCTGGCCGGCGCCGGCTACGTCGAGGTCAACAACTACCCGTTCGTCGGCGAGGCCGCCTTCGACGGGCTCGGCCTGGAGAAGGACGACCGGCGCCGCCGCACGGTGAAGCTGGTCAACCCGCTCAACGACGAGGAGCCGGCGCTGCGCACCACGCTGCTGCCGGGCCTGCTCGGGGCGCTGCGCCGCAACGTCGGCCGCGGCAACACCGATCTGGCGATCTTCGAGACGGGTACCGTCTTCCTGCCCAAGGACGAGCAGTCCGTCGCGCCGCGCCCGGCCGTCGACCGCCGTCCGAGTGACGAGGAGCTCGCCGCCCTCGACGCCGCCCTGCCGGACCAGCCGCGCCGGATCGCCGCCGCCCTCGCGGGCGAGCGGGTGCCGTCCGGCTGGTGGGGCAAGGGCGCTCCGGCCTCCTGGGCCGACGCGATCGAGGCCGCCCGTGCGGTGGCCCGTGCGGCCGGCGTCGAACTGGCCGTCCGCCAGGGCCGGCTGGCCCCGTGGCACCCGGGCCGCTGCGCCGAGCTGGTGGTCGCGGGGACCGACCGGGTGGTCGGTCACGCCGGTGAGCTGCACCCGCGCGTCGTCAAGGCGCTCGGTCTGCCCGAGCGCACCAGCGCGATGGAGGTCGACCTCGATCTGCTGACCGCCGACGGCGCCGTCCGGGTCTCCGGCCCGGCCGTCTCCGCGTTCCCGGTCGCGACCCAGGACGTGGCGCTGATCGTCGACGGCGCCGTCCCGGCCGCCGAGGTTGAGGCCGCGCTGCGGGCCGGCGCCGGCGAACTGCTGGAGGCCATCCGGCTGTTCGACGTCTTCACCGGCGAGCAGGTCGGCGAGGGCAAGAAGTCGCTGGCCTACGCGCTGCGCTTCCGCGCGGCCGACCGCACGCTGACCGCCGACGAGGCCAGCGCGGCCCGCGAGGCGGCCGTGGCCGAGGCCCTCGCCCGGACCGGCGCGGTGCTCCGCGGCGCCTGACGCGCATCCCGGGGGGAGGGCCCCGTCGCCGGTTTCCGGCGGCGGGGCCCTTCGTCGTCCCGGCGGTGGCGGTCCGGCCGGTGCGGCTGACCTGGCTCTTTGAGGAGTTTCCGTCAAAACCCTTGCGGAGCGGGGATCGTGGGCGCTATTCCTTGGTTAGGAAAGTTTCCTAACTCCCGGTCGACGGCATCCCCCCGCCGTCCCCCCACGGAACACGGAGCGTCAGATGCACCGTCCCCAGCACCGCACCGTCCGGATAGCCCTCGCCGCCCTGCTGATGGCCGCGCCCGCCACGGTCGCGGCCGCCGGCGCAGCCCACGCGGCGCCGACCGCGGCCGTCGTCCAGGCCAAGGCCGTCGGCCTGGACGACCCGCACAAGAAGGACATCGCGATGCAGCTGGTGTCCAGCGCCGAGAACTCCTCGCTGGACTGGAAGTCGCAGTACAAGTACATCGAGGACATCGGTGACGGCCGCGGCTACACCGCCGGCATCATCGGCTTCTGCTCGGGCACCGGCGACATGCTCGACCTGGTCGAGCACTACACCGACCTCAAGCCGGGCAACGTCCTCGCCAAGTACCTGCCGGCGCTGCGCAAGGTGAACGGCACCGAGTCGCACGCGGGCCTGGGCAGCGCCTTCGAGAAGGACTGGGCCACCGCGGCCAAGGACGGCGTCTTCCAGCAGGCGCAGAACGACGAGCGCGACCGCGTCTACTTCAACCCCGCCGTCAGCCAGGCCAAGTCCGACGGCCTGCGCGCGCTCGGCCAGTTCGCCTACTACGACGCCATCGTCATGCACGGCCCGGGCACCAGCTCGACCAGCTTCGGCGGGATCCGCAAGACCGCCATGAAGAAGGCCAAGACCCCGGCCCAGGGCGGCGACGAGGCCACCTACCTCAAGGCCTTCCTGGACGCCCGCCGGGCCGCCATGAAGACCGAGGAGGCGCACTCCGACACCAGCCGCGTCGACACCGAGCAGCTGGTCTTCCTCAACGCCAAGAACTTCGACCTCAACCCCCCGCTCAAGTGGAAGGTCTACGGCGACAGCTACAGCATCAACAGCTGACCCGCGCCGACCGCGGAGGCCGTTCGCCCGGCCTCCGCGGTCGCCCCGTTTATCGGGTGACACCCCGCCACGATCGCTGATACGTTCGACGACGTGGCAAAGCTGAACCAGATCATCGCCGTCGAAAAGGGCGTCAAGTCCAAGTCCTTCCAGGAGCTGACGCAGTCCCACCAGGACTTGCAGAAGCCCGCGCTGCTGGCCGGCATCTCCCGGACGTACCAGCCCAAGGACGAGGAGGGCGAGCAGCTCCCCCCGGAGTCCACCCGCGTCCAGGTGAAGGCCGAGGACGTCCTGCGGACCACGTCCGCGACGCTGTCCCGGCTGTTCGACGTCACCGCGACGAAGGACTGGGCCAACACCGAGGCCCGCGCCGACGTCGTGGTCGACGGCCGGACGCTGGTGGCCCAGGTGCCGGTCACCTACCTGCTCTTCCTGGAGAAGCAGCTCACCGACCTGCGCACCTTCGTGCGGAAGCTGCCGGTGCTGGACGCCGCCGAGGCCTGGAACCACGACGCCTCGACGGACTCCTGGAAGACCGAGGCGGTGCGCACGATCCGCACCAAGAAGGTGCCGCGCAACCACGTGAAGGCCGAGGCCACGGAGAAGCACCCGGCGCAGGTCGAGGTGTACTACGAGGACATCGCGGTCGGTTACTGGACGACGGTCAAGTTCTCCGGGGCCCTTCCGGCCCGGCGGGTGAACGAGCTCCTGGAGCGGGTCGAGAAGCTCCAGCAGGCCGTCCAGTTCGCCCGCGAGGAGGCCAACGGCTCGGAGGTCACCGACCGCCGGGTCGGTGAGGCGGTGTTCGGCTACCTGTTCGGGTAGCCCCCAGATCGCCCCCGTATGAGAGCGGGGGTGGCGCGAAGAGCGCAAGCTGATACTGAGGTTGAAGCTGATATCAGGGGAGAATGTGGAGGTTCGAGTCCTCCCTCCGGCATTTCGCGCCGGAGTGGCCCAACAAGGCAGAGGCGCCCCTGTAAGACTCAGACTCTCGCTCCAGGCTCAGCATTCGCCGCCGAGCGCCGGATCGACCGGGTGTGTGCTGTAAGCGTCGGATGCGGGTTCGACTCCCGTCTGCGCCTCTATCGTGGCGCGGTAGCTTCAATGGCAAAGCGCGATGCTGTGAGAATGACCCACACCCTTAAACGTGCCGGTGCAAGCAATTGGGTGGCACCTCAGGGGCCCGGGTAGCTGGATACCGCTCCCGGGCCCCGTCACCGTTCCCGGGTTCAGACGCTCGCGGTGTAGTCGTAGAAACCGCGGCCGGACTTGCGGCCCAGCAGGCCCGCGTCGACCATCCGGGAGAGCAGCGGGGGAGCGGCGAACAGCGGCTCCTTGTACTCGTCGTACATCGACTCGGCGATCGACACGATGGTGTCCAGACCGATCAGGTCGCACAGCCGCAGCGGGCCCATCGGGTGGGCGCAGCCGGCCTCCATGCCCTTGTCGATGTCGGAGGCGGTCGCCACGCCCGACTCGAACATCCGCACCGCCGACAGCAGGTACGGCACCAGGAGCGCGTTCACCACGAAGCCGGCCCGGTCGCGGGCGCGGATCGGCTCCTTGCCCAGCACCTCGGAGGCGAAGGTCTCGACCCGCTCGGTGGTGGTCGCCGAGGTGGTCAGCGTCGGGATCACCTCGACCAGCTTCTGCACCGGCGCCGGGTTGAAGAAGTGCAGGCCGATCACCTGCTCCGGGCGCGAGGTGGCGGCGGCCAGCTTCACGATCGGGATCGACGAGGTGTTGGAGGCCAGGATGGCGTCCCGGCGCTCGACCACCTGGTCCAGCGTCTGGAAGATCTGGACCTTGATGTCCTCGCGCTCGGCGACCGCCTCGACCACCAGGTCGCGGTCGGCGAAGTCGGCCAGGTCGGTGGTGAAGGACAGCCGGGCCATCGCCCCGTCGCGGTCCTCGGGGCTCAGCTTGCCCCGCTTGACCGCCGTCTCCAGGGAGTTGGTCAGCCGGGTGCGACCGAACTCCAGGGCCTCCCCGCTCGCCTCCGACACCAGGACGTCCAGCCCCGCCCGGGCGAACACCTCCGCGATGCCCGACCCCATCAGACCGCAGCCGATCACTCCGACGCGCGCGATGTCACTCACTCAGTTGCCCTTCGGTGGTGCCGGGGGTCTCCCAGCGACAGGTGTCCCAGCAAGCTGCTGTTCAGCGGGCGGGCGCACCGATAGGTGTGCACCGGTGCACCGCCCCGACGACGTTACTACTCCGTACCCGTCGGTAGGTCATCCCCTCCCAGGCTGAACCGGGTCCGCGGGCGCTGCTCCGAAGGGGTGGGCCCGGGTCGCGGGACCCGTGCGTCCGGGTGCCGGCGCACCCGCCGCCCGGAGGGCTCAGGCGCAGAGCCGGCTGGCGGTGACCGGCGCGAGCCCCGCCCTGGTGAGTCCGTCCAGGATGCCCGGCAGCGCGTCCACCGTGCACTGGTGGCCCATGTGCAGGGCGACCACCGAGCCGCCCTTCACCGAGGCGAGCACCCGGCGCTGGAGTTCCGCGGCGCTCGGATCGCTGTAGTCGCGCGGGTCGACGTCGAAGGAGAGCACGTGCTCGTACCCGACCGCCCGGGCCTGCTCGCGCACCATCGGCGTGGCGTACTGGGCGGCGGAGGGCCGGAACCAGCGGCCGATCGAGCCGGTGAGCCGTTGCAGCCGCTCCGCGCACTGGGCGATCTCGGCGCGCGCCTGGTCGGGGCCCATCGCGGAGATGTTCTGGTGGTTCTGGGTGTGGTTGCCCAGCTCGTGGCCGCCGTCCAGGATCCGGCGGGCCATCTGCGGCTGCTGGTCCAGCCAGCTGCCGACGGCCATCACGGTGAGCGCGGCGCCGCGCTGTTCGGCGATCTCCAGCAGGGTGGTGGCGATCCTCGGGTCGCCGCTGCCGTGGAAGGTCAGGGCGACGTTGCGGCCGGTCCGCGGTCCGTACGCGACCTCGACGGGGGTGCCCGGGGCGAGTGGCGTGAGGGTGGGCGGGACCGGCGGCGCCACGGTGGTGGCGGCCGCGGTGGGGGAGGCCGCCCCCTGCGGTCCGGCCGGGGCGGTGGGGTCCGGGGCGGGGGAGGCGGCGCCCTCGCCGGCCGCCCAGGCCGGGTCGACCGCCGCCGGGTCGCCGCCGGCCGGGTCCACGGTGCCGGGGTGGACGGCGAGCGCCCCCGGGTCGGCCCGGCGGGGGGAGGTCCCGGCGCAGGCCGCGAGCAGGCCGCCGACGGCGGTCAGGGCGGCGAACCTGGCGGTGGCGCGCAGGACGGTGCGGCGGTCGGCGGTCATCCGGTCGGCAGTCATCGGCAGCCAGCATAGAGACGGTGAAACCCCGGGGCGATTCGAGCGCGCCGACCCGGCCCGCCGGGAGGACGTGCCCGCACCACGGCCGGGGAGCTGCGGAATCCTGAACTCCCGCTGTCTCCACGGCGTGTCGTCGGATACGATCACCGCGCGCCGCGTGGTGGGCCCGGCAGGCCGGGCCGCCCGCGCAGCGCGGCGCTCCGGCGCCGTGACGGGCAGGCATTCCGGCAGTGGGCTTGAGGGGGCGGAAAGCAGGATGCACGAGGACACCGCGACGACCGACGTCGGTACGGACTGGGACTGGGTGAAGGCCGAGGACTGGCAGCCGCCGACCGAGCTGGACACCGGCGTTCCGCACACCGCCCGGATGTACGACTACTACCTCGGCGGCAAGGACAACTTCGAGGCGGACCGCAAGGCCGCCGAGGCCGCGATAGCGGCCTACCCCGCGCTGCCGCTGCTGGCCCGCACCAACCGCGAATTCCTCGGCCGTGCCGTCGAGTTCGTGGCCGGCCAGGGCATCCGCCAGTTCGTCGACATCGGTACCGGCATCCCCGCCGTCGGCTCCACCAGCGAGGTGGCCCGCCGGGCCGCCCCGGACGCCCGCGTGGTGTACGTCGACAACGACCCGATCGTGGCCACCCACGCCCGCGCCCTGCTGGCGAGCCACAAGGCCGGCCATACCTCCGTCATCGAGGCCGACCTCCGCGAGCCGGCGACCATCCTCGACCACCCCGGCCTGCGCGCCTCCGTCGACCTGGACCGGCCGGTGGCCCTGATGCTGGTCGCGGTGCTGCACTTCATCCGCGACGAGGACGGCGCCCAGGAGATCGTCCGCACCCTGCGCGACGCGCTCGCGCCCGGCAGCGCGCTGATCCTCTCGCACGGCAGCCCCGACTTCGCCTCCCGGGAGAGCGCGGCCGAGGGTACCCGGATCTACCGGAGCGCCAGCGCGCCGCTGGTGCTGCGTCCGCGCGCCGCCGTCGAGCCCTTCTTCGGCGACTTCGGGTTCGCCGGGCCCGGTCTGGTGCAGCTCCCGCTCTGGCGCGCCGGGGCCGGCCACGTCCCGACCGACGAGCTGCCCGCCGGCTGGCAGGACGTCTCCGCCTACGCGGGTGTCGCCTTCAAGGCCTGAACCACCCGTCGGGGCCCGCGCCGTGCGGCCCCGACCACCGTGCGGGCGGCCGGCCCCGGGGCCCGGGCCGGGCGCCGGCCCCGGCCCGTTCCGGGCCGCGGGCGGGCGCATCGGGTGGCGCACAGCGGGGCGCTTCGGTGGAAAATGCCGCGACCGCCCGGCGCGCTCGGTGTTACGTTGCGAATCATGAACCCCCTGAGCGAGAACGAGATCCGCGGCTCCTTCGTCAACTGTTCCAAGGGCGAGGCCCGTCGGCTCAACCTGCCCCGGGGTCTGGCCGAACTCCCGTGGGAGCACCTGGACTTCCTCGGCTGGCGGGATCAGGGCGCGCCCGACCGCGGCTACCTGGTCGCCGAGCACGGCGGCGAGCTGGTCGGCGTCACACTGCGGGTGCCGTCCGTGCGCCGCAGCCTGACCAAGACCAACGTCTGCTCGCTCTGCCTCTCCGCCCACGCGGGCTCGGGCGTGGCGCTGCTGGCCGCCCGCCGGGCCGGCGTCTCCGGCCGCGAGGGCAACACCGTCGGCACCTACATCTGCGCCGACCTGGCCTGTTCGCTCTACCTGCGCGGGCTGAAGAAGTCCGCCCTGGTCAGCCGACCCGAGGAGTCGCTGTCGCAGGAGGAGCTGGTGGCCCGCACGGTGGCGAACCTGGACGCCTTCCTGGCGAAGGTCCTCACCGACACCCCGGCCTGAGACCGCCGGGCCCGGGGCGGTCCGCCGGCCGTGCCGCGTCCGCTAGCCGTGCCGCAGCTGGTCGAGCTCGCGGCGGTCCCGCTTGGTGGGCCGGCCGGCGCCCCGGTCGCGCTCGCCGGCCGCCGCCAGCAGTTCGCGCGGCGGCCTCGGCGGGCTGTTGTCCACCAGGCACTCGGCCGCGACGACCGCCCCGACCCGCTTGCGGACCAGCCGCTTCACCACGACGATCCGCTCGAAGCCCTCCTGGCGCACGCGCACCTCGTCGCCGGCCTTCAGCTCCTGCGCGGGCTTGACCCGCTCGCCGTTCACCCGGACGTGTCCGGCCCGGCAGGCGGCCGCCGCGAGCGCGCGCGTCTTGGTGAGCCGCACCGACCAGATCCAGCTGTCCACCCGGACGCTTCCCTCGTCTTCGACCATCCTCCGAGCCTACCCACGGCCGGCCCGCCGCCGCGCCGGGGTCTGCGCGGGCTCCGGGCCGGCGAGGGCGCCGGGGTCAGCCGGGCGGCGACTCCTGGACCGCCCAGCCGTTGCCGTCCGGGTCGTTGAAGAAGACGAACGAGTTCCACGCCCCGCCGCGGCCGTCCACCCGGGCGCCGTCCTCGAAGTGCTGGACCGGGCTCACCTCCACGCCCCGCGCCACCAGCTCGCCGTGCGCCTTGACGATGTCCGGCACCACCAGCTGCAGGCCCTTCACCGAGCCCGGCGGCGCGTCCGTGACCCCGGTGCCCACCACGATCGAACAGCCGGAGCCCGGCGGCGTCAGCTGCACCACCCGGACCCCGTCCCGGATCCGGGTGTCGTGGTCGACGGTGAAACCGGCCTGTTCCTCGTAGAAGATCTTGGCCCGGGCCACGTCCGACACCGGGACCACCACCACTTCGAGCTTCCAGTCCATGGCCCAATCCCCTTCCGGTCAGGACCTTCCGGTCGGGCTCCTCCAGTATCGGCCGACCGGACGGTCGGCGCCCGGTGGTCGGCTAGCCTGAGATCACGATGAACCGCCTCAGCACGCCCACCGCCGCGACCCCCTTCACCACCCCGTGGGGCACCTTCGACCTCACCCGCTTCCCGGAGGACCCGCGCGAGCGGCTGCGCGCCTGGGACGCCGCCGACGAGTACCTGCTGCGCCATCTCGCCGGGGAGGCGGACAGCGCCCAGGGCGCGGTCACCGAGCTCACCGGCCGCACCGTCGTCGTCCTCGGCGACCGCTGGGGCGCGCTGACCACGGCGCTGACCACCGCGCTGTCCTCGGCCCCGACCACCGGGACGGCCTCGGCGCCGGCCCCCGTGACGGCCCCCGCCCCGAGTACCGCGCCGGTCCAGATCAGCGACTCCCACCTCGGCCGGCAGGCCACCCTGGCCAACCTCGCCCGGGCCGGCGCCGCCCCCGACGCGGCCCGGCTGCTCACCACCCGCGACACCCCGCCCGGGCGGGTCGACGTCCTGCTGGTCCGCGTCCCCAAGAGCCTCGCGCTGCTGGAGGACCAGCTGCACCGCCTCGCGCCCGCCGTGCACCCCGGCACGGTGGTGATCGGCACCGGTATGGTCACCGAGATCCACACCTCCACCCTCCAGCTCTTCGAGCGGATCCTCGGCCCGACCCGCACCTCGCTCGCGGCCCGCAAGGCCCGGCTGATCTTCTGCACCCCCGACCCGGCGCTCGACCCCGGCCCCAACCCCTGGCCGCACCGCTACGCGCTGCCCGGCGACATCGGCCCGGCCTCCGGGCGCACGGTGGTCAACCACGCCGGTACCTTCTGCGCCGAGCGGCTCGACATCGGCACCCGCTTCCTGCTCGGTCACCTGCCGGTGGCGGCCCCCGGGGCCCGGGTCGTCGACCTCGGCTGCGGCAACGGCGTGGTCGGCACCGCGGCGGCGCTCGCCAGTCCCGGCGCCGAGCTGGTCTTCGTCGACGAGTCCCACCAGGCCGTCGCCTCGGCCGAGGCGACCTTCCGGGAGAACCTCGGCCCGCGGGCGCCCGCCGAGTTCCTCACCGCCGACGCCCTCGGCACGGACGCCGTCCCGGCCGGCTCGGTCGACCTGGTGCTGAACAACCCGCCGTTCCACTCCCACCAGGCCACCACCGACGCCACCGCCTGGCGGATGTTCACCGGTGCCCGCCGGGCGCTGCGCCCGGGTGGCGAACTCTGGGTGGTCGGCAACCGTCATCTCGGCTACCACGTCAAGCTGCGCCGCCTCTTCGGGAACTGCGAAGTCGTCGCGGGCAACCCGAAGTTCGTGGTGCTGCGGGCCGTCCGCCGGTGACCCGGCCGGGGGCCGGGCCGACGGCGCCGGGAGCGCGCCGCCCGACGATCAACTAAGGGTAACCTAAGCTCATGGCGCCGACGGGTGGCGAGCCGTCCGCGATGGACGGCGCACCCCGCCGCCCGGGTGTGGAGCGGTCCGCCTGCCGGTCCGCCGCGCACTCCCTTGCATGAATGTTCCGTGATGCGTATATTCATGCTCCGACCAAGGAGGGAACTGCCATGGCATTGCGAGTCGCCGTCGCCGGTGCGAGCGGATACGCGGGCGGTGAGGTGCTGCGCCTGCTGCTCGGCCACCCCGAGGTGGAGATCGGGGCGCTGACCGGCGGCTCGAACGCGGGTACCAGGCTCGGCACCCTGCAGCCGCACCTGATCCCGCTCGCCGACCGGATCCTGGAGCCCACCACCCCCGAGGTGCTGGCCGACCACGACGTGGTGTTCCTGGCACTGCCGCACGGCCAGTCCGCCGCCGTCGCCGAGGCCCTCGGCCAGAACGTCCTGGTCGTCGACTGCGGCGCCGACTTCCGGCTGAAGGCCGCCGCCGACTGGGAGCAGTTCTACGGCTCCGCGCACGCCGGCACCTGGCCCTACGGCCTCCCCGAGCTGCCCGGCCACCGCGCCGCGCTCAAGGGCGGCAACCGCATCGCCGTCCCCGGCTGCTACCCGACCGCCGTCTCGCTGGCGCTCTTCCCGGCGTACGCGGCCGGCCTCGCCGAGCCCGAGGCCGTGATCGTCGCCGCCTCCGGCACCTCGGGCGCCGGCAAGGCCGCCAAGACCCACCTGCTCGGCAGCGAGGTGATGGGCAACGTCAGCGCCTACGGCGTCGGCGGGCAGCACCGGCACACCCCGGAGATGTCGCAGAACCTCACCCCGGTCGCGGGCGAGCCGGTCACCGTCTCCTTCACGCCCACCCTGGTGCCGATGCCGCGCGGCATCCTCGCCACCTGCTCCGCCAAGGCGAAGCCCGGGGTGACCGGCGAGGCCCTGCGCGCCGCCTACACCGAGGCGTTCGCCGACGAGCCCTTCGTCCACCTGCTGGCCGAGGGCCAGTGGCCGCAGACCAGCAGCGTCTACGGCTCCAACGCCGCCCTGGTCCAGGTCGCCCTGGACGAGAGCGCCGGGCGGATCATCGCGATCAGCGCGATCGACAACCTGGTCAAGGGCACCGCCGGCGGCGCGGTGCAGAGCATGAACATCGCCCTCGGCCTGCCCGAGGAGCTCGGCCTTCCCCTGATCGGAGTCGCACCGTGACCAAGAACGTCAACGTCGGCGTGACCGCCGCCAAGGGCTTCCGGGCCGCCGGCGTCACCGCCGGGATCAAGGACTCCGGCACCCCCGACCTCGCCCTCGTCGTCAACGACGGCCCGTCGCTGGCCGCCGCCGGAGTGTTCACCAGCAACCGGGTCAAGGCCGCGCCCGTGCTCTGGTCGGAGCAGGTCCTCAAGGGCGGTCAGGTCTCCGCCGTCGTCCTCAACTCCGGTGGCGCCAACGCCTGCACCGGCCCGCTCGGCTTCCAGGACACCCACGCCACCGCCGAGAGGGCCGCCGAGGAGCTGGGGCTCAACGCCGGCGAGATCGCCGTCGCCTCCACCGGCCTGATCGGCCTGCGCCTGCCGATGGACATCCTGCTGCCCGGTGTCGCCCTCGCCGCCGGGCAGCTCGACGCCGCCGGTGGCGAGGCCGCCGCGATCGCCATCAAGACGACCGACACCGTCCACAAGACCGCCCAGGTGACGAAGGACGGCTGGACGGTCGGCGGCATGGCCAAGGGCGCCGGCATGCTCGCCCCCGGCCTCGCCACCATGCTGGTCGTCCTGACCACCGACGCCGCGCTCGACGCCGCCGCCCTGGACGTCTCGCTGCGCGCCGCCACCCGCACCACCTTCGACCGGATCGACTCCGACGGCTGCATGTCGACCAACGACACGGTGCTGCTGCTCGCCTCCGGCGCCTCCGGCATCACCCCGGAGCAGGCCGGGTTCGACGAGGCCGTCCGCACCGTCTGCGCCGACCTCGCGCGGCAGCTGATCGGTGACGCCGAGGGCGCGAGCAAGGACATCCGGATCGACGTCACCGACGCCGCCACCGAGGCGGAGGCCGTCGGCGTCGCCCGGGTCATCAGCCGCAACAACCTGCTCAAGTGCGCCCTCCACGGCGAGGACCCGAACTGGGGCCGGGTGCTGGCCGCGATCGGCACCACCGACGCCGCCTTCGACCCGGACCGCCTCGACGTCGCCATCAACGGCGTCTGGGTCTGCCGGGACGGCAGCGTCGGGGAGGACCGCGACCTCGTCGACATGACCGGCCGGGAGATCGTCATCACCGCCCGCCTGAACGCCGGCGAGGCCGCCGCGACGGTGTGGACCAACGACCTCACCGCCGACTACGTGCACGAGAACAGCGCCTACTCCACCTGACAGCCGCTGACAGCCGCCACAGCCGCACCTGCCGACCGAGCCGGGGACCACACACGTGCAGATCGCACCCAAGGGCGAACAGGCCCGCAACAACACCGCGTTGCCCAAGGCCATGACGCTGATCGAGGCGCTGCCCTGGCTGGAGCGCTTCCACGGCAAGACCGTCGTCGTGAAGTTCGGCGGCAACGCCATGGTGGACGAGAGCCTCAAGGCGGCGTTCGCCCAGGACGTCGTCTTCCTGCGCTACGCCGGTCTGCACCCCGTCGTGGTCCACGGCGGCGGCCCGCAGATCAGCGCCCAGCTCGACAAGCTCGGCCTGGAGTCCTCGTTCACCAACGGCCTGCGGGTCACCACCCCCGAGACCATGGACGTGGTCCGGATGGTGCTGGCCGGCCAGGTCCAGCGCGAACTGGTCGGGCTGCTCAACGGCCACGGCCCGTTCGCGGTCGGCATGACCGGCGAGGACGCCCACACCATGACCGCCGTCAAGCGGTACGCGGTGGTCGACGGCGAGCAGGTCGACATCGGCCTGGTCGGCGACATCGTCAACATCGAGGCCGGCGCGGTGAAGGCGCTGATCGCCGACGGCCGGATCCCGGTGATCTCCTCGATCGCCCGGGGCACCGACGGGCACGTCTACAACATCAACGCCGACACCGCCGCCTCCGCCCTCGCGGTGGCGCTCGGCGCCGAGATGCTCGTCGTCCTCACCGACGTCGAGGGCCTGTACGCCGACTGGCCGCACTCCGACGACGTGATCAGCCAGCTCAGCGCGACCGAGCTGGAGGAGCTGCTGCCCGAGCTGGCCAGCGGCATGCTCCCCAAGATGGAGGGCTGCCTGCGGGCCGTCCGCTCCGGCGTGGGCACCGCCCGCGTCCTGGACGGCCGGGTGCAGCACAGCCTGTTGCTGGAGATCTTCACCGACGAGGGCATCGGCACGATGGTCGTGCCGGACGACGAAGCGACCGTGACCGGGGGACTGGCATGACGACCGACGCACAGCACAGCGGCAGCGCGCAGCCGACCGGCAACGAGCGGCTCACCGACCGCTGGCAGCACGCCTTCACCGACAACTACGGCACCCCGCGGATCCCGCTGGTCCGCGGCGAGGGCGCCAAGCTGTGGGACGCCGACGGCAAGGAGTACACCGACCTGCTCGGCGGCATCGCCGTCAACGCCCTCGGCACCGGCCACCCGGCGGTCGTCGAGGCCGTCACCCGGCAGATCTCGACCCTCGGCCACGTCTCCAACCTCTTCATGGCCGAGCCGACCATCGCGCTGGCCGAGCGGCTGCTGACGCTCTCGGGCCGGGACGGCCGGGTGTTCTTCTGCAACTCCGGCGCCGAGGCCAACGAGGCCGCGTTCAAGATCAGCCGGCGGACCGGCCGCACCCATGTGGTCGCCCTCCAGGGCGGCTTCCACGGCCGGACCATGGGCGCCCTCGCGCTCACCGGCCAGCCCGCCAAGCAGGAGCCGTTCCTGCCGCTGCCCGGCGAGGTCACCCACGTCCCCTTCGGCGACGTCGAGGCGCTGCGCGCGGCCGTGACCGCGGAGACCGCGGCCGTCTTCCTGGAGCCGATCCAGGGCGAGAACGGCGCGATCCCGCTGCCCGACGGCTACCTGCGGGCCGCCCGCGAGATCACCCGGGCCACCGGCACCCTGCTCGTCCTGGACGAGATCCAGACCGGCATCGGCCGCACCGGGTACTGGTTCGCCCACCAGGCCGTCGAGGGCGTCGAGCCGGACGTGGTCACCCTCGCCAAGGCACTCGGCGGCGGGCTGCCGATCGGCGCCGTGCTCGCGTTCGGGGAGGCCGCCGAGCTGCTCACCCCAGGCCAGCACGGCACCACCTTCGGCGGCAATCCGGTGGTCGCGGCGGCGGCTCTCGCGGTGCTCGACACCATCGAGTCCCAGGGCCTGCTGGAGCACGTCCGCAAGATCGGCGAGCGGCTGCGGCACGGGGTCGAGGCGATCGGTGACCCGCTGGTCTCGCACGTGCGCGGGGCCGGCCTGCTGCTCGGCATCGTGCTGACCGCGCCGGTGGCCGCGAAGGTCCAGGCCGCCGCCCAGGAGGCCGGCTTCCTGGTCAACGCCGCCGTCCCGGACGCCGTCCGGCTCGCGCCGCCGCTGGTGCTCACCGAGCAGGACGCGGACGCCTTCCTGGCCGCGCTGCCGGAGATCCTCCGGACGGTGCGGGAGAACGCCCCGGCCGATGCGAGCCGAGCGTAGTCCGGGAGAATAATCACATGACCGTTCCCCACGCCGACCAGCCCGCCGCCGGTCCGACGCCGCAGGTCCCGCAGACCCGCACCGCGCGCCACCGGCGAATCGTGGACCTGCTCACCCGCCAGCCCGTGCGCTCGCAGAGCCAGCTCGCCAAGCTGCTCGCCGACGACGGACTGGTGGTCACCCAGGCCACCCTCTCCCGGGACCTGGACGAGCTGGGAGCGGTGAAGATCCGCAACCGGGACGGCGCGCTCATCTACGCCGTCCCGGCCGAGGGCGGCGACCGCACGCCGCGCGCACCGATGGGGGAGTCGGCCAGCGAGGGCCGGATGGCCCGGCTGGCCGGCGAGCTCATGGTCTCCGCCACCGCCTCCGGCAACCTCGTCGTCCTGCGGACCCCGCCGGGCGCGGCCCAGTTCCTGGCCTCCTCGATCGACCAGGCCGAGGTCTTCGAGATCATCGGCACCATCGCCGGGGACGACACCGTCCTGCTGATCAGCCGCGATCCCTCCGGCGGCCAGGCCCTCGCCGACCACCTGATGCAGCTCGCCCAGGCCAAGGCCCAGTAGCCCCCGGCCGGGCCCGGCCGACCCGGGCCCGCTCCGTTCCGCCCGCCCGACGCACCGCCCCGTGACCCCGGTTGGCCCGTTCCTCGGCAGGGGTTTTGAAATCCATACGGTGTAGTGCATACTTATGCCTATCGCCGTAAGCCTGTTCGCACTGTTGTGAAGGAGAAAGCCGTGACCGAGCGCGTCGTACTCGCCTACTCGGGCGGTCTGGACACGTCCGTCTGCATCGGCTGGATCGCCGAGGAGACGGGCGCCGAGGTCATCGCCGTCGCCGTCGACGTCGGCCAGGGCGGCGAGGACCTGGAGGTCATCCGCCAGCGGGCGCTGGACTGCGGCGCCGTCGAGGCCGAGGTCGCGGACGCCCGCGACGAGTTCGCCCACGAGTACTGCCTCCCGGCCATCAAGGCCAACGCCCTGTACCAGGGCCAGTACCCGCTGGTGTCGGCGCTCTCCCGGCCGGCCATCGTCAAGCACCTGGTCGCCGCCGCGCAGAAGCACGGCGCCACCACCGTCGCCCACGGCTGCACCGGCAAGGGCAACGACCAGGTCCGCTTCGAGGTCGGCATCCAGTCGCTGGCCCCCCAGCTGAAGTGCATCGCCCCGGTCCGCGACTACGCGATGACCCGGGACAAGGCGATCGCCTTCGCGGAGGCCAAGGGCCTGCCGATCGCCACCACCAAGAAGTCCCCGTACTCGATCGACCAGAACGTCTTCGGTCGCGCCGTCGAGACCGGCTTCCTGGAGGACATCTGGAACGCCCCGATCGAGGACGTCTACGAGTACACCCAGAACCCGGCCACCCCGCGCGAGGCCGACCAGGTGGTCATCACCTTCGACGCCGGCGTCCCGGTCGCCATCGACGGCCGCAAGGTGACCGTCCTGCAGGCCATCGAGGAGCTCAACAAGCGGGCCGGGGCCCAGGGCATCGGCCGGCTCGACATGGTCGAGGACCGACTCGTCGGCATCAAGTCCCGGGAGATCTACGAGGCCCCCGGCGCGATCGCCCTGATCACCGCCCACCAGGCCCTGGAGAACGTCACCGTCGAGCGCGAACTCGCCCGCTACAAGCGGCAGGTGGAGCAGCGCTGGGCCGAGCTGGTCTACGACGGCCTCTGGTTCTCCCCGCTGAAGCGGGCGCTGGACGGCTTCGTCAACGAGGCCAACCAGCACGTCACCGGCGAGATCCGGATGGTGCTGCACGCCGGCCGGGCCGTCGTCGACGGCCGCAAGTCCGACCAGTCGCTGTACGACTTCAACCTCGCCACCTACGACACTGGCGACACCTTCGACCAGTCGATGTCCAAGGGCTTCATCGAGATCTTCGGGATGTCCTCGAAGATCGCCGCCCGCCGCGACCTCGGCTGAGCCGACCGCCCGGTCGTCCGACCACCTGCCGGGCCCTGGCCGCGCCCCCTCGCGGCCGGGGCCGCCCCCGACCCGCCACCTTGTAAGGAGCCCAGCGATGCCTGCCGACCAGACCGCCGCCAGTAACTCTCCTGAGCTGCGCCTCTGGGGCGCGCGCTTCGCCGACGGCCCGTCCGAGGCGCTCGCCAGGCTCTCCGCCTCGGTGCACTTCGACTGGCGCCTCGCGCCGTACGACATCGCCGGCTCGAAGGCCCACGCCCGCGTCCTGCACAAGGCCGGGCTGCTCAGCGCCGAGGAACTCGACGCCATGCTCGCCGGGCTGGACCAGCTGCTCGCCGACGTCGAGGCCGGCACCTTCACCGGCACCGTCGCCGACGAGGACGTCCACACCGCGCTGGAGCGCGGCCTGCTGGAGCGGCTCGGCGCCGACCTGGGCGGCAAGCTGCGGGCCGGCCGCTCGCGCAACGACCAGATCGCCACGCTGTTCCGGATGTACCTGCGCGACCACGCCCGGATCATCGGCGGGCTGATCCTGGACCTCCAGCACGCCCTGGTCGGCCTGGCCGAGGAGCACCCGCACACCGCCATGCCGGGGCGCACCCACCTCCAGCACGCGCAGCCGGTGCTCTTCGCCCACCACGTCCTCGCGCACGTGCACGCCCTCGGCCGGGACGCCGAGCGGCTGCGCCAGTGGGACGTGCGCACCGCCGTCTCCCCGTACGGCTCCGGTGCGCTGGCCGGTTCCTCGCTCGGCCTCGACCCGCAGGCGGTCGCCGCCGACCTCGGCTTCGAGCGGGGCTCGGTCGGCAACTCCATCGACGGGACGGCCTCGCGCGACTTCGTCGCCGAGTTCGCCTTCGTCACCGCGATGATCGGGATCAACCTCTCCCGGATCGCGGAGGAGGTGATCATCTGGAACACCAAGGAGTTCGGCTTCATCACCCTGCACGACGCCTTCTCCACCGGCTCCTCGATCATGCCGCAGAAGAAGAACCCGGACATCGCCGAGCTGGCCCGCGGCAAGTCCGGCCGGCTGATCGGCAACCTGACCGGCCTGCTGGCGACGCTGAAGGCGCTGCCGCTCGCCTACAACCGGGACCTCCAGGAGGACAAGGAGCCGGTCTTCGACTCCTGCGACACGCTGGAGGTGCTGCTGCCGGCCTTCACCGGCATGATGGCCACCCTCACCGTGCACCGGGACCGGCTGGAGGAGCTCGCCCCGGCGGGCTTCTCGCTCGCCACCGACATCGCCGAGTGGCTGGTCAAGCAGGGCGTGCCGTTCCGGGTCGCGCACGAGGTCGCCGGTGCCTGCGTCAAGGTCTGCGAGCAGCAGGGCATCGAGCTCTCCGACCTGACGGACGAGCAGTTCGCGCGGATCTCCGAGCACCTGACGCCCGACGTCCGCTCGGTGCTCAGCGTCCACGGCGCGATCGCCTCGCGCAACGGCCGCGGCGGCACGGCCCCCTCGGCGGTGGCCGTCCAGCTCGCCGAGGTGAAGGACGACCTGGCGCTCCAGGAGGAGTGGGTCCAGGGCTGACACCCCGAAGCGGTACTCCTCGAAGGGGGCGTGGCGGATCGAGCGCCGCGCCCCCTTCGGGTGCTCACGCCCGGTCGGCCGTAACCGGCCCGGCCCGGAGCAGGTCATGCACGGTATGTGCACCATCCTTCCCGTCGTCCCGTCCGCCGAGGACGAGGTCCTCGCCGCACTGCGGCGCCGCGCCGTCCGGGCGGCGGTGGCCGCCCTGCCGGGCCGCTGCCCGCAGCTCGTCGCCGCCCTCGCCGAGGACCCGCCGCCGACCTACCGCGAGCTCTCCGCGCGGCTCGGCATGCCGCGCGGCTCGATCGGCCCCACCCGGTCCCGCTGCCTCGCCTGCCTGCGGGCCGTTCTGCACGCCGAGCGCTATCCGTAGCCGGCCCGGGCCCGCGGCCGTCGCCCCGGGTGGTGCGACGTGACCCTCGCCACGTCGTACGGCCGGAAGGTTGAGAGCAGCTGACGCGCGGGTAGAGCGCTGGCGAACGCGGCTCTTGACGGCGGCGCGATCACTCGGATACTGAGCGTGAGCGCGTCGCCGTCGCCGTGGCCCCACCGGGCCGCCGGACGGGCGCGTTCGTGCGCCACCCCCGGCCAGGACCGATCCCCGGCCGGGACATCTCCGGCAGGGCATCCGGTGCGACACCCTCACTCTGCGCGCCGGGCACGACGATGGGGAGGCCCCAGCACATGGGCATGAGCGTGATCATCTCGGTGGCGGACACCGAGGACGCGGAGCAGATCCTCAAGCTGCAGTACCTCGGCTACCAGAGCGAGGCCGAGCTGTACGGCGACTGGAGCCTGGAACCGCTGACGCAGACCCTGGAGAGCCTGCGCGAGGAGCTCACCGAGCAGTACGTCCTGGTCGCCCGGCTCGGTGACGAGGTGGTCGGCACCGTCCGCGGCCGGATCGGCCCCGACGGCATCGGCCGGATAGGGCGCCTGGTCGTCCACCCCCGGATGCAGCGCCACGGTCTCGGCGGCCGCCTGCTGGAGGCCCTGGAGCGCCGCCTCGCCGCCGACGGCCGCCCGGTGACGGCGTACCGCCTGTTCACCGGCCACCGCAGCCTGGGCAACCTGCGCCTCTACACCCGTCAGGGCTACCGCCAGACCGCCGTCGAGCAGGTCGACGGCGGGCCGGGCCTGGTCCACCTGGAGAAGCCCGCGGTGGCGCCGCTCGCCGCGACCGCCTGAGCCCCGCGCCGTCGCCGTTACCCGGCGCCGCCATCATCCGGACGATCCGGGGGCGGCGCCGAGGTGCATCGCAGCAGCTCACAGGGGTTGCTGTCCGTATTGCGGACAGCGAATCCGAATAGTTGGGACGAAGTCGAACCTTCTGATTTACTGGCTCACATGACTGCGACGACGAAATGGACCCCCACCGGCACCCTGCCGGCAGGTGAGCGCGCCATGTGTCGTCGAATGTGTCACCGCTGAGGGCCACCGTCCCCTCCCCGGCCGTCGGCCGGGGCCCTCCCCCTCGCGCCCCGAAGCGAGACCCGGCCTGCTCCCGTCAGTGCGAGCACGCCCCAGCCTGTGGAGCACCACCCGCTCCCTCCGCCTGCCCGGCCACGGGCCGGCGGTCGTCCCTGATGACTCGTTAGGGCCACGCCGTCGCGCGGCCCGGCCGCCCAGCGGCGACGATCAAGGGGTGGCAGGTCCGGATCCCCCCGGTGCGACGCCGTCCGTCCCGCCGACCGCAACCCGGTCCGGCGGCTCCACGCCGTCCGCCCCCGACCCACGGAAGCAGCTGTGATCACCACCACGGACCTCACCAAGGTCTACCGCTCCCGCGGCCGCGAGGTGACCGCCCTCGCCGGCGTCGACCTGCACGTGCGCCCCGGCGAGGTATACGGAGTCGTCGGCACCAGCGGCGCCGGCAAGTCCACCCTCATCCGCTGCGTCAACATGCTGGAGCGCCCCAGCTCCGGCACCGTCACCGTGGACGGCGTCGAGCTCACCGCGCTCGCCGGCGGTGAGAACCGGGCCGGCAAGGAGCTGCGCGAGGCACGCCGCCGGATCGGCATGGTCTTCCAGCACTTCAACCTGCTCGCCTCCCGCACCGTGCAGCAGAACGTCGAGCTCCCGCTGGAGATCGTCGGCCTGGACCGCACCGAGCGCCGCCGCAAGGCCGCCGAGCTGCTCGACCTGGTCGGCCTCGGCGACAAGGCCCGCAGCTACCCCGGCCAGCTCTCCGGCGGCCAGAAGCAGCGCGTCGGCATCGCCCGCGCCCTCGCCGGCGACCCCAAGGTGCTGCTCTCCGACGAGGCCACCTCGGCCCTCGACCCGGAGACCACCCGCTCGATCCTCAAGCTGCTGCGCGACCTCAACCAGCAGCTCGGCCTGACCGTCCTGCTGATCACCCACGAGATGGACGTCATCAAGTCCGTCTGCGACTCCGCCGCCCTGATGCGCGGCGGCCGGGTGGTCGAGTCCGGCGAGCTCACCGACCTGCTGGCCAAGCCCGGCTCGGAACTCGCCCGCGAGCTCTTCCCGCTCAGCGAGTTCGGCACCGGCCACCCCGGCCGCACCGTGCTGGAGATCACCTTCCAGGGCGACAGCTCCGCCCAGCCCTTCGTCTCCCAGCTCGCCCGCACCTACCAGATCGACATCAACATCCTCGGCGCCGCCGTCGAGACCATCGCCGGCCGCATGGTCGGCCGGATGCGGGTCGAACTCCCCGGCGGCCACCAGGACAACGTGGTGCCGATCGGGTTCCTGCGCGAGCAGGGTCTGCAGGTGGACGTGCTCGACACGACCGGCATCGACAAGGCGAGCGGAGCGGTGGCATGACCTGGGACCAGATGCAGGAACTGATGTGGCCCGCCACCTGGGAGACCCTCCAGATGGTCGGCGTCGCCACCGCCGGCACCGTCCTGCTCGGCCTGCCGCTCGGCGTCCTGCTGGTGCTCACCGACAAGGGCGGGCTGCTGCAGAACCGGCCGGTCAACAAGGTGCTCGGCGCGATCGTGAACATCGTCCGCTCGGTGCCGTTCATCATCCTGATGATCGCCCTGATCTCCTTCACCCGCTGGCTGGTCGGCACCTCCATCGGCTGGGAGGCCGCGACCGTGCCGCTCACCATCGGCGCGATCCCCTTCTTCGCCCGGCTGGTCGAGACCTCCCTACGCGAGGTCGACCGCGGCCTGGTCGAGGCCCTGCAGGCCATGGGCGCTTCCACCTGGACCATCGTCCGCAAGGCGCTGCTCCCGGAGTCGCTGCCCGGCCTGACCGCCTCCGTCACCACCACGGTCATCACGCTGATCAGCTACTCCGCGATGGCCGGCGTGGTCGGCGGCGGGGGCCTCGGCACCCTCGCCATCAACTACGGCTACTTCCGCTTCGAGACCGCCTTCATGTGGATCATCGTCGCGGAGCTGGTGATCATCGTGACCCTGGTGCAGCTGCTCGGCGACTGGGCCGTGGGCCGGCTCGCCAACCGCGGGCGCACCGGCGGCCGGACCCGCCTGCTCCGCCCGCGCGGCACGACCCCGGCCGCCCCCGACGAGGACCTCGTCGCCCTCTAGACCTCCCGGTGTCCGATTCCGGACCCGGCTCCCCGTATCACGCAGAAAGGCACTTTTCGTGCGCAACGCCCTGAAGTTCACCAGCGTCCTCGCCACGGCCGGCATCGCCCTCTCGCTGGCCGCCTGCGGAAGCTCCGGCTCGTCCGGCTCCTCCGACCCGAACGCCCCGCTCACCGTGGTCGCCAGCCCCACCCCGCACGGGCAGATCCTGAAGTTCGTCAAGGACAACCTCGCGGACAAGGCCGGCCTCAAGCTCACCATCAAGGAGGTCACCGACTACGTGACCCCCAACACCGCGGTGCAGGACGGCTCGGCCGACGCGAACTACTTCCAGCACGTGCCGTACCTGGAGGACTTCAACAAGAAGCACGGCACCCAGATCGTCTCCGTCGAGCCGGTCCACCTGGAGCCGCTGGGCGTGTACTCGAAGAAGGTCAAGGCCATCGGCGACCTCAAGGACGGCGCCACCGTCGGCCTGCCCAACGACGCCACCAACGAGGGCCGCGCGCTCAAGCTGCTCGCCGACAACAACGTGATCACCCTCAAGGCCGGCGTCGGCACCGCCGCGACCCCGCAGGACATCACCGGCAACCCGAAGAACCTCAAGTGGAAGGAGCTGGAGGCCGCCCAGCTGCCCCGCTCCATCGACGACCTCGACGCCGCCGTGATCAACGGCAACTACGCCCTCGACGCCGGCCTCAAGCCCGCCGGCGACTCGCTGCTGCTGGAGAAGGCCGAGGGCAACCCCTACGCCAACATCCTCGCGGTCAAGCAGGGCAAGGAGAACGACCCCCGGGTCAAGAAGCTCGCCGAGCTGCTCCACTCCGCCGAGGTCAAGAAGTACATCGACGACACCTTCAAGGGTTCCGTCATCCCGGCGTTCTGACCGGCGGCCCCACCGGCACCGCCGAACCGCACGTCCACGACCGGGCCCCCGCCGCACCTCGGCGGGGGCCCGGTCGGGCAGTATGCACCAGTGACGCCCTGACAGACCGCGTTCTGACGTACCGTCGTGCGGTCCGCGCACCGCGCGACATCCGGGGTACCGGTGAGGCGTACGGTGTGTCCACGACCGGCGAGGAGAGACGGCATGGCAGCGAGCTTCCCCGAGACCGCCATCAGCACCGAGCGGCTGCTGCTGCGCCCCCTTGCGGAGAACGACGCCCCCGGCCTTGCCGCGATGACGGCCGACGAACTCGTCCTCGCCTGGACCGACCTCCCGTACCCCTTCACCGAGGCCTACGCCGCCGAACTCGCCCGCACCCTCGCCCCCGCCCACCGGGCGGCCGGCCGCGGCATCGTCTTCGCCGTCACCGAACACCTCACCCAGCGCCTGGTCGGCCTGGTCGAGCTGCGCAACACCGACTGGCGGCTGCGCTCCACCGAGATCGCCTACGTCACCGCCCCCTGGGCGCGCGGCGAGGGCTACGCGCCCGAGGCCGTCCTCGGCACCGCCCAGTGGCTCTTCGAGGACCGCGGTTTTCTGCGCCTGGAGATGCGCACCGCCGCCGGCAACACCGCCGCCCAGCAGGTCGCCCAGAAGGTCGGCGCCATCAGCGAGGGCGTGCTGCGCAGCGCCTGGATAGTGCGCGGCGAACCGGCCGAGTCCGTCGGAGCCGGTACGCACACCGCGGAGGTGCCGTCCGGCCACCGGAGCGCGGCCGAGAGCCGCAGCGACGTCATCCTGTGGAGCCTGCTCCCCGAGGACATGGAGAACCCGGCGGAGCCGGAGAGCGCCTGGCACGACGACCACCGCTACGTCCTGCGCGACTGACCCGCCGCCGTCCGGGCCCGGGCGGGCCGCACGGTGACCAGCCGGCGCACGGTGACCGGTGGGCCGCACGGTGACCGGCGGGGGAGCGGCGGCCGACGAACGGCGGACATGTGTGCGGAGAAGTCGGCGCCGAGGGGAACGCACCCGGTAGCCTCTCCCACGGCGCCGTAAGCGGGCGCGGCATGTCGGCGCACCGAGGCGAGGGAGAACGGCCGCAGATGGCTGACCGGATCACGGTCATCGGGTGGGACGGCACCCCGCTGACCGAGGCCGCCGGCGCGGCACTCGCCGCGGCCACCCTGGTGGCCGGCGCCCCCTACCAGCTCAACGCCCTCCCGGTGCCCCCGAGCGCGGAGCGGCTCGTGCTCGGCAACGTCGGGCTCGCGGCGCGCCGGATCGCCGAACACCGCGGCGCCGCCGTGGTGGTGGCCGAGGGCGACCCGGGCTTCTTCGGCGTCGTGCGCACCCTGCGCCGCCCCGAGTACGGCCTCGAACTCGAAGTCCTGCCCGCCGTCTCCTCGGTCGCCGTCGCCTTCGCCCGGGCCGGCATGCCCTGGGAGGACGCCCAGGTGGTCAGCGCCCACGGCGGACGGCTGCGCCGGGCCGCCAACATCTGCCGGGCCAACGCCAAGGTCGCGGTGCTCACCGCACCCGGCGCCGGACCGAGCGAACTCGCCCTGATGCTGCGCGGGGTGCACCGCACCTTCGTGGTCTGCGAGGCCCTCGGCACCCCCGAGGAGGACGTCACCGTCCTCACCTCCGACCGGGTCGCCGACCACATCTGGCGCGACCCCAACGTGGTGCTGGTCATCGGCGGCAACGGCGGCGGTCCGCAGGCGGGCGCGGTGGGCGAGGCGGCCGGCTGGCTGGCCGGCCGCCCGGTCGGCTACCCCGGCCCGGACCGCGGCTGGGCGCTCCCCGGCGACGCCTACACGGGCGCCGGGCGCGCGGAGGACGCGCCCGGCGCGCCGGAGGCGCTGCCCGCGCACGCGCGCGCCCTCGTACTGGCCCGTCTGGGTGTCCGTCCGGGGGACTTGGTCTGGTCGGTCGGCGCGGGCAGCGGCGCCCTCGCCGTGGAGGCCGCCCGGTTCGGCGCGGCCGTCGTCGCGGTCGAGGCCTCCCGCTCCGCCTGCGCCCGGCTGACGGTCAACGCCCGCCGCTTCGGTGTCGAGGTGGAGACCGTCCACGGCTCCGGCCCGGAGGTGCTCGGCGGCCTGCCGGAGCCCGACGCGGCCGTCGTCGAGGCCGGCGGCATCGCCGTGGTGCGCGCCGTCCTGGCCCGCCGGCCCGAGCGCTTCGCGGCGGTGGCCCGCACCCTCGCCGAGGCCGAGGAGATCCGCCGCGCCGTCACCGGGGCCGGCTACCGCGCCGACGGCGCGTTGCTCCAGTCCGCGCCGCTGCGCCCGGTCGGGACGGACGGCGGCCTGGGGCTGGCGGCGGGCGAGCCCGGCGTGCTCCTGCTCTGGGGTGAGCAGATCGTGTGAAGACCGGGTGCCGTCGCCCGGCCGCCCCGGTGGCGATTGCGGGGTCCGGCGGTGATCCAGGTCGCATCCGGACACCGATTCGAGAGGTGGCGGCGCCGGGCCGGTAGTGTGGCGTCCGGGACGGCTGCGGCGTCCGGGGGCCCGCCCGATCCGGTCGGTTTGTCGCCTTTTTGACGCGGTGCAACCCGGAACGGCTCGGAGTGTGGGCAATTCGACGGGCCGCGTGCCGGACCTGGAGAATGCCGTAGGGTCCGGTGCGGTCGTTGCCGGTTGCCCCGCCTTGTCGTTGTCTCAGATGGCGCGCCTCCCCACCCGGGTGGTGCGCGGGCCGGGGTGCCGCAGCGCGCCGGAAGGAATTCGGCCGCAGCGCCTCGGCGCGGCGGCCGCATGTGGTTGAGGGGCGGGTCCGGTTCCAGGGCCCGGCCCGTGCGGATGGGCGCTGCGGTCGGTGATCGCGTCGCCAAGGGCGCGGCAGCGGCCTGGAAGGAGCTTTGACATGACCGATGGCGGCCACGTTCCGAACGAGGGACTGCCGGAGCACCTGCTCGCCGGGCCCGACCCTCTCGGCGGCCCGGAGGGCGTCTCCACTGTCGCGCCGGGGCAGGGCGTCGCACCGGACGGCGGCCTGATCCCGAACCCGGCGGCGCCGGGGAACGGCCTGCCCGGAGCGGTGGGCCAGGGCATCGGCATGTTTCCCGCGCAGGGCCCCGGCGGTCAGCCGCAGCCGCTCGGCGTGCCCGGCTACGGCGTCCAGGCGCCCGGCGAGGGCTGGGGGGTCGACCAGGGCGCCCCGCGCCCCGCGTTCCACTTCCTGGACCAGCCGGACCAGCCGGACCCCCTCGACGACGAGGACGACGTCCTGCTGATGCCCGGTCCACAGGGTTCCTGGGGCGAGCCGCTGGCGGCCGGTCCCGGTGAGCAGAGCGCCGAGCAGCAGGCCGCTCCCGGTACGCCGGTCGAGCCGTCCTGGCCGCCGCTGGAGCCGCCGGTCCTCGGCGCGGCCGACCCGGCCGCCCAGCAGGTCCAGCCGGTGCCGCTCCAGGTCGCGGTGCCGCAGCAGGTCCAGCCGCCGCTCCAGGCGCAGGGCCAGGACCAGCTGACGGCGGCTCAGCAGCCCCGCCGCCCGCTGCACGCCGGGCCCCCGATCCCGGACCCCTCGCTGATGACCGGCCAGGTCCCGGTGCGCTCGCTCGCCGACCGCGGCCCGTCGCAGGGCGGCACGCCCGCGCACGGCATCCCGGTCTTCGCCGGGCAGCCGGAGCCGCAGGCCACCGCGCCCGTGCAGGCCCAGCCGGCGCAGCAGCCGGTGGCCCCGGTCCAGCCGCCGCAGGCCGTGCCGCCGGTCCAGGAGGCCCCGCAGGCCCCGCAGTACGCCGAACCGGCCGCGCAGCCGGTGGGCGCGGTGGAGGTGGCCGCTCCGGTCGCCGACGCCGGGCTGACCGCCGAGGCGCCCGTGGCGGCGCCCGTCGCCGACGCCGTCGTGGAGCCCGCGGCCGTCGTGGAGCAGGTGCCGGTGCAGGTGCCGGTCGCCGAGCAGACCGAAGCCCTGCCCGCCGAGGCCGTCGCTGCCGAGCCGGTCGTTGCCGAGCCGGTCGCCGTCGAGCAGGTCGCTGCCGTCGAGCCCGCTGTCGCCGAGCCCGTGGCCGCCGAGCCCGTGGCCGTCGAGGCGCAGGCGCCCGACGCCGCCCAGGCCGCGCCGCAGCAGCCGGCCGCCCAGGCCGGTCAGCCTCGCCGGATCTCCGCCTTCCTCGCCGCACCGACCCCGCACGGCCTCCCGCAGGTCGAGGGCACCGAGCCGGTCCAGGCCGTCGCGGAGGGCGAGGGCCGGCACGCCGTCCCCATAGCGGTCGCCGAGCAGGCCCAGGCGCCCGCCGCCGAGCCGGTGCCGGACACCGCCCCGGAGCAGCCCGCCGCCGAGCCGGTCGCCGTTGAGCAGCCCGTTGTCGAGCAGCCCGCGGCCGAGCCGGTGCCGGCCGCCCAGGAGCCGGACGCCGTCGAGCAGGCGCCGGTCGTCACCGAGGGCCAGGCCCCCGCCGAGGGCGGGAGCCCGGCCGAGGCCGCCGCCGGGACGGGCGTCGAGGCCGCCGCCGAGGAGTCCGCCGAGACCGCTGTCGGCACCGGCGAGATGCCGTCCGGCCAGGCCGTCGCCGTCGCCGTCGCGGAGCCCGAGCAGCCGCAGGAGGCCCCGGCGGAGGCCGAGGCCGCCGCCACGGCTCCGGGCCCGGAGGGGGCTGTCGCCGAGCCCGCGGTCGTGGTGGAGCCGGTGGAGCCCGAAGCGGCTCCCGAGGCCGCCGCGGAGGTCCCTGAGGCCCCAGAGGCTCCCGAGGCCCCTGCGGAGCAGCCGGCCGCCGAGACCGAGCCCGAGGCCGCCGGGGCCGACGCCGCCGCCCCCGACGCGGAGGCCGGAAGCGCCGAGGCCGCGGAGCCCGCCGAGGCGGCCGACCCCGCCGAAGCCGCCGAGCCCGAAGCCGCCGACCCCGGCACCGAGGAGCCCGTCACCGCCGACCCCGGCACCGAGGAGCCCGTCGCCGAGGAGCCCGCGGAGGAGCCCGCCGAGCCGCGTGGTCCGGCCGCCCCCGGCTACGACGACGCCGGCCGCGAGGCCGTCCACCAGGTGATCCGCGAGCGCCGCGACATCCGCAACGGCTTCCGCCCGGACCAGATTCCGCACGAGGTGCTGATCCGCGTCCTGGAGGCCGCCCACACCGCGCCCAGCGTCGGCTACTCCCAGCCCTGGGACTTCGTCGTGATCCGCTCGGCCAAGACCCGTCGCAAGATGCACGAACTGGCCGAGCGCCAGCGCGAGGCCTACGCCGACTCGCTCCCCAAGGGCCGGGCCAAGCAGTTCAAGGAAATCAAGATCGAGGCGATCCTCGAAACGCCCGTCAACATCGTGGTCACCGCCGACCGCACCCGCGGCGGCCGCCACACCCTCGGCCGGCACACCCAGCCCCAGATGGCCCCCTACTCGGCCGCCCTGGCCGTCGAGAACCTCTGGCTGGCCGCCCGCGCCGAAGGCCTCGGCGTCGGCTGGGTGAGCTTCTTCGACGAGGAGGAGATGGTCCGCGAGCTCGGCCTGCCGGAGCACCTGGAGGTCGTCGCCTACCTCTGCGTCGGCTACGTCGACGCCTTCCCGGACGAGCCGGAGCTCCAGCAGCAGGGCTGGGCCAAGAAGCGTCCGCTCTCCTGGGTCGTCCACGAGGAGCAGTACGGCAACCGCGCGCTGCCCGGCGAGGAGCCGCACAGCCTGCTCTCCGAGACCCTGCGCGGCATCCGCCCGCTCGACGCCAAGGCCCTCGGCGAGGCCTGGGACCGCCAGAAGCGGATGACCAAGCCGGCCGGCTCGCTCGGCATGCTGGAGATCATCTCCGCGCAGCTGTCCGGGCTGTCCCGCAAGTGCCCGCCGCCGATCCCGGAGCCCGCCTGCGTGGCGATCTTCGCGGGCGACCACGGTGTCCATGCCCAGGGCGTCAGCCCCTGGCCGCAGGAGGTCACCGCCCAGATGGTCGGCAACTTCCTGGCCGGCGGCGCGGTGATCAACGCCTTCGCCAAGCAGATCGGCACCGAGGTCTGCGTGGTCGACGTCGGCGTCGCCGCCGAGCTCCCCGACGCCATCCAGCAGGGCCGGACCACCGGCCTGCTGCCGCGCAAGGTCAGGCCCGGCACCGGGGACATGACCCAGGGCCCGGCGATGACCCGGGACGAGGCCCTCAAGGCCGTCGAGATCGGCATCGAGACCGCCCGCGACCTCGTCGCCGCCGGCAACAAGGCCCTGGTCACCGGTGACATGGGCATCGCCAACACCACCGCCTCCGCCGCCCTGATCTCGGTCTTCACCGGGCTGGACCCGGCCGAGGTCACCGGCCGCGGCACCGGCATCGACGACGCGACGCACGCCCGCAAGGTCGAGGTCGTCCGCGCCGCGCTCGCCCTGCACCAGCCGGACCCGGCCGACCCGATCGGCGTCCTCGCCGCCGTCGGCGGTCTGGAGCACGCGGCCATCGCCGGCTTCCTGCTCGGCGCCGCCTCGCTGCGCACCCCGGTCATCCTGGACGGCGTCATCGCCGGCTCGGCCGCTCTGGCCGCCAAGGCGATCGCGCCCGAGGTGCTCGCCGCCTGCATCGCCGGTCACCGCTCGGCGGAGCCCGGCCACCAGGCCGCGCTGGCCAAGCTCGGCCTGCGTCCGCTGATCGACCTCGACCTGCGGCTCGGCGAGGGCACCGGCGCCCTGCTGGCCCTGCCGCTGGTGCAGAGTGCGGCCCGGGCGATGCACGATGTAGCCACGTTCGACTCCGCCGGGGTCACCGAGAAGGCCTGACGACCGTCCGCACCGCTCCGTGAACCGGCCCGAGGGCGCGCCGGCGCGCGGAGCGGTGCCGCGCCGTACCCCCACCGCACCCTCACGTTGATTCAGGAGCCCTGCCCATGACCGCGCCCAACCCGCACCCCGGCACCGAGGGCCGGACCCCGTACCCGGTGGGCCTGCTGCTCGCCGGCCGCCGCGTCGTCGTGGTCGGCGGCGGCCACGTGGCCCAGCGCCGGCTCCCCGCGCTGATCGCCACCGGCGCGGACCTGCACCTGATATCGCCGACCACCACGCCCGCCGTCCAGGCGATGGCCGACGCCGGCGAGTTCACCTGGCACGAGCGCCGCTACCGGGACGGCGACCTGGCCGACAGCTGGTACGCGCTGGTCGCCACCGACGACCCGGCGGTCAACGCCGCGGTCAGCGCCGAGGCGGAGCGCGAGCGGGTGTTCTGCGCCCGCAGCGACGACGCGGCCGCCGCCACTGCCTGGACCCCGGCCAGCGGCCGCGACGCGGGTGCCACCGTCGCCGTCCTCACCGGCGACCCGAGGCACTCCGCCGCCCTGCGCGACGCCATCGTGGACGGCCTGCGGGACGGCTCGCTGGCCGCCCGCCAGTACCGCTCGCACGGGGTCGGGGGCGCCGCCGGGCGGCCGGGCACGGGGAGCGTCGCCCTGGTCGGCGGCGGTCCTGGTGACCCGGACCTGATCACCGTGCGCGGGCGCCGGCTGCTCGCCGACGCCGACGTGGTGGTCGCGGACCGGCTCGCCCCGCGCGAGCTGCTCGCCGAGCTGCCCGAGCACGTCGAGGTGATCGACGCGTCCAAGATCCCGTACGGCCGGTTCATGGCCCAGGAGGCGATCAACCGGACGCTCATCGAGCACGCCAAGGCCGGCAAGTTCGTCGTCCGGCTCAAGGGCGGCGACCCGTACGTGTTCGGGCGCGGCGGCGAGGAGCTGCTGGCCTGCGCGGAGGCCGGGCTGCCGGTCACCGTGGTGCCGGGCATCTCCAGCTCGATCAGCGTGCCGGCCTCGGCCGGCGTGCCGGTGACCCACCGCGGGATGACGCACGAGTTCACCGTGATCTCGGGGCACGTCGGCCCGGCCGACGAGCGCTCGCTGACCAACTGGGAGGCCGTCGCGCGGATGACCGGCACCCTGGTGCTGCTGATGGCCGTCGACAAGATCGGCGCGATCGCCGACAAGCTGATCGAGTGCGGCCGCCCGGCCGACACCCCGGTGGCGGTCGTCCAGGAGGGCACCACCTCGGCCCAGCGCCGGGTCGACGCCACCCTCGCCACGGTCGCGGCCACCGTCGAGGCGGAGCGGATCAAGCCCCCCGCCGTGATCGTCATCGGTGACGTGGTCAACGTGCTGGCCCCCGCCGTGCACGCCTGACCAACCCCGCACGCCTGACCAACCCGTGCGCGTCTGATCAACCCTGCGCGCTTGATCGACCGAGGAGTGGGAAGTCGGCCCGGCCGACTTCCCACTCCGCACCGCGACCCGCGCGCCCGGCCTCACTCCAACGGCTGCTCGGTCCAGATCACCTTGCCGCCGGCCGTGTAGCGGGTGCCCCAGCGGTCCGCGAACTGCGCGACCAGGAAGAGCCCGCGCCCGCCCTCGTCCGTGGTGGCCGCGTACTTCAGGTGCGGCGACGTACTGCTGGCGTCGGACACCTCGCAGATCAGCGCCCGGTCGCGGAGCAGCCGGACCCGGATCGGCCCGCGCCCGTACCGGATCGCGTTGGTCACCAGCTCGCTCAGGATCAGCTCGGTGACGAACGCCGCCTCGTCCAGCCCCCACTGCGCCAGCCGCTCCGCCACCGCCGCCCGCACCTCGCCGACCGCGGCCGGGTCGGACGGCACCTCCCACTCCGCCACCTGGTCGGACGCCAGCGCCCGGGTCTGCGCCACCAGCAGCGCGATGTCGTCCTGCGGCCGGGCCGGCAGCATCGCGCCCAGCACGTCCGCGCAGGTCTGCTCGGGAGTGCGCGGCGGCCCGGTGAGCGCGGCCCGCAGCATCTCCAGCCCCTCGTCGATGTCCCGGTCGCGGTCCTCCACCAGTCCGTCGGTGTAGAGCACCAGCCGGCTGCCCTCGGCCACCTCCAGCTCGGCGGTCGTGAACGGCAGCGCCCCCAGCCCCAGCGGCGGCCCGGTCGGCAGCTCCGGGAACTCCACCCGGCCGTCCGGACCGACCAGCGCCGGCGGCGGGTGCCCCGCGCTGGCCAGCGTGCAGCGCCGCGTCACCGGGTCGTAGATCGCGTACAGGCAGGTCGCGCCGGTGACCGCCGCCGCCCCGCCGGTCGCCGACTCCTCCTGGTCGATCCGGTTCACCAGCTCGTCCAGGTGCCCGAGCAACTCGTCCGGCGGCAGGTCCAGTGTCGAGAAGTTGTGGATCGCCGTCCGCAGCCGGCCCATCGTCGCCGCCGCGTGCAGGCCGTGCCCCACCACGTCCCCGACCACCAGCGCGACCCGCGCGCCCGGCAGCGGGATCAGGTCGAACCAGTCGCCGCCCACCCCCGCCTGCGCCGGCAGGTACCGGTGCGCCACGTCCAGCGCGTTCTGCGCGGGCAGGTTGCGCGGCAGCAGGCTGTGCTGCAGCGTCACCGCCATCGCGTGCTCGCGGGTGTACCGGCGCGCGTTGTCGATGCAGACCGCGGCGTGCGAGACCAGCTCCTCGGCCAGCGCCAGGTCCTCCTCGTCGAACGGCTCCGGCCGGTCCGCCCGCCAGAACCGCGCCACCCCCAGCAGCACCCCGCGCGCCCGCAGCGGCACCCGCACCAGCGAGTGCACCCCGTACTCCAGCGCCTGCGCCGAGCGCTCCGGGTCCTGCCCCCGCCAGGCCTCCGCCTCCGCCAGCCGCGGCTCCAGCCCGGCCTCCCCGGTGTCCAGCGCGCCCGCCAGCGGCGTCGACGGCACGACCGCCAGCACCGTGCCCACCGGATAGAACGGCGAGCCCTCCCGGACGCCCTTGAACGCCGCCCGCCGCATCTGTCCGAGCGGCTGGCCCTGCGGCGGCTCGTCGCCCTCCAGCACCTCCTCGGCCAGATCGACGCTGACGAAGTCCGCGAACCGTGGCACCGCCACCTGGGCCAGCTCCTCGGCCGTCCGCGTCACGTCGAGCGAGCTGCCCACCGACACCCCGGCGTCGTACAGCAGCCGCAGCCGCCGCTGGGCCACCTCGGCCCGCCCGGACAGCGCCAGCAGCTCGGTGGAGTCCCGCAGGGTGGCGACGCAGCCCGGCGGACCGCCGTCCCGGTCGGTCAGCCGGACGTTCACGGCCAGCAGCCGCTCACCGGCCAGCACCACCTCGTCGGTGACCGGCCGGTTGGCCGTCAGCAGCTCCTCGGGCGCGCGGTCCAGGCCCAGCTCCGTCACCAGCCGCCCCTCGGCGTCGGCGGGCAGGGCCAGCAGCCGGCGCGCCTCGTCGTTGCAGAGCAGCAGCCGCCCGTCGCCGGCCACGATCAGCACACCCTCGCGCACCGCGTGCAGCACCGCCGCGTGGTGCTCGTACATCCGCGTCATCTCGGACGGGCCCAGCCCGTGGGTCTGCCGCCGCAGCCGCCGGCTGACCAGCGCCGTCCCGCAGGTGGCCAGCCCCATAGCGACCGCCGCGGCGCCCAGCACCACGGGCAGCTGCCGCTCGCTCGCGCTGCTGATGTTGGCGATGGTGACCCCCGCCGAGACCATGCCGACCACGGAGTCGTCCGGTGCCCGGACCGGCACGACCGCCTGGACCAGAGGTCCGATCGTGCCGTTGACCTGCTCGGTCACCACCTGCCCGTGCAGCGCGGGCTCGTAGTCGCCGACGAACTTCTGACCGATCCGGGCCGGATTGGGGTGCGTGTAGCGGATGCCGTCGGTGTTGAGGACGACGATGAAGTCCACTCCCGCGTTGAGCGCAGCGGCCTGGGCCTTCGGCTGCAGGACCGCGGTGGGGTCGGGGGAGTGCAGCGCCTCGACGATGCCCGGTGAGTTGGCGAAGGTCTGGGCGACCGCCACCGACCGGTTGGTCGCCTCGTGCCGGGCGTCGTTGCGGGACTGCACCACCAGCGCCACCACTGCGGCGGCGACCAGCAGCAGCACCACGAGTACCTGCAGCGCGAAGACCTGCCCGGCCACCGACCGGCGCTGTACCGGTCTCGGCCGAGCGTCCTTCGGCTGCTGTTGCCGACCGTGTGGGCGCCCACCGGAGGAGCCGGCGGTACCAGCGGCACGGGACGACGTAGCGGAGCCGAAAGTGCCAGAGGCCGACGGAGCCCATGATCGGCCCGGAAAACGGGCCATACGTCATATTTGCACTCCACACACCTACAGGCCAAGGTCAAGCACATCCCGCCCTGGGCCGTTTGGCCTTCTCCACCCCGGCTTGGCAAGATCGCAGGGTGTCCGAACCCAGCACCATCACCGACCCCGCCGACCCGCGCCTGAGCGACTACACCGGCCTGACCGACGTCGAACTGCGGCGCCGCCGCGAACCCGCCGAGGGCCTGTTCATCGCCGAGGGCGAGAAAGTCATCCGCCGCGCGATGGCCGCCGGGTACCGGATGCGGTCGATGCTGCTGACGGCCAAGTGGCTGGACGTGATGGCGGACGTGATCGCCGACACCGACGCCCCCGTCCATGTGGTCGAACCGGGGCTGGCCGAGGCGGTCACCGGCTACCACGTCCACCGCGGCGCGCTCGCCTCGATGGAGCGCCGCCCGCTCCCGGACGCCGCCGAGCTGCTGGCCGGCGCCCGCCGGGTGGCCGTGCTGGAGGGCCTGGTCGACCACACCAACCTGGGCGCGATCTTCCGCAGCGCGGCCGCGCTCGGCATGGACGCCGTGCTGCTCTCGCCCGACTGCGCGGATCCGCTGTACCGGCGCGCGGTCAAGGTCTCCATGGGCGCCGTCTTCGCCGTCCCGTACGCACGCCTGGAGCCCTGGCCGGCCGCGCTGGACGCCGTGCGCGCCGCCGGTTTCGAGCTGCTCGCCCTGACCCCTGCCGAGGGCTCCGTCGACCTGGCCGCCCTGGCCCCGCACCGACTGCCCAAGGCGGCCCTGATGCTCGGCGCGGAGGGCGACGGCCTCACCCGCCGGGCGCTGGCCGCCGCGGACCGCGCCGTCCGCATCCCGATGGCCCACGGCATCGACTCCCTCAACGTGGGCGCCGCCGCAGCCGTGGCCTTCTACGCCGTCACCGCCCCGGCCTGACCCGTCGCCCCCCCCGCTCCCGCACCCAGCCGAGGGACCCCGCAGGGCGACGGCCTCACCTGCCGGCCGCCGGCGGCTTCCTCACCGTGGCCCGCACCTTCGGCCCCTCGGCCTGATCCGCACCCCGCACCCCCGCCGCGCCCTCATCAGGGCGGAGCACGGCCTTGTCTCCCCGAGGGCCCACGCCATCCACACCCTGAGCCGCGGATCAGGAAGTCGGCCCGGCCGACTTCCTGCGCTCGGAGGTGGCCGAGGGTCGCCCCACCGGAGCTGTCGGTGAGCGCCTCAGCCAGCCGGGAGAGTGCGAAGTCGGCCCGGCCGACTTCCGGTGCGTCGGCTGCCCCGCCGGTCAGCCCGTGGGGGCCGTCGGCGGGGCCGGGGCGGCGGCGGGTGGCGGGGTGACGATCGTGGTGGGGGCGCCGGGCCAGGACTCCTCGATCGTGCCGTCCGACCGCACCGAGTAGCGGGTGGAGGCCACCGCGCCGGTCTGGTTGGCCCGCTCCTCGCGGACCAGCGCGCCGTTGTCGAGCCGCCAGGCGGCGGTCGCCTGCGGATCGGCGGCGGACGAGCGGGACGCCAGCGCGACCGGCGCGTCCCCGTTGAAGGCGAACAGCTGGACGAGGTCGGCCGGCACCGAGCCCTCCGCGCGGCGCAGCACCACCAGGGCCGCGGCCGCGCCCTTGTATCGGGCCGGGAGGACGGCGCTGAGCGCGACCTGGGGCCCCGCCCCAGCCACCGAGCGGCCGTCCCGCAGCGCGATCGCCGGGCCGCCCGCCGGGTCGGGGTAGCTGCGGTTGGGCCAGTCCACCGCCGGCCCGGCGCCCTGCGGCGGCGTCAGCGCGCCGTCACCCGCCACGCTGCCGTGGGCCGCCGCCGCCAGCGGTGTCGCGGACTGTGCCGCGCCGTCCGCCGAGAGCCCGGACCCCTGCGTGGCGGCGCCCGACTGCCCGGCGGGCCCGTTGGGTCCGGCGCTGACCGTGGCCCCGGCGCCGCGGACCGGACCGAGGCTCTGGTTGTCCCGGTTCTCGCACCCCTGCGCCGCCGCGATCGCCAGTGCCACACCGATCGTCACGGTGACGAAGACCACCAGCCGCTGCCGCAGCAACCGCCGGCGGGCGGTGGCCGGGCGGCCGCCGGGGACGGGCGTGTGCTGCCGGTCGCGGGCCTGCCCGCGCGGCCGGTCCGGCCGTTGGTCCCGCTCGCGGGGGCCCGCCGCGGCGCCGGGCGTGCCGGTGCGCCCCGGCGGCGGGGTCTGCTGGCGTTCGCGCAGCGGCCGGGTGGTGTGGGCCTCGGGGCGCGGCATCGGCGCGGTGGCGGCCTGCCCCGGCCGGCCCTGCGGCCGGCGCTGGGCGACGCCGGGGTGGGCACCCGGGTGGGCGCCGTGCTGTGCGACGGGCTGCTGGCCGCCCGGCCGGCTCACCGTCCCGGCGCGGGCACGCGGGGCGCCCGCCGGGTCGGGTCCGCGCCCCGGCGCGGGGACGCCGCGTGCGGGGGCGCCCGCCGAGCCCGGTCCGGCGGCCGAGCCGGGCCCGGGAGCGCTCGGCCGGGCGCCCGCCCCGGCGCGGCCGACGGGCCCGCGGCCGGGCCGCTCCGGCGCCGGGCCGTCGCCCGTGCCGCGCGCCGCGAGTTCGCTCAGCCTTTCGTGCAGGGCGGCCGCCCCGGGCCGCTCGGCGGGCTCCTTCGCCAGGCAGGCCCGGATCAGCGGGGCCAGCTGCGGAGGGACGTCCGTCAGGTCGGGCTCCTCGTGGACGACCCGGTACAGCATCACTTCGGAGGAGGCGCCCGAGCCGAACGGGGTGTCCCCGGTGAGCGCGTACGCGAGCGTCGCCCCGAACGCGAAGACGTCCGTCGCGGGTGTCACGGCGGCGCCGCGGACCTGCTCGGGGGCGAGGAAGCCGGGGGAGCCCACCGCCGTGCCGACGTGCGTGAGCGTGCTGGCGCCGCGGGACCAGGCGATCCCGAAGTCGATGATCCGCGGCCCGCGGGGCGAGAGCAGGATGTTGGACGGCTTGAGGTCCCGGTGGACGACCCCGGCCTCGTGCACCTTGACCAGGCCGTCGGCCAGGGCGGCGCCGATTCTGGCGGCCTCCGGCCAGCTCAGCGGGCCGCCGTCGCCGACCCGCTTGTAGAGCGAGGGCCCGGGGACGTACGCGGTGGCCAGCCAGGGCCGGTCGGTCTCGATGTCGGAGCCGACCACCCGCGCCGTGCAGCCGCCCCGGATCCTGGACGCGGCGGCGATCTCCCGGGCGAAGCGGGTGCGGAACTCCAGGTCCTCGGCCAGCTCGGCGCGGATCAGCTTGAGCGCGACCCGCTGCCCGCGCCGGTCCGAGCCGAGGTAGACGACGCCCATGCCGCCGGCTCCGAGGCGCCGGTGCAGCCGGTACGGCCCGACGATGCGGGGGTCCTCACGCCTCAGCCGCATCATCGCCATCATCGTTCCCCGTCAGCCTGTGGATGAGGCCCCGTCGGTTGGGGCATCGTCAGTTCCTGTCGGGCACAGCTTACGGACTGCCTGCTGCGGTGTGCTGATACGCAACACCTGAACCCTCCGTGCGATTGTCCGATCTTGCACTGACAGTCGCGCGCGGGGTGGCGGGAGCGCTTCTCGGGGTCGGCTCTCAGGGTTCCCCCGGGGGTCCGGTGGAGGGACTCTCCCCCTTCGGTAGTACTCCTCAAGTCGGAGCGTCATCCTCGGGGATGCCCGGAGAACAGTACGACGGCATGACGTCCGACCACCCCCTCGGGCCATAGCGTTGTCCTCAGCGGTGGACGGGGAGCTCGTCCCCCGAGGTAAGCCGTCCACCGCGTCCACTTAGACCCGTCGGTCGGCACGAGCAGCGCACGACCAGAGCGGCGCAGGAATCAGGAGTGAGGGCATGGCATCGCAGCTCACGGGGTCACCCCGCCGCCGTCGGCCGGCCTTCACCCAGCGCCAGGCCGCGGAGCCGACCAGGCACCCGGCGGTGGCGCTGGCGATCGCCCTGCCCTGCGCCGTGCTGCTGGTCATCCTCTTCGGGGGCTGGGAGCAGATGGCGAACCAGGCGCAGGCCGTCGCCGAACTGATCACCCACTGACCGATCGACCCGTGATCCCGGCCGGCGCACCAGCCCGGCCGGCCACTGAACGGGCACTGATCCCCTGGGGACGGGGAGCCAGTGCCGCCGGGGAAGGCCGCGCACCGCGTTGACCCGCGGACGGGCGGGAGTGGTGCGCAGAGCACCCCGGCAGGCGGAGATGCCGTGTACGGACGTCGGTGAGGGCGTCCGTACACGGCTCTTCTTCGTTTCCCGGGCCCCAAGGCCCGCTGCGGAACGGCAGTCACGCCGACCGCGCCAGCGGTCCCGGAAACGCAGAAGGCCGGGGCCGTGATCCATGGATCACGGCCCCGGCCGGTTACTGTGCGCGATACTGGGATTGAACCAGTGACCCCTACCGTGTCAAGGTAGTGCTCTCCCGCTGAGCTAATCGCGCCTGGTGTGGCGGTCCTGCAGCAGACCCCGAAGGGCCCGACGTGCGCGATACTGGGATTGAACCAGTGACCCCTACCGTGTCAAGGTAGTGCTCTCCCGCTGAGCTAATCGCGCCTGGTGTGGCGGTCCTGCAGCAGACCCCGAAGGATCCGACGTGCGCGATACTGGGATTGAACCAGTGACCCCTACCGTGTCAAGGTAGTGCTCTCCCGCTGAGCTAATCGCGCGGGGAGGTCGCCCGGTCCAACCGGTCGTACCTCTTGGAGGTGGAGACGGGATTTGAACCCGTGTAGACGGCTTTGCAGGCCGTTGCCTCGCCTCTCGGCCACTCCACCAGGCAACACTCGAAGAACGATCTTACACTGTTCTCCATCGAGCGGACGACGAGATTCGAACTCGCGACCCTCACCTTGGCAAGGTGATGCTCTACCAACTGAGCCACGTCCGCCTGTCTCCCGGGGGCCTCACCGCTTTTGTGCGGCTGCGCTCCCTGGCGACGTGTTGAACTCTAGCGGATTCCCGGGCCAGCTAAAAATCCGTTCCCGCAGCGTGCCGCGGGGGTGCCCCCGGGGTGCCGCCCCGTCAGCCGTTCCGGGTGGCCACCGCCCCCACCTGCGGCGCACCCGACGGTCAGCCGCCGGCCACCCGGCGCACACCCGCGCGACGCCCGCACCTGCTCACGCCCCCTGCGGCGGCCCGACCCCCGCCCGCGCCCCCGACCTACACTTCAGGCACCGCAGCCCCACCAGCCCGCGCAGGAGAACCGTGTCCGGCCAGCCCGTCCCCCACAGCCCGCTCGCCCGCTTCGGCGGCCGCCTCGCCACCGGGCTGCGCGACGTCACCTCGGACCCGGCCGCCCTCGACTCCGCCGGCTTCTGGGCCGTCGTCCACGACTTCGAGGGCCGCCTCACCTGCGCCCGCTTCGACGATGTCCGCCCCGCCCCCGCGCCCCCGTCCGGCGCGGGCTGGCTCGGCCCGGCCGCCGACAGCTGGCACAGCTCCCTGGACCGCGCCGCCTACGAGGCCGGCGTCCGCCGCATCCGCGACCACATCGCGGCCGGCGAGGTCTACCAGGCCAACCTCTGCCGCGTCCTCTCCGCGCCGCTGCCGGACCGGGACCGCACCGACATCGACGCCCTCACCGGTCTGCTCGCACGCGGGAACCCCGCCCCCTACGCGGGCACCGTCCGGTTGCCCGGACACGGCGTCGAGATCGCGACCGCCTCGCCCGAGCTCTACCTGCGCCGCGACGGCCACACCGTCTCCTCCGGACCGATCAAGGGCACCGGCCGCACCGAGGCCGACCTGCTGGAGAAGGACCACGCCGAGAACGTGATGATCGTCGACCTGGTCCGCAACGACCTCGGCCGGGTGTGCGAGACCGGCACCGTCACCGTCCCCGACCTCTGCGTCGTCGAGAAGCACCCCGGCCTCGTCCACCTGGTCTCCACCGTCCAGGGCACCCTGCGCCCGGAGGCCGGCTGGCCCGAACTCCTCGGCGCGACCTTCCCGCCCGGCTCCGTCACCGGCGCCCCCAAGTCCAGCGCCCTGCGGATCATCGACGCCCTGGAGACCGCCCCGCGCGGCCCCTACTGCGGAGCCGTCGGCTGGGTCGACGCCGACCGCGGCGAGAGCGAACTCGCCGTCGGCATCCGCACGTTCTGGATCGACCGGACCGACCCCGGCGCACCCGTGCTGCGCTTCGGCACCGGCGCGGGCATCACCTGGGGCTCCGACCCGGCGCGCGAGTGGGCGGAAACCGAACTGAAGGCCGCCCGCCTGGTCGCGATAGCGTCGGGCACCGCAACCGACTGAAGCGGGACGCACGCCCCCGGGCCACCACCGACCCAGGCTCACCGCACCGCGCAACCGCCTTGAGGAGCAGCCCTCGATGCAGCACCCCACCAAGAGCTGGGTCAACGGGTCACTCGTCGACTCCGCCGACGCCGCCCTGTCCGTCCTCGACCACGGCCTCACCACCGGCGACGGCGTCTTCGAGACGATGAAGGCCGTCGACGGCCGGGCCTTCGCCGTCACCCGCCACCTCGACCGGCTCACCCGCTCCGCCCGCGGCCTCGGCCTGCCCGACCCCGACCACGACCTGGTCCGCGAAGCCTGCGCCCAGGTGCTGGCCGCCAACCCGATGCCCCTGGGCCGCCTGCGCCTCACCTACACCGGCGGCATCGCCCCGCTCGGCTCGGAGCGCGGCCAGGACGCCCCCACCCTGGTCGTCTCCCTCGGCACCGCCGCCCGCCGGCCCGACACCACCGCCGCCGCCACCGTCCCGTGGCGCCGCAACGAGCACAGCGCCGTCGCCGGCCTCAAGACCACCTCCTACGCCGAGAACGTCGTCGCGCTCGCTGCCGCCCACCGCGTCCAGGCCTCCGAAGCCCTGTTCGCCAACACCGCCGGGCAGCTCTGCGAGGGCACCGGCTCCAACGTCTTCGTCGTCCTCGGCGGCCGCCTGCTCACCCCCACCCTCGCCTCCGGCTGCCTGGCCGGCATCACCCGGCAGCTCGTCGTCGACTGGTGCGGCGCCGAGGAGACGGACCTGCCGCTGGACGTGCTGCGGGAGGCCGACGAGATCTTCCTGACCTCCACCCTGCGCGACGTCCAGGCCGTCACCCGGATCGACGACCGTGAACTCGCCGGACCGGGCCCCGTCACCACCAAGGCCCTGGCCGTCTTCACCGAGCGCAGCGGCGACGACCTCGACCCCTGAGCCCCACCACACCGGCCCCGGACTCCTCGCGGCCCCCCGGCGGATAGAACACCCGGGCGGCGGGGAAGGGACCACGACATGACCACCACGCTGCGCCCCGAGGGGCCGGAGTCACCCGCCGCCGGCGGCCGCACCAGACGCTGGCAGATCTGCGCCAACGGCCGCCCGGTCGGCGCGCTGCGCACCACCGCCATTCGCCGCGGCAATCAACTCTGGGGTGAGATATCGGAGTTGGAGGTGCACGAGGGGCGCGGCCGGGGGCGCGGCACCTTCGGTGCGCTCGCGGCCGAGGAGGTGCTCCGCGGCTGGGGCTGCACCCGGGTCGACGCCGACGTCCCCGAGGCGGCGCCGGCCGCCCGCGGCCTCGCCGTCGCCCTCGGCTACACCGAGCGGATGCGGAACATGGCCAAGCGGCTCGCCGCCCCGCCCGCGCTCCCGGCCGGCGTCGCCGCGCGCCGGATCGACGCCGAGGCCTTCCCCGGGTGGCTGGCCGACGCCAAGGAGGGCTACCTGTCCGACCTGGTCTCCTCCGGCCTCGGCGCCGAGCAGGCTCGCGCCAAGTCGGACGCCGACCACCAGTCCCTGCTGCCGCAGGGCGCCGACAGCCCCGGTGTGGCCCTGCGCCGGCTCTACGGGGACGCGCCGGACCCGCTGGGCTCGCTCTGGCTTGCCCTGCGGGTCCGGGACCTGCCCGACGGCGCCCCGCTCGCCTGGGTGATGGTCGTCGAGGTGGCCGAGGCCCACCGGGGCGCCGGCCACGGCCGCTCGCTGATGCTGCTCGCCGAACGCGAGTGCCTGGCCGCCGGCGTGAGGGACCTCGGGCTCAACGTGTTCACCGGGAACGCGGTCGCGATCCGGCTCTACGAGTCGCTCGGCTACCGGGTCACCAATCGGGTCTACGGCAAGCCGCTGACCTGACCTGGCGTCAGGACGCCTTCGCCGCCTCGATGACGGCGACGATCCGGTCCCGCAGGCCGTCCTGGCTCTGCCCGCCGTCCAGCCGCTTCCCGCCGATCACATACGTCGGGGTGCCCCGCACCCCGATCGCCTTCCCCTCGGCCTGGTCGGCGTCCACGATCAGCGTGTGCCGGCCGTCGACCAGCGCGGTGTCGACCTCCTCGGCATCCACTCCCACGGCACGGGCCACCTCCAGCAGCACCTCCTCGCCGCGAGCCGCCAGGTCGTCGACCCGCTCCAGCAGGGCCTCCACGTACGGCCACCCCAGGCCCTGGGCGAACGCCTCCTCGGCGGCCTGCGCCGCGGCGTACGCGTGCTTGTGCTTCTCCAGCGGGAAGTGGCGCAACTCGACGACGAGCGCGTCACCGTACTGCTCGCGCAGCGCCCGGACGTCGTCCAGGGCGGTGCGGCAGTCCGGGCACTGGAGCTCGCACCAGAACTCGAGACGGGGGAGGGAACCTTCGATCATGCCCCCAGTGTTCCACTAGTGGGCACCACGCCGTCCCGGCGGTGTGCCCGGGCGCCGGCCGGAAGCGACGGGAGGTCCGACCCGATGACGAGGACAACTGGACGTGACGGAGTGTCGCCGTGCTGACGGCGGCGGTCTCCTTCATTCTCACCGCCGCGGGCGTGGCCGTCGCGGGCCTGCGCGCCTACCGCCGGCGCTACCTCTCCGCGACCCGCTGGTTCGCCGTGGCGCTGCTGCCGGCCGGCCTCTATCTGACCGGCCTCTTCCCGGTGGCGCGCACGATCGGCAGCGAGCTCGCCGACTGGGCGACCAAGCTGGTGTTCGACCCCCGGGTCTGGACGGGCATCGCGCTGCTCGCGGTGTCGGCCGCCCTGCTGGTCACCACCCGCTGGGCGGGCCGCCGCCGCGCGGTGGACGCCACGGGCTCCGCGCCGGCCGCCGCCGGGCCCGCCCCGGGACGGGCCGCCGTCACCGGTGCACCGGCCGGCCGGCCCTCCGCCGCCCCGAAGGCCGCCGCTCCCAGGAGCACCGCGCCGAAGGCGGGCAAGCGGGACGACGGCCTCGGCGACTTCGCCGACATCGAGGAGATCCTGCGCCGCCGCGGCATCTGAACGCGGCGGTCACGGCGACCGGGGGCCGGTGAGCGCTCAGGCGGAGGGCACGGCCTCCGCCGAGCGCTGGCGCGCCCGGTAGGCGGCGACGTGCAGCCGGTTCCCGCAGGTCCGGCTGTCGCAGTAGCGCCGGGACCGGTTACGGGAGAGGTCGACGAAGACGCGGGCGCAGTCCGGCGCCTCGCAGCGGCGCAGCCGCTCGCGCTCGCCCGCCGTGAGGATGAACGCCAGCGCCATGCCCAGCTCGGCCGCCAGGTGGTCGTGCAGGGCGGCGTGCGGGGCGAAGTAGTGGATGTGCCAGCCGTGGTGGTCGTGGTTGGTGAGCCGGGGCGTGGTGCCGGCGGCCGCGACCAGCGCGTTGACCAGCTCGGCGGCCTCCGCCGTGGACTCGGTGCCGAACACCTCCCGCAGCCGGGTGCGCAGCTCCTGCACCTTGCGCAGGTCGTCCTCGGTCAGCGAGTCGATCTCGCTGATCTCCTGGCGGACCACGAAGGCGTCCAGCGCGGCCACGTCGGGCAGCAGCTCGCTGCCGCACACCTCGGGCGCCGTGTTGAGCAGCTCGACGAGGATGCTCAGCGCGCACTCGGTGTCATGGGTGATCAGCACGTGGGGGCTCCTCGCGCGGAGGGGGCCGTCGGCACCCCGCGTCTACGGTCAGTCTCAGACCTTACCGGGCCCCGCAGCGGCGGGCCGCCGCTTCGGTCGAAGGCGTGTACGGATTGCGACGGGGCGTGCGGGCGGTCGTGTCGCGGACCCGCAACGTCCGATCACCCGCCGCCGGGAAAGAGCGGCGCCCGGCAGCGAGGCCGGCCACCCGTACGGATGGCCGGCTCCAGTGCCGGGCGCCTGCGGTGCGGGGCCCGCCCCGGTGGGGGCGGGCCGTTTCACCGGCCCCGAGTCCGCGTCGTGCGCGGCTGAGTCGTGCTGCCGTGCCCCCGAGTAGGACGGCAGCGGTGACAGCAGGGGGTTACGGCCCCGCCGACGGCGGGGCGTGACCGCCTCCGGTCGGGGTCAGCTTTCGGCGAGGATGTGGGACAGCTCCCGGTCGAGGTCGAAGTGACGGTGTTCGGTGCCGGGCGGCACGGCGGCGTCCGTGCGCTTGAGAAACGACTCAAGCGCTCGGGCCGGGGCCTCCAGCAGGGCTTCTCCTTCCGGAGAGCTCAGCGCGATGCAGACCACCCCTTGCCCGTGACTGCGCGAGGGCCAGACCCGGACGTCGCCGGTGCCGGTGGGTCGATGCAGCCCCTCCGCAAGGAGATCTCGGGCGAACACCCACTCCACCGTCTCGTCGGCGCCGGTGTGGAACGTGGCGTGCACGGCATAGGGGTCGGCGGTGTCGTAGCGCAGGCCCGCGGGGACGGGCAGTGAGGACTCGCTGGACACGATGAGGCGCAGGTGCAGCTCGCAGCTGACCGTGGTGTTCATAAGCGCCATGGCCTTTCGCTCAGTGTGCGCTCGGGGAATCGCACGTCGGCGAACGGACCATCCCACCTCCGCGACCGATGTAAACCCCTCTGTCCCGATTCGGGGCCGAGTCGTACCCCTTACGGCGCATTGCGGAATCGGCACGGAGTGCCCGCCGGGGCATTACCGGGCCACTTCTCGGTTAGTTTCCTGGCATGACTGTGCGAAGCGACAAGGCGCGCGGGAACGCGGGCGGGAACATGAGAACGGGTGATGCGGTCGTGCCGGACGACTCGGGGGTACACACGCCGGACGGGGACGGCGACGGGGACGGGGCGGAGGACGCGGCGCGCGCCGACGGCGGCCGGCCGCTGGGCTCGCGCGCGCCGCACTTCATCCGGCGGTCCAGGCCGCTGCACCTGAGCTGGCAGGTGGCCGTCTTCCTGGTCGGCCTGGCGGTGGTGGTGGCCGGAGTGATCATGCTGCCGCTGCCCGGCCCCGGCTGGGTGGTCATCTTCCTGGGTATGGGCGTCTGGGCCACCGAGTTCGTCTGGGCCCAGCTGGCCCTGCGCTGGACCCGCCGCAAGGTGGCCGAGGCGGCGCAGAAGGCGATGGACCCGAGGGTCCGCCGCCGCAACATCACACTCACCGCGATCGGTCTGGCGGTGATCGCCGGGATCGGCGCCTGGTACCTCTGGAAGTACGGGCTCACCATGCCCTGGAAGATCGACCGGCACTGACCCGGCCGCGGCGACCGGTGGCGGCCCGTTCGGGTGACGGGCCGGGGCGGGGGCCCGGGGCGGGCGTGTTCGGAGCACCCCGGGGGATGCGGTAATGTTTTCCCTGCACCCGGGCGATTAGCTCAGCGGGAGAGCACTTCGTTCACACCGAAGGGGTCACTGGTTCGATCCCAGTATCGCCCACCGGAATGCATTGTGATATGTGAGGCCCAGTCGATTATCGGCTGGGCCTCACATGTATTTCCGCAATCCCGTGAACTGCCGCCGGAGAATCGGACTGAGGCGCAGTCACCTTCCGCGCGGAGCGCGAGTTCTGCCGATGCGCCGGCCGCCCGGCCTGGTGCGAGTTGTACGACACCCCCCGAATGGTGCTACTGTTCTTCTCGTTGCCCGGGCGATTAGCTCAGCGGGAGAGCACTTCGTTCACACCGAAGGGGTCACTGGTTCGATCCCAGTATCGCCCACCGGACAGCACGCAGGCCCCGATCGGATACCGATCGGGGCCTGTTGCGTTCGTGGACCGAGCGACCGAGCGACCGAGCGACCGATCCGGAGAGCGCCGGCCGTCGCATCCGGTCCGGCTACGCCGCGACCTCGCAGCTGTGCTCCGCCGACAGCCGCCGTCCGCACCCGCAGCGGGCCGGGCGCAACGGCCAGGAGAAGTCCACCCGCTCCGGCGTCCCCGAGCGGTCGAACCAGTTCTGCAGCCCCCGGGCCTGCGCGGCGTGCCAGACCGCCTGCCGCAGGTGCAGCTCGGCCGCCGACAGCCCGCCCAGTGCCGCCGGGTAGCGCGCGCCGATCGTCCGGACCAGCCCCAGGGCCGCCGTCGCGTCGGCCGCCGCGTCGTGCGCTCCGGTCAGCTCCACCCCGTAGTGCGCGCACAGGTCGGTCAGCGTGCGCCGGCCCTTGCGGTAGCGGTCCACGTGCTTGTCCAGCACCCGGGGATCGAGCACCAGCAGCCCGTCCGGGCCGAGGGCGTCCGCCAGCGCGGTGGCCCGGTGGCGGCGCAACTCCCGGTCCAGCAGCGTCAGATCGTACGGCGCGTTCATCACCACCACGGGGTGCCCCGCGCGGCTCTGCTCGGCGAGGGCGCGGGCGATCTCCGCCACCACCGTCTGCGCCGGGCGGCCGTGCGCGCGCACCCGCTCGTCGCCGATGCCGTGGATCGCCCGGGCGCCGTCGGGTATCGGCACGCCCGGATCGGCCAGCCAGGAAGTGGTCCGCGGTGCCGCGCCCGGGCTGAGTTGGACGACCAGGGCGGCCGAGACGATCCGGTCGGTCTCGACGTCCACGCCGGTGGTCTCGGTGTCGAAGGAGGCGAGCGGACCGGTGTACCAGTGCTGCTGCATGACTGCCCCTCAGGTACTGCGATTCCCGCCCGGGTGATACCCGCTCCTGACGCCCCTTCAACCGTTTGGCCCTGTCCGGGCCGGGCACCCTGCGATCAGACGACCCGTTCGAATCCGGACGGGCCCGCGGGCCGGGGGAGGCTACGGGGCGATGACGCTGACAGAGCCGCAGCCCGACGGGGCGGCGGCCGTCCTGCGGGGCGATCTGGCCGTGACGGCCTGCATGGAGACACTGCAGGTCGGCTATCTGCACGCGGTGGCGGCGGCGGCCGGCTGCTCGCTGTCCCAGCCCTTCCCCGACAACGGCATCGACTGGCAGGTCAGCCACGGCTCGCGCGCCCACGCGGTGGACGACGAGGTCACCGTCAAGATCCAGCTGAAGGCCACCGCACAGATCGCACCCGATCCGCGCGGACCCTTCTTCAGCTTCACCCTGGACAACGACCACCTTCGCAAGCTCGCGCGGGAGCGGGTCGCGGTGCCCCGGATCCTGGTTGTGATGCTGCTGCCGCGCCGGGTCGACCGCTGGCTCTCGGCCGGCCCGGACGCGCTGGAGCTGCGGCACTGCTGTTACTGGGTCAACCTGGCCGGACACCCGGTCACCGGGCAGCGGCGGACCAACGTCCGGGTGCCCACCGCGAAGGTGTTCGACGACCGGGCACTGTGCGACATCATGGCGCGGGTCGGCGCGGGCGGCAGCCCGTGACGGCCCCGCCCCGGCGGGGAGGAGCAGGACCATGACGCTGCCACACGGGCCGCAGGAGGCCTCCCGGGCGCTGCCCGACCCGGCGGCCGTCGACCCGGCGGTGCTCACCACGCTGCTCGCCCGGCACGGCTGGGTCCGGCGCGGCGGCCCCTCGGCCCGGTACGGCCGCTGGACGCCCCCGGGCGATTCCGACCCGGGCACCAGCCTGCTGGTCCCGGCCGGGGAGGGCTTCGACGACGCCGTCGAGCTGCTCGCCGACGCCGTCACCGCGCTGTCGCGCTCCCGCAGCCCGTCCGCCCGCTCGATCCTGCTCGCCCTGGCGGTGCCGGGGGACGAGCTGCAGTGGCGGCGCGAACTCCCCGGTCCGGCCGGCACCGCGCCCTGGGACGGCGCCGAGCGGCTCCAGCGGGCGGCCCGGGCGATGCTGGCGGCCGGCGCCAAGGCCGGGCGGACCAGGGCCGCCTACTTCGGCGCCCGGCTGGACACCTGGGCCGGGGACTTCCTGGAGCAGGTCCTGGTGGTCGGCGGCGGTCCGGCGGCGGACGGCGCCGCCGGACTCACCGCGTACACCCCGGCGCCCGAGGGGCGGGCGGTGGTCACCACCCTGGTCCGGGCCCTGGAGGCGCTGCGGGACGCCGTGGACTACCGGCGGGTCAGCGGCGGCCCGGAGGCCTTCGAGAACGCGGTGCAGGCGGGAGTCAGCCGGGAGCTGGTGCAGTCCGTCGAGGACCTGGTGCGCGGCGCCACGGCGGCCCAGCTGTCCGTCGCCTGGTCGGCCGCCGCCGGCCCGCCCGGCGGTTTCGGCGACCGGCGGATCGCCCTGGAGTTCTCGCCCGGGGACCTCCCCGCGCTGGAGGAGGCGGCCGCCCTGCTGGAGCGGATCGAACCGGCGGTCGCCGTCACCGTGGTCGGCCTGGTCGTCCGGCTCAAGCGCGCCGACCCCGCCGGACCGGGCACCGTCCGGCTGAAGGTGCTCGGCGGCGCGGAGGTCAGCGAGGTCCGGGTGCGGCTCGCCGACCCCGCCTACCGGGTGGCCGTCGAGGCCCACCTGGCCGGGGCTCCGGTGCGGGTCAGCGGCCGGTTGGAGCGCCGCGGCGGGTTCCGGCGGCTCACCCACCCGGGAGCGCTGGAGCCGTGCGGTCTGGAGGAGGCCGAGCGGGAGCGGCTGCTGAAGACCCTGGGAGAAGGGGGAGCGGGGGCGTAGGTGCACGGTGGGGGTGGTGCTCTCGGTACCATCGTCACGCGCAGCGCCGTGTTGCGTCCTATGAATCCAGCACGTCAGGAGAGACCGGTGACGGACGTCCGGGTAATCATCAACCGCGAACCCGATCGGGAAGAGCGCGTGGTGACCACGGGCACTACGGCCGCCGAGCTCTTCGCCGACGACCGCTCGATCATCGCCGCGCGCATCGCCGGCCAGCTCAAGGACCTCGCGTACGCCGTGCAGGACGGCGACGAGGTCGAGCCGGTCGAGATCGGCAGCAAGGACGGCCTGGACATCCTGCGCCACTCCACCGCGCACGTCATGGCCCAGGCCGTGCAGCAGCTCTTCCCGGAGGCGAAGCTCGGCATCGGCCCGCCGGTCAAGGACGGCTTCTACTACGACTTCGACGTCGAGAAGCCGTTCCACCCCGATGACCTCAAGGCCATCGAGAAGAAGATGCAGGAGATCATCAAGAAGGGCCAGAAGTTCTCCCGCCGGGTGGTCACCGACGAGGCCGCCGCCGAGGAGCTGGCCGCCGAGCCGTACAAGCTGGAGCTGATCGGCCTCAAGGGCTCCGCCGCCACCGCCGGCGAGGGCGCCGACGTCGAGGTCGGCGCGGGCGAGCTGACCATCTACGACAACCTGGACGCCAAGAGCGGCGACCTCTGCTGGGGCGACCTCTGCCGCGGCCCGCACCTGCCGTCCACCCGGCACATCCCGGCCTTCAAGCTGATGCGCAACGCCGCCGCCTACTGGCGCGGCAGCGAGCGCAACCCCATGCTGCAGCGCATCTACGGCACCGCCTGGCCGACCAAGGACGAGCTGAAGGCGCACCTCGACTTCCTGGTCGAGGCCGAGAAGCGCGACCACCGCAAGCTCGGCAACGAGCTCGACCTCTTCTCCATCCCCGAGGAGATCGGCTCCGGCCTCGCCGTCTTCCACCCCAGGGGCGGCATCATCCGCCGCGCCATGGAGGACTACTCGCGCCGCCGGCACGAGGAGGAGGGCTACGAGTTCGTCTACACCCCGCACGCCACCAAGGGGAAGCTCTTCGAGAAGAGCGGCCACCTGGACTGGTACGCGGACGGTATGTACCCGCCCATGCAGCTCGACGAGGGCGTGGACTACTACCTGAAGCCCATGAACTGCCCGATGCACAACCTGATCTTCGACGCGCGCGGCCGCTCGTACCGTGAACTGCCGCTGCGCCTCTTCGAGTTCGGCACGGTGTACCGGTACGAGAAGTCCGGCGTGGTGCACGGCCTGACCCGCGCCCGCGGCTTCACCCAGGACGACGCGCACATCTACTGCACCCGTGAGCAGATGGCGGAGGAGCTCGACTCCACGCTGACCTTCGTGCTCAACCTGCTGCGGGACTACGGTCTGACCGACTTCTACCTGGAGCTCTCCACCAAGGACCCGGTCAAGTTCGTCGGTTCGGACGAGGCCTGGGAGGAGGCCACCGCCGTGCTCGCGAACGTGGCCGAGAAGCAGGGCCTGCCGCTGGTCCCGGACCCGGGCGGCGCGGCCTTCTACGGCCCGAAGATCTCCGTCCAGGCGAAGGACGCGATCGGCCGGACCTGGCAGATGTCGACCATTCAGCTCGACTTCAACCTGCCCGAGCGCTTCGACCTGGAGTACACGGCGGCGGACGGCTCGCGTCAGCGGCCGGTCATGATCCACCGTGCGCTGTTCGGCTCGATCGAGCGGTTCTTCGCGGTGCTGCTGGAGCACTACGCCGGCGCCATGCCGCCGTGGCTGGCCCCGGTCACCGTGACCGGCATCCCGATCACCGACGAGCACGTGCCGTACCTGCTGGAGGTCGCGGCCGAGCTGAAGAAGCGCGGCATCCGGGTCGAGGTCGACACCTCGGACGACCGGATGCAGAAGAAGATCCGGAACGCGCAGAAGAGCAAGGTGCCGTTCATGCTGATCGCGGGCAACGACGACGTCGAGGCGGGCGCGGTGTCGTTCCGCTACCGCAACGGCGAGCAGAAGAACGGCGTGCCGCTCGCCGAGGCGGTCGCCGAGATCGTCGACGCGGTGGAGCGTCGCGTCCAGGTGTGACCTCCCGCCCCGCGTCAGCGGGGTTCGCGGGGCAGTCTCCACACGGAGTCTGCCCCGCACTGCTTTGCAAGCCACGCCGGGCGAATATGCTGATCAGCATGACGACTGAGCCGGAACTGCAGCGGGGCGTCGGCGAGCCGGACGGCTTCCGCCGCCTGTGGACCCCCCATCGGATGGCCTACATCCAGGGCGAGAACAAGCCCACCGGTCCGGCTCCGGACGACGGTTGTCCGTTCTGCTCGATCCCGTCGCTGAGCGACGAGGAAGGGCTGGTCGTCGCGCGCGGGAACTCCGTGTTCGCGGTGCTCAACCTGTACCCGTACAACGGCGGGCACCTGATGGTGGTCCCGTACCGGCACGTCGCGGACTACACCGAGCTGGACGACGCGGAGACGGCCGAGCTGGCCGTGTTCACCAAGAAGGCGATGGCGGCGCTGCGGGCGGCCTCGGGCGCGCACGGGTTCAACATCGGGATGAACCAGGGCGCGGCGGCGGGCGCCGGGATCGCGGCGCACCTGCACCAGCACGTGGTGCCGCGCTGGGGCGGGGACACCAACTTCATGCCGGTGGTCGGCCACACCAAGGTGCTGCCGCAGCTGCTGGCGGACACCCGCAAGATGCTGGCCGAGGCCTGGCCGCAGGGCTGAACCGCAGGGCTGGACCACAGGGGAAAGGGGCCCACCGGAGAACCGGTGGGCCCCTTTCCCCTGCTCTGCGTCGGGCCGCTCAGCCCGCGTCGTACTGGTCGACCTTGTAGGGCCGGGTGCCCTGCGCCTCGGACTTGATGATCGAGGCGCGGTTCTTGAAGAAGCGCTCGGTGTCGAGGTCGTGCTCCTCCAGGAACTCCAGCACGGCCGCGTGGACGGCGGTGAGCACCGGGGTGGCGGCGTTGAGCGCGTTGTCGGTCATCGACCGGGTGTTCCAGGGCGGTGCGGCCCAGACGTGGCGCAGGCCGAACGGCTCGGGCAGGCCGAGGCCGCCGCCGAGCCAGGCGAGCAGTCCGGGGCTGCGGTGGAGGGGGGCGCGGACGGCCTGCCGGACCACCTCGTCGTTGTCGATCAGTGGGAGCTTGACCGTCCGCTCCTCCCAGAACTTCAGGCTCTTCGGGACGGACTTCTCCTTGTCCTTGGGCTTGTCGGAGAAGACGCCGTTGACCGGGCCGAGCGCGTAGCCGGCCACGCTGACGTTCATGGTGTGCGCGAGCAGGACGACGGTGACGGTGAAGGTGAGCACCAGCTTGCCGTCGTGGGTGACGAACTGGGTGGCGAGGTAGTGCCGGGGGCCGCCGGGGAAGGTCTGCTTGTCCGCTATGGCCTGGACGGCGAAGTCGCGCATCCGGTCGCCGTCCATGTCGGCGTTGCCGGGGCGGCCGATCTCGTCGGCGCCCTCGCCGACCTCGAAGACCACCCACTGCTTGACGGCGACGTTGGGAATGCCGCTGTTGGCGACCTCGCTGATGCCGAGGCCCTTGAGGTGCCCGGCGATCTTGCGGACGAGGTCCCAGGGGTGGAACGCGCGGAAGTCGGCGTGGCCCTCGGCCGGGCGCAGGGCGTCGACCATCTTCCACTCGCCCCAGCGTCGGCCGGCGCCGAGGATCCCCTTGGGACCGGCGTAGTGCTGGATGTTGGTGTCCTGCTCGGCTTCGAGCCGGCCGAGCTTGGCGCGCAGGTCGGCGGCCTTCTTGTCCAGGTCGTCGCGCGGGACGGCCATGGGGACGGTCGCGGCCACGGCGTTGCCCTCGACGAGGTCGCGCCAGCGGTTGCGCAGGTCGACGGCGGTGCCGACGACGATGCGCTTGGCGAGGTACCAGCCGACGACCGGTGCGAGCATCACGATGCGCAGGTAGACGCCCAACAGGCCGCCGGCGGGCGGCTTGAGGGCGAGCAGCACGCCGACGGCGGCCGCCACGAGGAGGACCACCGCGCCGACGACGCCGGCGTTCCTGGGGCTGTCCCGCTTGAGCCAGGCGCGGAGCTGGAAGGCGCCGAGCCAGACCAGGGCGCCGGGCAGGAAGAGCAGACCGGTGACGAGGGTGACGGTGGTGAGCCGGCGGTCCCGGGCGGCGCGCAGGTCCTCGGCGGCCAGGCAGTGCTCGACGATCTGCCGGGTGTCGATGCCGAAGGACGGGACGAGGGGCTTGCGGTCGCCGCCGAGGGTGCGTCCGATCACGGCGCGGCTGAAGGCCTCGCCGAGGTTGGGGCGGAAGAGGGCGAAGCGGCCCTTCTTCTCGGTGGCGTTGGCGACGGTCTCGACGAAGCCGCGGACCTCGCCGTCGCGGTAGGCGGCCGAGGAGAGCGCCTGGGTGACGGCGGTCTGCGGGCCGGTGTCGGTCCGGGGTATCTGCGCACCCGGGGTCATGTCGAGTGTCGTCACGGTGGCTTCCCCTCCTCCCCTTGTCAGCGGCAGGGTACCGCGCCGCGGTACCGGCGCGCGGATGATCGTCTGAAGTGCCGTCACGTTCGGGCCAGTACGCGCTCGTGGGGCATGATGCCCACCTTTGCGCCGGGCGATACCCGTGTGCGGGGGTGGACGGGCGCAATGGTGCACGATGGGCGCATGGGCCGTACGGAGGGAGCCGTGATGAAGGATCCGGTGCTGGTTTTCGACGGGGACTGCGCGTTCTGCACGACGTGTGCCGGCTGGGCGGAGCGGTACCTGCGCCAGACCCTGGCGTCGGGCGGCTGGGAGGCGGAGCCGTTCCAGTTCGCGGATCTCGCCGGGCTGGACGCGCTGGCCGGCGGGCGCGGCGAGGTGTCCTGGGAGCGGGCCGGGCGCGAGGTGCTCTGGGTGACGCCGGCCGGCCGGGTGTACGGCGGTGCGCAGGCGGTGGCGCGGCTGCTGATGCGGTCGGGCGGGGTCTGGGCGTACCTGGGCGGGGTACTGGCGCTGGCGCCGGTGCGGCCGCTCGCGGACGGGCTGTACCGCTGGGTGGCGAAGAACCGGCACCGGATGCCGGGCGGGACGCCGGCCTGCGCGCTGCCGAGGCGCTGAGGCCGCGGGACCGTCAGGCGGTGTGCTTGGCCGCGAGGGTGGCGGGCATGGGTTCGTGGCGCAGATGGGCGCGGGAGAACTCGGCGGTGCCGTGGGTGAGGGAGCGCAGGTCGACGGGGTAGCGGACGAGTTCGAGCTCGGGGACCTCGGCGCGGAGCAGGGTGAGGCCCGGGCCGCCGGTCTCGGTGCCGAGGACCCGGCCGCGGCGGGCGGAGAGGTCGCCGAGGACGGCGCCGAGGTAGTCGTCGGGCAGCAGGACGCTGACCGCGGAGACCGGTTCGAGCAGTCGGATGACGGCGTGTTCCGCGGCGTCGCGCAGGGCGAGGGCGGCGGCGTTCTGGAAGGCGGAGTCGGAGGAGTCGACGGAGTGCGCCTTGCCGTCGGTGAGGGTGACCCGGATGTCGACGAGCGGGTACCCGGCGCCGACGCCCTTGGCGAGCTGGGCGCGGACGCCCTTCTCCACCGAGGGGATGAAGTGCTTGGGCACGGCGCCGCCGACGACGTGTTCCCGGAACTCGAAGCCGGCGCCGGCCGGCAGCGGTTCGACCTCCAGCTCGCAGATCGCGTACTGGCCGTGCCCGCCGGACTGCTTGACCAGTCGGCCGTGGCCGGCGGCGGCGGTGCCGAAGGTCTCGCGCAGGGCGACCTTGGGTTCGACGGTGTCGACGTGGACGCCGTGCCGGCCGCGGAGCCGGTCGAGGACGACCTCGGCGTGGGCCTCGCCGGTGCACCAGAGGACCAGCTGGTGGGTGTCGGGGTTCTGTTCCAGACGCAGCGCCGGGTCTTCGGCGGTGAGCCGGGCGAGGGCCTGGGAGAGCCGGTCGTCGTCGCCCTTGCTGTGCGCCTCGATGGCGATCGGCAGGAGCGGTTCGGGCAGTGGCCAGCCGTCGAGCTTCACGGGGTGGCCGGGTTCGTGGACGGTGTCGCCGGGGCGGGCGGTGCTGACCTTGGCGGCGCAGACGAGGTCTCCGGCGACGGCGTGCGGGACGGGCCGCTGGAGCTTGCCGAACGGGCTGGTGAGGCCGGTGACGCGTTCGTCGCCGGTCTGGTCCTCGGGGTGGTCGGGGCCGGTGAGGTGGATGTGGGTGTCGGGGCGCAGGGTGCCGGCGTAGATCCGCAGCAGGCTGATCCGGCCGACGTAGGCGTCGGCGGTGACGCGGACGACCTGGGCGGCGAGGGGGGCGTCGGGGTCGCAGTCGGGGCCGGGGCGGGTGCGTTCGGTGGGGTCGGGGAACGCGGTGGTGATGAGGTCGAGGAGTTCGGCCGAGCCGAGGCCGCGGTCGGTGGTGGGCAGGGCGGGGTGCAGGGCGCAGGCGAGGACTTCGCGGCGCAGACCGGCTTCGAGGGCGTCGGTGTCGAGCGGTTCGCCGGCGAGGTAGCGCTCCATGAGGGTGTCGTCCTGGCCGGAGATGGCTTCGACGAGGCTCTCGCGGGCGGGGCCGGTGTCGGGCAGCGGTTCGGCCTCGCCGTAGGTGCGGCCGGTGAGCAGGTCGACGGTGCCGGCGGGGTGGCCGTCGTGGTGGACGGGGAGGAAGAGCGGGCGCAGGGTGTCCGGGCCGAGCCCGAAGGCGTCGTGGCAGGCCGTGAGGATGTCGTCGAAGTCGCTGCGGGCGATGTCGAACTTGGCGACGGCGATGGCGCGGGGGATGCCTTCGGCGGCGCACTCGCGCCAGAGGGCGCGGGTGGGGGTGGTGACCGGGTCGGTGGCCGAGACGACGAAGACGGCGCCGTCGGCGGCGTGCAGGGCGGCCCGCAGGTCGGCGGTGAAGTCGGGGTGGCCGGGCGGGTCGATCAGGTTGACCTTGACGCCGTTCCATTCGAGGGGGAGCAGCGAGAGCTGGACGGAGCGCTGCTGCTGGTGCTCGATGTCCTCGTGGTCGGAGACGGTGTTGCCGTCGGTGACGCGGCCGGCCCGGCCGAGGGCGCCGGCGGTGAGGGCGAGGGATTCGGCGAGGGTGGTCTTGCCCACGCCGCTGCAGCCGATGAGGACGACGTTGCGCAGCTGTCCGGGGTCGGTGACGCTGGGCGCCTGGCCGGATCGTGCGGTGCTGCGGTCGGGCATCGGGGTCTCCTCCCGTCGCGCCGAGGCTGACGTGAAAAGTCTAGGGGCGGTGTTCGCGGGGGCGCGTGTTCTGGGGGTTCGCGGTGACCGGGTGTGTGCGGCCGTGCGCCGGGGGTCGCGGGAGGGCGGGCGGTGGGGGCGGGCGGGCGGTGCGGTGCGCGGAGGGGTGTCGTGGGCGTGGCTACGATGGGTGCGCCGGGTGGGCTGATCCGTCCGGCCGTCTGCCGCGTACTCCGCCGCAGGCGGGTACCAGGGAGATCGGAGCGGTCCGGAAGGCCATGCTCAACAAATACGCGCGTGCCTTCTTCACACGTGTCCTGACCCCGTTCGCCGCGTTCCTGATCCGGCTGGGTGTGAGCCCGGACGCCGTGACGCTGATCGGTACCGCCGGTTCGGTCGCCGGTGCGCTGGTGTTCTTCCCGCGTGGGGAGTTCTTCTGGGGCACCATCACGATCACGCTGTTCATCTTCTCGGACCTGGTGGACGGGAACATGGCGCGGCAGCTGGGCCGGTCCACCAAGTGGGGTGCCTTCCTGGACTCCACGCTGGACCGGGTCGCGGACGCCGCGATCTTCGGCGGGCTGGCGATGTGGTACGCGGGAGGGGGCGACAACGACCTGCTCTGTGCCGTGGCGATCTTCTGCCTGGCCAGCGGCCTGGTGGTCTCGTACACCAAGGCGCGGGCGGAGAGCCAGGGGCTGCCGTGTGATGTGTCGGGGCTGGTGGAGCGGGCCGAGCGGCTGGTGATCAGTCTGGTCGCGGCCGGCGTCGCGGGTCTGCACACCTTCGGGGTGCCCTATGTGGAGTGGCTGTTGCCGGTGGCGCTGTGGCTGGTGGCCGCGGGCAGCCTGGTCACGGTGTTCCAGCGGATGCTGACGGTGCGCCGCGAGGCGTTCGAGGCCGACCGAGCGGCGGCCGGGAGCTGATGGGGGGCGGGCCTTCGGTGAAGGACCGACTGGTGTACTCGGCCTACGCGTCGGGCTGGGCGGTGCTGCGGCACCTGCCGGAGCCGGTGGCGCGGGGCGTGTTCGACCGGATCGCCGACTTCGCCTGGCGCAGGCGCGGCAAGCGGGTGCTTCAGCTGGAGGCGAACCTGCGGCGGGTCCGGCCGGGGCTGGACGAGGCCGGGCTGCGGGAGTTGTCGCGGGCCGGGATGCGGTCGTACATGCGGTACTGGATGGAGTCCTTCCGGCTGCCGGTGTGGAGCCGGCAGCGGGTGGCCCGCGATGTGCAGGTGGCCGGCTTCGAGCAGCTGCGGGAGGCGATGGAGTCCGGCCGCGGCGCGGTCGTCGCGCTGCCGCACATGGGGAACTGGGACCTCGCGGGCGCCTGGGTGGCGCTGGAGGGGTACCCGTTCACCACGGTCGCGGAGCGGCTGAAGCCCGAGAAGCTGTTCGACCGCTTCGTGGCGTTCCGGGAGAGCCTGGGCATGGAGGTGCTCGCGTTGACCGGCGGCGGGGTGAACGTCGTCGGTACGCTGGCCCGCCGGCTGCGGGAGGGGAAGCTGGTCTGCCTGGTCGGCGACCGGGACCTCTCGGAGGCCGGGATCGAGGTGTCCTTCTTCGGGGAGGCGACCAGGATGCCGGCCGGTCCGGCGGCGCTCTGCCAGCGGACCGGGGCGGCGCTGCTGCCGGTCTCGCTCTGGTACGACGGCCCGCTGCTGCGGGCGCGGATCCACCCCGAGATCGTTCCGCCGCCGGAGGGGGACCGCAAGGAGAAGACCCAGGCGATGGTGCAGGCCATGGCTGACGTCTGGGAGCAGGGGATCCGCGAGCACCCCGAGGACTGGCACATGCTGCAGCGGTTCTGGCTGGCGGACCTGCCGGTCCGCGCGGCGGTGGAGGAGCCGGCGCGGCCGGCCGGCGCCACCCGCCCCGCTCCGGCCGGCGAGCCCGCCGCCGAGGCCTCCGGGCCCTGACCCGCCGCACCCGCCGCACCTACAGGATCACGAGGAACCAGTGAAGATCGGCATCGTCTGCCCGTACGACTGGGACGTTCCCGGCGGGGTGCAGTTCCACATCCGGGACCTGGCCGAGCACCTGATCGGCCTCGGCCACGAGGTGTCGGTGCTGGCGCCCGCGGAGGACGACGAGGCGCTGCCGCCGTACGTGGTCTCGGCGGGGCGGGCGGTGGCGGTGCCGTACAACGGCTCGGTCGCGCGGCTGAGCTTCGGCATCCTCTCGGCGGCCAGGGTCCGGCGCTGGCTGAACGAGGGCCGGTTCGACATCCTGCACGTGCACGAGCCGGCCTCGCCGAGCCTGTCGATGCTGGCCGCCTGGTCGGCGTCGGGGCCGATGGTCGGCACCTTCCACACGTCCAATCCGCGGTCGCGGGCGATGATCGCGGCCTCGCCGATCCTGCAGCCCGGCCTGGAGAAGATGCGGGCGCGGATCGCGGTGAGCGAGTACGCCCGGCGGACCCTGGTGGAGCACCTGGGCGGGGACGCGGTGGTGATTCCCAACGGGGTGGACGTCGGCTTCTTCGCGGAGGCGGAGCCGGACGCGCGCTGGACGGGTGGGGCGGCGTCCGGCGAGCCCGGCACGATCGGTTTCATCGGCCGGATCAACGAGCCGCGCAAGGGCCTGCCGACGCTGCTGGCGGCCCTGCCGCGGATCCTGGCCGAGCGGCCGGGGGTGCGGCTGCTGGTGGCCGGCAAGGGCGACGAGGAGGAGGCGGTCGCCGGCCTGGCGCCGGAGGTCCGCGCGCAGGTGGAGTTCCTCGGCATGGTGAGCGACCGGGACAAGGCCCGGCTGCTGCGCAGCGTCGACCTGTACGTGGCGCCGAACACCGGTGGCGAGAGCTTCGGGATCATCCTGGTGGAGGCGATGTCGGCGGGCGCCCCGGTGCTGGCGAGCGACCTGGACGCGTTCAAGCAGGTGCTGGACGGCGGGGACGCGGGGGAGCTGTTCCCGGTGGAGGACGCGGACGCGCTGGCCGCGGCGGCACTGCGGCTGCTGGGGGACCCGGGTCGCCTGGAGGAGCTGCGCAAGGCGGCGTCCCGGCACGTGCGGCGGTTCGACTGGTCGACGGTCGGTGCGGACATCCTGGCGGTGTACGAGACGGTGACGGCCGGCGCGGTGGCGGTGGTCGGCGAGGACGAGCGCGGCGGCCGGCGCGGGCGGTTCGGGCTGGCCCGGGACTGACCTCCGGCGTCCGGGGGCCGGCCGGCCGGGAATCGGCGGGGGCCGTCCGGGGTTGGGCTGCCTGAACCACCGATCATCGTGACCCTGGAGGCACCGGATGCCGCAGATCTCCGTCGACTACTCCCCGAGCCTGTCCGGCGCCTTCGACCGGCGTGCGCTGGGCCTGGCGATCAACCGGCTGGTGGTGAAGACCATCGACGCGAGCCCGGAGGCGTGCAAGACGGTCTTCCGCGAGGTGCGGGAGTTCGTGGTGGGCGTCGAGGACGGCGAGGGCGCGGGCGACGCCCAGGTGTACGTCGAGTTCCAGATCTTCCCGGGCCGTACCCCCGAGGCGAAGGCGGCGCTCGGCGACGCCGTGCTGGCGCTGCTGGCGGAGCGGATCGCGCCGGCGCCGGGCACCCGGCTGTTCACCGCGGTGAACGTCGAGGACATCGACCGCGCCAGCTACCGGAGTGCCACCGCCGAGGGCTGATGCCGGGCACCCGGTAGCGTAGCGCCCCGTGACTACCTGGATCTGGGCCGCCGTGGCCGTGGTGCTGTTCGGCATGTACCTGAGTTGGACGGCCGGCCGACTGGACCGGCTGCACGCCCGGATCGACGCCGCCCGGGCGGCGCTGGACGCGCAGCTGGTCCGGCGGGCCTCGGTCGCGATCGAGCTGGCGGCCTCCTCGCTGCTGGACCCGGCGGCCTCGCTGCTGCTGCTGGACGCGGCGCACGCGGCCCGGCAGGCCGACGACGAGCAGCGCGAGGTGGCGGAGAGCCAGTTGAGCATGGCGCTGCGGGCGGTGTTCGCCGAGCCGGAGCAGCTCGCGGTGCTGGTGGCCGAGCCGGGCGGCGAGGAGGCGGTCAAGGAGCTGACGGCCGCGGTGCGCCGGGTGCCGATGGCGCGGCGGTTCCACAACGACGCGGTGCGTGCGGCCCGGGCGGTGCGCGAACACCGGCTGGTGCGCTACTTCCGGCTGGCGGGCAAGGCACCGTTCCCGATGGCCTTCGAGATGGACGACGCCCCGCCGTCGGCGCTGACCCCGGAGGGTGCTCCGGCCTGAGGAGCGGGCGTCTCACAGGCCGGACCGGGTGTGCCCGGATCCGGCCTGTTTGTCGTATCCCGTCGGCCAGCCTGGACTTGATGGCGCATGGAAAGACCATTTCTTCCGCCTACCATAGGGCGATAGCACTGGTTCATCTTCGAGTGAGGTCTCACGTGTCCACCACCCCCACCACCGCAGACCAGCCGCAGATCGGTACCGCCCGGGTCAAGCGCGGCATGGCCGAGCAGCTCAAGGGCGGTGTGATCATGGACGTGGTCAACGCCGAGCAGGCCAAGATCGCCGAGGATGCCGGCGCTGTCGCCGTCATGGCGCTGGAGCGGGTGCCCGCCGACATCCGCAAGGACGGCGGCGTCGCGCGCATGTCGGACCCGAACATGATCGAGGAGATCATCGCCGCGGTCTCGATCCCGGTCATGGCGAAGTCCCGGATCGGCCACTTCGTCGAGGCCCAGGTCCTGCAGTCGCTCGGCGTGGACTACATCGACGAGTCCGAGGTGCTGACCCCGGCCGACGAGGTGAACCACTCGGACAAGTGGGCGTTCACCACGCCGTTCGTCTGCGGTGCCACCAACCTGGGCGAGGCCCTGCGCCGCATCGCCGAGGGTGCGGCCATGATCCGCTCCAAGGGCGAGGCCGGCACCGGCAACGTCGTCGAGGCGGTCCGCCACCTGCGCCAGATCAAGAACGAGATCGCCCGGCTGCGCGGCTACGACAACAACGAGCTGTTCGCCGCCGCCAAGGAGCTGCGCGCTCCGTACGAGCTGGTCAAGGAGGTCGCCGAGCTCGGCAAGCTGCCGGTCGTGCTGTTCTCCGCCGGTGGTGTGGCCACCCCGGCCGACGCCGCGCTGATGCGCCAGCTCGGTGCCGAGGGCGTCTTCGTCGGCTCCGGCATCTTCAAGTCGGGCGACCCGGCCAAGCGTGCCGCCGCGATCGTCAAGGCCACCACCTTCTTCGACGACCCGAAGATCATCGCGGACGCCTCCCGCAACCTGGGCGAGGCCATGGTCGGCATCAACTGCGACACCCTGCCCGAGAGCGAGCGCTACGCCAACCGCGGCTGGTAGTCGGCCCCGCGCCAAGCGCCGGCCCGCCGCAGCGCCTCGGCGCGCGGCGGGCCGCGCCACGTACACACGACGTAACGATCGAAGAGGTTTGAGACCGTGAGCACTCCAGTCATCGGCGTCCTCGCCCTGCAGGGCGATGTCCGCGAGCACCTGGTCGCGCTGGCCGAGGCCGACGCGCTCGCCCGCCCGGTGCGCCGTGCCGAGGAGCTGGCCGAGGTCGACGCGCTGGTGATCCCCGGCGGGGAGTCCACCACCATGTCCAAGCTGGCCCTGCTGTTCGGCGTGATGGACCCGCTGCGCGAGCGGGTCGCCGGGGGCATGCCGGTCTACGGCACCTGCGCGGGCATGATCATGCTGGCCGACAAGATCCTGGACGGCCGCGACGACCAGGAGACCGTGGGCGGCATCGACATGACCGTGCGCCGCAACGCCTTCGGCCGCCAGAACGAGTCCTTCGAGTCCGGCATCGCCTTCCGCGGCCTGGACGACGCCCCGGTGCACGGCGTGTTCATCCGCGCGCCCTGGGTCGAGGCCGTCGGCGCGGGCGTCGAGGTGCTGGCCGAGCTGCCGGCCGCCGACGGTCCGGAGAGCCGCGTCGTCGCCGTACGCCAGGGCAACCTGCTGGCGACCTCCTTCCACCCCGAGCTCACCGGCGACCACCGGGTGCACGGCTACTTCGTGCGGATGGTCGAGGAGCACCTGGCGGCGGCGGCCCGGTAACGCTTCGCCGCCGCACGCGGACCGTGTGCACCCCACCGGCGGCGGCACCGGTAAGATCCCTCCTGTTCATTTCCCTTTGGCGACGTAAAGGAGCTGGCGATGTCCGGCCACTCTAAGTGGGCTACCACCAAGCACAAGAAGGCCGTGATCGACGCCAAGCGCGGCAAGCTCTTCGCCAAGATGATCAAGAACATCGAGGTGGCGGCGCGCACCGGCGGCGGCGACCCGGCCGGCAACCCCACGCTGTACGACGCCATCCAGAAGGCGAAGAAGAGCTCCGTCCCGATCGACAACATCAACCGCGCCGTCAAGCGCGGCTCGGGCGCGGAGGCCGGCGGGGCCGACTACTCGACGATCATGTACGAGGGCTACGGCCCGAACGGTGTCGCCGTCCTCATCGAGTGCCTCACCGACAACCGCAACCGCGCCGCCTCCGACGTGCGCGTGGCGATGACCCGCAATGGCGGCTCGATGGCCGACCCGGGCTCGGTCTCGTACCTGTTCAACCGCAAGGGCGTCGTGATCGTCCCCAAGGCCGACGGCGTCGACGAGGACAAGCTGTTCGAGGTCGTCCTCGACCAGGAGCCCGAGGAGATCAACGACCTCGGCGAGTCCTTCGAGATCGTCTCCGAGGCCTCGAAGATGGTCGCCGTCCGGACCGCGCTGGTGGACGCCGGCGTCGACTACGACTCGGCCGAGGCCAACTTCCTCCCGAGCATGCAGGTCGAGCTGGACGTCGACGGCGCCCGCAAGATCCTGAAGCTGATCGACGCCCTGGAGGACAGCGACGACGTGCAGAACGTCTTCGCCAACTTCGACATCAGCGACGAGGTCGGTGCGCAGCTCGACGCCGAGTGATCGTGCCCACTCCCCGGCCCGGTGGTCCCACGACCACCGGGCCGGTGTCGTCGGTGGGACTGTCCGACCCTGGCGGTAGCCTTCGCAGGTCGCCACGGCGAGCGGCGCGTTTCGGAGAGGCGGGGTCGAGGTGCGGGTACTGGGTGTGGACCCGGGGCTGACCAGGTGCGGGATCGGGGTGGTCGACGGCGCGCCGGGCCGGCCGCTGAGGATGGTCGGCGTCGGGGTGGTGCGCACGCCCGCCGAGGCGGACATCGGGCCCCGGCTGCTGCTGGTCGAGCAGGGCATCGAGAGCTGGCTCGACGAGCACCGGCCCGACCTGGTCGCGGTCGAGCGGGTCTTCGCCCAGCACAACGTCCGCACCGTGATGGGCACCGCGCAGGCCAGCGCGGTCGCGATGCTCTGCGCCACCCGGCGCGGCATCCCCGTCACCCTGCACACCCCCAGCGAGGTGAAGGCCGCCGTCACCGGCTCCGGCCGGGCCGACAAGGCCCAGGTCACCGCCATGGTGCAGCGGCTGCTGCGACTGGACGCCCCGCCCAAGCCGGCCGACGCCGCCGACGCGCTGGCGCTGGCCATCTGCCACATCTGGCGCGGCGGCGCGAGCGACCGGATCGCCGCGGCGCTCGCCAAGGCGGCGCCCGCCAGGACCGCGCCCGGCGCGGCCGCGCCCGCCGCCCGGGCCCCGTACTCCGCACGATCCCCCCGAGGAGCCGCTCGATGATCGCCTTCGTCCAAGGGCCGGTGGCCGCCGTCAGCGGCGGCACCGTCGTCGTCGAGGTCGGCGGCGTCGGCATGGCCGTCCAGTGCACCCCGGCGACCGCGGCCGGCCTGCGCCTCGGGGAGCCGGCCCGGCTCGCCACCTCGCTGGTCGTCCGGGAGGACTCGCTCACGCTGTACGGCTTCGCCGACGACGACGAGCGGGCCGTCTTCGAGATCCTCCAGGCCGCGCCCGGTGTCGGGCCGCGCCTGGCCCAGGCCATGCTCGGCGTGCACAGCCCGGACGAGCTGCGCGCCGCCGTCGCCGCCGGGAACGAGAAGGCGCTGATCGCCGTCCCCGGTATCGGCAAGGCGAAGGCCGCCAAGCTGCTGTTGGAGTACAAGGACAAGCTGGGCGCCCCGCACGGCAGCGTCCCGGCCCAGAAGCCGATCGCCGCGGGGCCCGCGCCGTGGAGCGAGCAGCTGCACGCCGCCCTGGTCGGCCTCGGCTACGCGCCGCGCGAGGCGGACGAGGCGGTCACCGCCGTCGCCCCCGAGGCCGAGGCGCAGGCCGTCACCGATGTGGGCGCGCTGCTCAGGGCCGCGCTGCGGACCCTCAACCGGACGCGCTGACGCCGCGTCGGCCACCACCCTCCACCGAACCGACCATCTGTCACCTTGCCGACATTGGAGCCCGCACCGATGAGCCCGTACGACTCCGACCCGGCCGACCGGCTGGTGACGGCCGCCGCCGACGGCGAGGACCAGGCGGTCGAGGCGGCGCTGCGCCCCAAGCAGCTGGACGAGTTCATCGGCCAGGAGCGGGTGCGCGAGCAGCTGTCCCTGGTGCTGCAGGCCGCCCGGCAGCGCGGGACCGCGCCGGACCACGTGCTGCTCAGCGGTCCGCCCGGGCTCGGCAAGACCACCCTTTCCATGATCATCGCGGCCGAGCTGGGCGCCCCGATCCGGATCACCTCGGGCCCGGCCATCCAGCACGCCGGCGACCTGGCCGCGATCCTCTCCTCGCTCTCCGAGGGCGAGGTGCTCTTCCTGGACGAGATCCACCGGATGTCCCGGCCGGCGGAGGAGATGCTCTACATGGCGATGGAGGACTTCCGGGTCGACGTGATCGTCGGCAAGGGCCCGGGCGCCACCGCCATCCCGCTGGAGCTGCCGCCGTTCACGCTGGTCGGCGCGACCACCCGGGCCGGGCTGCTGCCGCCGCCGCTGCGCGACCGGTTCGGCTTCACCGGCCACATGGAGTTCTACGCGCCCGCCGAGCTGGAGCGGGTGGTGCACCGCTCGGCCGCCCTGCTGGACGTCGAGATCGACCCGGCCGGCGCCGCCGAGATCGCCGGCCGCTCCCGGGGCACCCCGCGGATCGCCAACCGGCTGCTGCGCCGGGTCCGCGACTTCGCGCAGGTCCGGCACGACGGGGTGGTCACCCCGGAGATCGCCGCCCGGGCGCTGGACGTCTACGAGGTGGACGCCCGCGGTCTGGACCGGCTGGACCGCGCGGTGCTGGACGCGCTGCTGCGGCTGTTCGGCGGCGGACCGGTCGGCCTGTCGACCCTGGCGGTCGCGGTGGGTGAGGAGTCCGAGACGGTCGAGGAGGTCGCCGAGCCGTTCCTGGTCCGCGAGGGCCTGCTGGCCCGGACCCCGCGCGGCCGGATCGCCACCGCCGCCGCGTGGCAGCACCTCGGCCTGACCCCGCCGGTTCAGACCACCAGGGGCGCGGTACCGGCCCAGTCGGAACTTTTCCCGGCGGACGAGGGCTGAACGGGTGACACCGGGGCGATCGGGGCGCACGGACGCCTGAGCAGGTCCGCGCGGAGAAGCCGGGGGAGAAGTCCGGGGAATCTGTGCAGGCGCAGGCTCGCCACTTTCGGCGGCAGGATGCGATGCTTGGCGTTGTCCGATCAGTTCGGGGTCGCCTAGACTCCGCCGGACCGCCCCTCTCACCTGACGGGCCGACCATTACCACACAGGCCGCCGGCCGGCGGCCCGTAAAGGACCCTGGCTGCAGTGAACCTCATCATCCTTCTCCTCCCGATCATCGCGATCGTGCTCATGTTCCGGTCGCAGAAGAAGCGCCAGCAGCAGCAGGCGAGCATGCAGACCGCGCTGGAGCCCGGGGCGGGAGTGCGCACCATCGGCGGCCTGTACGCCCAGGTGAAGGCGGTCAACGAGGAGACCGTCGAGCTGGAGATCGCGCCCGGCGTGGTCACCCACTTCACCAAGAGCGCGGTGGCGGCGGTCCTGGACCCGCAGGAGTACGACGCGATCATCAACGATCGCCCCGCCGTGGACGAGCTGTCCGAGCCGGAGGCCGAGGACGCCGACGTCGAGCCGGTCGAGGACAAGCCGCTGACGCTCACCAAGGACAGCGCCGACAAGGGCGACGTCGAGGGCGCTGGTCCCGCGACCAAGTAGTACGGCCGGGCACCCGCCCGGCCGCGCGGCGCAGTCAGTAGTGCCGCGAGCCCACAGGATCTCAGGGCCGCAGATCCGCCATGCCCCCGTCCGCCACGAGCCGGACGGGGGTCCGGTAGGGGAGGTGGCATGGACAGGGAGAAACGAGCAAGGTGGCAACACCCAAGTCGCGCCCGCGCGACGGTTACCCGGGGCGGGCTCTGGCCCTCATCCTGGTGGTCACCGTCGGACTGGTCGCCCTCATGTTCGGGACGGGCCACACCAAGCCCCGCCTGGGTATCGACCTCGCCGGCGGTACCAGCATCACCTTGAGCGCGAAGTCGACCGACCCCAAGGCGATCAACAAGTCCAACATGGACATCGCCACCGGGATCATCGAGCAGCGGGTCAACGGGATGGGCGTCTCCGAGGCGGAGGTCCAGACCCAGGGCGACCGGAACATCATCGTCAACATCCCCAAGGGTGGTGACAAGCAGAGCGCGGTCGACCAGGTCGGCACCACCGCGCAGCTCTACTTCCGCCCCGTCCTCGCCCTCGCCCCGAGCGGTGTCCAGGCCCCGGCCCCGAGCGCGTCCCCCTCGGCGAGCGGCAGCGCCGCCCCGAGCGCGACCCCCTCGGCCACCGGCACGCCCGCCGCGTCCGCCGGCGCCCCCAGCGCCAGTGCGACCAAGCAGGGCCGCGCCGTCGGTGAGGCGCTCGCCGCCGACGCCACCCCGACCCCGGCCGCCACCGGCAGCGCGAGCACCGCTCCGAGCGCGCCCGCCGCCGCGACCCCGAGCGCTCCCGCGCCCACCGCACCGGTCAACCCGGACCTCTCCGCCGCGATGACCACCGGCACCGTGCCGCCGGAGCTGGCCGCCGAGTTCGCCGCCATCGACTGCTCCAAGCCCGAGCAGCGCAAGAACCTGCAGAAGTCCGAGGGGCAGCCGACCGTCGCCTGCACCCAGAAGGACGAGCGCGGGATCTTCTACAAGCTCGCCCTCGGCCCGGTCGCGGTGAAGGGCGCCGACGTCTCCAAGGCGCAGGCCACCATCGACACCCAGCAGGGTGCCGGCTGGCAGGTCGCGCTGCAGTTCAACGGCCGGGGCACCGACGCCTTCACCGACGTCACCGGCAAGCTCGCCGCCCAGCCGGACCCGACCAACCAGTTCGCCATCGTGCTGGACGGGCAGGTCGTCTCCCACCCGTACGTGCGCAACGCCATCCCCGGCGGCTCGGCCGTGATCTCCGGCAGCTTCAGCCAGGCGGAGGCGCAGAACCTCGCCAACGTGCTGAGCTTCGGCGCGCTGCCGCTGGAGTTCACCACGGACGACGTCACCACCGTCTCGCCGCAGCTCGGCGGCGACCAGCTGAAGGCGGGCCTGGTCGCCGGCCTCATCGGCATGGTGCTGGTGGTCCTCTACTCGCTGGTCTACTACCGCGGCCTCGGCCTGGTCTCGATCGCGGGTCTGATCGTCTCGGCGATCCTGACCTACTCGATCATGAGCCTGCTCGGCGCGGGGATCGGCTTCGCGCTGAACCTGCCGGCCGTCTGCGGCGCGATCGTCGCGATCGGTATCACCGCGGACTCCTTCATCGTCTACTTCGAGCGCATCCGCGACGAGGTCCGCGAGGGCGCCCCGCTGCGCCCGGCGGTCCAGCGGGCCTGGCCGCGCGCCCGGCGCACCATCCTGGTGTCGGACTTCGTGTCCTTCCTCTGCGCCGCGGTGCTCTACCTGGTCTCGGTCGGCAAGGTGCAGGGCTTCGCGTTCACGCTGGGCCTGACCACCGCGCTCGACGTCGTGGTGATCTTCCTGTTCACCAAGCCGCTGATCACCCTGCTGGCCCGCCGGAAGTTCTTCTCCGACGGTCACCCGTGGTCGGGCCTGGACCCGAAGCGCCTGGGCGCCCGCCCGCCGCTGCGCAGCACCCGTCGTCGCAGCTCCTCCTCCTCTGCCGCCGTGAAGGAGGCCTGACACCGTGTCGCGCTTCTCCAATCTGGGTCACCGGCTCTACCAGGGCGAGGTCAGCTTCGACTTCGTCGGCCGCCGCAAGCTCTGGTACAGCATCTCCGGCGTGATCGTGCTGGTCGCCGCCGTCGGCCTGGCCATGGGCCTGAAACTCGGCATCGAGTTCAAGGGCGGCTCGGTCTACACCGTCGCCAAGCCGGGGCTGACCATCTCGCAGACGCAGGACGTGGTGGACAAGATCGTCCACTCGCACCCGCTGGTCCAGTCCGTGGACGACGGCAAGAAGATCCGCATCCAGGTCAGCTCCGAGGACCAGGTCTCCTCGGCAGTCTTCACCGACAAGCTGTCCAAGGAGCTCAGCGTCCCGATCGCGGAGATCGACACCCAGGTGATCGGCCCCAGCTGGGGTGAGCAGATCTCCAACAAGGCCCTCACCGGCCTGATCATCTTCATGGTCCTGGTGACGGTCTACCTGGCGATCGCCTTCGAGTGGCGGATGGCGGTGGCCGCCCTGGTCGCCCTCATCCACGACCTCCTGATCACCATCGGGGTGTACGCCCTGGTGGGCTTCGAGGTCACCCCCGGTACGGTGATCGGCTTCCTGACGATCCTCGGGTACTCGCTCTACGACACGGTCGTCGTCTTCGACACCGTGAAGGAGAACGCGAAGGGGCTCACCAAGCAGAACAAGATCACCTACAGCGAGGCGGCCAACGCGGGCCTCAACCAGACCCTGGTCCGCTCGCTGAACACCACGGTGGTCGCCCTGCTCCCGGTGGCGGCGCTGCTGTTCATCGGTGGCGGCCTCCTGGGCGCCGGCACGCTGAACGACATCTCGCTGGCCCTGTTCATCGGTCTCGCCGCCGGTGCCTACTCCTCGATCTGCGTCGCCACCCCGCTGCTCGCGCAGCTCAAGGAGGAGCAGCCGGAGATGAAGGCGCTGGCCAAGCGGGTCGCCCAGCGGCGGGCCGCGGAGGCCAGGAACGCCGCCGCGGAGGCGCGCGGCGAGGCCCCGGAGGGCGAGGAGATCGCCGACGGCGACCTGCCGGCGGGTATGGTCGGTCAGCGCGGCCGGGCGGCCGGCACCTCGCGTGCCAAGGGCCGTCCGTCCACCAAGCGCTGACGCCCGACCGACCGTGAGGACTCTTCCGTGACCACCGCCGACACCGCCCTGGCCGAGCTGCTGAACAGCCGGATCCGGGACGTTCCGGACTACCCGAAGCCCGGTGTGCTGTTCAAGGACATCGCACCGCTGCTCGCCGACGCCGAGGCCTTCGCGGCCCTCACCCGGGCGCTGGCGGAGCGGGCGACGGCCCTCGGTGCGACCAAGGTGGTGGGCCTGGAGGCGCGCGGCTTCGTCCTGGCGGCCCCGGCGGCCTTCGCGGCCGGCCTCGGCTTCGTGCCGATCCGCAAGGAGGGCAAGCTGCCCGGCGAGGTGTTCCGGCGCTCGTACGAGCTGGAGTACGGCTCGGCGACGCTGGAGGTGCAGTGCGATGCCTTCGCACCCGGTGAGCGGGTGCTGGTGGTGGACGACGTGCTGGCCACCGGCGGGACGATCGGTGCCTCGCTGGACCTGGTCAAGGAGGCCGGCGCCGAGCTGGTGGGCGTCGTGGTGCTGATGGAGCTGGGCTTCCTGGACGGCCGGGAGCGGCTGGCCGGGCACCTGGGCGGCGCGCCGCTGGAGACGCTGGTCACGGTCTGAGGGAAGCGTCCGACGAACGGACGGAGGGCGGCGGTCGGATCATCCGACCGCCGCCCTCCGCGTGTCCGGGGCCGACCGGCTGAACACGGGAGCGCCGGGCTCGGTACCATGAAGGTTCATCCCCTCCCGGTTGTGCGTGATGGTGCGAGCCGCACGAGGGGCCGGCCCGGTGCCCCGAGGAGTGTCCTTGCCCGACGAGGTTGTGCCCACGGCCGAAGCGGCCGCCCCCGAAAACCGTCCCACGCCCTCGGGGGCCACCCCGGCACGCCCGGCGCCGACCTCCTCCCGCCCGGTGGCTCCCGCGAGCCGTCCGTCCTCCTCCGGGGGCATGCGCGCCCGGCTGGCCCGCCTCGGCGGCCAGCGCTCCAGCGTGCTCAACCCCGTTCTGGAGCCGCTGTTCCGCTCGATCCGGGCCAACGACCCCAAGGCCGACCCGGTCCTGCTGCGGGACATCGAGAAGGCGTACGCCGTCGCGGAGAAGTGGCACCGCGGGCAGAAGCGCAAGAGCGGCGACCCGTACATCACCCACCCGCTGGCGGTGGCGACCATCCTGGCCGAGCTGGGCATGGATGCCGCGACCCTGATGGCCGGCCTGCTGCACGACACCGTCGAGGACACCGACTACGGCCTGGAGACCCTGCGCAAGGACTTCGGCGACTCGGTGGCCCTGCTGGTCGACGGCGTCACCAAGCTGGACCGGGTGAAGTTCGGCGAGGCCGCGCAGGCCGAGACCGTCCGCAAGATGGTCGTCGCGATGGCCAAGGACCCGCGCGTCCTGGTGATCAAGCTCGCGGACCGGCTGCACAACATGCGCACCATGCGCTACCTCAAGCGGGAGAAGCAGGAGAAGAAGGCCCGCGAGACGCTGGAGATCTACGCCCCGCTGGCGCACCGGCTGGGCATGAACACCATCAAGTGGGAGCTGGAGGACCTCGCCTTCGCGATCCTCTACCCCAAGATGTACGACGAGATCGTGCGCCTGGTCGCCGAACGCGCCCCCAAGCGGGACGAGTACCTCGCCACCGTCATCGACCAGGTCCAGGGCGACCTGCGCGGCGCCCGGATCACCGCGTCCGTCACCGGCCGGCCGAAGCACTACTACTCGGTCTACCAGAAGATGATCGTCCGGGGCCGGGACTTCGCCGAGATCTACGACCTGGTGGGCATCCGGGTCCTGGTCGACACCGTCCGCGACTGCTACGCGGCGCTGGGCACCATCCACGCGCGGTGGAACCCGGTGCCGGGGCGGTTCAAGGACTACATCGCGATGCCCAAGTTCAACATGTACCAGTCGCTGCACACCACGGTGATCGGTCCCGGGGGCAAGCCGGTCGAGCTGCAGATCCGCACCTTCGACATGCACCGCCGGGCCGAGTACGGCATCGCCGCGCACTGGAAGTACAAGCAGCGCGCGGTGGCCGGTGCCTCCAAGGTCCGCACCGACACCCCCACCCAGACCCGCAAGGACGACAAGGCCGGCGCCGTCAACGAGATGGCCTGGCTGCGGCAGCTGCTGGACTGGCAGAAGGAGACCGAGGACCCGAGCGAGTTCCTGGAGTCGCTGCGCTTCGACCTCTCCAACAACGAGGTATTCGTCTTCACGCCCAAGGGCGACGTGATAGCGCTGCCGGCCGGTGCCACCCCGGTGGACTTCGCCTTCGCCGTCCACACCGAGGTCGGGTACCGCTGCATAGGGGCGCGGGTCAACGGGCGGCTGGTGCCGCTGGAGTCGACCCTGGAGAACGGCGACAGCGTCGAGGTCTTCACCTCCAAGGCGGAGAACGCCGGCCCCTCCCGGGACTGGCTGGGCTTCGTCAAGTCCCCGCGCGCCCGCAACAAGATCCGCGCCTGGTTCTCCAAGGAGCGCCGCGAGGAGGCGATCGAGCACGGCAAGGAGGCCATCGCCCGGGCGATGCGCAAGCAGGGCCTGCCGATCCAGCGGATCCTGACCGGCGACTCGCTGGTCACCCTGGCCCACGAGATGCGCTACCCGGACATCTCCTCGCTGTACGCGGCGATCGGCGAGGGCCACGTCGCCGCGCAGAACATCGTGCAGAAGCTGGTGCAGGCGCTCGGCGGCGAGGAGGGTGCCACCGAGGACCTGGCCGAGACGGCCACGCCGACGCACGACAACCGCCGGGCGGTGCGCCGCCGGGCCAAGGGCGATCCGGGCGTCATCGTCAAGGGCGTCGAGGACGTCTGGGTCAAGCTGTCGCGCTGCTGCACCCCGGTGCCGGGCGACCCGATCGTCGGCTTCGTCACCCGCGGCAACGGCGTCTCGGTGCACCGCGCCGACTGCGTCAACGTGGAGGCGCTCAGCCAGCAGCCCGAGCGGATGATCGAGGTCGAGTGGGCGGCCACCCAGTCGTCCGTCTTCCTGGTGGCCATCCAGGTCGAGGCGCTGGACCGCTCCCGGCTGCTCTCGGACGTCACCCGGGTCCTCTCCGACCAGCACGTCAACATCCTGTCGGCGGCGGTGCAGACCTCCCGCGACCGGGTGGCGATGAGCCGCTTCACCTTCGAGATGGGCGACCCGAAGCACCTCGGCCACGTCCTGAAGGCGGTCCGCGGCGTGGAGGGCGTCTACGACGTCTACCGGGTCACCTCGGCCCGCAAGTAGCGGGTACGGCGAAGGGCCCCACCGCCTCGGCGGTGGGGCCCTTCGTCAGGTCCGGAGGGCGGCGGATCAGCCGCTGAACTCCTCCTGGCTGCGGTGCGCCTGCTCCAGCAGGGTCTGCACACCCGCCAGCTCGGACTCCAGCTTGGCGACCTTGCTCGCGTTGCCGGCGGCACGGGCCTTGTCCAGGTCGGCCTGGATCTTCTCGGCCTTGGCCTCGAAGAGGCCGACCATGCCGGCGGCGCGGGCCTTGGCCTCCGGGTTCGAGCGCTTCCACTCGCTGTCCTCGGCCTCGCGGATCGCCCGCTCGACGGTGTTCAGCCGGGCGTCCAGCTTCGGGCGGGCGTCGCGCGGCACGTGCCCGATCGCCTCCCAGCGCTCGTTGACGTCCCGCAGGGCGGCCTTGGCGGCCTTCAGGTCGGTGATCGGCAGGATCGCCTCGGCCTCGGCCGCCAGCGCCTCCTTGAGCTTCTGGTTGCCGACCTGCTCGGCGTCGCGCTCGCTGAACACCGCGGACCGGGCCTGGAAGAAGACGTCCTGGGCGCCGCGGAAACGCGCCCACAGCTCGTCCTCGATGTCCCGCTGGGCGCGCCCGGCGGCCTTCCAGCGCGCCATCAGGTCGCGGTAGCTGGCCGCGGTCTCGCCCCACTCGGTGGAGGAGGAGAGCGCCTCGGCCTCGCTGACCAGCCGCTCCTTGGTGGCCCGGGCCTGGTCGCGCTCGGCGTCCAGGGTCGCGAAGTGGGCCTTGCGGTGCTTCGAGAAGACCGAGCGGGCGTGCGAGAACCGGTGCCACAGCTCGTCGTCGCTCTTGCGGTCCAGTCGGGGCAGGCCCTTCCAGGTGTCCACCAGCGCGCGCAGCCGGTCCCCGGCCTCCCGCCACTGGGTGGACTCGGCGAGCCGCTCGGCCTCGGCGACCAGCTCCTCCTTGGCCGTACGGGTCTCGTCCTGGGCCTTGGCGCGGGCCGCCTTGCGCTCCTCGCGGCGGCTCTCGATATCACCGGCGAGCGTGTCCAGCCGCTTGGCCAGCGCGTCCAGGTCGCCGACCGCGTGCCCCTCGGTCACCTGCGCGCGCAGGTGGTCCAGCGCGGTCTGGGCGTCCTTGGCGGCCAGGTCGGTGGTGCGCACCCGCTTCTCCAGCAGGCCGATCTCCACCTCGATGCCCTGGTACTTGCGCTCGAAGTAGGCGAGAGCCTCCTCGGGCGAGCCGGCCTGCCAGGAACCCACGACGCGTTCGCCGTCGGCCGTCCTGACGTAGACCGTGCCCTGCTCGTCGACACGGCCCCACGGGTCGCTGCTCATAGCGCGTCCTCCACATGACGTCGCGCCCGCGCCGGAGCGGGACGCGTACGTCGTCCACAGTTGATGTGCGGCGGACCGATGGGCCCGCCGTCCCGTCCGCCGTGCTTTGCTGCCGAGGGTGACGGCCGGCGGGTCTGGGCACCCTACACAACGCCAACATAGGCGACCAGGACCGGTGCTGTCCGCATCCGGGCCGGGCGATTTCGGGCCGGGACCGCGCCGGGGCGCCGCGCTGGCGTCCGCGGGGCGGTCCCGGTGCCGGTCAACCCTTCGCGGCGGTCACCGAGTTGAGGGTGACGTCGGCCATCGGGTGACCGTCCGTCCCGCCCTCCAGGGTGCCCGCGGCGGCGATCTTCTGGAGCACGTCCAGACCGCCGGTGATCTTGCCGAACGGGGTGTAGTTCGGGCCGAGCTGGGTGTCCTTGTAGACCAGGAAGAACTGGCTCCCGTTGGTGCCCGGGCCGGAGTTGGCCATCGCCAGGGTGCCCGCCGGGTACGTCGCGCCGGTCAGGTTCTCGTCGGCGAACTTGTAGCCGGGACCGCCGGTGCCGCCCGGGTTGGTCGCGCTGGCGGTCGGGTCGCCGCACTGCAGCACGAAGATGCCGCCGGTGGTCAGCCGGTGGCACTTGGTGTGGTCGAAGTACTGCTCGCCGGCCAGGAAGGCGAAGGAGTTCACCGTGTGCGGCGCCTTGGCCGCGTCCAGCGAGAGCGTCACCTTGCCGCAGTTGGTGTCCAGCGTCGCCGTGTACTTGCCGGCGGCGTCGACGCTCATGGCCGGCTCGGCCTTCCACTGCTTGCCGTTCGGCGCGCCCGGCGCCGGGTCGGCGCAGCCCTCGACCGGCGTGCGGGTCGGGGTGGTGGGCTCGTCGGTGGCGGTCGGCGCGGTCGGCGCGGTCGGCGGCGCCGCCGCGGTGTCCTTCTTGTCGTCCGAGGTGAAGGCGCCCGTGCCCACCAGGACACCGCCGCCCGCCAGCACCACCACGGCGAGCGCGCTGCCGAGGATCGTGTTGCGACGCCGGCGCGCGGCGTGCATCTCGGCCCGGCGCTGCGCCTGGCGCTCGTACTTCTCGCGGGCGAGCTGCCGCCGCCGCTGTTCGCTGCTGACCACCGGCCGTGTCTCCTACATGGGTGCTGTCGTACTGGGGGCTGTCCGGCCCCTCCGGCCCGGGGGCGAGGAGGGATCGTGTGCGGATGCTGGAGCGGATCATCGCATCCATCGGCGGCCAAGTGTAGGGACCGCGGCTGTAAGAACCCGGTGAACCCGTCGGGACGGAGTGAACCTGTCCCGCCTATCTGGTTCGCAACCGGACCCGGAGCGCCGGTAGGCTTCCGTTACATCTCATCGTGTAGCCGCATCCCGCAGCCGCCACGGCCGACCCGAATCACGAAGGACGCGCGTTGTTCATCGCCGGATTCCCCGCTGGAGCCTGGGGCACCAACTGCTACCTGGTCGCACCGGCCGCCGGCGAGGAGTGCGTCATCGTGGACCCGGGCCACCAGGCCGCCCGCGGCGTGGAGGAGCTGGTCCGCGAGCACCGGCTGAAGCCGGTCGCGGTGGTCCTCACCCACGGCCACATCGACCACGTCGCCTCGGTGGTCCCGGTCTGCGGCGCGCGCGGCGTCCCGGCCTGGATCCACCCCGAGGACCGCTACATGATGGCCGACCCGGAGAAGGCGCTCGGCCGCTCGCTCGGCACCCAGCTGATGGGCGAGCTCACCGTCGGCGAGCCCGACGACGTGCGCGAGCTCACCGACGGCAGCGTGCTGGAGCTGGCCGGCCTGAAGCTCACCGTCGACCACGCGCCCGGCCATACCAAGGGGTCGGTGACGTTCCGGACGCCCGGCGCCGAGGACCTCCCCCCGGTGCTGTTCTCGGGCGACCTGCTCTTCGCCGGCTCCATCGGGCGCACGGACCTCCCGGGCGGGGACGGCGACGCGATCCTGCGGTCGCTGGCCCGGGTGTGCCTGCCCCTCGACGACGCGACCGTGGTCCTCTCCGGCCACGGCGGACAGACCACCATCGGCCGCGAGCGCGCCACCAACCCCTACCTCCGACAGGCGGCGGGAGCGCTCGGCGCTCCGGCCTTCCCGCGACGAGGAATGTGACGGAAGAGAAGTTGAGCACCTTCACCGCCCCCAAGGGCACCTACGACCTGCTGCCCCCCAGCTCCGCGACCTTCCTGGCGATCCGCGAGCGGATCGCCGCGCCGGCCCGCCGGGCCGGCTACGGCTACATCGAGACCCCGGTCTTCGAGGACGTGAAGCTCTTCTCCCGCGGCGTCGGCGAGTCCACCGACATCGTCAGCAAGGAGATGTACAACCTCACCACCAAGGGCGGCGACGAGCTCGCGCTGCGCCCCGAGGGCACCGCCTCGGTGCTGCGCGCCGCGCTCCAGGCCAACCTGCACAAGCAGGGCAACCTGCCGGTCAAGCTCTGGTACTCCGGCTCCTACTACCGCTACGAGCGGGCGCAGAAGGGCCGCTACCGCCAGTTCTCGCAGGTCGGCGCCGAGGCGATCGGCGCCGAGGACCCGGCGCTGGACGCCGAGCTGATCATCCTGGCCGACGACGCCTTCCGCTCGCTGGGCCTGCGCGACTACTCGCTGCTGCTCAACAGCCTCGGCGACAAGCAGTGCCGCCCGGTCTACCGGGCCGCGCTGGTGGAGTTCCTGGCCGGCCTCGACCTGGACGACGACACCCGCCGCCGGGCCGAGATCAACCCGCTGCGCGTGCTGGACGACAAGCGCGAGTCGGTGCAGGCCCAGCTCGGCGGCGCGCCGATGCTGCGCGACTTCCTCTGCGAGGAGTGCAAGGCCTACGACGAGAAGGTCCGCGAGCTGCTGACCGCCAACGGGGTGGCCTTCACCGACGACCCCAAGCTGGTCCGCGGCCTGGACTACTACACCCGTACCACCTTCGAGTTCGTCCACAACGGCCTCGGCGCGCAGTCCGCGATCGGCGGCGGCGGCCGCTACGACGGGCTCTCCGAGATGATCGGCGGCCCCGCGCTGCCGTCCGTCGGGTGGGCCCTCGGGGTGGACCGCAGCTACCTGGCGATGGAGGCCGAGGGCGTCGTCCTCGACCTGCCGGCCGCCACCTCCGTCTACGCCGTCGCGCTCAGCGACCAGGCCAAGAACGTCCTCTTCGCCAAGGTGGTCGAACTGCGCCGCGCGGGCGTCGCCACCGACCTCGCCTTCGGCGTCAAGGGCATCAAGAACGCGATGAAGTCCGCGGACCGTTCCGGCGCCCGCTTCGCCGTGCTCGCCGGTGACCGGGACCTCGCCGACGGCGTCGTCCAGCTCAAGGACATGACCACCGGCGAGCAGAACCCCGTCGCCCTCGACGCTCTCGTCACCACCCTGAAGGAGAAGCAGCTGTGATCCGCACGCACGACGCGGGCACGCTCCGCCCGGAGCACGCAGGCACCACCGTCACCCTGGCCGGCTGGGTCGCCCGCCGCCGAGACCACGGCGGCGTGGCCTTCATCGACCTGCGGGACGCCTCCGGCACCGTGCAGATCGTGGTCCGCGACCTCGACTCGGTGCACGGCCTGCGTGCCGAGTACTGCGTCAAGGTCGTCGGCGACGTCCGCGTGCGGCCCGAGGGCAACGAGAACCCGGACATCCCGACCGGCGCCGTCGAGGTCGTGGTCAGCGAGATCGAGGTGCTCTCCGAGGCCGCCCCGCTGCCCTTCCCGGTCGCCGAGTACGAGCCCGGTACGGTCAACGAGGAGGTCCGCCTCCGCTACCGCTACCTGGACCTGCGCCGCGAGGGCCCGGCCAAGGGCCTGCGCCTGCGCTCCAAGGTCAGCAACATCATCCGCCGGGTGATGGAGGAGAACGACTACCTCGACATCGAGACGCCGTACCTCACCCGCTCCACCCCCGAAGGCGCCCGCGACTTCCTCGTCCCGGTCCGCCTGCAGCCCGGCCACTGGTACGCGCTGCCGCAGTCGCCCCAGCTGTTCAAGCAGCTGCTGATGGTGGCCGGCATGGAGCGGTACTACCAGATCGCGCGCTGCTTCCGCGACGAGGACTTCCGCGCCGACCGCCAGCCGGAGTTCACCCAGCTGGACATCGAGGCCTCCTTCGTCGACCAGGAGGACATCCTGGCCCTCGGTGAGAAGATCATCGGTGCGATCTGGCGCGACGTGCACGGGTACGAGATCCCCAACCCGCTGCCCCGGATGAGCTACGCGGACGCGATGGGCCGCTACGGCTCGGACAAGCCGGACGTCCGCTTCGGTCAGGAGCTCACGGACCTCACCGAGTACTTCAAGGGCACCTCGTTCCGCGTGTTCCAGGCCCCGTACGTCGGCGCCGTGGTCATGCCCGGCGGTGCCTCGCAGCCGCGCAAGCAGCTCGACGCCTGGCAGGACTGGGCCAAGGCGCGCGGCGCCCGGGGCCTCGCCTACGTGCTGATCGACGCCGAGACCGGCGAGCTGCGCGGCCCGGTCGCCAAGAACCTCTCCGAGGAGCACCTGGCCGGCCTGGCCGCCGCCGCCGGGGCCAAGAACGGTGACGCGATCTTCTTCGCGGCCGGCAAGGAGCGCCCCTCGCAGGAGCTGCTCGGCGCCGCCCGCCTGGAGATCGGCCGCCGCTGCGAGCTGATCGACGAGTCCCGCTGGGCCTTCCTCTGGGTCGTCGACTTCCCGATGTTCGAGCCGATCGAGGACGACAAGGGCGAGTTCCAGGGCTGGCACGCGGTGCACCACCCGTTCACCGCCCCGACCGCCGAGTCGCTCGCCACCTTCGACACCGACCCGGGTTCGGCGCTCTCCAACGCCTACGACCTGGTCCTCAACGGCTCGGAGCTGGGCGGCGGTTCGATCCGTATCCACCAGCGGGAGGTGCAGAAGCGGGCGTTCGACGCGATCGGCCTCTCCGAGGAGGAGGCGGCCTCGCAGTTCGGCTTCCTGCTGGACGCCTTCAACTACGGCCCGCCGCCGCACGGCGGTGTCGCCTTCGGCCTGGACCGCGTCGTCACGCTGCTGGGCGGGTACGACACCATCCGCGACGTCATCGCGTTCCCGAAGACGTCCACCGGCGGTGACCCGCTGACCGGTGCCCCGACCCCGATCACCCCGGCGCAGCGTCGCGAGGCCGGCGTCGACGCCCAGCCGAAGGTCCGCGAGGACGCCAAGTCCTCCGAGGTCAAGCCCGAGGCCCAGTCCCAGGCCTGACGCCCAATCGGCTAATCTTTCACGGCCCCGGACGGCGCACCCGCCGTCCGGGGCCGGTCCACAACGGTGTGCGACGGAGAGAGGCTCCCCCCATGAAGGTCACCACCAGAACCGAGTGTCCCGAGGACGCACCCGCCACCAGACGGGTCCACATGGCGGCCTTCCCCGGCCCCGACGAGGCCGATCTGGTGGACGCGCTGCGCCGCGACCCCGCCTGGCTGCCCGAGCTGTCCGTGGTGGCGGTGGACGAGGCCGGGCTGGTGGTCGGCCACGCGCTGCTCACCCGGCTGGCGGTCGGCGACGGCCGGGGCCTGGCGCTCGCGCCCGTCGCGGTCGCCCCGGAGTGGCAGCGCAAGGGCGTCGGCGAGCTGGTCGTCCGGGCCGCGCTGACGGCCGCGGAGGAGGCGGCGGAGAAGCTCGTCGTCGTCCTCGGCGATCCGGACTACTACGGCAGGTTCGGCTTCGCGCCGGCGGGCCGGCACGAGGTCACCGGCCCGTTCGAGGTGCCGGAGGCCTACTTCCAGACCCTCGCCCTGCCGGCCTACGACGGCGGTCCGCGCGGGCTCTGCCGCTACCCGGAGCCCTTCGAGGCGGTCTGACCCGGTCCGGCCCGCCCCCGTACGCGCCGGACCGGCTCCGTCCGGCTCACTCCGCCTGGGCCGGGACCGCCGGGCCGGCCGAGAACCCGACCGTGGCCCGGCAGCTGCGCACGAACGCGGCCATGGCGGGCGTCAGTTCGCGGCCCATCGGCCAGTAGAGTCCGACCAGGCTCGGGCTGAGCCCCCGCACCGGCCGGTACGCGATGTCCTCCCGCGCCGCCAGCCTGCTCATCGCCTCCGGGGCGAAGCCGACGCCCTGACCGCACACCACCGCGGCCAGCCACTCGTCGGAGTTGTGCGCCACCGCGCCGATCCGCACCGGCCGCCCGCGCCGTTCCGGGACCGCCAGCCAGTAGTCGCGCCAGTGCCCGGCCTCCAGCGGGATCGCGACGAAGGGCTCGTCCAGCAGGTCCTCGAACCGGATCACCTGGTGGCCCGCCAACCGGTGCCCGGCCGGCAGCGCCACACAGCGCGGCTCCTCGCCCAGCACCGCGACGTTGTACTGCTCGGAGAGCGACGGCGGGGCGTGCCAGAGCGTCAGGTCGATCTCCCCGGTGGCGAGCCCCGAGGTCGGGTCGAACCAGTTGTTCTGCCGCAGTTCCACCTGCCAGCCGGGCATCCGCCGGGTGAAGTCCGTCACCGTGCTGCGGGTCATCAGGTTGATGCTGCCGCCCTCGAAGCCCACCCGCAGCGTCGAGCCCTGCTCGGCCGCCGCCGCCCGGGTGGCGCGCAGCGCGTCGTCCCAGCCGGCCAGCACCGGCCCGGTGCGCTCGGCCAGGGCCCGGCCGGCGTGGGTGGGCGCCATGCCCCGGCGCGAGCGCTCGAACAGCTCCACCCCGAGCAGCGCCTCCAACTGGCGGATCTGCTTGGTGAGGGTCGGCTGCGAGACGAACAGCCGGGCCGCGGCGGCCGTCAGCTGGCCCTCCTCGCAGACCGCGGCGAAGCTCCGCAGCAGTCGGGTGTCCACATCCATGCCCCAAGGTTATGGAACGGGATATTGGACCGGCCCGGCAGGTCTGCGACAGGGTTGATCACTCGGCCCTCGCGGGCCGGCCACGGGGGAGTCCGGCAGCGGCGGTTCAGGGGGCCGCCGCTGCCGGGCCGGCGCCCGGCCTGCGGGAACCCGGGGTTGCGCCTACGGTGAGTGCTCAGCAGCCTTTGCCGAACGGAGGCACCCAGGTGGCAGCCAAGGCCGAGCGCGATCCCGGTACCGGCCCGGAGCACCGGCGGGAGCGGCTCGCGAAGAAGCCGTACGAGCGGGAGCTGCTGAGGCTCCAGAACGAGCTGGTGAAGCTCCAGGAGTGGGTGCGGGCCGAGGGCGCCCGGCTGGTGGTCGTCTTCGAGGGGCGCGACGCGGCCGGCAAGGGCGGCGCGATCAAGCGGGTGACGGAGTACCTGAACCCGCGCATCGCCCGGGTGGCGGCGCTGCCCACGCCCACCGAGCGCCAGCGGACCCAGTGGTACTTCCAGCGCTACGTCGAGCAGTTGCCGGCCGCGGGGGAGATCGTGCTGTTCGACCGGAGCTGGTACAACCGGGCCGGGGTCGAGCGGGTGATGGGCTTCTGCACGGACGAGCAGTACTGGCAGTTCCTGCACCAGTGCCCGATGTTCGAGCGGATGCTGATCGAGTCGGGCACCCTGCTGCGCAAGTACTGGTTCTCGGTCAGCGACACCGAGCAGCAGCGGCGGTTCCGGGACCGGCTGGAGGACCCGATGCGGCGGTGGAAGCTCTCGCCGATGGACGTCGAGTCGGTCAGCCGCTGGGAGGACTACTCGCGGGCCAAGGACGAGATGTTCGTCTACACCGACATCCCGGACTCGCCGTGGAACGTGGTGGAGAGCGACGACAAGCGGCGGGCCCGGCTCAACATGATCGCCCACCTGCTCTCGACCGTCCCGTACCACGAGGTGGCCCCGCGGCGGATCGAGCTGCCGGCCCGCCCGGAGTCGCGCGGCTACCAGCGGCCGCCGCGGGACCTGCAGAAGTACGTACCGGACCACTCGGCGCGGATCGGGTAGGCCCGGCCGCCCGACAGCTCCGCGGGGCCGCGGACCCGGCCGGGGGCGCGGCGGCCGGGCCGGGGTGTCGGTCGGCTCGCATAGGCTTCCGGTGTGGACGAACCGGACCTCTTCACCGCCGCCGCCGAGGATCGCCAGGCCAAGGAGCCCGGCCGGGCCCCGCTGGCCGTGCGGATGCGCCCGCGCACCCTGGACGAGGTCGCCGGGCAGCGGCAGCTGCTGAAGGCGGGCTCGCCGCTGCGCCGGCTGGTCTCGGGCTCGCGCGGCCCGGCGGCGACCAGTTCGGTGATCCTCTGGGGGCCGCCCGGTACCGGCAAGACCACCCTGGCGCACGTGATCAGCCAGTCCGTCGAGGGCCGCTTCGTGGAGCTGTCCGCGATCACCGCGGGCGTCAAGGAGGTCCGCGCGGTGATCGACGGCGCCCGCCGGGCGGTCGGCATGAACGGCAGGGAGACGGTGCTCTTCCTGGACGAGATCCACCGCTTCTCCAAGGCCCAGCAGGACTCGCTGCTGCCCGCCGTGGAGAACCGCTGGGTCACCCTGATCGCGGCCACCACCGAGAACCCGTACTTCTCGGTGATCTCCCCGCTGCTGTCGCGCTCGCTGCTGCTCACGCTGGAGTCGCTGACGGACGAGGACATCCGCGCCCTGCTGCACCGCGCGGTGGCCGACGAGCGCGGTCTGGAGGGCGCGCTGGAGCTCACCCCGGAGGCCGAGGACCACCTGGTCCGGCTGGCCGGCGGGGACGCCCGGCGGGCGCTCACCACGCTGGAGGCGGCTGCCGGGGCGGCGCTGGAGAAGGGCGAGGCGAGCATCACGCTGGCCACCACCGAGACGGCCGTGAACCAGGCCGCGGTGCGCTACGACAAGGACGGCGACCAGCACTACGACGTGGCCAGCGCGCTGATCAAGTCGATCCGGGGCAGTGACGTGGACGCCACCCTGCACTACCTGGCCCGGATGATCGAGGCGGGGGAGGACCCGCGGTTCATCGCCCGGCGGCTGATGATCTCGGCCAGCGAGGACGTCGGCCTGGCCGACCCGACGGCGCTGGCCACGGCGGTCGCGGCGGCCCAGGCGGTGGCGCTGATCGGCTTCCCGGAGGCGCGGATCATCCTCTCCCAGGCGGCGATCGCGCTGGCGCTGGCGCCCAAGTCCAACGCCGCCTACCTGGCGATCGACGCGGCGCTGGCGGACGTCCGGCAGGGCCTGGCGGGCGCGGTGCCACCGCACCTGCGGGACGCGCACTACGGCGGCGCGGGCAAGCTCGGGCACGGCCAGGGCTACCAGTACCCGCACGATCTGCCGGAGGGCATCGCGGCGCAGCAGTACGCGCCGGACGCCGTGCACGGCAAGGCGTACTACCGGCCGACCCGGCACGGCGGGGAGGCCCGGTACGCGGACATCGTGGAGTGGACCAGGGGTCGGCTCAAGGGCGAGTGATCGGCGGGTATACTCGTCCGGAGTGCCGTGTCCCGGGCGCGGCGGCAGGGGAGACCCTGACCGACCGGCCGCACCAGCGGGGCAATGGCCGTGGTCTCCTTCGGGAGGCCCCAGGAGCGTCGCGCACCGTTTCGGTGTCGCGTGCAGCCCACCAACCCAGGTTCGGTGGGCCACTCGTGTGCTTGCACATCCGTGCCCGGTCGTGGAGAGCGGCTGATCGCACTGCCCCCGGGCGGTGCGGTTGTCTCCGGACCGCGAGGAGCGACCTCCGTCAACACCTGGTGAAGCCGTATTCGTAAGCAAGGAAGGTTTGGTTCATGGCGAACCAGAAGCGTCCCAAGGTCAAGATCGCGCGTGCGCTCGGCGTGCCGCTGACCCCGAAGTCCGTCAAGTACTTCGAGGCCCGCCCGTACCCGCCCGGCCAGCACGGCCGTGGCCGCAAGCAGAACTCGGACTACAAGGTCCGTCTGCTCGAGAAGCAGCGTCTGCGCGCCCAGTACGACCTGAGCGAGAAGCAGATGGCGCGCGCGTTCGACCGCGCGAAGAAGGCCGAGGGCAAGACCGGTGAGGCGCTCGTCGCCGAGCTGGAGACCCGTCTGGACTCCCTGGTGCTGCGTTCGGGCATTGCCCGCACCATCTACCAGGCCCGCCAGATGGTCGTCCACGGCCACATCGAGGTCAACGGCGGCAAGGTCAACAAGCCGTCGTACCAGATGAAGCCGGGCTTCGTCGTGACCGTTCGCGAGCGCAGCAAGGAGAAGGTCCCGTTCCAGGTCGCCCGTGAGGGTGGCTACGCGGGCGAGGGCCAGACCCCGAAGTACCTCGAGGTCAACCTGAAGGCCCTGGCCTTCCGCCTGGACCGCGCGCCGCAGCGCAAGGAGGTCCCGGTGATCTGCGACGAGCAGCTCGTCGTCGAGTACTACTCGCGCTGACCCGCGAGCGGTACGCCTGCCGTACCCAGCGAGCCCCCGTCGCCTTTCGAGGCGGCGGGGGCTCGTCCCGTTCCCGGGTGCTCCCGGGTTGTGCTCAGTCGTCCTCGCCGGTCATCGCGGCGGCCAGCCGCAGGTGCGGGCGGGCCTCCTCGGCGCGGCCCTGGCGCTCCAGGGTCCGGCCCAGCATCAGCCGGGCGTAGTCCTCGGCCGGGTGGGCGTCCAGGATCCGGCGCAGCTCGGCCTCGGCGCGGGAGAGCTGGGCCGAGTGGAAGTAGCTGCGGGCCAGCAGCAGCCGGACCGACAGGTTGGCCGGCTCCTCGGCGAGGACGCCCTCCAGCATGCGGGCGGCGTCGGTGTACGCCTTGGAGTCGAAGTAGAACGTCGCGAGGCGGTACTCGTCGGCGGTGTTGGTGGCCACGATTGCTCCTTCCGGGCGTCCGCCCGGCGGGGGTGCCGGGAGGTGCCGACCGGTGTAGCAATGGACAAGATTCAACTATTCCTGGCCGGTGAGGGGTGCGGCGCCGGCGGCACCGGGAAGGGGCCCGGCAGCCGGCCCGGACCGCCCGCGCGGCCGTCGCCGCCGAGCGCCCGGTGGACGGCGGCGTCGAGGTCCAGCCGGGCACCGCGGTCGAAGCACTCGGTGAACTCCTGCTCGGTCAGCCCGGCCCTGGCCCGCTCCTCGCAGTGCCGGTGGGGGCCGTTGAAGGTGCGCGAGCCGAAGAACGGCTTGCCCACCGCCTGCCAGATCCGGTGCGCGGCGCCCTGCAGCACCCGGGCCTCGCGCAGGTCGCCCGGCCGGCCGGGCCCGGTGGGCTCGGTCTCCAGCAGCGCCAGCAGGTCGATCGCCAGCACGATGCCGAGCAGGTCGTGGAAGAGGTGGTTGAGCCGGACGCTCTCGCGGGCCCGCGCCCGGGCCAGCCGGACCTCGCCGTCCAGCCAGTGCGAGTACCCGAGCGCGTAGAGCCCGTAGGCGTACGCCCACTGCTCGCCGTGCTCCTCGCAGAGCTCGCGGACCTCGCCGAGCCAGAACTCGCCGCTGTCCTGGTCGCCCTGGAACAGGTAGGCGATGCCCAGCTCGAACATGGCCATCAGGACGTTGCTGTTGAGCTCGCCGATCGTCCGGTAGTGCCAGAGCGCCTCCTCGAAGAGCTCGGCGGCACGGGCCGGCTCGTCCCCGATCAGCGCGGCGCAGCCCTGCCGGTGGACGGCGTAGGCGAGCGCCCGGTCGTCGCCGGTGTCCAGCGCCTGGCGGCGGCACTCCTCCAGGGCCGGGCGGGCGGTGAGCAGGTCGCCCTGGAGGGTCGCCATGTACCCGGTGACCCAGAGCGCCTTGGCGCGGGCCTCGGTCGGCTCCGGGTCGAGGGCGAGCGCGCGGTCCAGCCAGTGCCGGCCCTCGCCGAGGTGGCCGCAGCCGACCCAGTAGAACCAGAGCGTGCTCGCCAGCAGCAGGGCGAGCTGCTCCTCGCCCGGTTCGGCCAGGCAGAACTCCAGCGCCGCGCGCAGGTTGGGGTGGGCGAGCTCGGTGCGCTCGGCGGTCTCCGCCTGCCGGGGGCCGAACCACTCGACCTCGCCCCAGGTGGCCACGCCCAGGTACCAGTCCCGGTGGCGGCGCCGCAGCCGCTGCTCCTCACCGGTCGAGCGCAGCCACCGCAGGCCGTACTCGCGCAGGGTGTCCAGCAGTCCGAACCTGACGCCGCCCCCCTCCTCGGCCGGCCGGCCGGGGGCCGACACCCGGAGCAGTACCGACTTGTTGATCAGCTCGGACACCAGGTCGAGCAGGTCCTCCGGTTCGATGCCGCCGCCGGCGCAGACGTACTCGGCGGCCTCCAGGTCGAAGCTCCCCGCGAAGACCGAGAGCCGGGCCCAGAGCAAACGTTCCTGCGGCGTGCAGAGTTCGTGACTCCACCCGATGGTCGTGCGAAGCGTCTGGTGGCGCGGCAGCGCCGTCCGGGCACCGCCGGTGAGCAGGCGGAACCGGTCGCCCAGCCGGGCGTCGATCTGCGCCACCGAGAGCGACCGCAGCCGGCCGGCCGCCAGCTCGACGGCCAGCGGGATGCCGTCCAGCCGGCGGCAGAGCTGGGCGATCCCCTCGGCGGAGGCCGCGGTGATCTCGAAGGAGGGCAGCACCGCCCGGGCCCGGTCGGCGAACAGCCGCACCGCGTCCGGCAGTACGCCGGGGCCGACCGGGCCCACCGGCAGCGGCGCCAGGACGAGCAGGTGCTCGCCCGGGGCGCGCAGCGCCGCCCGGCTGGTGGCCAGCACCCGCAGGCCGGGCAGCGCCCGCAGCAGGGCGTCGACCAGCTCCGCGCAGGCGTCCACCAGGTGCTCGCAGCCGTCCAGCACGATCAGCGTCCGGCGCCCGGCGAGCTGCTCGGTCAGCACGTCCAGCGGCGGCCGGGGGGTGCCGTCGGTCAGCCGCAGCGCCTCCAGCACGGCGTGGCCGAGCAGCAGCGGGTCCTGCACGGGAGCGACCTCGACCAGCCAGGTGCCGTCCGGGAAGGCGCCGGCCGCCCGGGCCGCCGCGCGCAGGGCCAGCCGGCTCTTGCCCACGCCACCCGGGCCGGTCACCGTGACCAGCCGCGCGGCGGCCAGCAGCCGGGCCAGCTCGGCCAGCTCCCGCTGCCGGCCGACGAAGCTGGTCACCTCGGCCGGGAGCCGGCCGGGCGCCGGCTCCCGCCGCGCCGCCCCCGCTCCGGGCCGTGCTGTCGGGTCCGCGGCCAAGCGCTGCTCCCGTCTCCGGGCCCGGACCGTCGCGGTTCGGGCGTGCCCGCGGGCCGCCCCGGCGACGGCCCGTCCGGCAGAACGAGGTGACCGGCCGGTAGGTTACGCGCGCGGCTCGTACCCCGGACCGGATCCACGGGGGCGGGCCCCGGGGACGCCCCGGCCGATATCCGGTCCGGAAACCGGCCGTGGTCGCGATAGGGTCTCCTTCGGAGAACAGCAAGGCGAGGGAGCGCACAAGGTGTCCGTGGGAGAGCTGGCCGGCTTGCTCGTCGCCGTGTTCTGGGCGGTCCTGGTCACCCTGCTCGCCGTCGTGCTGGTGCACCTCTCGCGGGTGCTCAAGGAGGCCGCCGTCCTGGTCTCCGCCGTGACCGAGCAGGCCGTGCCGCTGCTGACCGAGGCCGGAGCCGCCGTGCGCAGCGCCAACGAGCAGCTGGAGCGGGTGGACGAGATCACCGCCAACGTCCAGGACGCCGCCGCCAACGCCCAGGCGCTCTCCTCCACCGTCGCGGCCACCCTGGGCGGGCCGCTGGTCAAGGTCGCGGCCTTCAGCTACGGCGTCCGCAAGGCCGTCGCCAAGCAGAACGGCACCGTGACGCTGCCCACCCAGCCGAGCGAGCGCGAGGAGCTGGCCCGGCTGATCCGGGCCGAGGTGCGCGCCGCGACGACGGCCAAGAGCGGCCTGCTCGCCCGGGTCCGGCGCGCGGTGAGGGGCTGACGGCATGGTGCGACGCATCTTCTGGATGGCGGTCGGCGCCGGTGCCACCGTCTGGGCCATGAACAAGGCCAACGAGGCCGTGCACCGGCTCACCCCGGACAGCCTCTCCGGCACCGCCGCGCGCGGCGCGCTGCACCTGGGCGACGCGGCCAAGCGGTTCGCCCAGGACGTGAAGGCGGGCATGGCCGAGCGCGAGGAGCAGCTGCGCGAGGACCTCGGACTGGACGGCACCGCCGTCGTCGAGCCCCGGCGCCGGGTCCTGCGCGGCGAGCCGCAGTACCGAGCTATCTCGGCGGCGCCCGGCAGCCCGGCCGCCGCCCTGCCTCCGTCCAGCAGTGCCCGCGCATCGTCCGACGGTGCGCGCACCACCCCAGCCATCGAAAAGACGCCCGGCCGCGCACTGCCGCAGCCGGGCGGTACCCCGAACCGGAAGGACCACTAATGGAGTCGGCAGAGATCCGCCGCCGCTGGCTGCGCTTCTTCGAGGAGCGCGGCCACACCGTCGTTCCGTCGGCGTCCCTGGTCGCCGACGACCCCACCCTGCTGCTGGTCAACGCCGGCATGGTGCCCTTCAAGCCGTACTTCCTCGGCGAGGTCAAGCCGCAGTTCTCCCGGGCCACCAGCGTCCAGAAGTGCGTGCGCACCCTGGACATCGAGGAGGTCGGGAAGACCACCCGGCACGGCTCCTTCTTCCAGATGTGCGGCAACTTCTCCTTCGGCGACTACTTCAAGGAAGGGGCCATCAAGTTCGCGTGGGAGCTGCTCACCACTCCCGTCGCGGACGGCGGCTACGGCCTGGAGAAGGAGAAGCTCTGGATCACCGTCTACAAGGACGACGACGAGGCCGAGCAGATCTGGCGTGACGTCATCGGCGTGCCCTCCGAGCGCATCCAGCGCCTCGGCATGAAGGACAACTTCTGGTCGATGGGCGTCCCCGGCCCGTGCGGCCCGTGCTCGGAGATCAACTACGACCGCGGCCCCGCGTACGGCGAGGAGGGCGGCCCGGCCGTCAACGGCGAGCGCTACCTGGAGATCTGGAACCTGGTCTTCATGCAGTACGAGCGCGGCCACGGTGACGGCAAGGACGGTTTCGAGATCCTCGGCGACCTGCCGAGCAAGAACATCGACACCGGCCTCGGCCTGGAGCGCCTCGCCGCCATCCTGCAGGGCGTCGACAACCTCTTCGAGATCGACACCAGCCGGATGATCCTCGACCGCGCCGCCGAGCTGACCGGTCACACCTACGGCGCCGACCACAAGTCGGACGTCTCGCTGCGCGTGGTCACCGACCACATCCGCACCGCGCTGATGCTGATCGGCGACGGTGTCACCCCCGGCAACGAGGGCCGCGGCTACGTGCTGCGCCGCATCCTGCGCCGCGCCATCCGCAACATGCGCCTGCTGGGCGCCACCGGCCAGGTCGCGAAGGACCTGACCGAGGTCGCGATCAAGGCGATGGCCCCGCAGTACCCGGAGCTGGAGGCCGACCGCAAGCGCATCGAGACGGTCGTCAGCGGCGAGGAGGCGGCCTTCCTGCAGACCCTGAAGGCCGGCACCACCCTGCTGGACACCGCGGTCACCGAGACCAAGCAGTCCGGCGGCGCGGTGCTCTCCGGCGAGCAGGCGTTCAAGCTGCACGACACCTACGGGTTCCCGATCGACCTGACCCTGGAGATGGCCGAGGAGCAGGGCCTCCAGGTCGACGAGGCCGGCTTCCGCCGACTCATGCAGGAGCAGCGGGACCGTGCCAAGGCCGATGCCAAGGCCAAGAAGATGGGCCACGCCGACGTCGCCGCGTACCGCGAGGTCGCCGACAAGTCCGGCGCCAGCGTCTTCACCGGCTACAACCTCACCGAGGGCGAGGCCACCGTGGTCGGCCTGCTGGTGGACGGCGTCCCGGCGCCGGCCGCGAGCGAGGGCGACGAGGTCGAGATCATCCTCGACCGCACCCCGTTCTACGCCGAGGGCGGCGGCCAGCTCGCCGACCACGGCCGGATCCGGCTGGACTCCGGCGCCGTGGTGGAGATCCGCGACGTGCAGCAGCCCGTCCCGGGCGTGACGGTGCACTCCGGCGGCGTGCTGTTCGGTGAGGTCGTGCTCGGCGCCTCGGCGTACGCCACCATCGACATCGAGCGCCGCCGGGCCATCGCCCGCGCCCACTCGGCCACCCACCTGACCCACCAGGCGCTGCGCGACGCGCTCGGCCCGACGGCCGCCCAGGCCGGCTCCGAGAACGCCCCCGGCCGCTTCCGCTTCGACTTCGGCTCGCCCGCCGCCGTGCCCGGCAGCGTGCTGGTCGACGTCGAGCAGAAGATCAACGACGTGCTGACCCGCGAGCTGGACGTGACCGCCGAGGTCATGACGATGGACCAGGCCCGCAAGGCCGGCGCCATCGCGATGTTCGGCGAGAAGTACGGCGACTCGGTCCGCGTCGTCACCATCGGGGACTTCTCCAAGGAGCTCTGCGGTGGCACGCACGTCGGCAACACCGCCCAGCTGGGCCTGGTGAAGCTGCTCGGCGAGTCCTCGATCGGCTCCGGCGTGCGCCGGGTCGAGGCGCTGGTCGGCGTGGACGCCTACAAGTTCCTCGCCCGTGAGCACACCGTGGTCGCCCAGCTGACCGAGCTGGTCAAGGGCCGCCCGGAGGAGCTGCCGGAGAAGATCTCGGGCATGCTCGCCAAGCTCAAGGACGCCGAGAAGGAGATCGAGCGCTTCCGCGCCGAGAAGGTGCTGGCCGCCGCCGCGGGTCTGGCCGACTCCGCCGAGGACGTCCAGGGCATCGCCGTGGTGGCCGCCCGGGTCGCCGACGGCACCGGCGCCGACGAGCTGCGCAAGCTCGTCCTGGACGTGCGCGGCCGGCTCGGCTCGCGGCCGGCCGTGGTCGCCGCCTTCACGGTGGCCAACGACCGCCCGCTGACCGTGATCGCCACCAACGAGGACGCGCGCGGGCGCGGCATCAAGGCCGGCGAGCTGGTCCGGGTCGCCGCCAAGACCCTCGGCGGCGGCGGTGGCGGCAAGGACGACGTCGCCCAGGGCGGCGGCTCCGACGCGGGCGCGGTCGGCGAGGCCATCGCCGCGGTGCGCGGTCTGGTCGCGGAGCGCGCCAGCTGATGGACCAGGAGGAGAGGCCGCCCTTCCGCCGCGGGCGGCGGATCGCCGTCGACGTCGGTGACGCCCGGATCGGGGTCGCGTCCTGCGACCCCGACGGGGTGCTCGCCACGCCGGTGGAGACCGTCCCCGCCGGGGTGAAGTCGCAGGCCAGGATCGCCGCCATCGCCGACGAGTACCAGGCGATCGAGGTGATCGTCGGCCTGCCGCGCTCGCTCAGCGGCAAGGAGGGCCCGGCGGCGGAGAAGGTCCGCGGGTACGCCACCCGGCTGGCCAACCGGCTCTACCCGGTGCCGGTCCGGCTGGTCGACGAGCGGATGTCCACCGTCACGGCCACCCACGGCCTGCGCGCCTCCGGGGTCAAGGCCAAGAAGGGCCGCTCGGTGGTCGACCAGGCCGCCGCGGTGGTGATCCTGCAGACCGCCCTTGAGTCCGAACGGGTGAGCGGACGCCCGCCCGGTGAGAGCGTCGAGGCGGCCGGCTGACCGGCCTGATCTAACGTCCCGGTGAAGGGGCCCGTGCGGACGCGTCCGCACGGGCCCCTTCTGCTCGTTCCGGGACCGCCGAGGGGGCGCAATGACCGACCAGGACTTCACGCCCGGGCTCACACCCGGCCACCTCGGTGCGCCGGTGCTCGAACCCGAGGGCCGGCCGCCGGGTGCGCCCCGTCCTCGCCACGATGCGCCGGATCCGCACCGTCGGCGCAACGGGCTCGCCTGCGGGCTGACCGCGCTCGCCCTGGTGGTCGTCTTCGGCGGGGCCGGTCTCACCGGGTACACCTGGCTGCAGGGACAGCAGAAGCCGCCGGCCGCCGCCGACTACCACGGGCCGGGCACCGGCGACGTCCAGGTCTCGGTGCCCGAGGGCGCCGGGCTCACCCAGATCGCCTCCGCGCTGGTGCGCAACGGCGTGGTGGCCAGCTCGCTGGCCTTCACCCGGGCGGCCAAGGGCAGCGCGGCCGCCGCCGGGCGGATCCAGCCCGGCACCTACACGCTGAAGCAGAAGATGTCGGCGGCCGCCGCGCTGGCGATCCTGGTCGACCCCGCCAACGCCAACGGCCTGACCATCCCCGAGGGCTGGCGCGGCAGCCAGATCTACACGGCGATCGACAAGAAGCTGGACCTGCCCGAGGGCACCACGCAACGGGCCGCCCAGGAGCAGGGCGCCGAGCTGGGGCTGCCGGAGTTCGCCAAGGGCAGCCCGGAGGGGTACCTCTTCCCCGCGACGTACAGCGTGACCGACGGGACCACCGCGGTGGACCTGCTGAAGCAGATGGTGGAGCGGGCCGGCAAGGAGTTCGCCCGGGACGACGCGGAGGTCGTCGCGCAGAACCTCGGGCAGAGCCTGTACGGGCTGGTGACCATCGCCAGCATGGTGCAGGGCGAGGCGGACAACACCGAGGACATGGCCAAGGTGGCCCGGGTGATCTACAACCGGCTGGCCAAGAACATGCCGCTGCAACTGGACTCCACGATCAACTACGCGCTCGGGCGCTCGACGCTGAACACCACCGTCACGGAGACCAAGCTGGACTCCCCGTACAACACGTATCTGCACACCGGACTGCCGCCGACGCCGATCGGCAACCCCGGGCGGCAGGCGATCATGGCGGCGGTGGACCCGGCGCAGGGGGACTGGCTCTACTTCGTCACCGTGAAGCCGGGGGACACCCGGTTCACCGACAGTTTCGACGTGCAGCAGCGCAACGTGGCCGAGTTCAACGCCGCCCGGGCCGCGCAGCCGAGCCCGTCGGCGAGCGGTTCGGGCGGTGCCTCCGCGGGGGCGAGCGGCAGTCAGCCGACGGGTGCGCCGACCGCTCCGGGCGGGCAGTGAGGGCACATCGCCCCTGCCGGAGGCCAGGCTGCGGTACGGTAACGTCTCCCTCCAGGCGCTGCAGTAGCACGCCGGTTCGAGAATCAGCCGGGACGCCGTCCCGGACGGCCGGTCCGATCCTCCGGCCGTCTCCGTCGGTGTAAGGGGATCAATGACCGATCTGGGTCGGGGCTACGGCCCCCAGGGCTCCGAGCCGTGGCACCCCGGTGACCCCGGGTACGGCGGCCAGCAGCCGGTCCCCGGGCCGACGGACGACCAGTGGCAGCAGCCCCAGCAGTACGGCGGTCAGGCTTTCGTCGACCAGCAGGGGTACCCGCAGCAGATGCAGCAGGCGGCGCAGCAGCAGGGTTACCCCCAGCAGGGCTACCCGCAGCAGGCGTACCCGGGCGGCCAGCCCCAGCAGCCCCAGCAGTACGGGGGACAGCAGTTCGCGCAGGGGCAGCAGCAGGCCCAGCAGTACGGCGGTCAGGCCTTCGGCGACCAGCAGGGGTACCCGCAGCAGGGGCACGGCGGGGGCCAGGGCTTCCCGGGTGGGCAGGGGTACCAGGACCAGCAGCAGGGCTACCCGCAGCAGGGGTTCCCCGGGCAGCAGCAGAGCGCCCCCGGGTACCAGGGGCAACAGCAGGGGTACTCGCAGCAGGGCATGCCGCAGCAGGGGATGCCGCAGTCGGGTATGCCGCAGTCGGGTATGAACCAGCAGGGCGCGCCCCAGTCCGAGATGCCGCAGCAGGGCGCGTCCCAGCCCGGGATGCCGCAGCAGCCCGGTCAGCAGCGGGTGCCGGGCGAGCAGGCTCCGGGCGGCCAGGTGCCGGGCGGGCGGGCCTCGCGCCGCCGGCGGCCCGAGCCCGAGCGGCCCGCCGGTCCCGGCCCGGACGGCATCGACTGGGAGGCGGAGGCCGCCGCGCTGGAGGCCGGCGGCCGGCCGGCGGAGGCCGAGCCCGAGCAGGCCGAGGCCGAGTGGGACGAGCACCAGGACGACTACGCCGAGGACGGCGGGGACGACCAGAACGGTTTCCTCGGCGAGGAGGACAACTCCCGCGAGGGCAAGAAGAAGCGCAAGGAGAAGGGCAAGAAGTCCGGCCGCCGCAACGGTGGCGCCTGCCTGCTGGTCGCGCTGGTGATGGTCGGCGGCGTGGCCGGCGCGGGCTGGTGGGGGTACGGCTTCTACCAGGACCACTTCGGGCCACCCCCGGACTTCACCGGCCAGGGCAGCGGCTCGGTCATGGTGGAGATCAAGAAGGGTGCCGTCGGGGCCGAGATGGGCAAGACGCTCAAGGAGGCCGGCGTGGTCAAGAGCATCGAGGCCTTCACCCAGGCGTGCGGGAAGAACCCGAAGTGCACCACCATCCAGTACGGCACCTACACCATGCCCAAGGAGATGTCGGCCGAGGCCGCCGTCACCAACCTGGTGGAGGCGAACGGCGGTGAGAAGCTGATCGTCCAGGAGGGGCTGACGGCCGCCGCCACCTACGCCAAGATCGACGACAAGCTGCAGCTGGCCAAGGGCACCACGGCCGAGGTGGCCAAGGCGCAGCTGGGCAGCCTCGGTCTGCCCGCGTACGCCAACGGCAACATCGAGGGCTTCCTCTGGCCGGCCCGCTACTCGATCGCCTCGGGCATGAAGCCCGAGGACCTGCTCAAGCAGATGGTGAAGAACGCCGTCGACCGCTACGCGGGGCTGGACGCGGAGGCCGCCAAGATCGGCCTCAAGACCGGCTACGAGGTGGTCATCGAGGCGAGCATCCTCCAGGCCGAGGGCAACAACCCCGACGACTTCGCCAAGATGGCCCGGACGATCCAGAACCGGCTGGCCGACACGGGCAAGATCGACGGCAAGCTCGGCATGGACACCACGCTGCAGTACTCGCTGGGCCGCAAGGTGCTGGACAAGAAGGACATCAACGACGCCTCCAACAAGTACAACACCTACATCAACGCGGGCCTGCCGCCCGGGCCGATCTCCAACCCGGGTGACGCGGCGCTCAAGGCGGTGCTGAACCCGGCGGACGGCAAGTGGCTGTACTTCATCGCGATGGACCCGAAGAACACCCGCTTCTCGGAGACGGACAAGCAGTTCGCGGCCGATGTCGAGGAGTACTGCAAGGCGGCCGGCCAGGGCTTCGACAAGGTGGCCGTCCACTGCACCACCAAGTAGCCCTGACGGGCCAGTAGTTCACGGAGTAACAGCGTTGACCAGCAAGCACCGGGCCGCCGTCCTCGGCTCGCCGATCGCCCACTCGCTCTCGCCGCACCTGCACCGCGCCGCCTTCGCGGCGCTCGGGCTGGACGGCTGGCGCTACGACGCCTTCGAGGTGGACGAGGCCGGGCTGCCCGGCTTCCTCACCGGACTGGACGCGGAGCGGTGGGCGGGCCTGTCGCTCACCATGCCGCTGAAGCGGGCGGTCATCCCGCTGCTCGACGAGGTGAGCGCGACCGCGCGCTCGGTCGACGCGGTGAACACGGTGGTCTTCACCGCCGACGGGCGGCGCACCGGTGACAACACCGACATCCCGGGCCTCGTCAACGCCCTGCGCGAGCGCGGCATCACCGAGGTGGCGGGGGCGGCGGTGCTGGGTGCCGGGGCCACCGCCTCGTCGGCGCTGGCGGCGCTGGCCCAGATCTGCACCGGCGAGGTGACGGTCTACGTCCGCAGCGCCGAGCGGGCCCGGGAGATGGCCGAGCTGGGTGAGCGCCTGGGGGTGACCGTGCGGACCGCCGACTGGGAGCGGGGGGCGGAGGCGCTCGCGCAGCCGCTCACCGTGTCGACCACGCCCGCGGGGGCGACGGACGCGTTCGCCGCCGGGCTGCCCGCCGCGCCCGGTGCGCTGTTCGACGTGCTCTACCACCCGTGGCCGACGGCGCTGGCCGCCGCCTGCGCCGAGCGCGGCGCCGCCGTGCTGGGCGGCCTGGACCTGCTCGTCCACCAGGCGGTCCTGCAGAACGAGCGGTTCACCGGACGCGCGCCCGGGCCGCTGGCGGCCATCCGGGCCGCGGGTGAGGCGGCGCTCGCCGGCCGCTGACGCGGTGCGCGCGGGGCGGCGGGCGGTGCCGCCCGGGCATGTCGTGCCGGGGTGGCGTGTCGTGCCGGACCGGCGCGCTGTGTCACGTCGGCGTGTCGTGCCGGAAGGGCGTGTCGTGCCACTCTGGCGCGTCGTGCCGGCTCGACCTGACATGCCCGTCCAGCGTGTCGTGCCACCCCGGCGTGCCGTGCCGCGGTGAGGGGTCCGGCCGTGCTCCCGGCGGGGCCCGGGTGCTCCGCCGGCCACCGCGTCCGAGGGTCGACCGGTTGCTGTCCGTCACCCGGACTCTGCTCCCGGGCATGCCGACGGCATGAAAGGATCCAGGGACAGAGGAAGCACGCCCGGGCGGGTCATGACAAGTGCCGTGACCGGTCCGCTGATGAAGGAGCTCCGTTGGGTACGTTGCGCTGGCTGACGGCGGGGGAGTCGCACGGTCCGGCACTGGTCGCGACGCTGGAGGGCCTGCCCGCCGGTGTTCCGGTGACCACCGCGGTGGTGGCCGAGGCGCTGGCGCGCCGACGGCTGGGCTACGGCCGTGGCGCCCGGATGAAGTTCGAGCAGGACGAGGTGACCTTCCTCGGCGGCGTGCGGCACGGCGAGACCATGGGCAGCCCGGTGGCCGTGATGGTCGGCAACACCGAGTGGCCGAAGTGGGAGCAGGTCATGTCGGCCGATCCGGTCGACCCGGAGGTGCTGGCGGGGCTGGCCCGCAACGAGGCGCTGACCCGCCCCCGGCCGGGCCACGCGGACCTGGCGGGCATGCAGAAGTACTCGATCGAGGAAGCCCGGCCGATCCTGGAGCGCGCGAGCGCCCGGGAGACGGCGGCCCGGGTCGCGCTGGGCGCGGTCGCGCGCGCCTACCTCAAGGAGACCTGCGGGATCGAGATCGTCAGCCATGTGGTGGAGCTGGCGGGCGCCAAGGCCCCCGCCGGGGTGCTGCCGCTGCCCTCCGACGAGGCGCGCCTCGACGAGGACCCGGTGCGCTGCCTGGACGCCGACGCGTCGAAGGCGATGGTCGCGGAGATCGACCAGGCCCACAAGGACGGCGACACCCTGGGCGGGGTCGTCGAGGTGCTGGCCTACGGCGTGCCGGTCGGCCTCGGCTCGCACGTGCACTGGGACCGCCGGCTGGACGCGCGGCTGGCCGCCGCGCTGATGGGGATCCAGGCGATCAAGGGCGTCGAGGTCGGCGACGGCTTCGAGCTGGCCCGGGTGCCGGGTTCGCAGGCGCACGACGAGATCGTGCCGACCCCGGAGGGCGTCAAGCGGACGTCGGGCCGATCGGGCGGTACCGAGGGCGGCCTGTCGACGGGTGAGCTGCTCCGGGTGCGGGCGGCGATGAAGCCGATCGCGACCGTGCCGCGCGCGCTGCAGACGCTGGACGTGCGGACGGGCGAGCCGGCCAAGGCCCACCACCAGCGCTCCGACGTGTGCGCGGTGCCCGCGGCGGGGATCGTCGCCGAGGCGATGGTCGCGCTGGTGCTGGCGGACGCGGTGAACGAGAAGTTCGGTGGCGACCACGTCAGCGAGACCCGCCGCAACGTCCAGGGGTACCTGGACAACCTGATCGTCCGATGAGCGCGCCCCTGGTGGTGCTGGTCGGCCCGCCCGGCAGTGGCAAGTCCACCGTCGGACGGGACCTCGCCGAGCGCCTGGGCGTCGCCTTCCGGGACACCGACGCCGATGTCGAACGGTCGGCCGGCAAGCCGATCCCGGAGATCTTCATCGACGAGGGCGAGCCGCACTTCCGCGAGCTGGAGGCGGCCGCGGTGCGCAGCGCCGCCCGGGACCACGACGGCGTGCTGGCGCTGGGGGGCGGTGCGGTGATGGCCGAGGCCACCAGGGCGCTGCTGCGCGAGCTGCCGGTGGTGTTCCTGGAGGTCCCGCCGGCGGACGCCGTCCGGAGGGTGGGGCTGGACGCGCCGCGGCCGCTGCTCGCGGTCAACCCGCGGGCGCGTTGGCGTGAGTTGATGGAGGCGCGTCGGCCCCTGTACCTGGAGGTGGCCACCGCCGTCGTCGACACCGCGGGCCGCACCCCCGGGCAGGTCGCGGACGCCGTAATGGAAGCACTGGAGCTGAAGACCCCCCATGAGTGACATCGTCAGGATTCACGTCGGCGGCAGCGCGGGCCACGACCCGTACGACGTGCTGATCGGACACCAGCTGCTCGGCGAGTTGGGGCAGCTGATCGGGACCCGCGCCAAGCGGGTCGCGCTGATCCACCCCGAAGGACTGGCCGCCACGGCCGACGCCATCCGCGAGGACCTGCTGGGCGAGGGCTACGAGGCGATCGTCCTCCAGGTGCCCAACGCCGAGGACGCCAAGAGCGCCGAGGTCGCCGCGTACTGCTGGTCGGTGCTCGGCCAGACCGGCTTCACCCGCAGCGACGTGATCGTCGGCCTCGGCGGCGGCACCACCACCGACCTGGCCGGCTTCGTCGCGGCCACCTGGCTGCGTGGGGTGCGCTGGGTCTCCATGCCCACCACGCTGCTCGGCATGGTGGACGCGGCGGTGGGCGGCAAGACCGGCATCAACATCGCCGAGGGCAAGAACATGGTCGGCGCCTTCCACCCGCCGGTGGGCGTGCTGGCGGACCTCGACACCCTGGAGACGGTGCCCCGGCACGACTACGTCTCCGGTCTCGCCGAGGTCATCAAGTGCGGTTTCATCGCCGACCCGGTCATCCTGGACCTCATCGAGGCGGACCCGGAGGGCGCCAGGAGCCCCGCCGGGCCGCACACCGTCGAGCTGATCCGGCGGGCCGTCCAGGTCAAGGCCGACGTGGTCTCCGGGGACCTCAAGGAGTCCGGCCAGCGCGAGATCCTCAACTACGGCCACACCCTCGGCCACGCCATCGAGCGCAACGAGCGCTACAAGTGGCGGCACGGCGCGGCGATCTCGATCGGGATGGTCTTCGCCGCCGAACTCGGCCGCCTGGCCGGCCGGCTGGACGACGAGACGGCCGACCGGCACCGCACCGTGCTGGCCTCGGTCGGCCTGCCGCTGAGCTACCGCGCGGACGCCTGGCCGAAGCTGCTGGACGCCATGAAGATCGACAAGAAGTCGCGCGGCGACCTGCTGCGCTTCATCGTCCTGGACGGCCTCGGCCGGACCTCCATGCTGGAGGGCCCCGACCCGTCCCTGCTGGTCGCCGCCTACGCGGAGGTCTCCTCGTGACCCGGGTGATGGTGCTCAACGGCCCCAACCTCGGCCGGCTGGGCAGCCGCGAGCCGGACGTCTACGGCGCCACCTCCTACGCCGGGCTGGTCGAGCGCTGCACCGTGCTCGGCAAGGAGCTCGGCTTCGAGGTCGAGGTGCACGAGACCAACTCCGAGCAGCAGATGGTGGAGTGGCTGCACGAGGCGGCCGACGGCGGGGTGCCCGTGGTGATCAACCCGGGGGCCTTCACCCACTACTCGTACGCGATGCGCGACGCCGCCGCCCAGCGGACCGCGCCGCTGATCGAGGTGCACATCTCCAACCCGTACGCCCGGGAGACCTTCCGGCACACCTCGGTGATCGCCGCGGTCGCCTCCGGCACCATCGCCGGATTCGGCCTGGGCTCGTACGAGCTGGCACTGCGGGCGCTCGGCGGGCAGCTCACCGCACGCTGACACCCGGGGCCGGGGTACCGGATCGGCGCGGCCCCGGCCGGCCCGATCCGGTACCCCGGCCCTCGTCAGCGGCCCGGCGGCGGACTGTGCCCGCTGCGGGACCGCCGTGTAGTGTCCCCGCTGAAAGAAGTCGGGAGGTGACCGTGACGCAGTACGCCGGGGGTGGACAAGTCCCCCCACGTCCCGTCGCTCCGCCGGCCCCGCCGTACTCCGGCAGTGCCACCGTCGCACCGCCCGCCGGTGGCGCGCCGGGCGCGTCCCGGGGAGTGCCGCGGGCGGCGGCCCACGCCGAATCCGTCCGCCACGGCGCGGACCGGTCCGCGCGCGAGCCCGCCGGTCGGCCCCCGTACGCCGGTCGCCCGGTCGTGCCGCCGGCCGGCACCCCGGCGGCCCCCGTCGCACCGCCCGCGCCGGCGCGGCCCGTGCCGCCGTCGGCTCCCACCGCCGCGGCGCCCGCGCCGGTTCCGGCCGGCGCCACCGGGCACTTCCTGCTGCCGTCCGGCGCGCCCGTCCAGCTCCCGGTCCACCCCGCGCAGCCGCACCTGCCGTCCGGGCCACTCGCCGTGCTGCTGATCGGACCGGCCGGCGCGGGCAAGACCACCGTCGCCCGGCACTGGGCCGAGCGGCGGCCCACGCCCACCGCCCACATCAGCCTCGACGACGTCCGCGAGTGGGTGCAGTCCGGCTTCGCCAACCCGCAGTCCGGCTGGAACAACGCCTCCGAGGCGCAGTACCGGCTGGCCCGCCGCACCTGCGGCTTCGCCTGCCGCAACTACCTGGCCAACGGCATCTCCTGCATCATCGACGACGCGGTCTTCCCGGACCGCCCGGCGATCGGCCTCGGCGGCTGGAAGCGGCACATCGGCCCGGGGATGATCCCGGTCGTGCTGCTGCCCAGTCTGGACTCCGTGCTGAGCCGCAACGCCCGGCGCAGTGGCAACCGGCGGCTGAGCGACGAGGAGGTGGCCCGGATCCACGGGCGGATGGCCGGCTGGTACAACTCCGGGCTGCCGATCATCGACAACTCCCAGCTGGACGTCGCGGCCACCGCCGCCGAGCTGGACCGGGTGATCCTGGCCCGGCTGATGGGCATCCCGGTCCGCTGAGGACCGCGCCGCCCGGGGCTGTTCCGGGCGGCTCCGGCGCTGCCCCGGCGCGGATTCGGTACCGCCTTCCGGGAGCCCGCGACGGCCGGCGGCCCGGCCGGGCCTGTCGGTGCGGGCTGCGATGATGGGGGCATCCTGTCGCACACCCGGGGGAGCTGACGCCCGTGCCGGAAGGCCACATCATCCACCGCCTCGCCGCCGAGAACGCCAGGGCCTTCGGCGGCCGCCCGGTCCGTGCGAGCAGCCCGCAGGGCCGGTTCGCGGACGGCGCGAAGCTGGTCGACGGGCAGGTGCTGACCGGGGCGGAGGCCATCGGCAAGCACCTCTTCCTCGGCTTCGAGGACGACGCCTGGGTGCACGTCCACCTCGGCCTCTACGGTGGGTTCGCCTTCGGCGAGGGCCCCGCGCCGGAGCCGGTCGGCCTGGTCCGGCTGCGCCTGGCGAACGACGACGCCTACGCCGATCTGCGCGGTCCCAACACCTGTGCGCTGATCACCGACGCCGAGAAGGCCGCCGTCGCGGCGCGCCTCGGCCCCGACCCGCTGCGGGCCGACGCCGACCCGGAGCCGGCCTGGCGGCGGATATCCGGCAGCCGGACGACGATCGCGGCACTGCTGATGGACCAGAAGGTGCTGGCCGGCGTGGGCAACGTCTACCGCGCCGAGGTGCTGTTCCGGCACGGCATCGACCCGCACCGGGCCGGGCGCGACCTCGGCCGGGCCGAGTGGGACGCCGTCTGGGCCGACCTGGTCGCGCTGATGCGCGAGGGCGTCGGCGCGGGGCGGATCGACACCGTCCGACCCGAGCACACCCCCGAGGCGATGGGCCGTCCGCCGCGGGTGGACGACCACGGCGGCGAGGTCTACGTCTACCGCCGGGCCGGCATGCCCTGCCTGGTCTGCGGCACCGAGGTCCGGACCGAGGCGCACGCCGCGCGCAACCTCTTCTGGTGCCCCACCTGCCAGCGGGCCTGAGGCGGCGCCGGCTGCCCGGTGCCCCGCGGGCGGTCGCGGGGCTGCCGGGGGAGGGGTGCGGTCAGCCGTCCGCCCCGGTACGGGCGACCGCCAGGGCGGCGGCCGCGGCGGCCAGGCAGAGCGGGGTGTAGAACGCCAGGTTGAGCCGGTAGAAGGCCGAGCCGGTGTCGACGCCGACCCCGGTGGCCCAGAGCAGCCCGGCCAGCCCGCGGGCGAGCAGTCCGGCGGCCACCGCGCGCGGCCCCCAGCGCAGCGCCACCGCCGGCAGCCGGCGGGCCGCGCCGTCCAACAGGCCGCCGCGGGCGAGCACCAGGGCCGAGCCGGAGAACAGCAGCGCCGCGAGCGGCAGGACGACCGGCGGGGTGAACGGCACCTCGGCGTTGAGCACCGCCCGGGAGAGTGACGCCGGGTCGGCGGCCGGCCAGGTGCGGCCGGTGGCCCAGTAGACGTGCAGCAGGGCGTCGGCGGCGAGCAGGCCGGCGACGGCGAGGGTGGCGGTACGGCGACGGTTCACGGTGGTCCTCCGGGGTTCCGACGGTGGGTCACCCCGCAGGAGCGGCCCACCCGGCCGGAGGTTCCCGTGACGAGCGTCACAGTGGGAAGTTGGGGGAGGGAGGGAACGTCCGGCCGGTCCGGCGCCTCTGATGCGGGTGTGGATGGTCCCGACACCCGAACCGCCGACCGGCTCGCCGGCCTGGTCCGTGCCGCCCAGCGAGGCGACCAACTGGCCGTCAGCGAGCTGCTGGAGCTGGTCGCGCCCTACGTCCGCCGGCTCTGCGGTCCGATCGCGCTGGACGACGGCCCCGACGCGACGCAGGAGGCGCTGATCGCCGTCTTCCGCAAGCTGGGCCAGCTCCAGGACCCGGCCGCGCTGTTCGGCTGGGTCCGCTCGATCGCCGTGCGGGAGGCCGTCCGGCACGTCCGGCGGGTCGCCCGCTGCGTCCCGGCCGACCTCTCCGAGCTGCCCCGCCCCGGCGACCCGCAGCTGGCCACCGACATCCAGGACGTCCTCGCCCGGCTGACGCCGGAGCACCGCGCCGTGCTGGTGCTGCGCGACCTGGAGGGGCTCGACGAGCGGTCCACCGCAGAACTGCTGGGCGTGGCACCCGGCACCGTGAAGTCCCGGCTCTCCCGGGCCCGGCTCGGCTTTCGAAGGGCGTGGCAGCAGTGAGCGCACCGACCCCCTGGCCGACGGCGGCCTTCGACCCGGTCCGCCGGCTGCATGTGATCGCCGCCGTCACCCCCGGCGCCGCCGTCCGGGAGGCGCTGATCGACGCGCCGTTCGAGCGGGTCTGGGCGGCCGCGGCCGACCTGGAGGAGGGGCTCCCGCGCTGGCTGCCGGACATCCGGTCGGTCCGCGTGGCCGGGAGCCCGGCGGACGGTCGCACCGAGGCGCTGGTGACCGGCCACACCCGGCTGCGGGCCCGTTTCGACGTCGAGCTGACGCCCGGGTGGTGCCTGATGCGCAGCCGCTTCCTGCTGGGCGGGATGGCGGCCCGCGCCGAGGCCGGAGGCACCCGCTTCGCCTTCCTCGGCGCGTTCCGGCTCCCCGGCGCGGGTCTGCTCGACCGGGCCCTGCGGCCCGCGACGGACCCGCTGGCCCGGCGCTCGCTGGAGCGCTTCGAACGGCTGGTGCGGGAGGGGTGAGGCGGGCCCCGGGCGCGACGGCCCGGGGCGCCGGGTCGGTGTTCCGCGGGCGCAGCCGGTCAGCCGGGAGCCGGTCAGCCGGTCAGCCGGTCGCGGCGGCCCGGGGTGCGGAGGGCTCGCCGCCGGTGGCGTCGCTCCCGGTGGCGGGCTCGCCGTGCTCGTGGTGGTCCGCGGCGGCGCATTCGTCGAGGAGGGGGCGCAGGGCCTCGTCCACGAGCCGGTAGCGCACCACGCGGCCGTCCTTGTCGCCGGTGACCACACCCGCGGTGCGCAGCAGCCGCAGCGCCTGCGAGACGGCCGGGTCGCGCATGCCGGTGGCGACCGCCAGGTCGGTGACGGCGAGCGGCCCGGCCCGGTGCAGGGCGAGCAGCAGGGCGAGCCGCCCCGGGTCGGCGAGCAGCGAGAACCGCTCGGCCCAGGACCGGACGTGCCCGGGGTCGCCGATCGCGGCGATGGCCTCGCAGACCCGGTGCCCGTCGATGGTGCGGTGGCCCGCGCGGTCGGCCGGTACGAGATGCATGCGGACATTGTTGCAGCCCGTGGCTGTGATCCTGGACACCTGCGCAGGTGCGCAGCCTTGCAAGGGTGAGGTGCGGCCCCCTACGGTGTTGCCCGCCGTGGTGTTCGGGAAGACCGGTGACGGACCCTCAGGGTCCGGAGTCCGGAGCGGCCCTCGCCACTGTGATCGGGGGAGTCGTCCGTATCCACGACGCCACTGGGCGCCTCGCGCGCCTGGGAAGGCGGATCCGGAAGCCCCGTCAGCCAGGAGACCGGCCACGGCATCTCACGAACGTCTTTCCACGAGGTGCTGGAGCGTGATCCGAAGATGACCCTGCCCGAAACCGCCGCTGTTCCCGCGGCGTCCTCCGCCCTGCCGAGCTTCCGCTGGCGGCGCGAGGACACCCTCCGCACGGCCGGGTTGATGGGGGTGATCCTGGCCATGCACGTGGTGGCGTTCGGGACGCTGATCTTCCTGGTCGCCCCGGAGAAGTACGAGGTCGGTACCCAGGTCTTCGGGGTGGGCCTGGGCATCACCGCCTACACCCTCGGCATGCGGCACGCCTTCGACGCCGACCACATCGCGGTGATCGACAACACCACCCGCAAGCTCATGGCGGACGGCAAGCGGCCCGTCTCGGTGGGCTTCTGGTTCGCGCTCGGCCACTCCTCGATGGTGGTCCTGATGGCCGCCCTGGTGGCGGGCGGCGCCCAGCTGGCCAGCACGCTGATGGACGACGAGTCCACCACGCACCAGTGGCTCGGTGTGGTCGGCACTTCCGCGTCCGGTGTCTTCCTCTACCTGATCGGCGCGCTCAACCTGGCGGCGCTGTTCGGCATCCTCAAGGTGTTCCGGTCGATGAAGGCCGGTCGGTTCGACGAGGCGGAGCTGGAGGAGCACCTCAACTCGCGCGGTCTGATGGCCCGGGTGCTGAACCGGGCGACCCGCTCGATCACGCGGCCCGGCCAGATGTTCCCGGTCGGCATGGTGCTCGGCCTCGGCTTCGATACGGCGACCGAGGTGACCCTGATGGTGATGGCCGGCTCCGGCGCGGCCGCCGGGCTGCCCTGGTACGCGATCGTCTGCCTGCCGCTGCTGTTCGCGTCCGGGATGAGCCTGTTCGACACGCTGGACGGGACGTTCATGAACTTCGCGTACCAGTGGGCGTTCTCCAACCCGGTGCGCAAGGTGTACTACAACCTGACCATCACCGGGCTGTCGATCGCGGTGGCGTTCATCATCGGCACCATCGAGCTGGTCGCCGTGCTGCACGAGAAGCTGGACCTCACCGACCCGGTCAGCGGCTGGATCGCGGACATCTCGCTGGACAACGTCGGCTACGCGATCGTCGGGCTGTTCGTGGTGGTCTGGGGGGCGGCGATCGCCTACTGGCGCCTCGCCGGCGTCGAACAGCGCTGGAGCCCGAAGCCGGTGGTACCGGCCGACGGGGTGCCCGCCCAGGGGGCAGCGGCCGACGAGGCCGCCGGGGTCACCAAGTAGTCGGCCCCGACGGCCCGCGGCACCGCGGTGTCACGAGGCGGCGCCCACCCGGTCCGTTCGGGTGGGCGCCGCCTCGCCGTGGTCCGCGTGCCATGCCGGGCCCACGGGGGAGGTCAGCGCTCCTCGCGGAAGTCGACGTGTCGGCGCGCGACCGGGTCGTACTTGCGCAGCACCAGCCGGTCGGCGTCGGTGCGGCGGTTCTTGCGGGTCACATAGGTGAAGCCGGTCTCGGCCGTGGACCTGAGCTTGACGACGGGGCGCAGTTCGCTGCGGGCCATGGTTCTCCTCCTCCGAGGGGTGGGCGGTCGGGAAACGGCTTCCGCCGAAATGGAAGTCGTTTTCATGGGGTCCAACACGGCCTCCGCCCCGCCCATTCCCCGGCGGGCGGTGGAGGCGCTGGTCGGCCGCGCGATCGCGCACGCGCCGGGGCTCGTCGGGCGGCGCGCGCTCCCGCCGGCGGCTCCGGTCGTCCGGTCCGCCGCCCGCGCCGTCCGTTCGGGTGCGCGGCCGGTCGACCGGCCTCGGGGCCCCGGCACCGGTGCGGCGCCGGGGCCCGACGCCGCACCGGCAGACCGGCCGGGTGTCCGACCAGGGCCGTCCTGGTCCGGTCGGATCCGCTCGGCGGGCGGATCGGGGTGGGGCTCCGTAGGCTCGACGCATGTCTGATGCGTACGCGGTCCGGCGGGAGCGTCTGAGGGAGCACGGCAGTGCGGCCGGGGCCGATGCGGCGCTGATCACCCGGGCGGCGAACGTGCGGTACCTGACCGGTTGCCCGCCGTGCGGCGCGACGCTGCTGCTCACCCGGGAGCTGGCGCTGCTGGCGCTGCCGGACGACCTGCCGCCGGACGACACCGGTGAGCACCTGATCGTCGAGGACGTCACCCGGGTGCCGGTGGCGGCGGGCGCCGACACCGCGCTGGCGGCCGCCGCGGCCGCGGCCCGGCTGGGGGTGGCCGACCTGGCAGTGGAGGAGCACGACCTGACCGTCGCCCGGCACCGCGCCGTGGCGGGTCTGGCGGAGGGCGTCCGGCTGGCCGACCTCGGCCGGGCGGTCGAACAGCTGCGGGTGATCAAGGACGAGCACGAGATCGCGGACCTGCGGATCGCCGCCGAGATCGCCGACCAGGCGCTCGGCGAACTGCTGGAGTCGATCCTGGTCGGCCGGACCGAGCGGCACCTGGCGATGGAGCTGGAACGCCGGATGATCGACCACGGTGCGGACCGGGCGGCCTTCCCGGTCTCGGTCGGCACCGGCAGCCACTCCGGCCAGCAGTCCCACCAGCCCACCGACCGGCGGGTGGAGGAGGGTGACTTCCTCACCGTCGTCCTGGGTGCCCAGTACCGCGGGTACGGCGTCTCGACCGCCCGGACCTTCGTGATCGGCGCCGCCCCCGCGCCCTGGCAGGTCGAACTGCACCGCCTGGTGTTCCGGGCCCAGCGGGCCGGGCGGGAGGCGCTCGGTCCGGGCGTCGAACAGTACGTGCCCGACCAGGCCGCCCGGGAGATCCTCCACGCGGCCGGGCACACCGAGAGCTCGCCGCACCCCGTCGGTCACGGCATCGGGCTGGAGATCCGGGAGGCCCCGCGCCTCGGGCCGTCGGACATGGGTAAACTGGACAGCCGCGTGCCGGTCACCGTCGGTCCAGGGGTTCACCTCCCGGGCCGGGGTGGTGTCCGGATCGAGGACACGCTCGTGGTGCGCCCCCTTGAAGAGGGCGGGCCCGAGCTGCTCACCATCACCACCAAGGAGCTCCTCGCCCTGTGACCCGCGACCGCCCGAGGCGGCCGGGGGCGGCAGGACGCACCCCTTGGTTCCTTGACAGCTATATCCAGGAGTAAGTGCGCCCGTGGCTTCCACGAACGATCTCAAGAACGGCATGGTTCTCAAGCTGGAGGGCGGCAAGCTCTGGTCCGTCGTCGAGTTCCAGCACGTCAAGCCCGGTAAGGGCCCGGCCTTCGTGCGCACCAAGCTCAAGGAGGTCCTGACGGGCAAGGTCGTCGACAAGACCTTCAACGCCGGCACCAAGGTCGAGACCGCCAACGTCGACAAGCGTGGCATGCAGTTCTCGTACAAGGACGGCGAGAACTTCGTGTTCATGGACACGGACACCTACGACCAGACCACGATCGAGCCCGCCGTCGTCGGCGACGCCGCGAAGTACCTGCTCGAGGGCTTCGAGGCCCTGGTCGCCATGTACGAGGGTGCTCCCCTGTACATCGAGCTCCCGGCCTCGGTCGAGCTGACCATCTCCCACACCGAGCCGGGCGTCCAGGGCGACCGCTCCACCGGTGGCTCCAAGCCGGCCACCCTGGAGACCGGCGCCGAGATCGCCGTGCCGCTGTTCATCGTCACCGGTGAGAAGATCAAGGTCGACACCCGCGACGGCAGCTACCTCGGCCGGGTGAAGTAAGTCCGTGTCGGCCGCACGCAGCAAGGCCCGTACGCGAGCCTTCCAGATCCTCTTCGAGGCCGACCACCGCGGGGTCGACCCGCAGCGGGTCCTCGCCGACTGGGTGGCCCGTGCCCGGGAGCCCAAGCCGGACGAGGGCACCCCGCAGGTCGGTGAGTACACCATGGAGCTGATCGAGGGGTACGTCCAGCACGCCCGCCGGATCGACGACCTCATCTCCGAGTACGCGGTGGGCTGGACGCTCGACCGGATGCCGATCGTGGACCGCAACGTCCTGCGGCTCGGTGCGTACGAGCTGATCTGGGAGGACGGCGTCCCGGACGCGGTCGTCCTGGACGAGGCCGTCGAGATCGCCAAGGAGTTCTCCACGGACGACTCCCCGGCCTTCGTCAACGGCCTGCTCGCCCGCTTCCTGGAGCTCAAGCCGAGCATCCGCCGGTAGGCGGCACTCCGACGCACGGCCGCCGGACCCGACAGGGTCCGGCGGCCGTCGTGCGTTCGGGCCGGGTGGCGTATGTTGGGACCCTACTCGCCAGTAACCTGGTGCTCCGGTGACCCACGCGCACCGGAGACCCCGCAGCGAAGGGCAGGCCACCCCCCATGACCACGGCGATCCGCAGCGAGTTCGACCAGGGCATCGCCCTCACCAGGCACCCGGCCGAGCCGGGCCGCTACGACGGCGAACTGGGCGCCGGCTGGCAGATCGGCGGCGGCGTCAACGGCGGGCTGCTGCTCGCGATGGCGGGCCACGCCCTCTCGCTGGAGCACGGCGACCACGCCGACCCGGTCTCGATCAGCGGTTACTACCTCTCCGCCTCCCACCCCGGCCCGGCCACCGTCCGTACCGAGGTGCTCCGCACCGGCCGCTCGCTCTCCACCGGCACCGCCTCGCTCAGCCAGGACGGCGTGGAGCGGCTGCGCGTGGTGGCCACCCACGGCGACCTCGCCGACGCCGGCGGCGACGTGCGGACCACCGCCCGGCCGCCGCAGCTGCCGCCGCCGGACCAGTGCGTCGGCGTGGAGCACGCCCCCAAGCAGCTGATCGAGCAGGCCGCCCTCCTGGAGCGGTTCGACCTGCGGCTCGACCCGGCGACCATCGGCTGGGCGCTCGGGCAGCCCTCCGGCAACGGCCGGATCCAGGGCTGGTTCCGGCTCGCCGACGGCCGGGAGCCCGACCCGCTGCTGCTCCTGCTGGTCGCCGACGCGCTGCCGCCGGTCACCTTCGACCTCGGGATGCCCGGCTGGGCCCCCACCATCGAGCTGACCGTCCACCTGCGGGCGAAGCCGGCGCCCGGCTGGCTGCGCGTCACCCACGCCACCCGCAACGTGGCCGGCGGCTACTTCGAGGAGGACGCCGAGGTCTGGGACGAGTCCGGCCGCCTGGTCGCCCAGTCGCGTCAGCTCGCCCGGGTGCCGCGGCAGGCCTGACCGCCGCCGTCCCGCGACCCGCCGCGCCCGGCCGCCCGCCGGGTGCGGCGGGTCCGGCGGGTTGCGCCGACCGGGTGACGTGCCTCGCCTCACGGTCGGTTACATTCCTGTGACACGCCGTACGTGTGCGACACCCGGGGCTGGGGAGGACAACGGTCGGCGGCACCACTGCCGCCGCCGACCGCCACCGCCCCAGGAGCCTCCGATGAGCCGCAACGGCCGCGCCCGCCGCACCCCCGACTGCTCCGCCGCCGGCCCCCGCCCCCGCGCGCGGCTGCGGCACGAGCGGCGCCGGGCGGACGGCGCGGGGCAGGCCTTCGTCATCGGGGTGCTGACCAGCGCCGCCGACTTCGAGCGCGCCGCCGCCTGGCGCCTCTGCGACGCCCCGGACTACGAGACCTACCTGCGGGACACCGCCGACCTGCTCGCCGAGGCCCGGCGCGGCTTCGACACCGTCCGGGCCCGGATGTTCCACCCGCAGGACTTCGAGGAGTTCTGCCTCCTGCACGGCCTCGACCCGGCCGAGCCGGGCGCCCGCGACCGCTACCTCGTCAATCCGCCGCTGCAGACCCAGCTCCTCGCCTACCAGGGCGAGGACCTCGCCGGGGACTTCCTGCCCCGGCTGGTCCGCGCCCGCGAGAACGGGCTGACGCTGCGCCACGCGGACCTGCTGCTGGACGGCGGGCTCTACGAGGAGCACGGCCGGGCCGTCCGGGAGGCCTACCAGCGCGGCGCCGAGGTGTTCCGGCGGATGCTGGTCGGCGCGGGCAGCGGGGTCTACGAGCTGCGCCTCGCGGTGGACGCCCCCGGTGGCCGGCTGACGGCCGCGGCCCGGGTGCTCCAGTGGGAGGACGGCGTGGTGCGGATCAACGACGAGGACCTGGAGCTGGTCTGCGCGGTGCTCTGCGCGGGGCTGGCCCGGGAGCTGCCGGGGCTGGCGGTGCTGCACGGCACGCAGGGCTCGGCGGCGGCCTGCGGCGCCGGTGACGGGGCTCCCGGCCCCACCGGTGACGGAACCGCCGACCGGGCCTTTCGCGGGGCGGCCTGGGCCTGGGCCAGCGCTGGGCAGGGCTGGGCGCCGACCGCGGCCGCGGTGCGGCTGGAGGGCGTGGCAGCCGAGCCCGGCTACAGCCTGGGCACGGTCCGCTGAGGCCGCCGGAGCGGCTCGGGCCGGCTTCGGTCCGGGGCCGGACGCGCGACGGCGCGGCCCCCGTTCCGGGGCACCGCGCCGTGACGTTTCTGCTTGGCCCTGCCCGTTCCTGCTGGTGGGAGGCGGTGGGAGCCGGTGGGGGCGAGCCTCAGCTCGCCTCCTCCTCGCGCACCGCACGGCGCGCGTCGGGGTTCAGCACGCCCCAGGAGATCAGCTGCTCGGTCAGGATCGACGGCGACTGGTCGTAGATCACGGCCAGCGTGCGCAGGTCGTCCTGGCGGATCGAGAGGACCTTGCCGTTGTAGTCACCGCGCTGGCTCTGGATGGTCGCCGCGTAGCGCTGCAGCGGACCGGCCTTCTCGGACGGGACCTGGGTCAGTCTCTCCAGGTCCAGCACGAGGCGCGGCGGCGGCTCGGCCGCACCACCGGGCGTACCGCCGGGCAGCAGCTCCTGGACCGGAACGCCGTAGAACTCCGCCAGCTCGGCCAGCCGCTGCACGGTGACCGCACGGTCACCGCGCTCGTACGAGCCGACGACGACTGCCTTCCAGCGCCCCTGGGACTTCTCCTCGACACCGTGCAGGGAGAGCCCCTGCTGAGTGCGGATCGCTCGGAGTTTTCCTCCGAGTTGCTTCGCGTAGTCGCTGGACATTGATCTCCCCGGACGAGATTGCTTCGCGTTCAGTGGTGGGTCACGGGCGATTGTCGACGTCGTTACCGGTGGGTTCGACGCCAGTCTCGTAACTCACTGTGAGGTTACGTAGAGTGAGGTAGCTGCGTCAAGCCGAATGGGGCAGTCGTGCGAATGGCCCGCGTCCGCGGTGCGTCGCGGACGTTAACCCGGTGAAGCGGAACGATGGACGCCGGTTTGCCGTCGGGCGCGCTGGTACGATGGCGGGAGCCCGCGCCGCGTCGGCGGGGGCGTTCCAGACATCCTTTAAGGCCCGTCCAGTGAGGCGGGGAAGGAGGTCCGCTTCGGCATGACCACACATCACGAACCGACGCCGCGCCCGCCGCACCAGGTGCTGGACGGCACGGACATCGCCCGGGTGATCACCCGGATAGCGCACGAGATCGTCGAGCGCGCCAAGGGCGCGGAGGACGTCGTGCTGCTCGGCATCCACACCAGGGGCGTGCACCTCGCCCGCCGGCTGCGCGACCGGCTGACCCAGATCACCGGCCGGGAGATCCCGTTCGGGACGCTGGACATCACCATGTACCGGGACGACCTGCGGCTGAAGCCCGCCCGCGCCCTGGAGCACACCGAGATCCCGGCCGGCGGCATCGACGGCAGGCTCGTCGTCCTGGTCGACGACGTGCTCTTCTCGGGCCGCACCATCCGCGCCGCGCTCGACGCGCTCAGCGACATCGGCCGCCCGCGCGCCGTCCAGCTCGCCGTCCTGGTCGACCGCGGCCACCGCGAGCTGCCGATCCGCGCCGACTACGTGGGCAAGAACCTCCCCACCTCGCTGCGCGAGGCCGTGCAGGTCCGCCTCGCGGACAGCGACGGTGTGGACGCCGTGCTGGTCGGCGACCGCGACCACGCGGACGCGTCGCGTCCCCCGCGCAGTGAGCGCAGCTCGCAGGCCCTGGCCGCCCGGCCGTCCGAACCGCACCTCCCGGAGTAACCCGCGTGAAGCGCCACCTCGTCTCCGCCGCCGACCTCACCCGCGACGACGCGCTGCTGATCCTGGACACCGCCGAGGAGCTGGCCCAGCTCTCCGGACGGGCCGTCAAGAAGCTGCCTACGCTCCGTGGTCGAACGGTCGTCAACCTCTTCTTCGAAGACTCCACCCGCACCAAGACCTCCTTCGAGGTCGCCGAGAAGCGGCTCTCCGCCGACGTCATCAACTTCTCCGCCAAGGGCTCCTCGGTCTCCAAGGGCGAGAGCCTCAAGGACACCGCGCTGACCCTCCAGGCGATGGGCGCCGACGCGGTCGTCATCCGGCACCACGCCTCCGGCGCGCCGGCCCGGCTGGCCCAGTCCGACTGGCTGCACGGCAGCGTCATCAACGCCGGCGACGGCACCCACGAGCACCCCACCCAGGCGCTGCTCGACGCCTTCACCATGCGCCGCCACCTCAACGCCGGCCTCGGCCGCGACCTCGCCGGCCGGCGGGTGACCATCGTCGGCGACATCCTGCACAGCCGGGTGGCCCGCTCCAACGTCCACCTGCTCACCACCCTCGGCGCCCAGGTCACCTTCGTGGCCCCGCCGACGCTGCTGCCGATCGGCATCGAGAACTGGCCCTGCGAGGTCAGCTACGACCTGGAGAGCGTGCTCCCCAAGACGGACGCGCTGATGATGCTCCGGGTCCAGCGCGAGCGGATGAACGCCGCCTTCTTCCCGACCGAGCGCGAGTACAGCCGCCGCTACGGCCTGGACGGCAGCCGGATGGCGCAGCTGCCCGAGCACGCCATCGTGATGCACCCCGGCCCGATGGTCCGCGGCATGGAGATCACCGCCGAGGTCGCCGACTCGCCGCGCTGCACCGTGGTCGAGCAGGTCGCCAACGGCGTCTCCGTCCGGATGGCCGTCCTGTACCTGCTGCTCGGCGGCGCCACGCTCGCCGACGCCGCCCCCCGCACCGACTCCGTGGAGACCGCTCAGTGACCACCTACCTGATCCGCAACGCCCAGATCCTCGGCGGCGCCCCGCAGGACCTCCACCTCGCCGACGGCGTGGTCAAGGAGATCGGCACCGGCCTGGCGGTCGAGGCGGACATCGAGATCGACGCCTCCGGCCTGATCGTCCTGCCGGGCCTGGTCGACCTGCACACCCACCTGCGCGAGCCCGGCCGCGAGGACGCCGAGACGGTGCTCACCGGCACCCGGGCCGCCGCGATGGGCGGCTTCACCGCCGTGCACGCGATGGCCAACACCTTCCCGGTGGCCGACACCGCCGGCGTGGTCGAGCAGGTCTGGCGGCTCGGCCAGGAGTCCGGCTTCTGCGACGTGCGCCCCGTCGGCGCCGTCACCGTCGGCCTGGAGGGCAAGAAGCTCGCCGAGCTGGGCGCGATGCACGACTCGGCCGCCGAGGTGCGGGTCTTCTCCGACGACGGCAAGTGCGTCGACGACGCGGTGATCATGCGCCGGGCGCTGGAGTACGTGAAGGCCTTCGACGGGGTCGTCGCCCAGCACGCCCAGGAGCCCCGGCTCACCGAGGGCGCCCAGATGAACGAGGGCCAGGTCTCCGGCGAGCTCGGGCTGGGCGGCTGGCCGGCCGTCGCCGAGGAGGCGATCATCGCCCGCGACGTGCTGCTCGCCGCGCACGTCGGCTCGCGCCTGCACGTCTGCCACGTCTCGACGGCCGGCTCGGTGGAGATCATCCGCTGGGCCAAGGCCAAGGGCTGGAACGTCACCGCCGAGGTCACCCCGCACCACCTGCTGCTCACCGACGAGCTGGTCCGCTCCTACGACCCGGTGTACAAGGTGAACCCGCCGCTGCGCACCGCGGCCGACGTCCAGGCGCTGCGCAAGGCGCTCGCGGACGGCACCATCGACGCCGTCGCGACGGACCACGCGCCGCACCCGTCCGAGGACAAGGACTGCGAGTGGGCCGTGGCCGCGATGGGCATGGTCGGCCTGGAGACGGCGCTCTCGGTGGTGCAGCAGACCATGGTCGACACGGGCCTGCTGAACTGGGAGGGCGTCGCGGACCGGATGTCGCACCGACCGGCCCGGATCGGTCGCCTCACCGGCCACGGACGACCCGTCTCGGTCGGTGAGCCCGCCAACCTGGTGCTGTTCGATCCCGCGTACCGTGGTGCCGTGAACCCCGACAGCTTCGCCACCCGCAGTCGCAACACCCCCTACCGTGGCCTCGACCTGCCCGGCCGGGTGCACGCCACCTTCCTGCGCGGCACCGCCACGGTGCTCGCCGGCGAGCTGGTCGAGCAGGGCGGGCTCGCGTGAGCGCCTTCACCGGGCTCGCCCAGGAGCAGGCCAGGGTCACCGACTGGCCCGGGTACATCGGCTGGGCCATCGGCCTGCTGCTGGTGATCGGGCTGGTCTACTGGCTGATGCGCCAGGGCTGGAACTGGCGGCGCACCCTGCAGTCCGGCATCCCGCCGCTGCCCGCCGTGCCGGCCCGGGCCGGCCGGACCATCCTGGAGACCAGCGGCCGGTACCACGGCACCACCACCGCCGGGAACTGGCTGGACCGGGTCGTCGCGCACGGCCTGGGCACCCGCAGCCGGGCCGACCTGACCCTCGGCGCGGACGGGCTGCTGGTGCAGCGCCCCGGCGACGTCGACTTCTGGATCCCGGCCGAGCAGCTGACCGGGGCCCGGACGGACTCCGGGATCGCCGGCAAGGTCGTGCCGTCCGGACTGCTCGTCGTCACCTGGACGCACGAGGGCACCGCGCTGGACTCCGGGTTCCGGGCCGACCACCCCGGCGAGCACGCCGCCTGGGTCGAGGCGATCGCCCACCTCGCAACACGTACGCAGACGAAGACGGAAGAGGCCGCTCAATGACCGCACCTGCCCCCACCACGCAGCGCCAACGGCGGGACCGCGTCCCCGCCGTGCTCGTCCTGGAGGACGGCCGGATCTTCCGTGGCCAGGCCTACGGCGCGATCGGCGAGACCTTCGGCGAGGCCGTCTTCAACACCGGCATGTCCGGCTACCAGGAGACCCTGACCGACCCGTCGTACCACCGCCAGGTGGTCGCGATGACCGCCCCGCAGATCGGCAACACCGGCTGGAACGACGAGGACGACGAGTCCCGCCGGATCTGGGTCGCCGGCTACATCGTGCGCGACCCCGCCCGGGTGACGTCCAACTGGCGCTCGCGCCGCCCGCTCGACGAGGAGCTCGTCAACCAGGGCGTCGTCGGCATCAGCGGCATCGACACCCGCGCCCTCACCCGCCACCTGCGCGAGCGCGGCGCGATGCGCTGCGGCATCTTCTCCGGCCCGGCGCTGGCGGACGACGCCGCGCTGCTGGCCCGGGTGCAGCAGTCGCCCGAGATGAAGGGCGCCGACCTCTGCCCCGAGGTCGCCACCACCGAGCCGTACGTGGTGCCCGCCGTCGGCGAGAAGAAGTTCACCGTCGCCGCGCTGGACCTCGGCATCAAGGCGATGACCCCGCAGCGGATGGCCGAGCGCGGCATCGAGGTGCACGTGCTGCCGGCGAACTCCACGCTGGAGGACATCTACGCCGTCGACCCGGACGGCGTCTTCTTCTCCAACGGCCCGGGCGACCCGGCCACCGCCGACCACCAGGTCGCCGTGGCGCAGGGCGTGCTGGAGCGCCGGACCCCGTTCTTCGGGATCTGCTTCGGCAACCAGATCCTCGGCCGGGCGCTGGGCTTCGGCACCTACAAGCTCAAGTACGGCCACCGCGGCATCAACCAGCCGGTGCAGGACCGCACCACCGGCAAGGTCGAGGTGACCGCGCACAACCACGGCTTCGCCGTGAACGCGCCGCTGGACAAGGTGAGCGACACGCCGTTCGGCCGGGTCGAGGTCTCCCACGTCTGCCTCAACGACGATGTGGTCGAGGGCCTTCAGGCACTGGACGTGCCCGCCTTCAGCGTGCAGTACCACCCGGAAGCGGCGGCCGGCCCGCACGACGCGGCGTACCTCTTCGACCGGTTCGTCGAGCTCATGCGAGGCGACGACAACGACAGTGTTGAGCTCATGGAGGGCCAGCGTGCCTAAGCGCACCGACATCAAGTCCGTCCTGGTCATCGGCTCCGGCCCGATCGTCATCGGCCAGGCCGCGGAGTTCGACTACTCGGGCACGCAGGCCTGCCGGGTGCTCAAGGCCGAGGGCCTGCGGGTCATCCTGGTCAACTCCAACCCGGCCACGATCATGACCGACCCGGAGATCGCCGACGCCACCTACGTCGAGCCGATCACCCCGGAGTTCGTCGAGAAGATCATCGCCAAGGAGCGCCCGGACGCCCTGCTGCCGACCCTGGGCGGGCAGACCGCGCTCAACACGGCGATCGCGCTGGACGCCAACGGCGTGCTGGCCAAGTACAACGTGGAGCTGATCGGCGCCAAGGTCGACTCGATCCACAAGGGCGAGGACCGCGAGCTCTTCAAGGGCGTCGTCGAGGCCGTCAACGCCAAGATCGGCCACGGCGAGTCCGCCCGCTCGGTGATCTGCCACACCATGGACGACGTGCTGGCCGGCGTCGACACGCTCGGCGGCTACCCGGTCGTGGTCCGCCCCTCCTTCACCATGGGCGGCGCCGGCTCGGGCTTCGCGCACAACGAGGAGGACCTGCGCCGCATCGCCGGCCAGGGCCTGACCCTCTCGCCGACCACCGAGGTGCTCCTGGAGGAGTCCATCCTCGGCTGGAAGGAGTACGAGCTGGAGCTGATGCGCGACAAGAACGACAACGTCGTGGTCGTCTGCTCGATCGAGAACTTCGACCCGATGGGCGTGCACACCGGTGACTCGATCACCGTCGCCCCGGCGATGACGCTGACCGACCGCGAGTACCAGATCCTGCGCGACATCGGCATCGCGGTCATCCGCGAGGTCGGCGTCGACACCGGCGGCTGCAACATCCAGTTCGCGGTCGACCCCGCGGACGGCCGGGTCATCGTCATCGAGATGAACCCGCGCGTCTCGCGCTCCTCGGCGCTGGCCTCGAAGGCGACCGGCTTCCCGATCGCCAAGATCGCGGCGAAGCTCGCCGTCGGCTACACCCTGGACGAGATCCCCAACGACATCACCGAGCAGACGCCGGCGTCGTTCGAGCCGACCCTCGACTACGTCGTGGTGAAGGTCCCGCGGTTCGCGTTCGAGAAGTTCCCGAGCGCCGACGCCACGCTGACCACCACCATGAAGTCGGTCGGCGAGGCCATGGCCATGGGCCGCAACTTCCCCGAGGCGCTCAACAAGGCGCTCCGCTCGCTGGAGAAGAAGGGCTCCCAGTTCACCTGGGCCGGCCCGGTCGGCGACAAGACCGCGCTGCTGGAGAAGGCCGTGGTCCCCACCGACGGCCGGATCAACACCGTCATGGAGGCCATCCGGGCCGGCGCCACCGCGGAGGAGGTGTTCGAATACACCAAGATCGACCCGTGGTTCGTCGACCAGCTCTTCCTGCTGGACGAGATCGCCGACGAGCTGGCCGAGGCCGCCGAGCTCACCCCCGAGCTGCTGCGCCACGCCAAGCGGCACGGCTTCTCCGACCTGCAGATCGGTGAGATCCGCGGCCTGCGGACCGACGTGGTCCGCGAGGTCCGGCACGCGCTCGGCATCCGCCCGGTGTTCAAGACCGTCGACACCTGCGCCGCCGAGTTCGCCGCCAAGACCCCGTACTTCTACTCGTCCTACGACGAGGAGAACGAGGTCGCCCCGCGCACCAAGCCCGCGGTGATCATCCTCGGCTCGGGCCCGAACCGCATCGGCCAGGGCATCGAGTTCGACTACTCGTGCGTCCACGCCTCCTTCGCGCTGGCCGACGCCGGGTACGAGACCGTGATGGTCAACTGCAACCCGGAGACCGTCTCCACCGACTACGACACCTCCGACCGGCTCTACTTCGAGCCGCTCACCCTGGAGGACGTGCTGGAGATCGTCCACGCCGAGCAGCAGGCCGGACCGCTCGCGGGCGTGATCGTCCAGCTCGGCGGCCAGACCCCGCTCGGCCTGGCCCAGGCGCTCAAGGACAACGGCGTGCCGATCGTCGGCACCCAGCCCGAGGCGATCGACCTCGCCGAGGAGCGCGGCGCCTTCGGCCGCGTGCTGCGCGACGCCGGCCTGCCCGCCCCCAAGCACGGCACCGCCTTCTCCTTCGAGGAGGCCAAGGCGATCGCCGACGAGATCGGCTACCCCGTGCTGGCCCGCCCGTCCTACGTGCTCGGCGGCCGCGGCATGGAGATCGTCTACGACGAGGCCTCGCTCGCCTCCTACCTGGAGCGGCACGCCGGTCTGATCTCCGAGCACCCGGTGCTGATCGACCGCTTCCTCGACGACGCGGTGGAGATCGACGTCGACGCGCTCTACGACGGCACCGAGCTCTACCTCGGCGGCGTCATGGAGCACATCGAGGAGGCCGGCATCCACTCCGGCGACTCCGCCTGCGCGCTGCCCCCGATCACCCTCGGCGGCTACGACATCAAGCGGCTGCGCACCTCCACCGAGGCGATCGCCCGCGGCGTCGGCGTCCGCGGTCTGATCAACATCCAGTTCGCCCTCTCCGGCGACATCCTGTACGTGCTGGAGGCCAACCCCCGCGCCTCCCGCACCGTGCCGTTCACCTCCAAGGCCACGGCGGTGCCGCTGGCCAAGGCCGCCGCCCGGATCTCGCTCGGCGCCACCGTCGCCGAGCTGCGCGCCGAGGGCCTGCTCCCGGCCGAGGGCGACGGCGGCACCCTGCCCGCCGACTGCCCGATCTCCGTCAAGGAGGCCGTGATGCCGTGGAGCCGCTTCCGCGACATCTACGGCCGCGGCGTGGACACCGTGCTCGGCCCGGAGATGCGCTCCACCGGCGAGGTCATGGGCATCGACAAGGTCTTCGGCACGGCGTACGCCAAGTCGCAGGCCGGTGCCTACGGCGCGCTGCCGACCAAGGGCAAGGTCTTCGTCTCCGTCGCCAACCGGGACAAGCGCAACCTGGTCTTCCCGGCCCGCGCGCTGGTCGGCCTCGGGTTCGAGCTGCTCGCCACCGCCGGCACCGCCGAGGTGCTGCAGCGCGGCGGCATCCCCGCCACCGTAGTGCGCAAGCACAGCGAGGGCGAGGGCCCGAACGGCGAGCGGACCATCGTCCAGCTGATCCACGACGGTGAGGTCGACCTCATCATCAACACGCCGTACGGCACCGGCGGCCGTCTCGACGGCTACGAGATCCGCACCGCCGCCGTCGCCCGTTCGGTGCCCTGCCTGACCACCGTCCAGGCGATGGGCGCCGCCGTCCAGGGCATCGACGCGCTGCTGCGCGACGAGGTCGGGGTGATGTCGCTCCAGGAGCACGCCCAGCTGATCAACGCCGGTCGCGCGAAGTAGTACCACCGCAGTGGGGGGCACCGACCGCCGGGTGCCCCCCACTGCCATGCCCACCCGTCGCCCGCCGCCGCCCCTCGACCGACGGGCCGCGCCCGATCCTCTGTTGGGACCCGCCGTGTACAAGCTCCTGTTCGACCTCGTCTTCAAGAAGATGGACCCCGAGAAGGCCCACCACCTGGCCTTCTTCTGGGTCCGGCTGGCCTCCTCGGTGCCCGGCCTGCGCACCCTCGTCCGGCTGGTGCTCGCCCCGCGCGACCGGGCGCTGCGCACCACCGCCCTCGGCCTCGACCTGCCCGGCCCGTTCGGCCTGGCGGCCGGCTTCGACAAGAACGGCGTCGGCATCGACGGCCTGTCGATGCTCGGCTTCGACTACGTCGAGATCGGCACCGTCACCGGTGAGCCGCAGCCGGGCAACCCGGCGCCGCGGCTGTTCCGCCTGGTCGAGGACCGCGCGCTGATCAACCGGATGGGCTTCAACAACCAGGGCTCGGCCCGGGTCGCCGCCCGGCTGGCCGCACGCCCGCACACCAGCTCCACACCGGTCGTCGGCGTCAACATCGGCAAGACCAAGGTGGTCGAGGAGGCCGACGCGATCGCCGACTACGTGAAGTCCACCGAGCGGCTCGCCCAGTACGCCGACTACCTGGTGGTCAACGTCAGCTCTCCGAACACCCCGGGCCTGCGCAACCTCCAGGCCGTCTCGCACCTCGGCCCGCTGCTGGCCGCCGTCCGCGAGGCCGCCGACCGCTCCACCGCGCACCACGTGCCGCTGCTGGTCAAGATCGCCCCCGACCTGGCCGACGAGGACGTCGACGCGGTCGCCGACCTCGCCCTGGAGCTGGGCCTGGACGGCATCATCGCCACCAACACCACGATCGGCCGCGAGGGCCTGCGCGCGAGCGCCGCCCGGATCGAGGAGATCGGCATGGGCGGCCTCTCCGGCGCCCCGCTCAAGGCCCGCGCGCTGGAGGTGCTGCAGCGCCTGCGCGCCCGGACCGAGGGCCGGCTGACCCTGGTCTCGGTCGGCGGCATCGAGACCGCCGAGGACGCCTGGCAGCGCATCGTGCACGGCGCCGACCTGGTCCAGGGCTACAGCGCCTTCATCTACCAGGGCCCGTTCTGGTGCCGGCGCATCCACAAGGGCCTCTCCGCCCGCGTCCGGGCCGGCGGCTTCCGCGACCTGGCGGCCGCCGTCGGCAGCGCCAAGGCCTCCTGACCCCCGCCGGACCCCCTCACCCCCGTGCTACGCCCTGGAAGGACGTCATGACCCTCGCCCCCTTCGGTGCCCGCCTGCGGCACGCCCTCGACACCCGCGGCCAGCTCTGCGTGGGCATCGACCCGCACGCCTCCCTGCTCGCCGCCTGGGGGCTGGAGGACTCCGTGGCGGGCCTGGAGACCTTCAGCCGCACCGTGGTCGAGGCCCTGGCCGACCGGGTGGCCGTGCTCAAGCCCCAGGCCGCCTTCTTCGAGCGGTTCGGCTCCCGGGGCGTCGCGGTGCTGGAGCGGTCCGTCCAGGAGGCCCGGGCGGCCGGCGCGCTCGTCCTGATGGACGCCAAGCGTGGCGACATCGGCTCCACCATGGCCGCGTACGCGGAGGCCTTCCTGGCGCCCGGCAGCCCGCTCTTCTCGGACGCCGTCACCGTCAGCCCGTACCTGGGCTTCGGCTCGCTGCGGCCGGCGCTCGACCTGGCGGCGGCAGGCGGCACCGGGGTGTTCGCGCTGGCCCTCACCTCCAACCCGGAGGGCGCCGAGGTGCAGCGCGCGACCGGCGCGGACGGCGAGCCGGTGGCGGCCGCGGTGCTGCGGCAGCTGGCCGCCGAGAACGCCGGCGCGGAGCCGCTCGGCTCGTTCGGCGCGGTGGTCGGCGCGACGCTGGCCGACGCGGGCGTCGACCTGGCGATCAACGGCCCGCTGCTGGCCCCGGGGATCGGCGCCCAGGGCGCCACGATGGCGGACCTGCCGCGGGTGTTCGGCGCCTCGGTGCGCAACGTGGTGCCGAGCGTCAGCCGCGACGTCCTGCGGCGCGGCCCGTCGCCGGCGGCGCTGCGGGAGGCGGCGGACCGATTCGTCCAGGAGTACGCGGACGCGGTGAAGTAGCGGGCGCCGCAGCGCTTTCGGTGGCACCCGAAGCGTCGCCGCGGAGGTGGCGTGATGTGCCGCGATGGCGTGACGGGGTGGCGCGGGGTCTCACGACTTGACGTGAGCGCCGTCACATCGGTGGTGCCAAAGGTCCGCAATCGCGGTCATTTTGCCCGGGAAAGTCCTGGTCGGCCTTGGCTGACCAGGACTTTTCGTGTTCTTTTCCTGACGTGGCGCCGCAATCCGGGTAGTGTCCGGCGATAGGTCATCGAAGAGCGGCGATTCCCGTTGCTCTCGCAGGTCAGAGCCGTGAGGTTCCCCTGCGGCCGGTGTCCTGGGAACCAAACCAGTCATAGCTCAATCCCTTCCTTCCACACCCTGAGGTGAACGGCGTGGCTCTTCCGCCCCTTACCCCTGAACAGCGCACCGCCGCGCTCGCCAAGGCCGCCGAGGCTCGCCGGGAGCGCGCCGAGGTCAAGAATCGGCTCAAGCACTCCGGCGCCTCCCTGCACGAGGTGATCAAGGCCGGCAAGGCCGACAACGACGTGATCGGCAAGATGAAGGTCTCCGCGCTCCTGGAGTCCCTCCCCGGCGTGGGCAAGGTCCGCGCCAAGCAGATCATGGAGCGCCTCGGCATCAGCGAGAGCCGTCGTGTCCGTGGCCTCGGCACGAACCAGATCGCCTCCCTGGAGCGGGAGTTCGGCGGCGGTGCCGCCTGACCGTGCCCCCGTGGTCCCGGGAGCGTCCGCGATCCGGGATAATCGGTGCATGAGTGAGCGTCCGCGGCTGACCGTGCTCTCCGGCCCCTCGGGGGTCGGCAAGAGCACGGTCGTCGCTCATATGAGGAAGCAGCACCCCGAAGTCTGGCTCTCGGTGTCGGCGACGACCCGCCACCCGAGGCCCGGCGAGCAGCACGGGGTCCAGTACCACTTCGTCGACAACGACGAGTTCGACAAGCTGATCGCCAACGGTGAGCTGCTGGAGTGGGCCGTGTTCGCGGGCAACCGCTACGGCACCCCGCGCCAGGCCGTACTGGAGAAGCTGGAAGCCGGCGTGCCGGTCCTGCTGGAGATCGACCTGCAGGGCGCCCGTCAGGTGCGCGAGTCGATGCCCGAGGCGCAGCTGGTCTTCCTGGCTCCGCCGAGCTGGGAGGAGCTGGTCCGCCGGCTCACCGGCCGGGGCACCGAGCCGCAGGACGTCATCGAGAAGCGGCTGGAGGCGGCCAAGGTCGAGCTGGCCGCCGAGACGGAGTTCGACACGAGCCTTGTCAACACCTCGGTCGAGCAGGTAGCGGCCGAACTGCTAGCCTTGCTCGGTGTAGTCTGACCTGTCTGTCTTTTCCACCTTTCGGAAGGTTTTCGCGTGTCCTCTTCCATGACCGCGCCCGAGGGCATCATCAACCCGCCGATCGACGAGCTGCTTGAGGCCACCGACTCCAAGTACAGCCTCGTGATCTACGCCGCCAAGCGCGCGCGTCAGATCAACGCGTACTACTCGCAGCTCGGTGAGGGCCTGCTGGAGTACGTCGGCCCGCTGGTGGACACCCACGTGCACGAGAAGCCGCTGTCGATCGCACTGCGCGAGATCAACGCCGGCATGCTCACCGCCGAGGCGGTCGAGGCGGCCTGAGCCGGTCTCCCTGTCTGTTCTGTCGAAGGGCCCGTCGGATCCGTTCCGGCGGGCCCTTCGGCGTGCCCGGGGGCGGTGCGGGGTGCACCGTGCCGCCGGCCGGCGGGGGGTCGTAGGGTGAGCACGTCCCGAGCGAGGAGAGAGTGGGAAGCATGAGCGCGAGCACGGACCGGTCGGACGCACCGCGCGTCGTCCTCGGCGTCAGCGGCGGCATCGCCGCCTACAAGGCGTGCGAGGTGCTGCGGCGGTTCACCGAATCCGGCCACCAGGTGACCGTGGTGCCCACCGAGGCCGCGCTGCACTTCGTCGGCGAGGCCACCTGGGCCGCGCTCTCCGGCCGTCCCGCCGCCACCGAGACCTGGGAGCGGGTCCACGAGGTGCCGCACGTGCGGATCGGGCAGAGCGCCGACCTCGTCGTGGTCGCCCCCGCGACCGCCGACCTGATGGCCAAGGCGGCCCACGGCCTCGCCGACGACCTGCTCACCAACACCCTGCTGACCGCGCGCTGCCCGGTCGTCCTGGCACCGGCGATGCACACCGAGATGTGGGAGCACCCGGCGACCCGGGAGAACGTGGCCACGCTGCGCCGCCGGGGCGTCGTGGTGCTGGAGCCCGCCGTCGGGCGGCTGACCGGCAAGGACACCGGCAAGGGGCGGCTGCCCGAGCCGTCCGCGATCTTCGACGCCTGCCGTGCACTGCTGCGCCGGGGCGCGGCCGCGGCCGACCTGGCCGGCCGGCACGTGGTGGTCTCGGCCGGCGGTACCCGTGAGCCGCTGGACCCGGTGCGCTACCTCGGCAACCGGTCCTCCGGCAAGCAGGGCTACGCGCTGGCCGCGACCGCCGCGGCGCGCGGCGCCCGGGTGACGTTGCTCTCGGCCAACGCGGAGCTGCCCGACCCGGCCGGGGTCGACGTGGTGCACGTCTCGACCGCGCTGGAGCTGCGGGAGGCCGCGACGAAGGCGGCGGCGGACGCCGACGTGGTGGTGATGGCCGCCGCGGTGGCCGACTTCCGCCCGGCCGAGTACGCCAGCGGCAAGATCAAGAAGGTCGAGGGGGTCGAGCCGGCCCCGGTCGCGCTGGTCCGCAATCCGGACATCCTGGCCGAGCTCTCCGCCCACCGGCCCCGTTCGGGTCAACTGGTGGTGGGTTTCGCGGCGGAGACCGACGACGTGCTGGCGAACGGTCGCGCGAAGCTCGCCCGCAAGGGCTGCGACCTGCTGGTGGTGAACGAGGTCGGCAACGGCAAGGCCTTCGGCACGGACGTCAACGAGGCCGTGATTCTGGGCTCGGACGGCACTGAGACGGGGGTGCCGGTGGGGCCGAAGGAGGCGCTCGCCGACGTGGTCTGGGACCTGGTCGCGAAGCGGTGGCAACCGGTCGCCGAGTGATCTCAAGAGGTGAGCAACCGGTCTCCTTTTCCGGAATCGAGTCCCGATAGCCGGTAGCTGACCGTTACACTCCAGGAATCAAGTCTTTCCGGATGTCCCCGGTCCGCCGGGGGCCTTCAGTCAGCAGCCGCTGCAACCCCAGGGAGCGCTGTGTCTCGCCGCCTGTTCACCTCGGAATCCGTGACCGAGGGACACCCCGACAAGATCGCTGACCAGATCAGCGACACCATCCTTGACGCTCTCCTGCGAGAGGACCCGACGTCCCGGGTCGCCGTGGAGACGCTCATCACCACCGGCCAGGTGCACGTGGCCGGCGAGGTGACCACCAAGGCTTACGCGCCGATCGCGCAGCTCGTCCGGGACAAGATCCTGGAGATCGGCTACGACAGCTCCAAGAAGGGCTTCGACGGCGCCTCCTGCGGCGTCTCGGTGTCCATCGGTGCCCAGTCGCCCGACATCGCACAGGGTGTCGACACGGCGTACGAGGCCCGGGTGGAGGGTGACGAGGACGACCTGGACAAGCAGGGCGCCGGTGACCAGGGCCTGATGTTCGGCTACGCGTCCGACGAGACGCCCGAGCTCATGCCGCTGCCGATCACCCTGGCGCACCGCCTCTCGCGTCGCCTCTCCGAGGTCCGCAAGAACGGGACGATCCCGTACCTGCGCCCCGACGGCAAGACCCAGGTCACCATCGAGTACGACGGCGACAAGGCCGTCCGCCTCGACACCGTGGTCGTCTCCTCGCAGCACGCAAGCGACATCGACCTCGACTCGCTGCTCACCCCGGACATCCGCGAGTTCGTCGTGGAGCCGGAGCTCAAGGCGCTCGCCGAGCAGGGCATCAAGCTCGTGACCGAGGGCTACCGCCTGCTGGTCAACCCGACCGGGCGCTTCGAGATCGGCGGCCCGATGGGCGACGCCGGCCTCACCGGCCGCAAGATCATCATCGACACCTACGGCGGCTTCGCCCGGCACGGCGGCGGCGCCTTCTCCGGCAAGGACCCGTCCAAGGTGGACCGCTCGGCCGCCTACGCGATGCGCTGGGTGGCGAAGAACATCGTCGCCGCCGGCCTCGCCAGCCGCGCCGAGGTGCAGGTCGCGTACGCGATCGGCAAGGCCGAGCCGGTCGGCCTCTTCGTGGAGACCTTCGGCACCGAGACCGTGCCGGTGCTCACCATCCAGAAGGCCGTCACCGACGTGTTCGACCTTCGCCCGGCCGCGATCATCCGCGACCTGGACCTGCTCCGCCCGATCTACTCGCAGACCGCCGCGTACGGCCACTTCGGCCGTGAGCTGCCGGACTTCACCTGGGAGCGGACCGACCGGGTCGAGCAGCTGAAGAAGGCCGTACAGGACTGACCCGCGGTCGGCCCGACCGATCGGACCGCAGGCGGCGGCCGCCCCGACACGGGGGCGGCCGCCGCCTGCGGCGTTCCCCGGTCGGGGGCCGGTACGGGCGTCATGTCGGTGTGACCTGGTAGTACTGGGAGCGATGAGCAGCACGCAGGGGAGTGACGAGGCCGGGGCGGCGCCGGAGCAGCTTGCCTTCATCCGGGAGACGGTCCGCCGGGCCAAGCCCCGGACGTGGCACGGCGCCAAGCGGGCCGCGCACCTGCCGGTGGCCCGGGTGGTGGTCGACAAGGGCGTCCTGACCATCGACAAGTTCTTCGACTACGAGGTGCCAGCCGCGATGGCGGACGACGCCCGGCCCGGCGTCCGGGTGCGGGTGCGTTTCGGGGCGCGGGTGGTGAAGGGCCAGCGCGAGGGCGGGGAGCTGCACGACGGGTTCATCGTCGAGCGGCTGGAGAAGAGCGACTTCCCCGGTCCGCTGGCGCCGCTCGCCCAGGTGCTCTCGCCCGAACCGGTCCTCACCCCGCAGCTGCTCCGGCTCTGCCGCACCGTCGCCGACCGGTACGCCGGCACCCTGGCGGACGTCCTCCAGCTGGCCGTACCGCCCCGGCACGCCAAGGCCGAGGCCGAGCCCTCGCCGCCGCCCGGCCCGCTGCCCGGGGCACCGCAGCCCGGCGGCTGGTCCCGCTACCCCGCCGGGCCCGACTTCCTCGCCGCGCTGGCCGCCGGCGGCCAGCCGCGCGCGGTCTGGACGGCGCTGCCCGGCCCCGGCTGGCCCTACGAGATCGCCCGGGCGGTCGCCGCCACGCTGGCGAGCGGGCGGGGCGCACTGGTCGTGCTGCCGGAGGGCCGGTCGGTGGCGCGGGTCGACCAGGCGCTGACCGAGCTGCTGGGGGAGGGCATGCACGCGACCCTGGCGGCCGACCTCGGCCCCCGCGAGCGCTACCGGCGCTGGCTCACGGTGAGCCGCGGCTCGGTGCGCGCCGCCATCGGCACCCGCGCCGCCATGTTCGCGCCGGTGCACGACCTCGGGCTGGTGGTCGTCTGGTCGGACGGCGACAGCAGCCACAGCGATCCGCGCAGCCCGCACCCGCACGTGCGGGAGGTGGCGCTGCTGCGCGCGGCGGAGGAGGGCGCCGGCGTCCTGCTCGGCGGGCACGCCGTCACGGTCGAGGGCGCGCAGCTGGTCAGCACCGGCTGGGCCCGGCCGCTGGTGGCCGACCGGGAGACCGTCCGGCAGGTGGCGCCGAGGGTCCGTACCGTCACCGACCAGGACCAGCACCGGGACGCCGCCGCCCAGGCCGCCCGGCTGCCCTCGGTGGCCTGGGAGGTGGCCCGGGAGGCCCTGGCGAGCGGCGGCCCCGTGCTCATCCAGGTGCCGCGCCGCGGCTACGTGCCCCGGCTGTCCTGCGGGAACTGCCGCACGCCGGCGCGCTGCCGCCGCTGCGAGGGCCCGCTGGAGGCCTCGGCCGCCGACGCGCCGCTGCAGTGCGGGTGGTGCGGGGAGGGCGCGGCCGACTGGCACTGCCAGGAGTGCGGCTCGTTCCGGCTGCGGGCCCAGGTGATCGGCGCCCGGCGCACGGCGGAGGAGCTGGGCAAGGCGTTCCCGCGCATCCCGGTCCGGACCTCCGGGCGGGACGCGGTGCTGGCGACCGTCCCCGCCGAGCCCGCCCTGGTGATCTCCACCCCGGGCGCCGAGCCGGTGGTGGAGGGCGGCAGCGGCTACGCGGCCGCCCTGCTGCTGGACGGCTGGGCACTGCTCGGCCGCCCGGACCTGCGGGCCGGTGAGGAGACGCTGCGGCTCTGGCTGACCGCCGCCGCGCTGGTGAAGCCGTCGACGGAGGGCGGCGCGGTGGTCGTGGTGGCCGAGCCGACCGCGCGGCCGGTGCAGGCGCTGGTCCGCTGGGACCCGCTCGGCCACGCCGGGATGGAGCTGGAGGAGCGGGCGCAGCTGCACTTCCCCCCGGTGTCGCGGATGGCCTCGGTCAGCGGTAGCCCGGCGGCGGTGGCGGATCTGCTCGGGCTGATCCGGCTGCCCTCCGAGGCGGATGTGCTGGGGCCGGTGCCGGCGCCCGCGCTGCGGGGGGAGGAGCAGGAGCGGGCGCTGTTGCGGGTGCCGCCCGGGCAGGGCGCGGCGCTGGCGACGGCGCTGAAGGCGGCGCAGATCGCGCGGATCGCGCTGCGGACGCCGGAGGCGGTGAAGGTGCGGATCGATCCGACGGACATCGGGTGAGGTCCGGGGGGCGGTCGGGTGGCGTCGGCCGGGGTGTCGGGTGGTTTCGGTCGGCGTCGGCCGGGCGGGGCCCGTGCGGTTCGGCGTGATCGGCCGGACCGCACGGGCTGCCGTCGGGCTCAGCCGCGCAGGGGGATGCCGGGGCGGTCCAGGGCGCCCCGGTCGTGGGTAGGGCGGTCGTGCGCCGCCGCGCGCTCCAGTACGGCCCGGTCCAGGGCGCTGCGGTCCAGGCCGCCCTGGCGGGCCGCCGGGACGGTCGCGGCCAGTCCGGTCGGGGCGGGAGCGGCGGCCGGCAGCTCCTCGGAGCGGTCCGGCCGGGTCGGACCGGGCACCCCCGGGACGCCGCCGGCCGGCACCCCGCCGGCCGCCAGCAGCTCGCTGGTCGGCCGGCGCATCCCGTAGCGCCGGTGCACCGCCTGCTTGGTGACCCCGAGGGCCGAGCCCACCGAGTCCCAGGAGAAACCCAGCGCGCGGTCGAACTCGACCGCCGCCGCGACCAGCGTCTCCACGCTCTCGCGCAGCTCCTGCGCCAGCCGCACCGTCGGCGCGGGCGCCCGCCCGTACACCACGAACCCGGCCGAAGTACTGGGGCGGCGCGGACGGTAGACGTTGCCCAGCTGGGCGGTGAGCGTCCGCAGCGCGTCGACCTGCCGCCGGACCCGCTCGATGTCCCGCACCAGCAGGTGCAGGCTCGCCCGCGCCCGGGCGTCGTGATTGATCTGCTCGGCCATGGCCTACGTGCCACCTTCCGTACGGTTCAGCTCGGCCGGAACGTGATGTCCCGCGCGTTCCGGCCCCGGTCAATCTCACTTGACCAACGCCGGACCGCCCGCCGGGGTCACGCAGCCGGGCCGACTCGGGATATGCCAGAACACGGTGCCGGGAGCCGAAGGCCTGCGCGGGAGCGGTGCGGAGGGGCGGGCGGTGCCGCGATCCGATTGCATAGACTTGGCCGGTGGTCGGCCCGTCGGGCGGTCGTGGGCGGGTCGGTGACCGGTCGGTGACCGGTCCGTGGCCCGAACTCCCGGGGCCCGCCCGTGGCACGCCGAACGCCCGAAACCCGAACGCCGAAGTCCCGCACCTCCCGCACTCCTCAACTCCCCGACGGACAGGAGCCCGTACGCCGTGGCGATCCAGCCGATCCGCATCTTCGGAGACCCCGTCCTGCGGGCCACCGCCCAGCCGGTGACCACCTTCGACAAGGAACTGCGCAACCTGGTCCGGGATCTCACCGAGACCATGCTCGACGCCCCCGGCGCCGGTCTGGCGGCTCCCCAACTCGGCGTCTCCCTGCGGGTGTTCACCTATCACGTGGACGGCGTCACCGGGCACCTGATCAACCCCGACCTGTCGCTGACCGAGGAGGAGCAGGACGGCCCCGAGGGCTGCCTCTCGCTGCCCGGCCTGCGCTACGACACCAGGCGCGCGTACGGCGTGGTCGCCAAGGGCTTCACCATGTACGGCGATCCGGTCACGGTCGAGGGCACCGAGCTGCTCGCCCGCTGCATCCAGCACGAGACCGACCACCTCGACGGCATCATCTTCATCGACCGCCTCGACCGTGAGCGGCGCAAGGAAGCGCTGAAGGCGATCCGCGAAGCGGACTGGGGCGAGGGCCCCGCGCCCGTCGTCCGGGTCTCCCCACACAGCACCTTCGGCTCCGCGCGCTGACCACCACCCCGGTCGCCGCTCCTACGGAATTCCCGCTACCAGAAAGGCCCTTGATGCGCCTCGTGTTCGCCGGCACCCCCGAGGTCGCCGTTCCCGCCCTGGACGCCCTGCTCGCCTCCGACCGGCACGAGGTCGTCGCGGTGGTCACCCGCCCCGACGCCCCCGCCGGACGCGGGCGCAAGCTGGTCGCCAGCCCCGTCGCCCAGCGCGCCGAGGAGGCCGGGATCGAGGTCCTCAAGCCGGTGAAGCCCAGCGACCCGGAATTCATCGCCCGCCTCACCGAACTCGCCCCCGACTGCTGCCCGGTGGTCGCGTACGGCGCGCTGCTGCGCCCCGGCGCGCTGGAGATCCCCAAGCACGGCTGGGTCAACCTGCACTTCTCGCTGCTCCCGGCCTGGCGCGGCGCCGCCCCCGTGCAGCACGCGGTGCTGGCCGGCGACGAGGTCACCGGCGCGTCCACCTTCCTGATCGAGCAGGGCCTGGACTCCGGTCCGGTCTACGGCGTCATCACCGAGGAGATCCGTCCGGCCGACACCAGCGGCGAGCTGCTCGACCGGCTCGCGCACTCCGGCGCCCGGCTGCTCGCCGCCACCATGGACGGGATCGCCGACGGCTCGCTGCACGCCGTCCCGCAGCCCGCCGAGGGCATCACGCTCGCGCCGAAGCTCACCGTCGAGGACGCCCGGATCGACTGGGCCCACCCCGCCCTGCGGATCGACCGCGTGGTCCGCGGCTGCGCCCCCGCCCCCGGCGCCTGGACGCTGTTCCGCGGTGAGCGGCTCAAGGTCTCCGGCCCGGTGAAGCTGCTGGCGGACGCCTCCGCGCTCGCCCCCGGGGAGCTGGCCGTCGGCAAGAACAGCATCCGGGTCGGCACCGGCAGCCACGAGATCGAGCTGGGCGAGGTGCAGCCGCAGGGCAAGAAGCCGATGCGCGCGGCCGACTGGGCCCGGGGGGCGCGTATCGAGTCCGGCGAGCGCTTCGAGGACGCCGCGCGCCCGTAGGACGGCGCTTCCGCCGGGACAGCGCTTCCGTGCCGGATGCCGTGCCGCCGGATGCCGTGCCGCCGGTCCCGCCTCGCCCGGGCGGGGCCGCCGGGCCCGGCGCGGGAGCGGTGCGGCGCGGGTCCGGGGTCCGGCACGGGCCGGGGCCGGGGTGTACCTTCGGACGAGTCTCCCCGGGCGACGAGTCTCCCCGGACCATGGGGAATACTGTTCGTTCGATAACCACCGCAGCACTTTGAGGCACCTTTTGAGCACTCCCAGCGCCGGCCGCGCGCCCCGTCCGCACCGTCGTCCCAAGAAGGACCCGGCGCGCATCGTCGCGTTCCGCGCCCTGCGGGCCGTCGACGAGCGCGACGCCTACGCCAACCTGATCCTGCCGTCCCTCCTGCGCGAAGCCGAGCAGAAGGGCATGGACCGGCGCGACGCCGCCCTCGCCACCGAGCTGGTCTACGGCACGCTGCGCCTCCAGGGCACCTACGACGCCGTCATCGCCGCCTGCATCGACCGGCCGCTCAGCAAGGTCGACCCGCCGGTCCTGGACGTCCTGTCGCTCGGCGCCCACCAGCTGCTCACCACCCGCATCCCCAGCCACGCCGCCGTCTCGGCGACCGTCGAGCTGGCCCGGGTGGTCCTCGGCGACGGCAAGGCCAAGTTCGTCAACGCCGTCCTGCGCCGGATCAGCGCCCACGACCTGGACGCCTGGATCGCCAAGGTCGCCCCGCCGTACGAGAAGGACGCCGAGGACCACCTCGCCGTCGTCCACTCGCACCCCCGCTGGGTGGTCGCCGCCCTCTGGGACTCGCTCGGCCGCTGGCAGCCCGACGCCTCCGACCGCACCGCGATCGAGGAGCTGCTGCGCGCCGACAACGAGCGCCCCGAGGTCACCCTGGTCGCCCGCCCCGGCCGGATCGCCGTCGCCGACCTCGCCGAGGCGCTGCCCGAGGCCGAGCCCGGCCGCTGGTCCCCGTTCGCGCTCCGGCTCGCCGAGGGCGGCGACCCGGGCGCGCTCCCGGCCGTCCGGGAGAACCGCGCCGGCGTCCAGGACGAGGGCAGCCAGCTGGTCGCGCTCGCCCTGGCCGCCGCGCCGCTCGACGGCCCGGACCGGGTATGGCTGGACGGCTGCGCCGGCCCCGGCGGCAAGGCCGCGATGCTCGCCGCCCTGGCCGCCCAGCGCGGCGCCGCCCTGGTGGCCAGTGAGAAGCAGCCGCACCGGGCCCGGCTGGTGGCCCGCACGCTGGAGGGCAACCCCGGCCCGTACACCGTGATCGCCGCCGACGGCACCCGCCCCGCGTGGCGCGCCGACAGCTTCGACCGGGTGCTCGTGGACGTTCCCTGCTCCGGCCTCGGCGCGCTGCGCCGCCGCCCCGAGGCGCGCTGGCGCCGCCGGCCGGCGGACGTCGCCGCCTTCGGCCCGCTCCAGCGCGACCTGCTGCGCGGCGCCATCGACGCCACCCGGATCGGCGGCGTCGTCGGCTACGCGACCTGCTCGCCGCACCTCGCCGAGACCAGGGCCGTGGTGGACGACGTGCTGCGGGAGCAGGGTGGCCGGGTCGAGTGGATCGACGCCCGCCCGCTGCTGCCCGGCGTGCCGTCGCTGGGCGAGGGCCCGGACGTCCAGCTCTGGCCGCACCTGCACGGCACCGACGCGATGTACCTGGCGCTGCTGCGCCGGACGGCGTAGCCGGGAGGCGGGGCAAGGAGGGCCGGTCGCGGGTGCGGCCGGCCCTCCGGCGTCTGCCGGGGGCCGGTTCGTCAGGGCGTCGCGAGTGCGGCGAGGAGTGCGGCGGCCTGGTGGCGGAGCCGGTCGAGCGGGAGGTCGTCGCAGTAGAGGTCCGCACCGGGGATGCTGAAGGAGCCGAACCGGTGCACCGCTTGGTAGGCGAGGTACGGGCGGTGGCCGGCGCGGAGGTCCAGGCCGCACGTGAGGGTGGCGAAGTGGCCCTGGTCGCCCTCGCTGTCGGGGGCGGCGAGGTACCACTCGGCCTCGAACGGCTCGGGGCCGGACGGCAGCTCCACGAGGGCTCGGGCCAGCGCGCGGACGTCGTCGGCCGTGTCGAACAGCAGCGACTCGGACACGTACGGGGAGGCCGCGAGCAACTCCCACCCGGCAGGGGTGCGGTGGACGGCGAGCGTGGAGGTGCCCTCGGCGGACGTCCAGTGGCAGAGCAGCGGCGGGTCGGTCAGGTCCATCCGGTCCGTCCGGTCTACTCGGTCCATCGGGGGCCTCCGGGGCGGGGCGTTCGGTCGCGTCGCCGCGTTGCCGGAGGCGCTGGAGCAGTCGGCGGCCGGTGTTGGCGGTGGCGTCGGCCGCCGCCTGCTCGGCGCGGGTGAGGAGGGCGGTGCCGTGGGCGCCGAGTGCGCCGGTCAGGAAGGGGCCCGCCTGGGTCAGCGGGTCAGCGATCCCGGTGCCCGACAGATGGGACGACCCGGTCATGATCCGCTCAGGCGGACGGCGGCGGGTCGGTGGTCAGGGGGCGGTCGGTGAGGCCGGTGCCGCCGAGGCGGGTGGTCAGGCCGGCGAACAGGGTGACGTCCTCCGGGCTCCAGGAGGGCGCGGCGAACAGCTCGTCGGCGACGCGTTCGGCGCTGGCGCGGATGTCCCGGAGCAGGGTGCGGCCGGTGTCGGTGAGCGCCGCGTAGGCGACCCGGGCGTCCCGGGCGTCCGGCTCGCGGGTCACCAGGCCGATGCGTTCCAGCGGGGCGAGCCCCCGGGTGACGCCGGAGGCGGTGAGGCCGAGCGCCTCGGCGAGGTCCACCCGGCGCATCCGGCCGCCGGGCGCCTGGCCCAGCCGGAGCAGCAGGGTGAAATCGGCCAGGCTGACCCCGTGCAGGCCGCTCAGGCTCGCGTCGAACCGCCGTACCAGGGCCGCCTGCGCCCGGACCAGGCGCAGGGCCGCGTCCAATGTGGAACTCATTGCCACCTCCTTGACTGCTCAAGTATAGCTGGGGACTGAGCCGTCGAGGAGGTGGCGGAGCGGGGGGTGCGGGATCGTGCGGGGTGGGATCAGGCGGTGCGGGCGGCTCGGCGTTGGCGCTTGCCGACGGCGGCCTGGGAGAGGTCCTCGGCCTGCGACCGGAGGTTCTTGTAGCCGTAGCCGTGTTCGTCGAGCCAGGCCTTCGCCGCCCCCTCGGCCCGGTCGGCGGCCTCCAGGATGTCCTCCTCGGCCTCGCCCGAGTCCAGGAAGCGGAAGGTGAAGGCGGGGCGCGAGGCGAGGTCGTAGCTGAGGTGCCCCTCGGGTGTGAACGACGCGTACAGCACGTCGTGTTCGGCCGCGCGGGCGAGGAGTTCGGCGTGCTGGTCGGCGTCGAGGCCGTCGAAGGAGCCGCGGACGGTGACGCGGAAGGTGCGAGTGGTCATCCCTCGACCCTAGCCATCGGGGCCGGTCCGGTTCCACCGCGTTTCACCGGTGGGCGGCCCCGGGGTAGCCGGTGGTCGGGCCCGGGGCACCGGGTGGGATCCCACCCGGTGCCCCGGGCGGGCTCAGGCCTCGCGCAGGGCGGCCTCGGGCGGCGCGAGGCCGTCGGGGCCGGCGGAGGCCGGCGCGGCGGGCTCCGCGTCGTCCGCGTCGTCCGCGCCGCCCAGCGCGGGCCAGCGGATCTGCGTCGCGCAGAGTGAGACGACGGCGGCGGACGCGGCCACCGCGGCCATGCCCCACACCAGGCTGCTGCCGTTGGCGATGAAGCCGATCACCGCCGGCCCCGCGAGCAGGCCCGTCGTCCCGGTGGCGGCGACCAGCGCCAGCGCGTCCGAGCCCTGCCGGGCGGCGGCCACGTAGATGCACGGGGTCACGGCCGCGACGCCCAGCCCCACGCAGGCGAACCCGAGCAGTGTCGGCACCACCCCGCCGGCCAGCAGCGCGAGCGCCAGGCCGCCGCCCGCCAGCAGGCTGCCGAAGCGGACGATCCGCCCGTCGCCGAAGCGGGTGCGCCAGCCGTCGGCGAAGATCCGGGCCGCCACCATCATGACCGAGACGACGGCGATGCCCAGCGGGGCCAGCTGGGGCGCCGCGTTGACGACATCCTTCAGGTAGAGGGCCGACCAGTCGTTCATGGCGCCCTCGGTGATGGTGCCGAACACCATCGCCAGGCCCATCCAGATCGTCACCCGCGAGGGCAGCGTCAGCCCGCGTCGCTTCTTCGGCGCCTGCGGCTCGGCGGCCTCCGGCGCTTCCGCGGCCGCCTTCTGGTCATCCGTCAGCATGCCCGTCTGGGCGAGCCCGAGGAGCAGCAGGAGGACGACGGCGGCGAGGCCGAAGTGCACGGACAGTGTGGTGGTGAAGGCGTTGACGCCGGAGGCGAGCAGGGCCGCGAGCAGCGAGCCGGCGCTGAAGGTGGCATGCAGCCTGGACATCGCCGTCCGCCGGTACTTGACCTCCAGGGCGGCGCCCTGCGCGTTCATCGCGACGTTCAGGCAGCCGACCGCGATGCCGTCGAAGCAGGCCACCACCAGGGTCACCGGGTAGTTGGGCGCCACGGTGAGTCCGAGCAGCACCAGGCCCAGGGCGAGCGCCGACAGGGTGGCGAGCAGCCGTGAACCGAGCCGCTTCATCAGCGCCGCGACCAGCGGGAAGGACACCGCCGCGCCCACCCCGCAGACCATCAGCAGCAGGCCGAGTTCGGCCTCGCTCAGGTCCAGCCGGCTCTTCAGCGCGGGCAGGCGGGAGACCCACGTCGCGTACTGGAAGCCGAGGAAGCAGAACAGGGCCGCGATGGCCAGTTGGGCTCGGCGGTAGTCGTCGCGCAGGCGGAGCATGTTCATCGAACCACTTCGTCTTTCAGGGGCGACCCGGGGAGCGGGCCGTGGGGGTGCCGCGGCGTCCCGGAGCCGGCTGCGGCGAGCAGGGCCGTGGGGGTGGGAGCCGCCGGGAGGGGAGGCGCGGCGGGGGGAGCCGTGCGCAGGGACATCGACATGTAGACCGCCTGGGGGCCGTAGCTCGCCGGGAGTTCGACCTCCGGCTCGGCGCGGTAGCCCAGCGGGGCCCAGAGGACTTCGCTGCCCCGGACGGCCACCAGCGAGATGGTCTCGAACCGCCGCAGCCGGGCCGTTCGCGCGAGGTGGCCGAGCACCAGGGGCGCGAGCCCCCGGCCGCGCAGTTCCTCGGCGATCACCAGGTCGTGCGCGTGCATGTTGGTGGACCGGACGCCGGCGGCGTCCGGCCGGCTCAGGTCCGGGCACGCGTGGAGCGGGTAGGGCAGGGCGAGCAGGTAGCCGCCGAGGCGCCCCCGGTGCTCCACCGCGAAGCAGGTGGTGGGCGAGGCCCGGCCCCGGGACTCCAGCGCCGCCCGCCCCTCGGACAGACCGCTCGCGCTGTAGGCGCGGGCCTCCAGTGCCACGACCTCGTCCCAGTCGTCGGCGGCCAGCAGTCGGACGCGGACGCCCTCGGCGATCTCGTCGGCCATCATGCGGGACCTCCCTCGGAGACGGGAACGGGGGTGCGGGCAGGCGCAGGGGTGGGGCGGCCGGTGCTGTCGGTCCGGCGGACGCAGGTGTACGGGAGCGGCTCGAACCCGTTGAAGCCCTGGGTCGTGTACGCCGTGGCGTAGGCACCGCAGGAGAAGATCCAGACCGGATCCCCGGAGGCGGCGGCCGCCGGCACCGCGACGAGGCCGTCGTCGTCGGTGTACGCGTCGTCGCTGTCGCAGGTCGGGCCCGCGACGACGGCCGGTAGGTAGCCGCCCTCGGTGGCGGAGTCCCGCGGGTGGGTGGGGAACTCCATCCGGTACTGCAGTTCGTCCATCTCGTACAGGCCGTTGAACTTGCCGCAGCCCAGGTAGAGCCAGTGCTGCCGCTCGCCGTCGAGCTGCTGCCGGGAGGTCAACCGGGCGACCTGGGTCCGGATGGCGCCGTGGTCCGCGACCAGGTGGCGCCCCGGCTCCAGGAGGAAGTCCAGCGGCGCCGCCGACACCTCCCGGAGTCGCTGCATGCCCTCCCGGAGTACGGCGAACATCTTGTCCACCGGCGGGTCGAGCGGCCGGCCCCGCTTGTCGAGGACGCCGAGGGCGGGTAGGCCGCCGCCGAGGTTGACGTGGTCCAGCAGGATGCCCCGCCGGTCCAGCTCCTCGACCACGGCGGTGAGCGAGTCCAGCGCGCTCTGCCAGGCGTCGGAGGTCATCTGCTGCGACCCGACGTGGACGGAGAGCCCCGACGGGGTCAGCCCCGCCGCGCGCGCCTCCTCCAGGACCAGGACGGCGTCCGCCGGTGAGCAGCCGAACTTCCGGCTCAGGCCCCAGAGCGCGCCGTCCCCGGTGGTGGCGACCCGGCAGAACACCCGGGCACCCGGGGCGTGGACGGCGAGCGCCGCGACGTCCTCCAGGCTGTCCGTCGCGAAGTCCCGGACGCCGAGCCGGTACGCCTCGGCGATGTTGCGGTCGGACTTGATGGTGTTGCCGTAGTGGATCCGCTCGACCGGGACGCCGGTGCGCAGGGCCTGGGCGATCTCCTGCGGGCCGGCCGCGTCGAAGCCGGCGCCCAGCTCCGCCAGGTGGGCGAGGACCTCGTCCACCGGGCACGCCTTCATGGCGAAGCGGACGGCGATGCCCGGCAGTTCGCGCAGCAGCGCCGTGTACTGGCCCTCGATCCCGTCCAGGTCGTAGTAGATCCGGTCGTCGGTCGCGGCCGCCAGGGCGGCGCGCAGAAGTGTGTTCTCAGACATCGTCGATAGCTCCAGGCCCGGTCAGCGGGCCAGCTGCTCGGGGCCGGTGGCCTTGCACGCCCGCACCAGCGGACCCCACGCCCCGATCAGCAGTGCGAAGTCCTCGGTGTCCGCCTGCGCCTCGTCGAGCAGGCGGTCCCGCAGGGTGAGCAGATGGTCGGCGAACTCGGCGTACTTGCCGCCGAGTCGGCGGTAGGCGCCGTCCAGGACGGACAGCCGGCGGACGTTCTCCGTCCGGTCCGTCCCGATGCTGCGCCGGACGGAGTCGGCGATCACGGCGACCCGTACGCGGTGCTCGTCGTCGAGCAGCGCACCGCCCGCCGCCTCCATGTCGAAGTACACCGGGTAGAGGTAGAGCATCGACAGCAGGAACTTGGTGAACCGCAGCTGGTAGGCGGTGAATCCGGCGCCCGTGCGGCGCTCGGGGGTGTAGTAGTTCACGATGTGCCGGTTGTGCACCACGCCGGGCAGGGTGGCGTCGCGCACCACGTGCAGGAGGAAGTAGTCGCTGCCGATGGTGTCGGTCGCGGACGGCAGCGGCAGGCGCTCGTACACCGCGTGGTCGAAGCCGATGTTGCACATGTCGACCCGCCAGATGTCCGGGAGGTCCAGGACGGCGCGGTCCTCGGTGAACGGGTCGGTGCCGCCGCCGACGAAGGAGTCGTCGACCAGCTCCCGCTTCTCCTCCTCCGACGCCCCGGCCGGCGCCCAGAGCGCGACGACCTCGTCGTAGACGGCCGGGTCCAGCTCGCGGATCTCGCCGATGTCGACGGAGAGTTCACCGACGAAGGAGCCGCCGACCATCGCCACCGGCTTCTCGGCGTGCGCCGGGTCGAGGGCGTTCTCGGTGACGCCGGCCGCCGCGTCGGCCGCCCGCTTCCCGAGGGACAGCAGCTCGTGGTGGATCGGGAAGACCGGCTTCCCGTCCAGGACCTGGTAGTGGCTGTCGGAGTCCCGGCGGTGGACGGAGCGGCAGCCGAGGGCGGCGGCGATCAGGAACGCCCGGTTGGTGCAGGCGCCGTAGGAGACGGCGTCCGGCAGCATCAGGTCGAGCACCCGGGCCGGTTCGGCGACCGCGGCGGCGTCGATCACCCGCCGCAGGAACGTCCGCTGCCGGGCTTCGTCGAGGTGGTGCACGACCACGCCCGCCGCCCCGGGCAGCGCGTCCACGGCCTTCGCGTGGACGGCGAACGTCGGCTCGTCGGAGGAGTCCAGCACCAGCAGGTGCACCTCGACGCCGAACTGCGCGGCGGCGTAGGCGGCTTCCTCGCCGATGGACGCGATGGTGTCGGCGCAGGCCCGGTTGGTGGGCAGGGTCAGGCAGATCCTGTCCACGCCGGTGGCCCGGTTCACGCGTCGCCGTCCGGGGTGCTGTGTCGGACGGTGTGCTGTGCGGTGTGCTGTGCGGTGTTCGGCTCGGTCTCCGGTCCGGTGCGCTGCTCGGCGTGCCAGGACTCCAGGCCCAGCAGTTTGGCGCCGAGGTCGCTCAGCCCGGCCTTGCCGTAGCGCAGCGACTCGTGCTTCCGCGGGTCGCCCACCAGCGTCTTGTTCCACGTCGGGGTGGAGAGGTCGCGCCAGGAGGCGATCCGCGAGGCCTTGAGCTCCTCGTGCTCCTCCAGCGCCGGCATCATCGAGAGGTACTGGACCGCCCGGACGCCCTGCTCCGAGGTGTTGCGGGCCACGCCGTGGGCGAGTAGGCCGTTCCAGATCAGCAGGTCGCCGGCCTTCAACTCGGGCCGCACGACCGGGAACTCCGCACGGTCGACGGCGGGCCGGATCGGGTCGCGGTCGGCCGGCTGAGCGGCCTGCCACTGGTTGAACCGCCGGAACAGCTCGGGGTTGCACTGGAAGCCGCCGTGGTCCGGCCGGGTGTCGTTGAGCGCGATGATCCCCTGGACGCGCTGCGGCAGGATGCCGAGCGTGGTGTCGACGTCCCAGTGCAGCTCGATGTCGAAGCCCTTGTCCGTCGCCTCGATCAGCGCGCGGTCACGGTTGCCGACGTTCGGCGGGTTGAGGTTGAGCCGGTCCAGCGTCACCCAGAGCTCTTCGCAGTCCCAGACGTCGACGAACGCGTCGTAGACCCGCTGCGCCTGGCGGCTGTCCCAGATCAGCTGGTGCTGGTAGGCCTCGACGAAGCCGTAGATGTGCAGGTGCTGGGCCAGTTCGTCGGCGAACTCCCGCTCCTCGTACCAGGTCTCCGGCCGCTCCGGGTCCAGGCCCTGGAAGTCCCAGGCGAAGTCCAGCAGCCGCTTCGCCGCCTCGGCCGGGATCGCCTCCCGGACGACGACGTAGCCGTACGTCTGCCAGAACGAGTAGTCCTCCTCGGAGAGCACGCGCAGCGGCCGCGCCTTCTCGATGTCCTTCAGCGGTGTCCTGGCGAGATAGGTCTCGCCGTCGTTGCTGAAGTACGGGGTGTCGGAGGCGGCCCGATACAGGTATCCGTCAGGCTTCGGCATGCAATCACTCCAGAGGTCGGGAAACTACTGCGGCCGGGACGCAGCGCCGGTTCACGGGGCGGCTCCTGCGCCCGTACGCACCGCCGTTCCGTTCCGCCGCGCGCACGGCGGCATCGCCGCAGGGCGGCGTCGGAGGACGGCCGACCGGCGGCAACGCGTGCTCGGGCGCGGACGGTTCGGGGCGCGGTGGCCACGAACGGCCGGCGGCGGACGGCTCCTGGGAGAGCGCGGCCGAAGGCGCCGGTCGGGTGAAGGGTGAAGGTGAAGGGGGAGAGGGCGGAGGGTGGTTGATCGGGGTGTCGGGCGACGGGGCTTCGGACAGCGGGGAGGTTGCGGGTCTCGCGGTTCCCGGCGGCGCTCAGCGCGCGTGCGGTTCCTGCGGGGGTGGCGGGCCCGGTCGGGCCCTCGGGGCTGTCGCATCCAGGGACGGACCGCCCGTTTCCCGCGGGGACGGGGCCGGGATTCCTTCCTCCTTCTTGTGTTCGAAGCCCCCGACGCGTCGTTGACGCCCTCGGTGGACATGCGGCGGCGTCGGCCAACTCGCGTGTCCGGCACGGGGCATCGCCGGGACTTCCCACCTCGTCAAACTTGCTTCCCCTACGGTGGACTAGACCAACTTGTGGTGTCAACCCTTCTCCGGAGGAGGCTCGCGGCCGCCGTCGTGATCCGTGGGAACGGGCGGTGACCAGGCCGGAGTTGCGGCGGAGGAACGGCCTGCGCGGCCGGTGGCGACCCCTGCCCGAAGGCGCCGGGCGGTTGCCCTTTCGGGCAACCGGGGCATGAGCGGCCGCCGGGTCGGCGTTGGTGACGGGGATGGCGACGGGGATGGCGACGGCGCTGGAGCCGGTGGCGGGCCGGGAGCCGGCCTGTCCGGCGCCTAGCGGGCGTGGTCCTCGCGCCGAGCGTGGTCGTCCGAAGGGCGGCCCTGGGCGGTGCCGGTCGGTGGGGCCGGGTGGTCGGCCGGGGTCTGCTGCGCCGTCCAGGCCAGCAGCAGTCGCAGCGCGTCCTCGGACGGGCTGCCGGGCTCGGGCGCGTAGGTGATCAGCGCCTGGGCCGGGTCGTCGGCCGCCCGCAGGGTCTCGTAGGCCAATTCGAGCGTGCCGACCACCGGGTGGTGGAAGCGCTTGACCCCGGACGTCTTGTCCCGCACCGGGCGTTCGGCCCACCAGGTGCGGAACTCCCGGCTCTTCATCGCGAGTTCACCGATCAGCTCGCGCAGTCGCGGATCGTCGGGCCGGCGGCCCGCCTCCATGCCCAGATGGGCCACGTTCCCCCGCGCGCACTCGTCCCAGTCCGCGTACAGGGAACGGGACTCGGGGTGCAGGAAGGTGATCCTGGCGATGTTGCGCGCGGCGGGTTCCAGGGCCGCGAAGTCGCCGAACAGCGCGCTCGCCGCCCGGTTCCAGGCCAGCACGTCCATCCGCTGCCCCATCACCAGCGCGGGCAGCTCCGGGAGGGACCGCAGGAGGGTCCGCAGCATCGGCCGGACGCGCTGCGGACCCTCCGCCGCCGGCGCGGCCCGCCGCGTGGCGGCGGCCGGGCGGGCGATCCGGTGCAGGTGCCGGGTCTCCTGCTCCTCCAGGCGCAGCGCCCGGGCCAGCGCGTCGAGCACCGCCGGCGAGGCGTTGCGGACCCGGCCCTGTTCCATCCGGGTGTAGTAGTCGACGCTGACCCCGGCGAGTTCGGCGATCTCCTCGCGGCGCAGGCCGGCGACCCGCCGCCGGGCGCCCGCGCCGGGCAGGCCGACCTCCTGGGGCAGCAGCCGGGCGCGGCGGGAACGCAGGAAGACGCCGAGGGCGGTCGGGGAACTCATGTGCCGATTCTGGCCGACGCGCCGCCGTCGTGGGGGGGGGGGGGGGGGGCGCGGCCGGGGGGGCGGGCGGGGGGGGGGGGGGGGGGGGGGGGGCGGGCGGGGCG
>NZ_JBITSA010000014.1:142275-253929 GCF_044540385.1 Kitasatospora sp. NPDC086009
GCGGCCGGCCCCCACCCCCCCTCCCCCCCGGGGGGGGCGTCCACCTTCTTGGCAGTCCCCGCCCCGCCCCCCCGGGGGGGGCGGGCCCCCCCCCCCCCCCCCCCACGACGATCGGCCGGGGCGCGGCGGTCGTGCGGGGAAACCGGTCGGTCGGCCCGGTCCGCTGCCGGGGCGTCGCCGGCCGGGCGGCCGTCGGCCCAGGTCAGGGTGGAGACGAGGGAGCGGAAGGCCGCCCGGTAGGTCCGGGGGCTGGTCCCCGTGTGGTGCTGGAAGTGGTGGCGCAGGTTGGCGGGCGTGCCGAGCCCCGTGCGGGTGGCGATGCGTTCGACCGGCTCGTCGCCGCGCTCCAGCAGGCGCTGCGCGAGCCGGATGCGCGCGCGGAGCAGGTACTGCAGCGGCGGCAGCCCGGTCTCGGCCCGGAAGCGCCTGGTCAGGCCGCGGACGGTGAGTCCGGCGTGGTCGGCGAGGTCGTTCAGCGTCAGCGGCCGGTCGAGGTGGGCCTCCAGCCACCGGAGCGTCGGCCCGAGCCGGGAGCCCCCGGGACCCGGTGCGCGAGCGGTACCGGTGGTGGCCGCCGACGCGGTGGTGGCCGCCGCCCCGCTGGAGGCCGCCGGCCCGGCAGGCCCGTGCAGCTCCAGGAAGACCTGCCGCTCCGTCTCGATGGCGACCGGCTCGCCGTGGTCCAGGGTGATCAGCCGCAGGCAGAGGTCGACCCCGCCGAGCACCCCCGCCGCGCTGTGGAACGGCGCCGCGTCCGTGACCGAGCCCTCCGGGTCGACCTCGATCCGGGGGTGGCGCCCGGCCAGTTCGGCGGCGTACCGGCGGCCGGTCGCGGCCCGCCGCCCGTCCAGCAGCCCGGTGGCGGCGAGGGTGAACGTCCCCGTCCCGATCGCACCGATCCGGCTGCCCCCGGCCGCCGCGGCCCGCAGCGCGTCGACGACCCCGGGCGGCGGCTCCGCGCGGAAACCGTCGTGGCCGGGCACCAGTACGGTGTCCGCACCCGCCAGCCCCTCCAGACCCCACGGTGTGTCGGGCCGGAACGGTGCCGGCGCCCCCGTCGTACGGAACCCGGGGCCCGCGCAGTACCGCACCTCGTACCCGACGTGCGGGTGGTGGCGCGCGGCGGCGCCGAAGGTGATCCCAGGCGCGGTGAGCTGGTGGCCCGGTACGCCGTCGAGGGCGAGGACAGCGATCACTGGCATGTCCAGAATTTAGCCCAGGGTGACATCGGGGCCGCTGTTGCGGGCGCGGGCCGGTGCGAAGGATGGGCGGTACGCGACACCCGCACCGCCGGGGCGTCCGCGCCACTCCTGATCCGAACACCCGAAGCGCGCTCGCGCGCACCCCGAACGAAGGACCTGCCATGCCCGCTTTCAGCTCCCTGGCCCGCCGAGCGGCCCGCATCGCCACCGTCGCCCTGGCCGCGACGGTGTGCGCCACCGCCATGACCGGCAGCGCCGGAGCCATCGTCAACGGGACGGACGCCAACGGGCGCTACCCGTACATGGCCTCGATCCCGCTGACGGCCCCGACGCAGGGCCTGCTCGACGGCGTCTGCGGGGCGACGCTGATCCACCCGCGGTGGGTGCTGACGGCGGGCCACTGCCTCGACCCCGAGATCGGCGTGGTCCTGGACGGCACCGTCCGGATCGGCTCGGACCGGCGCACGTCCGGCGGCACCGTGCGCACCATCGAGCGGACGATCACCCACCCCGGCTACGGGATCGGCACCGGCGGCGGCGGAGCCAACCAGGACGACCTCGCGCTGATCCGGCTGGACCGCCCGGTGAGCGAGCAACCCGTCCGGATCGCCGACCGCGCGGCCCGGCCCGGTACGCCGACCCGGCTGCTCGGCTTCGGCAGCGTCGCCGACGTGGACACCCCGCAGCGGGCCGAGTTCGCGAACCGGCTCCAGCAGTTGGAGACCCGCCGGGGAGCCGTCGACGAGTGCGCCCCCGGGCGGGCGGGGTGGCTGCGCCTCTGCACGGTCAGCCAGGTGCCGGGCGCGATGGCCTGCTTCGGGGACTCCGGCGGCCCGCAGCTGCAGAAGGGCCGGGGCGGCCGCTGGGAACTCGTCGGCACCACCTCGGGCGACGGTGACACCGACCCGACCTGTTCGACCGGCCCGGGCCTCTACACCAGCGTTCCGGCGTACGCGGACTGGATCCGGCAGACGATCCACCAGAACAGCTGACTCCCGGCGGCGGCAGCGCCGGGTCTGCCGCCGCCCGGCCCCCGGCCGCCGGCCGCCAGGGCAGTATGGGAACGCCGCCCCATCGGTCGCCGAAGAGTCGAGGAGAGCTGACCACATGGCACGAACCGAGTTCTACGACGATCCCGGCGCGCCGGAGCCGAACCGGCTGGTGGTGGCGGCGTCGGCCGTGGTGGCCGACGAGGAGGGGCGGGTGCTGCTCCAACGGCGCACCGACAACGGCCTGTACGCGCTGCCGGGCGGCACGATGGACCTCGGTGAGTCGCTTCCCGGCACCGCGGTCCGGGAGGTCCGCGAGGAGACCGGGCTCGTCGTCGAGATCACCGGGCTGGTCGGCACCTACACCGACCCCCGGCATGTGATCGCCTACTCCGACGGCGAGGTGCGGCAGCAGTTCAACGTCTGCTTCACCGCCCGCGTCACGGGCGGGGAGCTCCGGATCTCCGACGAGTCGACCGACCTGCGGTTCGTGGCTCCGGACGACATCGGGGACCTGCCGATGCACCACACGCAGCGGCTCCGGCTCCAGCACCACCTCGACCACCGGGCGACGCCCTACCTGGGGTGACCGCCGGGACGGTGGCCAGGCCGCCCCGGGCTTCGGGTACATTCCGGGTATGTCGGTCATCGCCGTCCTCGTGCCCGACGGGCTGCCCGGACACCACCTCACCACGCCGGGGCTGGTGTTCGGGACGGCGGCACGTGAGCACCCGGGGGTCGCCTACGAGGTGCGGTTGTGTGCCGCGCCCGGGCCGGTCGGGATCGGGCTGCCGGCGCCGCTGGGCATCACCGTCCCGCACGGGCTGGAGGGCCTCGCCGACGCCGACGTCGTGCTGCTGGCGGGGCGTGACGGCGCCCCGGTGGAGTCGCCGTCCGAGGTCCTCGACGTGCTGCGGGCCGCCGCCGCGCGGGGCGGCCGGATCGGCGCAATCGGCACCGGGGTGTTCACCCTCGCGGCCACCGGCCTGCTCGACGGCCGGCGCGCCACCACCGGTTGGCGGCACACCGCGGAACTGGCCCGGCGGCACCCCCGGATCGAGGTCGACCCGGTCGGCGCGGCGGTGGCCGACGGCCGCTTCCTCACCTCGGCCGGGATCTTCGGCGGGCTGGACGTCTGCCTGCACCTGCTGGCCCAGGACCACGGGGAGCGGACGGCCGGCGAGACCTCGCGGGAGCTCCTCACCCCCCTGCTGCGGCACGCGGACCGCGTCCAGGAGGGCATCGACCGCGAACTCGCCGACAGCGCGGGCCTCGAACCGACCCTGCGCTGGTTGAAGGCCTGCCTCCACCTCCCGCTGACCCCCGCCGACGTCGCCGCGCACGCCGGAATCAGCGTCAGCAGCCTCAACCGCCGGTTCCGCGCCCAGGCTGGCGTCAGCCCGCCGCAGTACCTGCTCCGGCTGCGCCTGGACCGCGCCCGCGAGCTGCTCACGGAGACCGACGAGCCGGTGGAACGGGTGGCGGCGCTGGCCGGTTTCGCGTCGGCCGCGAGCCTGCGGCAGCACTTCGCCCGGCTGACCGGCACCACGCCGCGCTCCTACCGCGCACGGCACCGGGCGGCCGCCGGGGCGCCCGCCCCCGGGTCTACCTCGTAGCCAGGACCCGCGCGAGCGCCGCCCGCCCGGCCGGACCCCAGGTCCGCTGCCCACCGGGGAGGCCGCGCTCCCCGGCCAGGCCGATGCCGATCAGGGAGAGGCAGCGCAGCAGCGCCCAGCCCCGGGCGCGCAGCACCGTCGCCGTGTCCACCTCGGCCGCGGTGGCCTCGGCGTAGGCGTCGAAGAAGCCGTCCGCCGCGCCTTCGGGCAGGAGCAGCCAGGCCGCCGCGAGGTCCGCCGCCGGGTCGCCGGTGCAGAGTTCGCCGAAGTCGAGCACGCCGGACAGCGTTCCGTCCGTGACGACGACGTTCGCCGGGTGGAGGTCGCCGTGCAGCCAGCGCGGCGGGCCCTCCCGGTCGGGCGCGGCGACGGCCTCCGCCCAGACCCGCCGGACGTCTGCCGCGACGCCGTCGGCGACGAGGTGGAGCTGCTGCTCGAAGCCGCCGGCGGCCTCCCTGGGCGGAGCGCCCCGGTTCGAACCGGGGAACGCCCCGGCGGGCGCCTCCCGGTGAAGCGCCGCGAGGAACTCCGCGAGCACGCCGGCCGCGTGGTCGCCACGCTCGATCGGCGCCCGGTCGGCCGGCTCGCCCGGGACCCAGCGGACCACGCTCCAGGGCCGGGGGAAGAGCGCGGACGGCTCACCGGCCCGAACGTGGACCGGGATCGGCAGGGGCAGCCGCGGGGCCAGCACGGACAGCCACTCCCGCTCCTTCCGCAGCAGCTCCGGCGCCCGTTCCGTGCGGGGGATCCGTACGGCCAACTCCTCGCCGAGCCGCCACTGCTGGTTGTCCCACCCGGCGTCCACCCGGCGGATGTCCAGCCCGGCGAGGTCCGGGTGCTGCTCCCGCAGGAGTTCCCGCACCAAGGTCTCGTCGATCGCGAAGTCGGTCATGCGGGGCTCCGGGTTCCTGTGCTGTGGAGGGTCATTGTGCCCCGGGCGGGGGGAGTCCAATTGCCTCGTTCGGGTGGTCTCGGGTCGATTCCCTGGCGGAGGTGGCGAGTTGGGTATTACCGTGCGGCCATGACCGAGCTCGTCCGCCGTCGTCACGTCGACTACGGCCGCCTGTCCAGCGCGAGTTGTCCGCTCGACCGCTGACGTACGGCCTTCCGCGCGCGCCTCTCCCGGGCCCCGCGCTGTCGCCGTCCGGTCCCCGCCGGTCGCCGCGGTCTCCGTGACCGGGCTCGATGTCCCGAAGTGCCCGAGGCGGCCGCGCCGTTCCGGCGTGCCCGCCGGTGCCCCGCGCCCGGGCGCCTCCCGCGGTGAACCCCTGTCCTTGCATGTCGTCGCATGTCCTCGAATGTCCTGGAACGTCCTCGAACGTCCTCGAAGGAGACAGTCATGACCGAAGCCGGTGCCGCCACCGAGCACTACCTCCGCAACAACGCCGCCTACGCGGTCGACTTCCAGGGGCCGCTGCCGCTCCCGCCGGGCCGCCGGAGTGCCGTCCTGGCCTGCATGGACGCGCGGCTCGACGTCTACGCGGCGCTCGGGCTCGACGAGGGCGACTCGCACGTGATCCGCAACGCCGGCGGCGTCGCCACGGACGACGCGATCCGCTCGCTGGCGATCAGTCAGCGGCTGCTGGGCACGCAGGAGATCATCCTGATCCACCACACCGACTGCGGCATGCTGACCTTCGGCGACGACGCCTTCCGGGAGTCGATCCGGGAGGAGACGGGCATCAAGCCGCCCTGGGCGGCCGAGGCCTTCGCCGACCTGGAGGCGGACGTCCGGCAGTCCGCCGCCCGGATCCGGAACAGTCCGTTCGTCCCGAGGACCGACGCCCTGCGCGGCTTCGTCTTCGACATCGCGACCGGGAAGCTCGCGGAGGTGGTGCTGTAGCGGGGTGAGCGGTCCCGGTGCCCCGCGTCGTGCCACGTCGCGCGGGCGGAGTGTCCTTCGCGCGGGCGGGGTGCCGGGGTCGTCACCAGGCCTGGGCGGCCAGCCAGTCGGCGATCGCGCCGCCGATCGCGTCGGGCCGGTCCTCGGGGGCGTGGTGCCCGGCCGGGCCGCAGTGCTCGACGGTCAGATGGCTGATGTGCTCGCGGCTCCAGGCGACCATGGCCTCGTCGATCAGCAGGGTCGGCGAGGAGTCGAAGGTCAGCAGCAGCTTGGGCACGTCCGTGCTGTTCGCGAGCCAGATGCCGTAGGCGGTCATCCGGGCGACGACATCGGCCGGCTCGCCGTCGATCGGCATCATGCGCGGCCAGGCGAGCAGCGGGCGCCGGCTCGCGGGGGTGGGGTAGGGGGCGCGGTACGGCCGGACGTCCGGCTCGGCGAGCGGGGTCAGCACGCCGCCCGTGAACGCGGTCTCGATGAGGACGTTCTGTTCGAGGACCAGTCGCTCGCCGACCCCGGGGGTGCGGAAGGCCTCGAAGCGGGCGCGGGCGGGCGCGGGGAGTTCGGCGGCTGTGAGGGGCTTGAGCATGGTCTCCAGCAGGACCACGCCGCGTACCCGCTCGGGGTGGCGGGCGGCCCGGTCGAGGGCGAGAGCGCCGCCCCAGTCGTGGCCGACCAGGACGACGTCCCGCAGGTCCAGCGCGTCGAACCAGGCGTCCAGGTAGCGGGCCTGGTCGGCGAAGTCGTAGGCGATGTCGGGCTTGCCGGAGGCGCCCATGCCGATCAGGTCGGGGGCGAGGGTGCGGGCGCGGCCGGCGACGTGCGGGGTGACGCCGCGCCACAGGTGGGAGGAGGTCGGGTTGCCGTGCAGGAAGACCACGGGCGGGTGGCCCGGGCCGCTGTCGGTGCCGCCGGCGGGGGCGCTGTCCGTGTAGGCGATGTGGGAGTCGATGACGTCGACGGTGGGCATGGTCGGTCGGTCCTCTCGCGGTGCCGCGTGATTCGTTTGCTGCACTAACGTTTGTGGCACTAATGGTTTCGATGTGCTCCCTACCGTATGTCGTTAGTGCGACTAACGCAATGAGTAGAATCAGGGCCATGGACACCCAGGGCGCCAAGGGCCCGACCCCGAGCCGGACCCCGACCCCGACGGGCTCCGCTGCCGCCGTCCGCGACGACGGCCCGGCCGACCATCCGGCGCCCGCCCGGGTGCGCGCGCTGCCGAGCAGGCTGCTGGCGATGAACGCGATGTACGCCGACCGCCTGGTGGGCGACGGCCTCGCCGCCGAGGGTGCCCGCAAGTGGCACTTCGTGGTCCTGGTCGCCCTCGCCGAGGCCGGCCCGGCCAGCCAGTCGACGCTCAGCCGCCGCACCGGCGTCTACCGCAGTGACATGGTCGCCGTCGTCAACGACCTCGCCGACCGCGGCTTCGTGGAGCGCGCGCCGGATCCCGACGACCGCCGCCGCAACGTCGTCACGGTCACCTCAAAGGGGCGTGGGTATCTGCGCCGCCTCGACGCGATCGTCGACGCGGCGCAGGAGGAGCTGCTCGCGCCGCTGAGCGCCACGGAGCGCGGCACGCTGACCGAGCTGCTGGCCAGGCTCATGGACCACCACGCCAAGGTGGCGCCGCCCGGCTCCGCCGGCTGACCGCCCCGGGCCCGCGGCTGCCCGACAACGTCCTGCGCTTCCCCAAGCACTGACCGGACCGGTCGACGGTCGGCCCGCTGGTCCCGGCAGCACCGCTGTCGGGACCAGCCAGGATCAGGCGGCGACGGTGAGCTCGCTGCGGGTCCGATGGAGGAAGTCGCGGACCGCTGTCTCGCGGCGCCAGGGGGTAAGGGCGGCGTTGAACTCGCGAACGTAGTCCTTGGCCCGGCTGGACTGGACGCGGGCGAGGATGTCGACGGCTTGGTTGCCGAGTTCCAGGCCCTGGTCGAGGTCCTTGCTCTGGAGGTGGGCGGTTCCGACGATCGCCAGGCGCATCCCGACCGAGCGGGTGAACACCCCGGGCTGCATGGCGGCGGCCTGAGCGTTCCAGGCCAGGGCCTCCTTGGGCTTCTCAAGATCGCGGAAGACCTCGGCGGCGTCGGCGGAGAGCCGGGCGTGGTGATAGAAGTCGATCCACGCCGGCTCGTCGGCGCGGTCGCGGGCTCGGTCGAGCAGTATCTCGGAGGCCGCCAGAGCGGAGGCCGCCGCCTTCGCGTTGTCGTCGCGGGCATGGGCGCGGGCCTCGATGAGCTTGGTGAAGGCCAGCACCCGGGGGGCGGCCTGGCCGTCGGCGCGCGCGAAGGCGCCCTGGGTCATGTCGATGGCCTCGCTGGGGAAGCCCCGCAGCAGGGCCTGCATCGCCATGGTGGTGAGCACATAGCAGCCGAGCTGCACGTCGCCGCCGGCCCGGGCGAGGCGGAGGGCCTGGATGAAGTGGCGCTGGGCGACGTCGTGCTGGCCGATGTCGAAAGCGGTCCAGCCGGCCAGGCGGGACAGCTCGGCGGTCACCGAGAACAGCTCGCGGCCCACCTCGTCGGAGAACGTGCCGGACAGCAGCGGGGCGGCCCGGCGCTGGAGGCAGTCGGTGACGGAGTTTGCCTTCCAGTTGCCGCCGCCATACTTCGAGTCCCAGCGACGGGCCTCGTCGGCGGCGTCGCGGAGCTCGTCCAGGTCGGCCCGACCGACGCGGGCGCCGCCGCGGTGGTCGGCACGGTCGTCGGCCGGGCTGACCAGCCACCGGGTCACCGGGGTCGTGAACGAGGCGACGGCGAAGCTGGATCCGGTGAGGAAGTCGCGGCGGTTCACGGAACTCCAGAACGAAGTGGCGACGCGCACGGCGTCGGCGGGCTCTCGCGGGAAATCCAACCCCACCGCGGCGCCCGGTGTCTCCGCATCCGCCATACCGATCTCCGCCAACTGCACGGGTCGGCCGAGCCGTTCGCCGATCGCCCGTGCAAGGAGCTTGGGCACCGGCCAGTCGGGGACCATGCCCCGGCGGCACCAGTTCGCGACCGAGGTATGCGTATATGTGGTGGTCAGCCCGGCCTCGTCGGCCAGCTGGTTCACGCGGTGGGCCAGCGACTTGTGGCTGGCGCCCTCGCATTGTTCGATCATCCGGGCCAGCGCGTCGTTCGGCGGCTTGGCCCGGCGGGTGGTCGACGCCACAGCGTCCCCCTCAATCCGTTCCCCGGCTGGGCACGGGGATTCGTACACCCGGCACCTGATGCCGGATCACCGAGGGTATTGCCTCCACCGCTCGCAGTGAACCGCTTTCACGAGTTGTGGTAGAGCGGCTTCTCGCCGAGAACAAGGGCCAGGCCCCGTTCGTCGAGCGCGGCCTCGACGACCTACTCGCCAAGCACACCGCCGCAGGCGCTCTGCGGTTCACCGCCTCCTATGCGGAGGCCGCCGCCTTCGCCGACGTCCACTTCCTGGGCGTCGGCACCCCCCAGCAGGACGGCAGCGGGGCCTACGACCTCACCCACCTCCACACCGCCGTCCGCCAGCTGGCCCCGCGGCTCGGCGACGGCGCGCTGATCATCGGCAAGTCCACCGTCCCGGTCGGCACCGTCGCGAAGCTGCGGCAGACCCTGGACGAGCACGTCCGCGCCGGGGCGAGCGCCCGCCTGGCCTGGTCGCCGGAGTTCCTGCGCGAGTCCTTCGCCGTCCTGGACACCCTGGAGCCGGACCGGATCGTCCTCGGCATCGAGGACGGAGACGCCAGCAGCGAAGCCGTCTTCCGGACCGTCTATGCCGACATCCTGGCCACCGGCTCCCCGCTCATCGTCACCGACATCCCGACCTCCGAACTGATCAAGGGCGCCGCGAACGCCTTCCTCGCCACCAAAATCTCCTTCATCAACGCGATGGCAGAGCTCTGCGAGAAGACCGGCGCCGACGTCCAGCAGATCGCCCTCGCCCTGGGCTATGACCACCGGATCGGAGCCAAGGGCATGCGGCCCGGCCTAGGGTTCGGCGGCGGCTGCCTGCCCAAGGACCTGGCCGGCTTTACCCACCGCGCCGAAGAACTCGGCGCCGACACCGGTCTGCTCCGCCAGGTCGCGGCGATCAACCGGCGCCGGCGCGAGCACACCGTCGAGCTCGCCCGCGAGGCCCTCGGCGGCACCGTGATCGGCAAGCGGATCGCGGTCTGGGGCGCCGCCTTCAAGGCCCACACCGACGACATCCGCGACTCCCCGGCCCTCTCGGTCGCCGACGCCCTCCAGCGGGCCGGCGCCGAGGTCACCGTCCACGACCCAGCCGCGATGGAGAACGCCCGCAGCGCCTACCCCCGGCTCGACTACGCCGACGACCCCACCGGGGCCGTCACCGGCGCCGGGCTGCTGCTGCACCTGACCGACTGGACCCAGTACTCCGACGCCGACCCGGCCGACCTCGCCCGGCACATCGCCGTCCCCAAGGTCATCGACGCCCGCGGCAGCCTCGACGCGAACCGCTGGCGCGCGGCCGGCTGGACCTTCCGCGCCCTCGGCCGCCCCTGATCCGCACCGGCCACACGGCACATCCACAGACTCCCGGCCCGGCCGCCGCACACGGATGCACGGCGGCCGGGCACGGGCCTGGCACCACCCGAAACAGGAGGTCAAGGAGGAGCACCATGAGTGACACCCTCACCAGGTCGCGCGGCGCCGAGCCGCTGGCCGGTGCTTTCTCCGAGTTCGCGGCCGACCTCGCCGCCCCTTGTCCCGGCAGCGGCGTCGCCCCCATCAAGCCGAGCGCCTGACCCACCACACATGAGTGCGCCGAGCCGTCCGGACGGCTCGGGGGCACCCCACATCCGCCCTGCCCCTGCCGACGGCCGGATTCTGCCGGGCGATGGGACGCAAAGATCTGAACACTAGAACTTGACAGGGGGCTGCCCGACCGGCTGGATCCCGCCTCGGTAGCCGGTCTCCTCCAGCTGTTCCCGGGCGATGGCGTCGACCGGGAGTTCGCCCGGCTCCAGCAGGCCGCCGGGTAGCTCGTACAGCACCCGGCCGGGCCCGGGCCGGTACTGGCGGGCGAGGACGACCCGCCGGTCGGGAGTGAGCGCGAGCACCGCACCGGCCGGGCTTTCGCGCTTCAGGTAGAAGTCCGCCCGGCTGCCGTCCGGCAGTTCGAAGTCGACCCGGTCGACGGACCGGCCGAACTTGCCGAATACGGTGGCGCGTTCGAGCTCGCGCCAGGGTGGGGTGGGGGTCTCGGTCGCCATGGCCAGGACTGTACGGCCCCGGCCGGGCGACTCGGCGGACGACGGCGAGCGGGTGCACGGTGGCGGGCGCGCGACGGCGGGTGGCGGGGGCGGGCAGGATGGGCGGATGGACACGGTGACGATCAGCGACGAAGACCGCCGGCTCCTCGGAGCCTGGACCGCCGACTGCGCCGAGCGCGTCCTGCCGCTGTTCGAGGCGCGGGCCCCCGCCGACACCCGCCCGGGCGAGGCGATCGACGGCATCCGCGTCTTCACCCGCGACGGGAAGCGGACGGGGAGGCTCCGCGCCGTCGCCCTCGCGGCGCTCGCAGCCGCGCGTGACGTCGCCGACCCGGCGGCCACGGCGGCCGCCCGCGCCGCGGGCTACGCGGCGGCGAGCCCCTACATCCACCCGCTGGCCACCCCCCACCAGGCGAAACACGCCCTTGGCCCGGCGATGTACGCGGCGCACGCCCGGGAACTCGCGGCGGCCGGCGACCGGGCGGCCGGTGATGCGGAGATCCGGTGGGCGATCGAGCACGCACCGCCCGCCGTTGGCGCGATCCTGCGCCAGCTGCCGGTCTTCACCCCCGGCCGCAGCCGCCTGGACGCCTTCCGCGACCGCCTCGAAACCGAGCTGCGGGGCTGATCGGGGGCCCGGCCCTGGGAGCGGACGGCCGCTTGGGGGCAGGCCGGGCCGCGGAAGGTGTCGGACAGCCAGCAGGGGGAGCGTCGTTCGGCGCGGTCCGGCTACGGGCCCTCGATGCCGACGACGGTGCCGAACGGGTCGCGCAGCTGGGCGATCCGTCGGCCCGGCGCGATCGTCAGCGGCCCGCGGTGGTGCGTGCAGCCTGCCGCCAACAGCCGTTCACGGACCTGGTCGAGATCGTCCACGCCCCAGTACACGACCGGGCTGGCGCCCCGGCGATTGCGCTCGTCATCGGCGGGGTGGAACCCGACCTCGACCCCGGCGATCTCCACCCAGGCGTAGACGGACCCGGTGTCGCTGAGTTCCGTCTTCACGGGCACGCCGAGGAACTCCCCCCACCAGCGGGCCGACGCCCCGGGGTCGAGCGCGAAGGTCATCACGGTGGTGACTCTCTTGAACACCGCATGCCTCCAGGGAGCTCGTCCACCCGTCCGGGAGCACCGCCGGCGTCGACGCGGAGCACCATCGTGCCAGACCGGGAGAGCGGGCCCCGCCAGTGCCGGTGCCCTGCGTACCGTGGAACTCCGCCGCCGACGCGGCTGACACGATCCGGCGGGGGAGCACCTGTGGAGCGGCGTCCAGATGCGGCCGACGGTCTCGGCATGTTCGGGTGCGGCCTCGTCCTCATGCTCCTCGTCTGGCTGGCCCTGGCGGGTCTCGCCCAGCTGCTCGGACTGGCCGACCGCATGAACTGGGTGGGATGGCTGATCGTCCCCCCGGCCGGAATCGGCGGTGTCCTCCTCGGTCGCGCGTACTTCGCGCGTCGCGGCCGGTCGTAGCGGCTCCGGCGGTTCGGTCGGCGCGGCCGGAAGCCGACCGTGCCGTGCGTCCGGTCGTCGTAATCGGTTGGGGGTTGCCGGGGTCGCTGGTTAGCGTGGCGGTATGACTGAGACCCCGGGAGCCGCTGACTGGCGCGCGGTGAATCGTGCCAACTGGGACGAGCGCGTCCCGATCCACACCGCCGGGGCGTTCTACGACGTGCCCGGCTTCGTCGCCGGCCAGGACCCGCTGCGGGACTTCGAGCTCGCCGAGGTCGGCGACGTCACCGGGAAGACGCTGGTCCACCTGCAGTGCCACATCGGCCTGGACACGCTGGCGTGGGCCCGGCGGGGCGCCACGGTCACCGGGCTGGACTTCTCGGCGCCGGCCGTGGCCGAGGCCGAGGGGATCGCCAAGGAGATCGGCGCGGCCACGGCCCACTTCGTCACCGCCGATGTGTACGACGCCGTCGAGGTGCTCGACGCCCGCACGTTCGACATCGTCTACACCGGGCTGGGCGCGCTGTGCTGGCTTCCCGACATCGACCGGTGGGCCCGGACGGCGGCGGCGCTGGTCGCCCCGGGCGGCTTCCTCTACCTGGCCGAGTTCCACCCGTTCGCCGACATCCTGGCGGAGGACGGCCGGACCGTGGAGACGGACTACTTCCGGCGCGACCCGATGGTCTGGGACGAGCCCGGCACCTATGCCGACCTGGGCGCGGCGACCACCGCCAACGTGACGATCGAGTGGCAGCACGGGATCGGCGAGGTGCTCAGCGCCCTGGTGGCGGTCGGCCTGCGGGTGGAGTTCCTGCACGAGCACGACTTCACGCTGTTCCCCCGCTTCCCCGTCCTGGAGTCGGAGGACGGCGCCTACCGCTACCCGGCCGGGCAGCCGCGTGTGCCGCTGATCTACTCGATCCGCGCGACGAAGCCGGTGTAGCGGGGCCCCGCCCCGCCGGGGTCACTTCTCGTAGACGAACTCGTTCGAGGGGCCGGCCGGGGAGGAGTAACCGTTCGACAGCACGGTGACGTTGACGGTCTTCACCTTGCCGAGGCCCACGCCGATGCCCTGCTCCGGCGCGGTGGCGACGATCGTGTCGGGCGGGCTGACCTCGACGTGCTTCGAGGCCTTGTCACCGAAGTGGACGGCCGCCGTCGAGCCGAAGTTGACGCCCGTGATGGTGACGGAGGTGCCGGACTCGCCGGTGTCCGGGCCGATGCCGGTCACCACCACGGGGGCCGGGCCGCCGTAGGCGAACTGGCCGAACGGGACCGCCGGGGAGGTGCCCAGGCCGGTGGTGACGCGGACGGGGACGACGCCGACGCCCTGGGGCGCGGGGGTGGAGATCCGGATGCCGGTGGGGAGAACCGCGATGGCCACCTGTGAGCACGGCACCGTGCCGAAGTCGACGCCGGTGTACTGGTCGAACCCGCTGCCGGTGACGCTGATGACGACCTGGGTGCCCGGTGCGCCGGTACTGGGGCTCACGCCGGTCACCACCGGGCCGGCGTCCACGTCGGGCGCGTAGAGCAGCCGCAGATAGGTGGAGTTGGCGTGCTGGAAGGCCACCTGCCCCATGAAGTCCTGGACCGACTTCTTCACCACCGACGGGTCGTAGGACCCGGGCGGCCCGTACGTGCCGTTCAGCCTCATGTCGTCGCCCGGCTGGGCGTAGACGTTGGGACCGGGCAGGCCGGTGATCGCCCCGATCACGGCCTTGACGTCCTCGTTCGCCGCCGGGCCGGGCGGATCCGGGTACCACGTCCTGGCCTCGTCGAGGTTGTTCCAGGCCTGCGGGACGAGGTCGTAGGCGTTGTAGTAGCGCTCGTTCGCCTGCCACTTCAGGGAGTTGACGTAGGTCGCGAAGTCCGTACCCCCGGCGGTGGGGGCGGCGAAGGTGTAGAGCGAGAACTGCGGGGTGCCGTTGGGCCAGGTGAGCGTCCGCAGGTACGGCGCGACCATGGTTGCGATGGCGCCGCCCAGGCTGTGGCCGATCACGTGGACCGTCGGGTTCGACGGGGCCTGGCGCAGGGCGGTGGTCAGGGCCTGGACGAGGGTGACACCCGCGTTGGTCATGGTGACGACCTCGGTGAACGCCTCCATCGCGCCCTTGGCGACCGAGACCGGGCCGGGCGGGGTGCCGACGGCGGTGAACGGGACGACCGTGCCGACGCCGAGGTCCTCCAGCAGGTCGGTCACGTTGGCGTCGGTGCCGCGGATCACCACGGCGAAGGTGTTGGAGCCGTCGGTGTTGACGGCGAGGTACGCCATGTTGGCGTTGTCCGGACTCAACCCGACCCAGGAGAGCACCCAGGTGCCCCCGGTGGCGAGCGAGGGGTCGGCCAGCTGCAGGGTGATGCCGCGGGCGACCCGGGTGCTCTGGTCCGCGAGGGTCTCGCCCGAGGGGCGCGGCGTGGCGGCGGTAGCCGCGATCGCGGCGAGCGTCATGGCCGCCTGGGCGGCGGCGGAGGGGGGCGCTGCGGTCGCCATGCTCACTCCTGCGTGTTCGTCGGCCGGTTCACGATGGATCGTGTCCAACCTACGGACCGGAGAGCCTGCCCGGCGGGAGCACAACTGTGGGGTCACGCCATCGGGCTAGCGGAGGAGAGGGCGCTCGCCAAACGCGCGGGTACAGGCCCTGCCCGGGCGGGCAGGGCCTGGGACCTCTGTCAGGCGGTGAAGTTGGGGGAGTGGGCTTCGATGGCCTTCACGAAGGCGCTCCACTCGGCCCGGTCGAAGGCGAGGTGGGGGCGGGTGAGGTCCTTGTCGTCGCCGAGCCAGACGTCGCCGTTGGGGAAGCGGGCGATGATCACGCAGTCGCCGTTGCCTTCCCCGGAGAACGGGGACTTGACCCAGTCAGCGGTGGCGGGATCGTGGTCATACGGACTGTGCTTCTCGCTCACGTCAGCTCTTCCAACTTGCGCTCAAGGGCGGTGATGGTGTCTTCCGGAGACAGCGCGCACCGCTTGACTCGTGCGAAGGCCCGCTCGGCTCGCCGTACGTCGCGTCCCGTTCTCCGGGGGAGCATACCGCCGATGGCTTCGACGAATACGAAGCCATTTTCGGGGTCGTCGGGGAATCGCATGAGAGTGATGCCCGAGTTCAGGATGCCCTGTCGTCCCGCGCTCAAGGGGACCATTCGCAGGGTGATGTTGGGCTGTCCGGAGACCCTGATCGCGTGCCGAATCTGTTCGACAAGTACCTTCTGGTCACCTGCCACGAGCAGCGCGACCTCGCCGAAGTACGCCTCAAAGCTGAGCGTGGGCGCCTCACTCAGCCGTCGCTGGCGAAGGATACGAACCTCCGCTCCAGCTTCGACCAGCTCCTCGTTGGGCGCGTCCGTTCCGGCGGCGATCATTTCTTTCGCGTAGCCCTCAGTCTGGACGAGTCCGGGGAACCCTGAGGGGAAGTAGTTCTGCATGTGTGAAGCGTCGGCTTCGAGAGCGAGATACTCCGCGAAGGCCGGCGTGATCGCCTCGGCGTAGTCGAGGCTTCGCCACCACTGCTTGGGCGGACCGCTCCCGAGAAGGTTCTCGAAGTAGTCCCGATCCGCACCCGTCACGCCGTAGTAGTCCATGAGCGTTGCCAGGTCATTGGCACCGACAGGTTGGTCTGCCCGTTCCATCTTGCTGAGGCGAGCCGGACTCCAGCCGTCCAGGCCACTCGTCACATCGATGAGGGTCTTGTTGTTCTCCAGCCGCAGGGCGCGCAGCTCGTCGCCGAGCCTGATCTGCCTGATCGCGGACAGGTCCTTGCTCAAGTGGGGCCCCTCCCCTCGGGTGTGGACGACCAGTCTTGCCGGACAGAACCGTTCGACTCAAGCCGTTTCAAGATCCACCGATTTTCTAAGGCGTTCTAGTTGCTATTTCGAATCGCCAAGCTCCACACTCAACGTGACCGCACGAACACGCTCCTGACGGGGTGTTGAGATGCGAAGGGGCGAACGATGTCCACTTTGAGCAGACCTGTCCTCCAGACCTGGGAAGCAGCCCTCACCGAGCACGCCGGCTCGGTGCGGACGGCCCGCCAGCAGGTCCGTCAACGACTCACCGAGTGGGGGTGGCAGGGCGAACGCGTCGACGATCTCGTCCTGATCACCTCGGAACTCGTCACCAACGCCGTGGTGCACGCCTGCCGGGCCACGGTGAAGTCCGGATCTACCTCCAGGAGTTCGGCGGCGACTGCCGCCTGGAGGTGTGGGACCCGCGTTACGACCTGCCGCTCCAGGAGCGGCGTCCGCGCCGCTTCAACGAGGGCGGGCGCGGGATCGAGCTGGTCCGGGAGCTGGCCTTCGACTTCGGCGTGGTCGTGCGGCGCGGTGCGGGCAAGCGCGTCTGGGTGCGCGTCCTGCTGGCGGACGCCGATCCTCCTCCCCTTCTCAGGAATTGAGCACCATGCACTGCCGAGCGAAGCACCGCCGCCGTCCCAAGCACCGCCGCCACATCCTCACCGGACGTGATCACGCCTCGCGCGAAGGTCATCCGGTCCCGCGAGCCGGCTCCGCCGATCGCCCCTCCAGCCGCCCCTCGACCGCCGAACTCGTCACCGTAGCGGTCGTGTTCGCGCTCAGCCTCGGGCTCGCCTTCCTCGCCGCGGCCCTGGTCGGACCCGGTGAGCCCGCCACCGCCCGCGTCGTCTGGTGGACGACCCTCGCCGCCGCCCTGATGCGGGGCGTCACCTGGTCGGACACCCTCCTCGACCGCCGCCACCAGGGGAGGGAGCAGCCCATGGACCCGAGGGGCTCGGGATCGTCTACCCCACCGTGACCAACGTGCCGTTCGCCTGCATGGCGGAGCGCCGGGGCCCGGTCTCCGTACATGTCCAACACGCAGCTGCCCAACCGGGACGCGGCCGTCGTCGTCGCCCGTGACTCCCGAGGCTTGGTCGCCGTACTGACCGCGCCGTTTCCTCCGTGCCGGGCTCCACGGCGCGACTCCAGCTCTTCGAGGCCCGTGGCCTGACCGTCGGCCCGCAGCAGCTCGCGCCCGGTGAGGACGGGTTCGGGCTGATGTGGTGGTCGATGGACGACGCCCTCGCCGCAGTCGGCGAGGGGTGATTCCTCCTTCCGGGCGGCCCGCCGGCCCTGCTGCTCGCCGACCGGTGGCCGGTGGCGGCCGGGGCCCGCTCGCCCGGTGTCCGTCACCCTCGGTGAGAGCTGCGGCGGTGGGCCCCGGGGAGGGGCCACCGCAGGGCGGGAACAGCGCTCCGTCACCGTCTCCCGGTCGCTGCACGGTGCCGGTCCGCTGATCCGACCGGTGCCCACACGGGTGTGTCAGGCTTGTCGGAGAGGGGCTGGAGCACGACCGCGGTCGGGAGGCTCGCGATGGCCGAGATACAGGTGAACGGGGTGTCGCTGTACTACGAGGCCCGGGGTGCCGGGCCGGGCGTGGTGCTGGTCCACGGGTCCTGGAGCGACGCCGACAGCTGGGCGCGGGTGGTGCCCGGGCTGGCCGAGCAGGCCACCGTGGTCGCCTACGACCGGCGCGGGCACAGCCGCAGCGACGACCTGCTCACCCAGGGCTCGGTCCACGAGGACGCGGCCGACCTCGCCGGGCTGATCCAGGGCCTCGGTCTCGCCCCCGTCTTCGTCTGCGGGGACTCCTACGGCTCGCTGATCACGCTGCGCCTCGCCGCCGCCCGCCCGGACCTGGTGCGCGGCGTCGCCGTGCACGAGCCGCCCGGGACGTCGATGCTGCTGGCCGACCCGGACCTGCGGCCCATCGCCACCGCGTTCGCCGGCCGGATCGCCGACGTGCGGGAACTGCTGGAACAGGCGGAGTCGGCGGCCGCGGCGGAGCTGTTCGTGGAGACGCTCGCCTTCGGCCCGGGAGCGTGGGCCCAGCTGCCCGCGCCGATCCGGCACACCTACATCCGCAACGCCCCGACGTACCTGGACGAGCTGCGGGACCCGGACGCGCTGGACCTCGACCTGACCGCGCTGTCCCGTTTCACCGAGCCCGCGCTGCTCACGCAGAGCGATGACAACGCGCCGATGTACGGCGAGGTGCTGGACATGATCGATCTCGTGCTCCCGAAGGCGGAGCGGCACCTGTACGCGGGCGCCGGTCACGCTCCGCATCTGTCGCAGCCGGAGGAATGGGTGCGGGTCACCCTCCCGCGCATCCTGGGGTGAGGCGCGCCCGGGGGGCGTGCGCCCGGAGCGTGCACGCCCCGTGACGGCCGCCGGGGTTGGTTCACCTGAGGGGAGGAAGGATGTGTGCGGCCCTACGGGAACTCCGCCCCCGCAGGTGGGACTCGGCGGAGCGCCTCACGCGGCTCCGGGTGTCCTGCGGGTGGCGACGTTCATCCGGTTCCAGGTGTTGACCGTGAAGATCAGCGCGATGAGCTGGGCCAGCGCCTTCTCGTCGAAGTGCGCGGCCGCCCCGTCGTAGACCGCGTCGGAGACGCCCTGCGGCAGCAGCGTCACCGCCTCGGTGAGGGCGAGCGCCGCGCGCTCCTCGGCCGTGAAGAGGCTGGAGTCCTCCCAGGCGCTCAGCTGGTAGATGCGCTCCTCGCGCTCGCCCGCCCGGCGGGCGTCGCCGGTGTGGTAATCGATGCAGTAGGCACAGTGGTTGAGCTGCGAGGCGCGGATCTGCACGAGTTCGACCAGGACCGGGTCGAGGCCCTGGCGGGAGGCTGCGTCCAGCGCCAGGACGGCCTTGAAGACCTTCGGGGCGACGGCGGAGAGGTTCATGCGCTGGGGGATCTGAACGGGTGTCATGCGTACGAGCCTAGGAGCGGATGCGGCCCGCGAGATGGTGCTTTCCGCAGGGGATTCGGTGGGTCAATTCTGCGCGGAAGTCCCGGCTTCGCCGCCCCGCAGCCGGTCGCGCTGCACCCGGTGGGCGAGGGCGCGGCGCACCGAGGCGGAGGCCATGGCGGCCTTCGGTGGACCGGCCAGGGGTGCGGTACGCGCGGCGGGGACGTCCAGGGCCCGGCTGATCGCGTCGTAGGCCGCACGGTGGCTGCCGGGCAGCCGCTCCCGGTGCACCCGCAGGTCCTCCTCGAGCAGCCGGCGCAGCTCGTCGACGCCCTGGGGGGTGAAGCGCTTGCGGCCCCGGGCGAGTGCGGTGACGTGCCGGGTGCAGTGGGCGCGGTCGTCGAGGGTCTCGGAGACCTCCTCGGCGAGGCCCCAGAGGCGCCCTTCGAGCCAGGGCGTGTCGTGCTGGTCGAGCGAGACGTCCAGCGGGGGGTGCGGCCCGCCGCTCCCGTGCCTGGCCACCTGCTTGGAGACGGCCGGCTGGCTCATCTCGGTGAGCCGGGCGATCCTGCTCTGGCTCCAGCCGAGGCCGACGAGCACCTGGATCATCTCGGTGCGCAGGGTCCGCATCTCCTCACCGGCCCGGATGACCTCGTTCATGCCGGCGATGATCCGCTCGGCCTGGTCCTCGGTCAGGGCCTCGTACGTCGGGTGGGTGTCGCGGTCGCCTGCCATGACTCGGTTATACACCTGCGGCGGCGCTGCCCATAACCGGGTTGTATAACCTGGTTATGAGTGCCATGATCCCTGCCATGCCCACCTACTCCGCACCCGACGGCACCCGACTCGCCTACCGCGTCCACGGGGACGGCGACCCGCTGCTCTGCATCCCCGGCGGTCCGGCGGACTCCCGCTACCTCGGCGACCTCGGCGGCCTGTCCGCGCACCGGCGGTTGATCGTCCCGGACCTGCGCGGCACCGGCCGCTCCGCCCTCCCGGAGGATCCCGCCTCCTACCGCTGCGACCGCCTGGTCGACGACGTCGAGGCCCTGCGCCGCCACCTCGGACTCGACCGGGTGGACGTGCTCGGCCACTCCGCCGGCGCGAACATCGCCACGCAGTACGCGGCCCGCCACCCGGCGAACGTCCGCAGGCTGGTGCTCGTCGGCCCCGGGACGCGGGCCGTCGGCATCGAGATCGACGGGGGGACCCGGCGCGAGGTGGCGCGGCTGCGCAGCGGCGAGCCGTGGTTCCCGGCGGCGTACGCCGCGCTGGAGGCGATCACCGAGGGGACCGGCACCGACTGGGCGGCCGTCGACCCGTTCTTCCACGGGCGGTGGGACGCGGCGGCGCGCCAGGTCCAGGAGGCCGGGCGGCCCGGCAACCCGGAGGCCGTCGCGCGGTTCGCGGCCGACGGCGCCTTCACCCCCGGGGCGACCAGGGCGGCGCTCGCCGCCCTCCCCTCGCCCGCGCTGCTGCTGACCGGGGAGTTCGACCTGAACAGCCCGCCGCGCCCGGTCGCGGAGTTCGCCGCACTGTTCCCCGACGCCGAGTCGGTCGTCCAGCCCGGGGCGGGCCACTACCCGTGGCTGGACGACGCCGACCGGTTCGTGGCGACGGTGGCCGGCTTCCTGGGGTGACGGGCCGGCGGGTTGTCCGGGCCGGGCTTCCCGGGGTGGCGTGGGCCGGCTTCCTGGGGTGACGGGCCGGCGGGTTGTCCGGGCCGGGTGCGGGCCGGTGCGGGTCAGCGGCAGAGGGCCGTGCGCACCACGTCGTCGACGCGGGACCGGGACGGCTGGTCGGTCAGCTGGACGGTCACCGCCACGTTGGCGGCCCGGCCGTCGGTGGTGACACCGCCCCGGGTCTCGAACCCGGGGAAGCTGCCGCCGTGACCCCAGTAGACGCCGGGGCCGCACGGCAGCGGCATGCTCACCAGGCCCAGTCCGTAACCGGCACCGGGGCCGAAGGTCTCCTCGGCGGGAACGGTGTCCTGCATCTGGCGGAGCTGCTCGGGCAGGAGGAGGCGGCCGGGGGTCAGCAGCGCGCTGTAGAAGCGGTTGAGGTCGGAGTTGGTGGAGACCAGCTGGCCCGCCGCCCAGCCCCAGGAGGGGTCCATGTCCGTGATGTCGACCAGGGCGCCCGCCTCGTCCCGGTAGTAGCCGTGGGGGTGGGCCTCCCGGATGGTCGCGTCACCGGGGGCCGGGAAGTAGGTGTGGCGCAGACCGAGCGGCTTGATGATGCGCCGATCGATCTCCGTGGCGAGCGACCGGTGGGTGACGCTCTCGACGATCAGGCCGGCCAGCACGTAGTTGGTGTTGCTGTACGCCCAGCCCTTCCCCGGGTCGAAGTCGGCCGGGTGCCGCAGCGCGATGCCGACGAGCTCGCGGGGGTCGTAGTAGCGGACGTCGTCGTCGAGGTACTTGCTGTAGTTGGGGAGTCCGCTGGTGTGCTGGAGGAGCTGGCGGACGGTGATGCCGTTCCCGTCGATGCCCGCCCCGGCGCCCTCGCCGCGGACCAGGCCCGGCAGGTAGTCCTCGACCTTGGCGCCGAGGTCGATCCTGTGCTGGCCGACCAGCTGCAGCACGACCGCCGCCGTGAAGGCCTTGGTGTTGCTGCCGATCCGGACCTGTCCGTCGTCGGGCACCTTCGCGCCGGTCGTCACGTCGCCCACCCCCGCGGTGTAGGTGCGGGTGCGGCCGTACCGGTCGGTGACGCTCGCCAGTGCACCGGGAGTGCCGTCCGACTGCAGCAGCGCGGTCAGCCCCTGCTGGACGGCGTCCGGCCGGGACGTCCCGGAGGTCGCGGACGTCCCGGAGGCCGCGGAGGCCGCGGGCGCCGCGAGGAGCCCCATCGTCATGGCGCCCCCGGCCACGGCGGCCGCGGCCCGCAGGGCCCTGCGCCGGCCACCGCCCTGCTGCCGGTCGGAAGAACGGAACCTCTGCGATGCCTGCTCGCGCACGGGGCAACTCCTGGGTGATCGTCGGGAATCCAGCGGTAGGTGCTGGTCCCAGCATGGCCAGGGGCGACCGTCCGGGACGATCCTGCTGTCCGCCCAGGTGGGGGTGGGGCTAACCCCCCGTCATACCGGTCCGATCGGGCAGCGGTGGAGAGGGGGCGGAGGCCAGGTGCGGGGTGGCGGCGTCAGTCGGGCGTGCCGGGCGTGGCGGGCTTACCGGGAGTGTCGGGGACGGCGAGGGCATCGGGGACGGCTCGGGTGTCGGGCGTTCCGGGGGTGGCGGCGGCGGTTCCGGTGGGGCTCGGTCTTCTGCACATGAGGGGCTCTCCACGGTTCGACGGCGTGTGCCCGGGACTCTAGTCATGGACGCGTCAGGACGAAAGGGAGCGTACGGGCGCAGCCGCGCGGGCCCCCGTGCGCCGGGGCCCGCGCGCAAAGGTGAGGTGGTCAGTCGCCGAGGCTGTCGCGGACGGCCTCGACCAGGCGATCGGCCCGCGCGTCGCCGTGGCCGATCATGCGGTTCGCCGTGTAGGCGAAGCCGATGCCGTACTCGTCGTCACCGAAGGCGAACTGGCCGCCGGCGCCGTCGTTGCCGAAGCTGCGGGCGCCGAGCATCGGCCGGAACGACGGCGAGGGGAGCAGGACCCCCGAGCCCCAGCGGGCGCCCAGGTCGAAGCCCAGGAAGCCGGCGCCGGAGGAGAGTTCACGGACGGCGTCGGTGACGGTCGCCGGGGAGAGCAGTCGCTCGCTCCGCCCGCCCGTGGTGCGCTCGACGCCGGTGACGGCGGCCGCGTACAGGCCGGCCAGACCGGTCGCGGAGGCGACGGCGCCCGCCCCCGGCAGTTCGACGGCGTGCAGCGCCGGGTCGTTCCATCCGCGCGGCTCGTCCAGGCCGGGGAAGACGAGCGCGCCGTTCATCGTCACGATCCGGGTCAGCAGGTGCTCCGGGCCGGGCAGCGGGCGGCGGCCCTCGGCCTCCACCAGCCGCGCCAGGCGGCCGAGTTCGGACGGCGGAAGGCCGAGCCAGGCGGACAGCCCGAGCGGCTCGCCGATGGTCCGGCGGAAGAAGGCGCCCGGAGTGAGGCCGGTGATCCGCCGGACCACCTCGCCGAGCAGGAAGCCGAAGACGTGGCCGTGGTACTCGAAGGTCGTACCCGGCTCCCAGAGCGGCTGCTGCTCCTCGATGGCGCGGACGACGGGCGCCCAGGCGGCGATCTCCTCGAAGGAGAGCGCGGCGTCCAGGGCCGGGAGCCCGGCCCGGTGGCCCAGGACCATCCGGCAGGTGATCGCGTCCTTGTCGTACCGGCCCGTGCGCTTCGGATCGGCGTCCGGGCCCGCGAACTCGGGCCAGTAGCGGCTCACCGGCGCGTCGAGGTCGAGCAGGCCCTGCTGCGCGAGGAGGTGGACCGAGATCGCCACGAGGCCCTTGGCGCAGGAGAAGACCGGGACGACGGTGCCGGCCTCCCACGGCCGGCCGGTGCGCTCGTCCGCGACGCCGCCCCACAGCTCGACGACCTTGCGGCCGCCGGCGAACACCGTGACGGCGGAGCCGAGTTCGGGGAAGTCGGCGTAGTTGCGCGCGAAGGCGTCGGCGACCGCCCCGAACCCTTCGTCGGCCCACCCCTGGTGCTGCTGCATCGGTCCGTCCCTCCGTGTGCGACCGCACCCGGCGGCCAAGATCATCGATCGGCCCACGGTACGGCGCGGGGCGGCCCGGCCACGAACGATTTACGGGGGGAGCGGGGGCCGGAACGGGCCTGCCCTGCCCCGGTCTCGCGCCGTCCGTGGTCACTTGTGGTTACTCAGGAACCGTAGGAGAGTGAGCGCTGACATGGAAGAACGCACTTTCCAGTGACGGGGGAACCTCATGGTGGCCAAGCAGTTCGGTGACTCGCCCGAGGAGGCGGACCTCCGGCGGGCGGACTCCCTGGCACGGGAGATCTTCTCGGACGTCGCCAACAAGTGGGCGCTCCTGATCATCGAGGCCGTGGGTGAACGCACCCTGCGGTTCAGTGAGTTGCGTGCCGAGGTGGAGGGAATCAGCCACAAGATGCTGACCCAGAACCTGCGCATGCTGGAGCGCAACGGGCTGGTGGAGCGGCGGGTGTTCCCCGTGGTGCCGCCGCGGGTCGAGTACACCCTCACCGAGCCGGGCCTGGGCCTGCGCGACACCGTCCACCGGATGTGCGACTGGACCCGCCGCAACCTCGACCACATCGAGACCGCACGCAGCCGCTTCGACGCCTGAGGTGTTGCGTCCGGCCCGTGTTGTCCGGCCTGTGCTGTCCGGCCTGTGCTGTCCGGACTGTCCCGGCCGGTGCGGTGTTCGACCGGCGCCGGGCGCGGGACCCGCCGGGCGCCGACCCGCCTGACCCGCCGGCCGCCGGACCCGCCGGACCTGCTATCCGGTCGGGGGAATGTGCTGGACAGCGGGCCCGGTGCGGCAGATGGTGGGCAGCATGGAGTTCACCCATCTCGGCCGTACCGGCCTGACCGTCTCCCGACTCTGCCTGGGCACCATGAACTTCGGCCCGCACACCACGGAGTCCGACGCCCACCAGATCATGGACACCGCCCACGAGCGGGGCATCAACTTCTTCGACACCGCCAACTCCTACGGCCGCGACGAGGAGGGCAACCAGAAGGGCCGCACCGAGGAGATCATCGGCAGATGGTTCGCCCAGGGCGGCGGCCGCCGCGAGCGGACGGTGCTCGCCACCAAGGCGTACGCGCCGATGGGCGACTGGCCGAACGAGGGCCGGCTCTCCGCGCTCGCCATCCGCCGCGCCGTCGAGGCCAGCCTGCGCCGCCTGAACACCGACCACATCGACCTGTACCAGATGCACCACATCGACCGGGACACGCCCTGGGAGGAGATCTGGCAGGCGATGGAGGTCCTGGTCGCCCAGGGCAAGATCATCTACGTCGGGTCCAGCAACTTCGCCGGCTGGCACATCGCCCAGGCCCAGGAGGCGGCCCGCTCCCGGCACTTCCTCGGCCTGGTCAGCGAGCAGTCCCTCTACAACCTGATCGACCGCACGATCGAGCTGGAGGTCGTCCCCGCCCTCCAGCACTACGGCCTCGGCCTGCTGCCGTGGTCCCCGCTGCGCAGCGGCCTGCTCGGCGGCGTGCTGCGCAAGCTGCGCGAGGGCGCCGCCGTCCGCGGCGCGATGGGCCACGCGAGCGAGGTCCTGGAGGCCAACCGCGAGCGCATCCAGGCCTATGAGGACTTCGCCGCCGAACTCGGCGCCGACCCGGCCGACCTCGCCCTCGCCTGGCTGCTCAGCCGCCCCGTGGTCACCGCGCCGATCATCGGCCCGCGCACCGCAGCCCACCTCGACGCGGCCGTCGCCGCGCTGGACCTCAAGCTCGACCAGAAGACCCTCGACCGCCTGGACGAGATCTTCCCCGGCCACCGCCCCGCCCCGGAGGACTACGCCTGGTAGGACGGGCCGGCCTCTGGCGCGGCGTCTCTCGTCCCGTCCCTCTCGTCTCATCCCGCTTGTCGCGCCCTTCGCGCCGTGCCCCGGTCCCGGGCGCGGCGCGAAGGGCTTCGGCGCGGCGCGCACGTGTGGGCCGCGGGCCTTCGGCGTACCCGCCGGTCACCCCGGTGGGCTGTGGTAACACTGGCTGACATGACGGAAAGGCCTGCCGAGCGCAGTAGTTACCACCACGGGTCCCTCCCCGCGGCGCTGGTCGCGGCGGCGCTCGCGCTGCTGGACGAGGAGGGGCAGGCGAAGGTCACCATGCGGGAGGTGGCACGGCGGGCGGGCGTGTCCCCGGGGGCGCCGTTCCGGCACTTCCCCGACCGGCAGGCGCTGCTGACCGAGCTGGCGGACCAGGTGCTGGCCGACTTCGAACAGTGGCAACTGGCCGAGATCCAGCGGAGCGAGGGCCCCGCGATGAAGGCGATGGGGCTGGGGTTCGTCCGCTACACCATCCATCACCCGCATCGGTTCGAGCTGGTCCGCTCCCGGGTGTTCACCGCCTCCCGGCAGCCGGAGCTGCGGGAGCGGCTCGCCGGGATCGACGAGGCGCTCACCGGCTTCATCGTCGCGGACCAGGAGGCGGGCCGGCTGCGCCCCGGGGACCCGGCCCTGGTGGGCCTGGCCGGGCAGGCGCTGGTCTACGGGCTCGCGCAGATGATCCTGGACGGGTACCTGCCGCCGGAGAAGGCGGAGGAGCTGGCGGTGCAGGTGCTGGACACCTTCGGCCAGGGGATCGCCGGCCGGAGCTGATTGAGGGTCAGTCCTGATCGTCAACCACCTTTTCCGGTAGTGGGTTTGAGGGTGCGCGGAGCCTTGACCGGACTTCCGCTCGCTGATGTAATCACCGCTTACATAGGTGGAGCAGAGAGCTGGGGGCACACATGTTCGCCAAACCGACTCCGGGATACACCACCGCGGCCGTCACCGGGGACACCGTGGTGCTGCTGATCGGGATGCGCATCAACCGCTTCTGGGCCGTCCACCACTGGATGCCGGTGATGGCGGCGATGTTCCGGATGCTCCACGACCTGGCCAAGGAGCCGGAACGCGGCCTGCGCGGCCGCATCCTCCTGACCGCCTCGCCGCGGACGTACTACATCGTCCAGTACTGGGAGTCCAAGGAGAAGCTGTACGCCTACGCGTCCGCGCCGGACGCCTTCCACCACAAGGTGTGGGGGATGGTGAACCGCAAGATACGCGCCGGGAAGGTCCGCGGGCACGTGGGGCTCTGGCACGAGACGTACATGGTGCCGGAGGGGTCGTACGAGGCGATCTACTTCGACATGCCGCCGTTCGGGCTGGCCGGGGCGCACGGGTCGCTGCCGCTGGAGAGCCGGGGGCGCCGGGCGTCGGACCGGCTCGCCTACCGCTCGGCGGCGGGCGGCCGGAAGGCGCCGGGGGAGACCTCCGGGGGCGGGACGGCGTCCGGATCGGCGCCGCAGTAGTAGGCCGGGCGACCCCCGGGGGGTTCGGCGGGCCGCCCGGGCCCCGGCCTGAGCGAGTGTGTGTCGCGGGCCCGTGGCGGCCGGGCGGCGTGAGAGCGTCGGGGGATGGTGGAGAGCGGTGGCCGGGCGGCCGTGGTGCACGAGGTGCCGTACTACGCGCAGTGGGAATCCCCGGAGCTGGTACAGGAGATCATCGACGGATCGGTGGGCGCGGCGGACGACCCGCGCTGGGGGCAGTCGGGGGCGCAGACGCCGGAGGACTACGCGTACTGGTCCTGGCGGCTCTGCGGAGTGGCGTGCCTGCGGATGGCGCTCGACCGCTGGTGGGGTGTGGCGCCGCCGCAGGTCCCGCTGGCCGCGGAGTGCCTGGCGGCCGGTGCGTACGAGCGGGACGGCGAGCGGTTGCACGGGCTGATCCACACGCCGTTCGCCGCGTATGTCCGGGAGCGCTGGGGACTGGCCGCGCAGGCGCGGGAGCTGACGGCCGACGAGGTGGCGGCGGAGGTGACCGCCGGGCGCCTGGTGATGCTGTCCGTGCACCCCGCGATCCGCGAACCCGAGGGGCCCGAGCCGCACCGGCGCGGCGGGCACCTGGTGCTGGCGGTGGGCGTCACCGGCACGGCGCTGGTGATCCACAACCCGTCCGGGTTCGCGGGGGAGTCGCAGGCCTACGCGCACGTGCCCTGGCGGCTGTTCGACCGGTTCTACGCGGGGCGCGGGATCGTGCTCGGCCCGCCGGCGCACGGCCGGTCGGCCGAGGCGGGAGAGCGGGAGACGGCGGAGACGGCGGAGACGGCGGACGCGGCGGACGCGGCGGACGCAGCGGGTGCGGCGGACGCGGGGAGTTGAGCGGCGGCCGGATCGGGCGGCTGGGGGGAACCGGCCATCGGCCCGGCCGTCCGGCACCGGCGGTCGAAGTGGCCGGTGCCGGGCGTCCGGTGTCGATGGATCAAGTCCTCGCTGTCAGGCCGTGGTGGCCGGCAGGCCGATCGGGTTGATCGGGGGCAGCGCACTGCGACAGAGCGCCGAGATCGGCGTGAGCGCGGCGGCGAGCCGGTCGAGTTCGGTGCGCGGATGGCTCTCCCACACCCGGGCGGCGGCCAGGTCGGTGGCGGCCTCCAGGGACTGGTGACGGATCCGGCCGCACTCGGTGATCGTGCCGCGCTCCGTCAGCCAACCGCGTTCCACCAGACGGGCGGTGGCGGCCGCCCACTCCTCGTCGGTCCAGCCGCGCATCGGCTGCAGCACCTCGCGGCGGACGTCCAGCGCGCAGCGCACCACCAGCGCCTCGCAACCGTCCAGCCCGGCGGAGACCAGCGCCGCGACATGGCCGTCGCCGCGGTGCTCGCGCATCACGGTGGCGGCCTGCCAGAGCCGTCCGTACAGGCCGGCCGGGCGGGGGACGGCGGCGTTGGCGGCGGCCAGCACCCGGCCCGCGCAGTCCAGCCGGTCGACGGCCCGCTCCAGCAGGTCGGCCACCCGTTCGACCTGTTCCGGCTCCACGTGCTCCAGCAGCCGGGCGAGCGCCGCCGAGGCGCCCGCGACCCGGGCCGCCAGGGCGCTGTCCGGATCCGCCCGCTTCCAGACGTCCGGCAGAGCGCGTTCCACCATCGAGGGCGCGAAGTTGAAGAACGCGGCGACCACCGGCGGTGCGTCGACCGCGCCCAGCGGCGCCGCCCGCCCGGCGAAGTAGCCGCGCCAGCCGCCGCGCAGTCCGGCCTCCTCGAACGCCGCGCGGCCCTCGGGGGAGAAGTAGGTGACGGCGTGCACCGGCTCGAAGAGCCACCACAGGGCCCGGGCGGGATGGACCAGATCGGCCAACGGAGGACCTTCCTCGGAGTGAGCACGAAGAGTGCGTGAGGGGGTGGGAGGGGGTAATTCTGCGGCTGCGTGAGGGAGCTGGGAGGGGGGGCGGTTCCGCGGAGCGGGCAGGGGCCCGCGGGGGGAGTTCCGGTGCGGGCTCCGCGGAGGGTGTGTGGCGGAAAAGGGGCGGGAACGAGGGCGGCCGGAGGTGCGAACGACGGGTTTCACAGGGCTGATGACCACGGTGGCGCTCGCGCTAACCCCCGAGCGGGTGTGATGCGGGTCACGGGGAGGGTTCGCCGTTCAGTTCCCGCCCGCTCCCCGCGAGATGATGGGGCGAGGTGGCCGTTTCGGGCGCCGGGAAACCTCGTAGGAAGCGAAGCATCGGAAATGGCGCAGATCAACCCCAGCATCCTGTCCGCGGACTTCGCCAGGCTCGCCGACGAGGCCGAGGCCGTCAGGGGTTCGGACTGGCTGCACGTCGACGTGATGGACAACCACTTCGTGCCCAACCTGACCCTGGGCGTCCCGGTGGTCGAGGCCCTCGCCCGGGCCACCGGCACGCCGCTCGACTGCCACCTGATGATCGAGGAGCCGGACCGCTGGGCCCCGCAGTACGTCGAGGCCGGCGCCGGCTCCGTCACCTTCCATGTCGAGGCCGCGGCCGCGCCCGTCCGGCTCGCCCGGGAGATCCGGGCCAAGGGCGCCCGCGCGTCCATGGCGCTGCGGCCCGCCACGCCGATCGAGCCGTACGAGGACCTGCTGCCCGAGCTGGACATGCTGCTGATCATGACGGTCGAGCCGGGCTTCGGCGGCCAGGCGTTCCTGGACATCATGCTGCCGAAGATCCGCCGCACCCGGCAGCTGATCGACAAGCACGGCCTGGAGCTGTGGCTGCAGGTGGACGGCGGGGTATCCGCGAGCACCATCGAGCGCTGCGCCGAGGCCGGCGCGGACGTCTTCGTGGCCGGCTCGGCGGTGTACGGCGCGGAGGACCCGGCCGAGGCCGTCGCCAAGCTGCGCGCGCTCGCGGACGCGGCGACCGCGGACTCCTGGTGGGCCTGCAAGCACTGAGTCGTCGGGGACACCGCCCCCGGGCCGCGGTGACGAGTTGTTGATCAGCTGTGACGGACACGGTGCGGCCCGCGGGCCGGGCCCGACGTACAGTGCCGGCTGACTGTCGGAGGGGAGAACCGTGGACCTGGACCAGCAGGGGAGTGGACACGCCGGAGCGGTGGGTGTCGGAGCGGTGGGTGTCGGGGTGGCGGGCGGCGTTCCGGTGCCGCCGCCCCCCGTCGCCCCGCCGCCGCCCGTGATGGCGCCGCCGCCCGCCGTGCCGCCCGTGATCGGCGTGACCGGCCGGGCCCGCACGGGCTTGTTCGGCCCGGGGGCGTTCGGCCCCGGCACGCTCGGGCGGCGCCGGCTGCTCAGGGCGGGCCTCGGCCTCGGCGGCCTCGCCGTCGTCGGCACCGGTACCGCGGTGGCCCTGTCCGGCGGTTCGGACGGCCCGGGCAGCCGGTCCGGCGGCTCCGGTGGCCCGGGCGTGCCCTCCGCCGCCGGTACGACCCCCGCCACGGCGCCCACCGGTACGGCGGCACCGTCCGGCGCCACGGCCGTCGTCCCCTCACTCCGCAGCGAGGAGCAGCACTCGGCGGCCCGGAACGGCGCCGCGGTGAAGATGATCACGATCGTCCCGGAGGGCATCGCCCGCCCGGCCGACCTGCCGGTCTGCGTCGCCCTGCACGGGCGCGGTGCCACCGCCCAGGCGTGGACCGACCTCGGACTGCCGCAGATCCTGGTCGCCGCCATCGCGGCCGGCGTCCCCCCGTTCGCGGTGGTCGCCGTCGACGGCGGCGACGCCACCTACTGGCGGCGCACGCCGTCCGGCGACGACCCGCAGAAGATGCTGCTGGAGGAGCTGCCGGGCTGGCTCACCAAGCAGGGGCTGCGCGCGCCCGACGCGGCGATGGGCATATCCATGGGCGGCTTCGGCTCGCTCCGCTACGCCCGCAACCGGGGCGCCGGCTTCGGCCCGGTCGCGGTGCTCAGTCCGGCGCTGTTCCGCAGCTGGGGCGACGCCAAGGCGGTGGGCGTCTTCAAGGACGAGGCCGACTGGCGCGAGAACGAGCCGCTGCTCCACCAGGACCAGCCGCACGGCCGTCCGATCGGCGTCTGGTGCGGCACCGAGGACCCGTTCTGCGACGCGGCCCGCAAACTGGCCGGCGACACCGTCCAGGCCCGCTTCACCCCCGGGGTCCACGACGCGGCGTACTGGCGCAAGGTCCTGCCGGACGCGGTCGCCTTCCTCGGCCGCGCGCTGGCGGGCCGCGGCGCCGGCTGACGGGGCGGGGCGGGTGGCGGGCTGATCGGCTCACCGGGGGCCGGCCGTCCGGAGTGGGTGGAGTGGGTGGAGCGCCGTCCCCGCATGGTGGATGATCATTGTCGACGCCCCTCCGGCCCGGACCGCACGGCCCCGGCCGGCCCCGACCCGTACGGTGGTGGATCCGCGACATGAGCAACCTCGACCAGAAGCCCGCTCCGACCCCCTGCGGCGGCGAGTCCGGCGCCGGACCGGTCCGCGAACTGCTGACCGGACGCCAGGTCCCGCTGGGTGAGAGCACCGTCGTGCGCCGCCTGCTGCCCAGCCTCGGCCGCCGGATGGTCGGCGCCTGGTGCTTCGTCGACCACTACGGCCCGGACGACATCGCCGACGAGCCCGGCATGCAGGTCCCGCCGCACCCGCACATGGGCCTGCAGACGGTCAGCTGGCTCCACCAGGGCGAGGTCCTGCACCGCGACAGCCTCGGCAGCCTGCAGACCGTCCGCCCCTACGAGCTGGGCCTGATGACCTCCGGCCGTGCGATCTCCCACTCCGAGGAGTCCCCGCGCGCGCACGCCCGCTTCCTGGAGGGCGCCCAGCTCTGGGTCGCACTCCCGGACGCCCACCGGCACACCGCCCCCGCCTTCGAGCACCACGCCGACCTGCCCGTCGTCACCGCCCCCGGCCTGCGCGGCACCGTCATCCTGGGCAGCCTCGACACCGCGACCTCCCCCGGCACCGCCTACACCCCCCTGGTCGGCGCCGACCTCGCCCTGACCGAGGGCGCCGACCTCAAGCTCCCCCTGGAGCCCGGCTTCGAGTACGCCGTGCTCGCCATGTCCGGCAGCGTCGACGTCGACGGCGTCCGCGTCGAACCGGGCTCCATGCTCTACCTCGGCACCGACCGCCGCGAACTCCCCCTCCTGGCCCGCACCGACGCCGCTGTCCTCCTCCTCGGCGGCGAGCCCTTCGAGGAGAAGCTGGTCATGTGGTGGAACTTCATCGGCCGATCCGGTGAGGAGATCCTCCAGGCGCGCAACGACTGGGAGAAGAGCTCGCGGTTCGGCGAGGTCCACGGCTACGACGGCGCCCGCCTTCGTGCGCCCTCGCTTCCCGACATCCCGCTGAAGGCGCGGGGTCGCGTGCGCTGACCTGCGGAAAGGTCGGGACGGACCGGGTCGTCGGCCCTTACAGGTCCGGATGCCGGCCGGCCGGGCCTCTGTGAGGCCGTTCCGTTCTGGGTGAACGAGCCATCCGTGGTCGATGGCGAGTCTCACGTATGGCCAGGTGTGGGTCTGCTCGGATCAACGCTGACCTTTGCTGACCTTAATGACCAGTCTCACCGAAGATTGACCGACGGGGGCCTGTCTCAGCGAAATGGCCGGGGCAGTCGGACGTGTGGTCCGTCCGCCCCGTGATCCCCGGCCGTGCGGGGTCAGGCGATGTCGGCGTACCAGATCCGGCTCGGCGGGCCCGTCTCGTCGGAGTCGGGGTAGCGCCTGGGCATCCCGGGCCTCAGCACGGGGCGCAGCAGCCGCCACGTTCGCTCGATCGCCTCGCCGGTGAAGCCGTCGAATTCCGGCGTGACCTGGAGCAGCACGGCGCCCTCGCGCAGGGTTTCGACGCGGTGGAAGTCACCGGCCGTGGCGATCCCGTCCGCACCGCCGAGCTGCTGGGCGATCTCGCGCGGGATCACCATCAGCCACTCGTACCCGCGCAGCAGCCGCCGAGAGTCTGGCAGCGTCCACCTGGGCAGAGGCGGGCCGACCCGCTCCTCGTGCTCGGTGCGGCCCAGCGTGAGGGCGTAGCCGATCTGGGCGTAGCACGGGTCCACCTCCTGTGAGAAGTCCCGCAGCAGGTCCGTCCAGCGCGCCTGGGCGGCTGGCCCGAAGCGGTCCTCGGGTGTGTGCACGCTGAGCCTGACCCAGTCCTCGGCACCGTCATCGCGCGCGACGCCCACCCGCAGGAGCTGCTCACCTGGCATGCCCTCGTTGTCCAACCGGTAGACCGCGGTCTCGGCCAACTGCACGTCCAAGGCCAGCCACTTGCGCAGCATCGGCAGGTTCTTACGGGTCAGCACCCGGGACCGGTTGGTGACCCGGCCTCGGCTGACACTGTTCACGCTGAGGAAGCCCCAGAGCGTCCCGGGCGGACCGCACGGCACTGCTCTATTGAGCGACTCCTCCACCTGTCCGGTGGAGTCGAGGAGCGCCTGGAAGGTCTCGCCCTCCAGCCGATCCGGGCATGCCGTGAGCCAGCGCCAGGCGAGATCGGCCAGTGCCTCGGCATCGCGGTACTCGGTGTCGATCTCGCATCGGATCTTGTGCATGCCGGCTCACCACTCCTTTCGGGAGAGCTGTCGGTCGATATCGGACAGCATCCTGGACATCCCGCGACGTCGTGACGTCCGAGCTGGGCGGTCAGTCCGCAGTGCAGCCCCAGTAGGCGATCTCGGCTGGTTCGCCATCGCGGTACAGCACCGTGCACCGGCCGACCCCACGCCCGACCGGGTCGAGCAGCCGGCGCCGCGCGGCGTCCCACAGTTCGCGCGAGGGCCGGCCGTCGGGGGCCCAACCGCGGATCTCCTCCTCGGTCAAGGGACGCAGCATGGCGAAGTCGTCACCTGCCTCGGCGTCGATCAGCGCGTAGAAGTCGAGCACCGTGCCGGTGCCTCCGGTCCCGATGTACTCCCGCCAGGCCTCGTCCTCCCACAGCTCGACGATGCTCCGCCCCGGAAAGCCGTGATCGTCCTCCGCCAACTCCTTCGCCTGAGCCTGACGGAACGCCGCCGCCAGATCCTCCTGGTACGGCCCGGTCGCCGCCCATTCATTGCCACCCACCGCGAAACCCTCCCTGGTCACCGTCTCTTCGCTGCGCCCACGTTAACCACTCCCGCTGACAGGGCCCGGATCGCCGACCTCGCCACGACCCGAACCAAGGCCGCCCCGACCCGCAGGTGACGAGGACCTGCCGGTCAAAGTTCGTTGAGACGGGTCGCTTACTGACGGCTCGTCAGGCGGCTGGCTTGGTGTTCTCGGGTGCCTCGGTGCACGGGATCTGTCGGCATGGGCTGTTTCGGTCAGCCCGAGGTGTCCGGGCTATGTGCTTGTCGGCAGTGATGCCGAGTAGATCCTCGCCATGCCGGCTTGGTCGGGTAGGCATCATGTCGGCCCCTCGCCCGTCGACCGTGCCCGCCCCGGCTCCAAACACCATGTGATCGTGGACCGTTGCGGCACGCCACCCACGGTGACGCTCACTGCGGGCAATCGCCACCACGTCACCCTGCTGCCGCCCCCGGTGGACGCGATACCACCGATCAGGAAACTGCGAGGACGCCCGCGGCGCCGGCCCCGGCGGCTGTTCACCGACCGCGGCTACGACTTCGACAGGTACCACCGCCCGCTGTGGAAGCGTGGCACCAAGCCGATGACCGCCCGACGCGGTGTCACCCACGTCTCCGGACTCGGGGCAAGGTGCGCCGGGCCGTGGAGCGGGCCTGGCGAAGGCGCGCTCCACGGCCCGGCGCACCTTGGCGAGGGGCCGACATGATCCCCCCTTTGAGGGCCCGGACGTGCGAGCCGTCCACGGCGCAGTCGTCCAGGTCCAGCGGGTCCGCGCGGCGCAGCTCGGTCAGCAACGCCCTGTGCGGGCGGGGCCAGACGCCGGCCTCGGTCCAGCCCCGCAACCGGCGCCAGGCCGTGACTCCGGAGCAGCCGACGGTCTGCGCGGGGACATCCCGCCGGCTCAAGCACTTCCGTGCCGTGGCCACGCGCTACGACAAGCGCGCCTTCGTCTTCCACGGCATGTCACCGTGGCCGCCATTCGCCGGGGGCTCAGCCCGTGATCTGGCGGAAAACGGTGGTTGCCTGAATGGCTTCTCTGCCACGATCCGGGTGTGACCACGTTGTTTCTGATGGTCGGCCTGCCCGGGGCCGGAAAGACCACGCGGGCTCGACAGCTCGCCACGGAGCACGGCGCGCTGCGCGTGACGCCCGACGACTGGATGATTCCCCTGTTCGGCGAGGCGGAGGTGGACGGGAAGCGCGACGTGCTGGAGGGACGCATGCTCTGGCTCGCCCTGGAGGCGGTCAAACTGGGCGCCAATGTCGTCGTGGACTACGGCTGCTGGTCACGGAACGAGCGGTCTGCGATCCGCTGGCTGGTGGAGGCCGAGGAGGCGTGCTTCCGCATGGTCTACCTGCCGGTGGCCGAGGAGACCCAACGCGCCCGTATCGCCCACCGCTGGGCGACCACCCCCGAGGAGACGTTGCCGATGTCCGAGGCCGACATCCTGCACGGGCGCACGCATTTTGAGGAGCCCGACGCGGCGGAGTTGGAGGGCCGCGGCGTCGCCGGCCCGCCGCCCGGCTGGGTCGACTGGCGGGAGTGGGCCGCCGACCGGTGGCCGTCGTTCGCGTGAGGGCTGCGGCTCACGGCAACTCAGCCGTACCGAGCGTGCCCGCACTGGCCGAATGATCCGCCGGACAGGACCCGGGCGGTCCGCGGGTCGAGGGCGAGCCGCACCGCCGAACGCCTGATCAACAGGCTGAAGACCTGGTGAAACGTCCTGAACGGCGAGGTTGGGCCTTGGTCACGCCGGAGGCTGCTGTTGACGGCTCATCCACTCTTCGACCGCCCGCTCGGTCACGGCGAGCTGGTCGGTCGGGCTGAACTGCAGGATCTCCGTCCCAGCGTCCGCGTACGGACGGTGTCCGGGCGGCTGGTAGAAGGCATCGCCGGCTTCGTAGACCTCCTCACCATCGCCGAAGACGTAGCGCATGCGCCCCGAGATCACATAGCCCCAGTGCGGACACTGGCACGCGCCTCCGGGCAGGGCCTGGAGCGGACCGTCAAGGTCGGAGTCGGCACCGAACGAGACGAACTCCACCGTGTAGCCGTTCATCTCCTCCCGCCGGTCGGTGACCGGACCGAATTCCTGAATGTTGGACGCCGTCTCCTTGGACATCTTCGGCATGATGGTCCTCCGCGGTGGGGGATTGACCGTTCGAGGTCATGTGCGGCCGCTGGGGCCGATCCGCTGATCAGCCTGTGGCCTCTCCCGGGGCTCGGCGAGCTGGGCTGCCATTCGGGTGGCTCAGCAGCCTCGCCCTGACTCCTTCCTCCCGCGGCCCGCCCACGCCCTGGACGACGACGTATCCGTCGAACTCGGCGAGTTCGGCGGCCCAGGCCCTGGTGTGCTCGCCCTGGTACTGGCCCATGGACGGCGGCAGGGGTTCGTCCATGTGGGGCAGCGGCCAGTCGGCGAGGTCGATCAGCTCGTACTCGGCTGCGGTGCGGGCGCCGGCGCGGTCGACCACCCAGTCGGCGACGGCCCTGCCCCTTGCCCCCGGCGCAGCAAGCGGGCGTCGGCCCCGAGGGGGACCGGCGCCCGCACGGCCCGGGTGGTCAGAGGGTGCAGCCGATTGTGGTGTTGCCGGTGGGCCTGGGCACGGTGTGGCCGGCCGGCGGGGTGGCGCCGTTCGTGGTCCATGCCACCAGGTCGTCGAAGGCGGCGTTGAAGCAGGGCTGCATCGGCCGGACGACCTTCGGCGCGAGGTCGTAGAAGCCGTCGGTGTGGGTGCCGTTCTCGATCCGGTAGTACCGGTGCTGGTCGCCGCGGCCGGCGTCGTTGACCATCCGGTCGTAGACGTCTCCGGTGCGGGTGATGGGGAGCAGGACGTCGTACGTGCCCTGGATGGTGATCAGTGGCCGGGTGATGCGGCCGGTCAGCGAGACCCGCTCGACCGCGTCGTGGACGCTGTCGGGCCGGGAGGCGTAGTCGTAGTCGGTGTCGCAGCCGGCGCCCGTCCCTTCGTGGCAGAGCGGAGTGCCGCCCTGGGTGGCGCCGTCGTAGTCGGGGTCGAGCTCCTCGCGGATGGTGCGCTGCAGGGAGTCCCACAGCGTGTAGTAGTGGGCCTTCCACAGGTCCTCGGAGCCCTTGGGGTAGCCCTCTGCGTACATGGCCTCGGCCGCGCCGGGCTCGTGCCGCTCCCAGCGGGGGTAGGCGCGCAGCGCGGGAGGCAGGTTGGTCAGCAGGTTGGGCTCGTCCCGGGTGAGCAGCAGGCCGTTCCAGTCGATACCGCCCGTGTACAGCTCCGGGAAGTGCTCGATCTGCCAGCGCACCAGGTAGCCGGCGGCGGAGAGGCCGGCGGCGTACGTCCGGGTGGGCGCCTTGCCGTAGTGCTTGGCGGCCACCTGCTTCGCGGCGACGGTCAGCTGGGCGACCCGCAGGTGCCACTCCATGATCGCGTCGCCCGGCTTGTCACCGTCCTTGTACAGCTCGGGGCCGGTGTTGCCCTTGTCGGTGGCCGCGTAGGCGAAGCCCCGGGCGAGGACCTGGTCACTGATGATCTGGTCGTTCGCGTACTGCCGCCGGGTGCCGGGCGGGCCGGCGACGACCAGGCCGCCGTTCCAGTGCTCGGGCAGCCGGATCACGAACTGGCTGTCGTGGTTCCAGCCGTTGTTGGTGTTGGTGGTGGAGGTGTCGGGGAAGTAGCCGTCGAGCTGGATGCCGGGCACGTGCGAGGGGTTGACCGTGTTCAGTGCCTGGAGCTTGTCGTAGTCCTCGCGCTTGGTGAGGCCGAGGGGTTCGGTGCCGGTCGTGGTCAGGTCGTCCAGACAGTGGCTGACCAGGCGCTCCGCGCCGGGGACGCGCAGCCGCTGCCCTTCGCAGGCCGGTCGGGCGACGCTCGCCCCAGCTGCGGGGAGGAGGCCGACCGCCAGGAGGGCTGGTACGAGGGCGACGAGCGGGCGCCAACGCTGGCTGTTCGGGCGGGAATTCGGGATGGACACGGGTCCGGCTCTCCTCGGGGTGGGTGGTGCGTTCATCGGGACAGCCAGACCGTAGGCCGCACGGCCGGGCGCCGAGGAGTGCCGGACGGCCACTCCTCCCCGTCGTTCGGCGCCCCGTCGTGGCCACCCCCTGCCGATCGGCACATGACCTGTGGCCACACCTCCGGCCGGCCCTGCATCCGCCCGCCGCGGTCCCGTATCGTCCCTGGTGAAGCGCTACGTGAAGGGGGAACCGATGGCCTCGCCGCCGTCCGCCGTGCCGTGGATTCCGCCCGTGCTGTACACGGCGGTCCTGGCCGGTGGGACCTACCACGCCGCCGTGTCGGACGGCCCCGTGCGCGTGGGCCGCGTCGCGGGGTTCGTGGCGGGGCTGCTTCTGCTCCTCGCCCTCGAAGCCGTCGAACGCCGCCGCTGGTCGGCGGGCACGCCCGCCCATCCGGCGGCGGCCCTGCTGGCCGCCCGCCTCGCGCTGTTCTCGGCCGTCGCCGTGCTGGACGGGTCGGGTGTCTCGCGCGCCCTGTTCGTCCTGGTGCCGTTCGCCGCCTACCTCGCCTTCGGCCGCCGGGCCGGACTGGCCTGCGGCGCGGGCTGCGTCGCCCTGCTGGTCACTGGCTACACGTTGTGGGTGCCACGGTGGTGGGTGCGGGCGGAGTACGTCTCCGACTTGCTGATGTTCGGCCTGGGGCTGGGGCTGGCGGGGTCGATGGCAGCCGTCGCCGTGCGGGAGCTGCAGGCGCGGGCGCGGCTGGAAGGCGTCCTGGCCGAGCTGGAGGACTCCCACGCGCGGCTGTCCGAGTACGCCCTTCAGGTGGCGGAGCTGTCCACCGCCGACGAACGCAACCGGGTCGCCCGGGAGATCCACGACAGCCTGGGGCACCATCTCACCGCCGTCGCCATCCAGTTGGAGAAGGCCGAGGCATTCCGCGAGCTGGACCCGCAGGCCTCGGCCAAAGCGGTGTCGGACGCCCGCTGGTCCGCCGGACGCGCTCTCACGGAGGTCCGCGAGTCCGTGAGCGCCCTGCGCGACGCCCGGCCCTTCTCCCTCACCCGCGCGCTCGCCGATCTGGTCCGCCACCTCGGCGACGACCACCTGACCGTGACCCTCCACGTCACCGGGGACGAGGCCGGGTACGACGCCGAAACGCTCACCGCCCTGTACCGGGCCGCCCCAGGAGGCACTCACCAACGCCCACCGGCACGGGCGGGCGAGCCGCATCGACGTCACCGCCGCCTACGGGGAGTCCACCGCCCGGCTGGTCGTCGCCGACAACGGACGGGGCTTCACCACCGCGCCGGCCGGGCGTCCGAGCGGCACCGGCTTCGGGATCCGCGGCATGCGTGAGCGGGTCGAACTCCTCGGCGGACGCGTCGACATCGACGCCTGCCCGGCGCCCCGCCCGGCCGGCGGAGCAGTGGTCACCGTCACCGTCCCACGCTGCCCGCTGGTCTCGGGGAGCATCGGATGAGCGGCCCCGAGGATCCCGGTGTGCCGGTGCGCGTCCTGGTGGTCGACGACCAGGAGCTCGTCCGGGAGGGGATCGCCTCCCTGCTGGGCATCCAACCGGGCATCACCGTCGTCGCCACCGCGTCCGACGGCCGGCAGGCCGTCGTGGAAGCCGTCACCCACCGGCCGGACGTCGCCCTGGTCGACGTCCGGATGCCCGGCACGGACGGCATCGACACCGCCGCCGTCCTCGCCACCCGGGTGCCCTCCTGCCGGGTCGTCATGCTGACCACCTTCGACGACCAGGACTACGTCGCCCGCGCGCTCCGGGCCGGCGCCGTCGGCTACCTGCTCAAGAACCTCCCCTCCGCCGAACTCGCCCGCTCCGTACGCCTCGTCCACGCCGGTGTCGCCCAGCTCGACACCTCGGTGGTGACCCGCCTCGCAGCCACCCTGACCGCTCCCGGTCCGGCGGTCCCGGCCCCGGATCCGGCACCCGGACCCCAGGGCCCTCGCCCGACCGAGGCGCTGACCGCACGCGAGGTGGATGTGCTGCGCCTGATCGCGGGCGGCTCGACCAACCGGGAGATCGCCTCCCGGCTCTTCCTCAGCGAGGGCACCGTCAAGAACCACATCTCCCGCATCCTCGGCCGCCTGGACCTGCGCGACCGCACCCAGGCCGCCCTGTATGCACGTGACCACGGCCTGCTCTGAACGACGCCGCTCGGAGGAACCGATCGGCATCCGTCCGGTCAGACCCTGCACCACGCAGCCGGCCCGATCAGTGGCCGAGTAGGTCCGGAAGGTCGACGACCGAGAACAGCACGAGGCGGGCGGATTCGGCCGTCGGCCGGCACCTGATCAGCCGCAAGCCCGAGGCCCCCGCCCACCACGGCTGCGCGCGGGTGTGCCGGACGGCAGCGCACCAGGTGTCCCACCGTTCCGGCAGGCGGTCCGCTACTGGCCGTCACCCGCAGTGTGCGTGTGGCCGTGTACCTGGCCGTTGTCGATACGCGCGAGTTGTTCGTCGGCCACTCGTCCATGCAACAGCGGTTCGCGGCGGTCCCAGGCGGTGCCGTCGCGTTGATCCTTGCGACGCCGCGCGATCGCCGAGAGAGCCTCCAGCACAACCCGGTTGCCCAACAGCGCCGTGACATCGGCATGGTCGAACGGGGGCGAGACCTCAACAAGGTCGAGACCGACCACGGGCAGTTCGTAGCAGAGGCGGCGCACCGCGTCGAGCAGTTGACGTGGGGTCAGGCCACCCGGCTCGGGAGTGCCCGTGCCGGGAGCGGAGCCGGGATCGACAACGTCGACGTCCACGGAGAGGAACACGCCGTCGCAGTCATCGAGTGCGATCTCGGATGCCTCCGTCAGGCACGCGTCCAGGCCGCGTTCGACGATCTCCGTCATCTCGAAGGAGCGGAGTCTGTGCTGCGCCATCCATTCCAGGACCGGTTCATCGGGCCAGTAGCCCCGGAGTCCGATCTGGAGGAATCGGTCGCCTCGGAGCGCACCGGACTCGACGAGGCGACGCATCGGTGTGCCATGGGCGATGAGCGACCCGAACTGGATGTCGCCGGTGTCGGCGTGGGCATCGAAGTGGATCATCGAAACCCTGCCGAAGCCGAGGTGCCGGGCGACGCCGGTGTGATCGGGCCAGGCGATGGTGTGGTCGCCGCCGAGGACGATCGGGACGGCTCCGGACGACGCGATCTTGAACACCGCAGCTTCGATCTGCTTGACCGCGTTGGCGATGTCGCCGCTGTACAGGGAGACGTCACCCGCGTCGTACACCTTCAAGTCCTTCAAGCCGTCGACGCGTAGCGCGAGGCTGGGCCGCGAACCGTCCTGCGCGAGGTAGCAAGCCTGCCGGACGGCGGACGGGCCGAAACGGGCACCGGAGCGATACGACGTGCCGCCGTCCAGCGGCGCGCCGAGGATCACGACGTCCGCGTCGGCGTAGGTGGCTGGATCGTCCAGGTCGCAGGCGTCCACGCCAAGGAAGGTGATCCGGGGCCCGAACATGGTGAAGGGCGGACTGGGCACGGGCTGCCTCCAGACGCCGCTAGGGGGGATCCGATATGTCATCGAAAGCTATTCCAGGTACGCGTGGAACGGCCTGTTTCCCTGGGCCGTCCGGGAGCCGGCACGTCGACAAGGGTGTTTGGGGCCGGGAGGCGGGCGAGGCGGGCGAGGCGGGTTGCGGTCAGGGGGCCTCGGGAACCCGTTCCCCGCGGAGGCGCACCGGCGGATGATCGCCCAGGTGGCAGCGCCGCACCTGGCGCCGACACCGGTCGCGGACGGTTCGGGCACCGGTGCGGTCAGCGCAGACTCGGCGGAGCCCAGTCGGCATGCCGCAGGATGGCCCGGACGGTCACCCTGGAGGGGACCAGCCGGAGTCCCGTGTTGCGCACGGCCACAGCCAGAGGGTGCGTCAGCTGCTGCCCCATCCGGCCGGCCTGGCGCGCCGCCCGGGCCACTGACTGGCTGCGTGGGCGGCGCACCGCGTCGTAGCGGGTCAGTGCTGATTCGACGCTGGGTTCGGTGGAGAGCGCAGCGGCCAGGGTGGCCGCGTCCTCCAGGGCCTGGCAGGCGCCCTGACCGAGGTTCGGGGTCATGGCGTGTGCGGCATCACCGAGCAGCGCGACCCGGCCCGCGGTGAAGGCGGGCAAGGGCGTTGCCAGTTCGCGGATGTCGTGGTGCAGGACTGCGTCCGGCCGGGTCGCGTCCAACAGTGCGGGGATCGGATCGTGCCAGCCGCCGAACCGGCGGCGCATCGCGGCCAGGGCGTCCCCATGCCGTGTGCCGGGCGGCGAGTTGAGCACCGCGTGCCATTCGGCCCGACCGTCTGTGAACGCGATGTGGCCGAACTCGGCGCCCTTTCCCCAGGTCAGTTCGAAGTCCGTACGCAACGGCACCGGATGCTCGGTGATGGCGCGCAGGACCGTGGATCCGCTGTAGACCGGGCCGGGATGGCCGGGGAACAGCTGGCCGCGCAGACGACTGTCCACTCCGTCGGCCGCCACGACCAGATCCGCGTCCAGGAGGCCTTCCTTGACCGGCACCCGCACCCGGCCGGGGTCCGAGCAGTCGACGGACATCACCTCGGCCCCGATGACCAGGCACTCGGGAGGCAGGGCCTCGCGCAGCAGGCGGTGCAGCACGGCCCGTGGGATGCCGACGATCGGCGTGCCCAGTTCGCGCTCCAGTACGGCTCCGTCCATCCGAGCCAGCCATCCGCCGCCGGGAGCGCGGGTGCCTCCGGTGTACTGCGGCCGCGCGGCCGCGCGTACTGCTTCGCCGACGCCGAGGACGTCCAGCGCGCGGATGCCGTTGGCGTGCAGGGAAATGCCCGCGCCCACGTCAGCCAGGACCCGAGCCCGTTCGACGACCGTCACCTCCCAGCCGATCCGGCGCAGGCCGATCGCCGCGGCCAGCCCGCCGATGCCTCCTCCGACCACCACTGTCCTGCCGCCCATCCCCAGCCCCTCTCCTGCCGCCTTGCCGCGTGTTTCTACAGGTGTAGAAGGAGCGTATCCCGGGTCCTACAGGTGTAGAAATAGGGGGTGCCCGATGATCGACGTACCGTTCTTGCCGACACGGCCATCGCAGTGCTCGCCGACACCGGGATGCGAGGACTGACCCACCGCGCGGTGGACCGGGCGGCGGGCCTGCCGCCCGGCACCACCTCCGCCTACTACCGCACCCGCCAGGCACTTCTCACCGCACTGGTCCGGCGCTTGGTCGTCCTCGATCAGACGGAACTCCAGGACATCGGGAGCCGGACACCGGTACCGCGCAGTGCCGAGGAACTGGTGACCGGGATCGCCGCTTTCCTCGACCGGCGACTCACGGGAGAGGGGCGGCGGCGCTCCCTCGCGCGCTACGCGTGCGCCATCGAGAGCGTCCATCACCCCGAGCTGCGGGAGATCCTCGTGCCGCGCGCGAACGCGGGGCGACAGGTCGTGTGCGACTTCCTGACCGCGCGAGGCATCGCGGATGCCGAGAGCCGTACCGTCACGTTGCTGACGTGCATCGACGGGTTGGTCTTCGACCGCCTGGTGACTGGCGGAAGTGTGTCCGACGCGGAGATCCACGGGCTGGTGGCGGCGGCTCTGCGATAACCCGCGTCGGGCGGGAAGCGATCTGTGGCCGATGCCGTGCGCACCGCGTACCCGGAGGGCCGGTCCATCGCCGCCCTCGCCCGCGAGTACGACGTCAGCCGCGGCGCCATCCGCACGGCCGTCGCCGACCTCCTGCCCGACCCTGATGCGAAGGTGGCGATCGCTCGTCGGAGTAGCCGGGACCGCGACGGCGGGCGGTGCGACGCGGGCCCCGCCGCCCTGTTCCGGCCCCCGGCTGCGGCGTACCGTCGGTGGTGAGGGCCGGCACGGTGCGCCGCGGCGTGCGGTGGGCACTGCGGAGGTGACCGGATGGGCGTCGGCGGGCCGGGTGCGGGTGAGGCGCCGTACAGGGGCGACGCCTTGCTCGGGGCGGTGCTGGCGCGGGTGCTGGAGGCCTCGCACCGGATCGCACCGCAGGAACTCCCCGGCCTGGTGACCGGTGCGGCGCGGTCGCTGGGCCTGGGATCGGCGGAGGTCTACCTGGCCGACCTCCAGCAGCGGGTCCTGGTGCCGTTGCCCGATCCGGAGCTGCGCGAGCCGCCGGAGGCACTGGACGTGGACAGCACGCTGGCGGGCCGCGCCTACCGCACGGCGCTGACGGAGACGGCCGCCGGGCCGCCGGAGGTGGGCTGGGTGCCGCTGGTCGACGGCATCGAGCGCGTCGGCGTGCTGCGCGTCGGCGTGCACGTCCGCCCCGGGCCGGTGCTGGAACGGGCCCTCGCGCTGGCCTCGCTGGCCACGCTGCTGCTCGTGTCGAAGTCCACCTTCGGCGACGTTCTGGTGCGTACGGTCCGAACCCGCCCGATGAGCCTGCAGTCGGAGCTGCTGTGGGCGTTCGTACCCCCGCGCACCGTCGGGACCAGGCGCGTCACCTCCAGTGCCGTCCTGGAGCCCGCGTACGAGGTCGCGGGAGACGCCTTCGACCACAGCCTGGCCGACGACCTCCTCCACCTCACCGTGGTCGACGCGATGGGGCACGACCTCGCCTCCGGCGGGGCGAGCGCCGTCGCCCTCGCGGCCTGCCGCTCGACCCGCCGCGCGGACGGCACCCTCGCGGACATCGCGGAGGCGATCGACACCACGCTGACCCGCTGGATCCCGGACCGGCTGCTGACGGCGGTGATCGCGGACCTCGACACCGTCACCGGGCGCCTGTCCTGGGTCAACTGCGGCCACCCGCCGCCGCTGCTGATCCGCGCGGGCCGTGTCGTGCCCGGCGCGCTGGAGCGCCAGGCGCACCCCCCGCTCGGCATCGGTGGGCACCAGCGGCCGGTGCCCGTCCACCAGGCCCGTCTGCAGCCGGGTGACCGCATCCTGGTCCACACCGACGGCGTCACCGAGGCCCGCTCGGCCGCCGGCCAGCTGTTCGGCGAGCAGCGCCTCATCGACACCGTCGTCCGCGCCACCGCCGGCGGCCACCCCGCGCCCGAGGCCCTGCGCCGGCTCATGCACGCCCTCCTGGCCCACCGCGACCACCGCCTGCGCGACGACGCCACCGTCGTGCTCGTCGAATGGCACCCCGACCGGTGACCGCGCGCCGCCCGCGGCACTCGGCCGCGGGCGGCCGACCCGCGCCTGGCACGGACGGCACGGACCTGACCGCCAAGGACTTCCGGACGTGGAACGCCACGGTCCTGGCCGCCGTGGGCCTGGCCGTCTCCGAGCCGGCGGTCGGGGAGTCGCCGGCCCGACGGCGCCGCGCCGCCGCCCGGGTGGTGCGCGAGGTCGCCGACTACCTGGGCAACACCCCGGCCGTGTGCCGCGCCTCCTACATCAACCCGCGGTTGATCGAGCTCTACGACGAGGGCCGGACGATCGCCGTGGCCCTCGACGGCCTCGGGGCGGCGGGAGGTCCGGTCGCCACCCACGGGCCGGTTGAGGACGCCGTCCGGGACCTGCTCGGGTAGGGCCGGGGGCGGTGGGTGGACCGCCCCCGGCCCGGATACCGCCCCCGCCCGGACACCGGTCGGCCCGGACACCGGTCGGGCGCCCACCGCGCCGCGGCTGATCGGGCCTCCCGGTCGCCGCCCTCCGCGGTGCCGCCCTCCCCCGTGCCGCGGTCCCGCCGTGCCGCGGTCCCGAGAGCCGCCGTCCCGAGGAGCTGGCGGGGCGGCCGCGGTGGTGCCTCTCCGCGGCCGGGCGGGGCACCGCCCGAAGAGTTCGACCACGAGCGACAGCGTGCTGCTGAGGGCGCTGGTGACGGAACCGACCACCGGCCCCGACCGGGTGGAGCGGGTGACGGGGCCGACCGTCGTTCCTTCGGATGGAGCACCGCCCGTCGTCGGGGTCGTGCCGCCGGCTCCGAACCGTCCGGAGGCCTTGCCCGCCCGGTGCGGTGGCCCGGGCGGCCGAGCCGCGGGTGCGGGGTGCGGCGCGGGGCGGTGGCCGGGGCGCGCGGTGGGCCGAGTGGCGGGACGGCCCGGGGGTGCCAAAGGTGGTTCAGGGGCGGCGGACCGGAGGTCCGCGACGACCGAAAGGACATCCATGGAGCGCTTGCCGACCGACCAGATGCACGCCGTCGTGACGGGAGGGGCCGGTTTCGTGGGTTCCCACCTCTGCACGGAACTCGTCCGGCTCGGCCACGCCGTCACCTGTGTCGACGACTTCTGCACCGGTTCGCCGGACAACGTGCGCCACCTGGCCGGCCGCCCAGGTTTCGAACTCCGTGAGGCGGACGTCGCCGACCGGCTGGACGTCGACCGGCCCGTGGACCTCGTCCTCCACCTCGCCTCGCCCGCCTCGCCCGCCGACTACCTCCGGCTGCCCGTCCACACCCTCGACACGGGCAGCCTGGGCACCCGCAACGCGCTGGCACTGGCCCAGCGGCACGGCGCGAGGTTCCTGCTCACCTCCACCTCGGAGGTCTACGGCGATCCGCTGCAGCATCCGCAGAGCGAGACCTACTGGGGCAACGTCAACCCCGTGGGGCCGCGGAGCGTCTACGACGAGGCCAAGCGGTTCGCCGAGGCGCTGACCACGGCCGAGGCCGCCGTCGAGGGGGTGGACACCGCGATCGTCCGCCTGTTCAACACCTACGGGCCCCGCATGAGGTCCCACGACGGGCGGGCGGTACCGACGTTCATCCGCCAGGCCCTGGCCGGCGAGCCCCTGACGGTGACCGGTGACGGCAGTCAGACCCGCTCCCTGACCTATGTGAGCGACACCGTGAACGGCATCCTCGCCATGGCCTTCAGCGAGCTGGCCGGTCCGGTCAACCTCGGCAACGACACCGAGTTCACCATGGTGGAACTGGCCCGGCTGGTCATCGAGCTCACCGGCTCCACGTCGACGGTGGAGTTCATCGCGCGCCCGACCGACGACCCCGCGGTCAGGTGCCCCGACATCACCCTGGCCCGCGGAAAGCTCCGCTGGGAGCCGCTGGTGCCGGCCCGCGAGGGACTCGCCCGCACCATCGACTGGTTCCGCGAGCACCCCGAGGCCTGAGCAGCCCGCTCCGACCCCGCCCACCCCCTGACGGGCGGGGCCCGCCGCCGATCCGGAAGGCCGCACGACCATGCGCATTCTCGGCATCAACGCCCTCTTCCACGACCCTGCCGCCGCCCTCGTCGTCGAGGGGCGGACGGTCGCCGCAGCGGAGGAAGAACGCTTCAGCCGCCGTAAGCACGGCAAGTGTCCTTTGCCGTTCTCCGCGTGGGAGCTGCCCGAACAGGCCGCTCGCTGGTGCCTGGACCACGCGGGCATCCGCCCCGAGGAACTCGACCTGGTGGGCTACTCCTTCGATCCGGCGCTCGCCCGGGCCGCCGAGCAGATGGGACTGGACGACCCCTGGGACCACCTGAGGCTGACCTACGCCCGGGAGGCCCCGAACTTCCTCGCCGAGGCGCTGCCGGGCCTGGATCCCGCCAAGGTCAGGTTCGTCCCGCACCACGTCGCGCACGCCGCGTCCGCCGCCTTCGCGGCCGACGGGGAGAACGACCCCTCCTCGGTGCTGGTGCTCGACGGCCGGGGCGAGGCGACGTCGCACCTGGCCGCCCGCCGGGTCGGTCCGCGGCTGGAGCAGCTCGCGGCGCAGGAACTCCCGCACTCGATGGGCCTGGTGTTCGAGGAGCTGACCCAGCACCTCGGGTTCCTCCGGTCCTCGGACGAGTACAAGGTGATGGCGATGGCTTCCTACGGGTCGCCGACCTCGGTGGCGGAACTGCGCCGGCACGTCTACTCCACCGGCGACGGCGGGTTCCACGCCGCCGGCGTGCCGTGGGCCGCGTTCGCACCGGCCCTGCGGCCCGGCCAGGAGTGGACTCCGGCCCACGCGGACCTCGCGTGCTCCGCTCAGCGGGTGCTCGAAGAGGTACTGCTGGACCTGGCCCGCTGGCTGCACGGACGGACCCACGACCGCCTGCTGACACTGGCCGGCGGGGTGGCGCTGAACTGCGTGGCGAACTCCCGCATCGCGGCGCAGGGCCCGTTCGACCGGGTCTGGGTGCAACCGGCAGCGGGGGACGCGGGCACCGCGCTGGGCGCCGCGCTGCACCTGGCGGCCTCGGCCGGGGAGGAGCCGGAACCGATGGCCGGGGTCGACCTCGGCCGGTCCTGGTCCGACCAGGAGCTGGAGGCCTGGCTGCGCGGCGCCGCCGTCCCCTACGAACGGCCGGAGGACGTCGCCGCGGAGGTGGCCCGGGAGCTGGCCGCGGACGGCATCGTCGCGTGGTTCCAGGGCCGCTCCGAGTTCGGCCCGCGCGCGCTCGGCCACCGCTCGCTGCTCGCCCACCCCGGCCGGGCCGGGAACCTCGAACGGCTGAACGACGTCAAGGGGCGGGAGCAGTTCCGGCCCGTCGCGCCGATGGTCCTCGCCGACCGGGCGCCGAAGATCTTCAGTGGCCGGCACCCGAGCCCCTACATGCTGTTCGTCCACGAGGTCGCACCCGAGTGGCGTGACCGGATCCCCGCCGTGGTCCACGTGGACGGCACGGCCCGGATCCAGAGCGTCGATCCCGTGGACGACCCGCTGACGGCACGGATGCTGGAGCGGTTCGAGCTGCTCACCGGCCTCCCCGTGGTCGTCAACACCAGCCTCAACACGGCGGGACGCCCGATGGTGGACGACGTCCGGGACGCCTTGGAGTGCTTCGGTTCCGCGCCGATCGACCTGCTCGCCCTCGGCCCGTTCGTCGTCCGCCGTGGGACGCTGTTCGCCGGGCCGGACCGGTCGGGGGCGCGGGCATGACGAACGGCACCGATCCCTCGTACGCGGTGGTCATCCCGACGCTCGGCCGGCCGAGTCTCTCCGTCACCCTCGCCGCACTCGCCGGGGCACGCGGCCCGGCACCGGAACGCGTGGTGCTGGTGGACGACCGGCCGCTGACCGACCGCGGGCCGCTGGACGTCGAGGTCCCGCCGTCCCTCCGGGACCGGATCTCGGTGGTGGCGGGCTGCGGGAACGGCCCGGCGGCCGCCCGCAACGCCGGCTGGCGCAGCGTCGGGCAGGAATGGATCGCCTTCCTGGACGACGACACGGTGCCCGGCCCGACCTGGCCGGCCGACCTGGCCGCCGACCTCGCCGCCTGCGGGCGGCGCACCGGCGCGAGCCAGGGCACCATCGTGGTGCCGCTGCCCGCCGACCGGCGGCCGACCGACTGGGAACGGTCGACCGCGGGGCTCGCCCGGTCGCTGTGGATCACAGCGGACATGGTGTACCGCCGCGCCGTCCTGGAGCAGGTCGGCGGCTTCGACGAGCGCTTCCGGAGGGCGTTCCGTGAGGACGCCGACCTGGCGCTGCGCGTCCTCGACGCGGGTTGGCAGCTCACCCGGGGCGGACGCACCACCCTGCACCCCGTCCGGCCGGCCGACCGCTGGGTCTCCCTGCGCCAGCAGGCCGGCAACGCGGACGACGTCCTGATGAACCGTCTGCACGGCCGGCGCTGGTGGCACCGGGCCGGGGCGGCCCGCGGCCGGCTGCCGCGGCACCTGGCGATCACCGGGTGCCTGGTCGGCGCCGCCGCCGCCGTACTGGCCCGCCGCCCCCGCGCCTGCCTGGCACTGGCAGGGCTCTGGCTGGCGGGCACCGGGGAGTTCGCGCTGGCCAGGATCGCTCCTGGGCCGCGGCGCGCGGACGAAGTCACGACGATGCTGCTCACCAGCGCCGCGATCCCCCCTGCCGCCGGCTACCACTGGGCCGCGGGCTGCCTGCGGCACCGCCGCGTGGCGCCCTGGCGGCCCGCGCCGGACGCCGGGTCCGCGCACTCGACCGACGGCGGACGACCGGTTCCGGCCCACCACTGAGCCCCGCGGGGCGCAGCCGAGGAGAACACCCACCATGACCCTTCCCGCAGACTCCACCGAACCCGCCGGGCCGGCGCCCGACCGCACGGCCGCGAGCGGCCTGCTGCCCTGGATCCGTGCGAACGGGCCCGCCGGCGCCACGGGCCCTCCGGGGGTCCAGCGCGCGGCCGTGCTCTTCGACCGCGACGGGACCCTCGTCCACGACGTGCCGTACAACGGCGATCCCGGTGCCGTGCGCCTGGTGACCGGCGCGACCGCGGCCGTTGCGGCCCTGCGGTCGGCCGGGATCCGGGTGGGCGTCGTGAGCAACCAGTCCGGGGTGGCGCGCGGCCTGCTCACCCGGGAGCAGGTCGACGCGGTGAACCGGCGGATCGAGAGGCTTCTCGGGCCGGTGGACGTCTGGGCCGTCTGCCCGCACGGCCCCGAGGACGGCTGCCGCTGCCGCAAGCCCGCCCCCGGTCTGGTCCTGGCCGCCTGCCGGGTGCTGGGCGTGCCGCCGCGGCGGACGGTCGTCATCGGGGACATCGGGTCCGACGGTGCCGCGGCCGAGGCCGCCGGGGCGTTCCCCGTCCTGGTGCCCAACCCCGTCACCCGCGCCGAGGAGACGGCCGCGGCGAGGAACGTCGCGAGCGACCTGGGCGCGGCCGTCCGGACCGCGCTGGGTCACCTCCTTCCCGCCGGGCGGCCCGCGTGAGGAGGACCCTCGTCGTGCGCCTCGACAGCGCCGGCGACGTCCTGCTCGCCGGGCCCGCCGTGCGGGCCGCCGCGGCCTCCTCCACGTACGTGGCCTTGCTCTGCGGACCCCAGGGCGCGGCGGCGGCCGAGATCCTGCCCGGGGTCGACCGGACCATCGTCTGGGAGGCTCCCTGGGTCGGCCTGGACCCGCCGCCGCTGGACCCCGGGAACGTCCGGGCGCTCGTGAGCGGCCTCGCCCGGCAGTGCTTCGACCGCGCCCTCGTCCTCACCTCCTTCCACCAGAGCCCGCTGCCCACGGCCCTGCTGCTCCGGCTGGCCGGCGTGGGCGCCGTCGCCGCCGACTGCGAGGACTACCCCGGTTCGCTGCTCGATCTGCGCCACCGTCGCGCGCCCGGCCGGCACGAGGCCGAGGCGGCCCTCGACCTGGCCCGGGCAGCGGGATTCCCGCTTCCCCCGCACGACGACGGCCGGCTGCGGGTCCTGCCACCACCCGACCCGCGGCACCTGACCGGTCCGGACCCGTACGTGGTCGTCCATCCCGGCGCGGCCGTTCCCGCCCGCGCCGCCGGTTCCGCGGTGCTCGCGGCCGCCGTGCGGGCACTGACGGAGTCCGGACGGCGGGTGGTGGTCACCGGAGGCCCGGCGGAGAGGGAACTCACCGCCGGGGTCGCGGGGGCGCACGCCCTGGACCTCGGCGGCCGCACCGACCTCAGGGCCCTCTCGGGGGTCCTCGCCGCGGCAGACGCCGTGGTCGCGGGCAACACCGGTCCGGCTCATCTGGCCGCCGCCGTCGGCACTCCGGTCGTGAGCCTGTTCTCACCGGTCGTGCCGGCCGAGCGGTGGCGGCCGTTCGGCGTGCCGCACCTGCTGCTGGGGCGGCAGGACGCGCCGTGCGCCGCGAGCCGGGCCAGGGTCTGCCCCGTCGAGGGCCACCCCTGCCTGGACACCCTGACCGGCGACCAGATCGCCGGGGCGGTGGACCGGTTGACGAGCGGAGCGGTGCCGGGTCCGGGCGGGCAGTTCCCGCCCGCCCGGCCGAGCACCAGGAAGGTGAGCTCATGAACATCCTGCTGTGGCACGTGCACGGCTCCTGGACGACCGCGTTCGTCCAGGGCTCCCACACCTACACGGTGCCGGCCCTGCCCGATCGCGGACCGGACGGACTCGGACGCGCCGTGACGTTCGACTGGCCGGCCGCAGTGGTGGAGCGGACTCCGCAGGAGCTCCGGTCCGCCGAGTTCGACCTGGTGGTGCTCCAGCGGCCGCACGAGGCCGACCTCGCCACCCGGTGGCTGGGCCGCCGACCGGGACGGGACATCCCCGCGGTGTACCTGGAGCACAACAGTCCGCACGGCGACGTCCCGGACACCCGCCATCCGATGGCGGACCGGGACGACCTGGTCGTCGTCCACGTCACGGAGTTCAACCGGCTGTTCTGGGACTGCGGGCGCACCCGCTGCGAGGTGATCGAGCACGGCATCGTCGATCCCGGCCACCGGTACACCGGCTCCGTGGCGAGCTCGGCCGTGGTGGTCAACGATCCGGTCCGCCGGGGACGCACGACCGGTACCGACCTGCTGCCGTTCTTCGCGCGGCAGGGCCCTCTGGACGTCTTCGGCATGGGCACCGCCGGGCTCGCCGCCCACCTCGGCCTGTCCGAGGACCGCTGCCGGGTCGCCGACCTCCCCCAGGCCCGGCTGCACGCCGAGATGGCACGGCGCCGCCTCTACCTCCATCCCGTGCGCTGGACCTCGCTCGGCCTCTCCCTGCTGGAGGCCATGCACCTGGGCATGCCGGTGGTCGCCCTGGCCACCACCGAGGTGGCCAGGGCCGTCCCACCCGGCGCGGGCGTGGTCTCCACCAGCACCGCCGAGCTGGCCGAAGCCGTCCGCCACTACCTCACGGACGCCGACGCCGCCGAGGCCGACGGCATGCGCGCACGGCAGGCGGCGCTCGGCCGCTACGGACTGAAACGGTTCCTGGACGACTGGGACCGCCTGATCGACGAGGTGGCACGATGACCGGACCGCTGACCGTCTCCCTGGTGTCCGAACACGCCAGCCCGCTGGCCGTGCTCGGCGGTGTGGACGCCGGTGGCCAGAACGTCCACGTCGCCGCACTCGCCGCTGCCCTGGCCGACCGGGGCCACCGGGTGGTCGTCCACACCCGGCGGGACAGCGCGGGAACGGCCGAGGAGGTCGTGATGCGCCCGGGCGTCGTCGTCCACCACGTCCCGGCCGGACCGGCCCACCCGGTCCCCAAAGACCAACTCCTGCCCTACATGGCCGAGTTCGGCGACCATCTGGCGCGCTACTGGAGCCGTCGCAGACCGGACATCGTGCACTCGCACTTCTGGATGTCGGGGCTGGCCGCCCTGCGGGGAGCCCGGCACCTGGGCATACCGGTCGCCCACACGTATCACGCCCTCGGTACGGTCAAACGCCGGCACCAGGGTCACGAGGACAGCAGCCCCGCCCAGCGGATCGCGCTGGAGTCGCACGTGGGCCGAACGGCCGCACGCACGATCGCCACCTGCAGCGACGAGGTGGCCGAACTCCTCGCGATGGGCGTCCCCGCCGACCGCGTCAGGATCGTGCCGTGCGGTGTCGACCCGAAGCGGTTCAGCCCGCGGGGGGACGTGGCGCCGCGCTCGGCACCGCACCGGCTGCTCATGGTCGGGCGGCTCGTGGCGCGCAAGGGCGGGGCCACGGCGCTGGAGGCGCTCGCCCTGCTGCCCGACACCGAGCTGGTGATCGCCGGTGGCCCCCCGGCCGACCGGTTGGGCACCGAACCGGAGTGCGGGCGGCTGCGTGCGCTGGCGGCCGACCACGGTGTGGCGGACCGCCTGGTCCTGCTCGGCGGCGTGCCCAGCACCCGGATGCCGGCCCTGCTGCGCAGCGCCGACCTGGTGGTCTGCCCCGCGCACTACGAGCCGTTCGGCATCGTCCCGCTGGAGGCGATGGCGTGCGGGGTGCCGGTGGTCGCGACCGCGGTCGGCGGCCACCTCGACACGGTGGCCGACGGCCGGACGGGCCTGCTGGTGCCCGCCGGGTCCGGTGCGGCGCTGGCGGCCGCGGCCGCCAGGCTGCTCGGGGACCACCGGCTGCGCCGCGACTTCGGGGCGGCCGGGCGCCGTCGCGTCCTCGCCTTCTACGGCTGGGACAGGGTCGCGGCGAACACCGAGAAGATCTACCGGGAGACGGTACGCCCCTTCCCCGCGGCCCAGCCGTCGTGGGCCCGTACCGGAGCACCGTCGGGAGGACTGTGATGAGCGCTCACTTCCACGAGTCGGCGCACGACCTCGCGGAGGCCGCGCGGCACTGCGCGGCGCTGGAGGACGCGGTGCGGACGCTGCGCGGTGGGCAACTGCCGCTGCTGACCAGCTGGGGCCAGGCCCTGGCCGGCCTGCTGCCGGCCGGTGGGCGCCTGCTCGTCGCGGGAAACGGCGGCAGTGCCGCGCAGGCCCAGCACCTGACCGCCGAACTCGTCGGCCGCTACCGCGTCGAACGGCCCCCCTTCTCCGCGCTCGCGCTGCACGCCGAGACGTCCACGCTGACCGCGATCGGCAACGACTACGGCTTCGAGGAGGTGTACGCCCGCCAGGTGGCCGCGCACGGGCGGCCCGGCGACGTGCTGATCCTGATGTCGACCTCGGGGCGCAGCGGCAACCTGCTCAGGGCGGCGGACGCCGGCCGGAGGGCGGGTCTCGGGGTGTGGGCGATGACGGGCCCCGCGCCCAACCCGCTGGCCGGGCGGGCCGACGAGACCCTCGCCGTCGCCTCGGCGACGACCGCCACCGTCCAGGAGGTCCACCTGATGGCCCTCCACCTGATCTGTGAGGCGTTCGACGCGGCCCTGGCCCGCCGCACCGGCGGGCACGCCGTGACCGAGGACGCCCGGCCGGCGGGTGAGGTCGCGTGAACGGGCCGCTCGTGGTGGTCGGCGACAGCCTGCTCGACATCGACGTCGACGGCGCGGCCACCCGGCTCGCCCCCGACGCGCCCGTCCCGGTCGTCGACGTCCAGTCGGAGCGCAGCCGCCCCGGGGGCGCCGCGCTGGCCGCCGCGCTGGCGGCGCGCACCGGCCAGGAGGTGGTCCTGCTCACGGCGCTGGGCCGGGGAGAGGCCGCGGCCGAGCTGCGGCGGACCCTGGCGGGCCGGGTCGGGCTGGCCGAGATCCCGCTGGACGGCGACATCCCGGTCAAGACCCGGATCCGGGTCGACGAACGGCCTCTGGTACGGATCGACCGCGGTGGTGGGCGCCCCGGCGCGCCGGACGACGCCGCCCGCCGGGTGCTCGGTTCCGCCGCAGCCGTGCTGGTGTCCGACTACGGCCGGGGCGTGGCGGGTGTGCTCGGGCCGCTGCTCACCGCGGCCGCGCGACGCTGTCCGCTGGTGTGGGACCCGCACCCGCGCGGCGGTCCACCCGTCCCGGGCGCACGGCTGGTGACGCCCAACGCCGCGGAGGCGCGGTCCATGGCAGCCGCCCTCGACGCCGGAGCCGGCGCGGGGGAGCGCCTCGCCGACCACACCCTGCGGGCCGCGCTCCTGGCGCGTCACTGGCGGGCGGCGGCGGTGGCGGTCACCCTCGGTGCGCGCGGCGCCCTGCTGAGCCGCGGCACCGACAGTCCGATCCTGCTTCCCGCGCCCTACGGGGCGAGCGGCGACCCGTGCGGCGCCGGCGACTGCTTCGCGGCGTGCGCCGCAGTGGCCCTGGCCCGGGGGGCGATCACCGAGGAGGCGGTGCACAGCGGGGTGGTCGCCGCGACGGACTTCGTCGCCTCGGGCGGTGCCGGCGCGGTCGCCCGCCGGCAACCGGGCGCCCGGCCCGCGACACGGCAGCCCGTGGCGGCCGCGGCACTGGCGGCCGCCGTCCGCGCCCGGGGCGGGACGGTGGTCGCCACCGGAGGCTGCTTCGACCTGCTGCACGCCGGACACGTGGGCCTGCTGGAGTCGGCGGCCCGGCTGGGCGACTGCCTCGTGGTCTGCTTGAACTCCGACGACTCCGTCCGACGGCTCAAAGGCCCCGGACGGCCCCTCAACCCGGTCGCCGACCGGGCCAGCGTGCTGGCGGGGCTCGGCTGCGTCGACGCCGTCGCCGTCTTCGAGGAGGACACCCCGCACGCCGTCCTGCGCGCCCTGCGGCCGCACGTCTGGGTGAAGGGCGGCGACTACACGGTGGACGCCCTGCCGGAGGCCGAGGTGCTGGCCGAATGGGGCGGTCACGCCCTCGTCCTGCCCTATCTGAGCGGCCGGTCCACGACCGCCCTGGCCGACCGGGCCGCCGCCGCGGGCTCCGGCGGACCGAGGGCCGCCGGGGCGGGAGCGTGAGCGCGCCCGACACCCGGCCGCGCCTGCTCGTCCTGCGCGCGCTGGGCCTCGGGGACCTGCTCACCGGGGTCCCGGCCCTGCGGGCCCTGCGCCGCCACCACCCCGGCCACGAGCTGATCCTGGCGGCGCCCGGCCGGCTGGCCCCCGCGGTCGCGGTCACCGGCTGCGTCGACCGGCTGCTGGCCACCGACGCCCCTGGGCGCCAGGTGCCGGGCGAACTGCGCTGGGACGGGCCCGCGCCGGCGCTGGCGGTCGACCTGCACGGCTGCGGCGAGGAGAGCCTCCGGCCCCTCCGGGCCGTGCGGCCCGGGCGGCTGATCGGCTACGCGGCGGCGGAGCCCGCCGGCGCCACGTGGCGCGCGGACGAACACGAACGGGACCGCTGGTGCCGCCTGCTGCGGTGCCACGGCATCGCCGCGGACCCCGGCGACCTGCTCATCCGGCGGCCGGTGGCCCGTTCCCCCGCTCCCGGAGCGGTGGTGGTGCACCCGGGCGCGGACGCGGGGGCCCGCCGCTGGCCGGCCGCCCGTTTCGCCGCGGTGGCACGGGAACTGCGCCGCACCGGTCGGCCGGTGGTCGTCACCGCCGGTGCGGGAGAGGCAGGACTCGCCCACGAGGTGGCCGCCCTCGCCGGCCTGCCCCCGGGTTCGGTCCTCGGCGGCACCGCGGACGTACCGTTCGAGACCCTCGCGGCGCTGGTCGCGCAGGCGAGCGCCGTGGTCGCCGGCGACACCGGCCTCTCCCATCTCGCCACGGCCCTCGGCACGGCCTCGGTCACCCTCTTCGGCCCGGTGTCGCCCCGGCTCTGGGGCCCTCCGGCCGACGCCCGCCACCGGATCCTGTGGCGGCCGGACCGGCTCGACGACGACCGGCCCGGTGACGCGCACGGCGAGGCGCCCGACCCACGGCTGCTGCGGATCGGCCCGGACGACGTGCTGGCGGAACTCCGGGCCCTGCCCCGCCTGTGCGACGGAAGGCGGTGACGGCAACCGATGGACAGCCCGTCCACCGCCGCACCCCGGATCGGCGTCGTGGTCATCACGCGCAACCGCCGGGAACGCCTGCTGCACACCCTCGACCGGCTCCAGAGCCTCCCCGAGGCCCCGCCCGTCCTCGTCCTGGACAACGCCTCCGCCGACGGTACGGCGGCCGCCGTACGCGAACGCCACCCGGCCGTCGCCGTGCGGGTCCTGCGCCGCAACCGTGGCGCGGTGGCCCGGAACGTGGGCGTCGAGCAGCTCGGCACCCCCTACGTCGCCTTCAGCGACGACGACTCGTGGTGGCGGCCGGGGGCACTGTCCCTGGCGGCCGGGCTGTTCGACCGGCACCGGCGGCTCGGCCTGCTCGCGGCCGCGACCCGCGTCGGCCCCGGCGGCTGGGCCGACCCCATCGACGACCGGCTCGCGACCTCCCCGCTCGGTGTGGCCCCCGACCTGCCGGGGCCTTCCGTGCTGGGCTTCCTCGCCTGTGCCAGCATCGTCCGCCGGAGCGCGTTCCTGGAGGTGGGAGGGTTCCACCCGGTGCTGCACTTCGGCGGGGAGGAGGCCCTGCTGGCCCTCGACCTGGCCGCCGCGGGGTGGGGAGTGGCCTACTGCGCCCAGGTCGTCGCCCACCACGACCCGGACCCCGGTCCCCGGCCCGGACGGCTCGCGCGCATGCGTCGCAACGAACTCCTCACCTGCTGGCTGCGCCGGCCGTGGCCGCAGGTCGCCCGGCAGAGCGCGGGCCTCCTGCGGGAGGCGGCCGGGGACCCCGAGGCCGCCCGGGCACTGGTCGGCGCGCTCCCCAGGATCCCCGCCGCGCTCGCGCTGCGCAGGCCCCTCCCTCCGGAGGTGGAGAGGTCCGTGGCCTGTCTGGAAGAAGCCGGCGCGGTCGACCGGGAGGCGCGATGACCGACCGGCGCGTCGCCGTCGCCGTCATCACGCAACAACCGCCGCGCCGAGCTCCTCGACACCCTGGGCCGGTTCGCGCTCCTGCCCGAGGAACCGGCCGTCCGTCCGCCGTCCGTCCGTCCGCCGCTCGTCCGTCCGCCGCTCAGAGGAAGAGGATCTCGCGCGAGCCCAGCCGCGTGTCGCCCACCGACGCCCCACCGGTGTGCCCGGAGGCCGGATCCGCGAACCGGCCGGCGTACAGGGCGCGGCGCTTCAGACGCTCGGCCCCGGGCGGCAGCGACACCCGTGAGGCGCGCTGCCAGGGTTCCCCGCAGCCCTGCGGGACGGCGCAGTGACGGGGCACCCAGTACTCCGCCAGCGGCGGACGCAGTCGCAGTGAACACGCCAGCAGGGCGGCCCACCGCGCCGCCCCGGCGGCGGTCCCGCGGTCCCCGCACCACGGTGCGGCACAGAGGTCGGCCCCTCTCACCAGGAACGACAGGCGGCGGACGGCCTCCTCGCCGCGTGTTCCCTCCAGCCATTCCAGCTCCGCCTGCGGAGCGCCCAGGGAGGCCAGCACCTCGCGCGGCGCCGCGGCGGGCGGGGCCGGCCCGGCGCCGGACGCCACGACACGCAGTCGCACCCCGGCCGCCGCCAGCATCGCCATGCAGCCACCGAAGCCGGCGACCGCGGCGTCGAACGGGGCGGCGACGACCACGGCGTCCCGCACCCCTTCCAGCACTCCCGCCAGCGGCAGGCAGCCGGACATGCCGTCCACTCGTAGAGCCTGTTCCATCGGCCGTCGTCCTTCCGGAAGAAAGCGAAACAGGAGGGGCCCGGGTCGGGGCACTCGCCGGGCCCGGCGACGCGGCCCGCGCGACCGGGGCCCGGGCGGACGGCCGTCCGCCCCTTCGACCAGACTTCACGATCCCCCCGCCGCGCGCACGCCGGGCGACCGCGCACGGCGAGGGCCGGCCGCGCCGAACCGGTCGCGAAGCGTCACGCCGCGCCGGACCGCCCCCGGGCGGACTCGTGTGAGAGACGCCACCACGTGGGCGTCGCTGCTGGTCAAGCCGGTGCGACGGCTCCTTCAGCGGCAGTGTGACGCGATCGACTGTTCGAGATCCCGCCGCGACCGGTCAGGATGGACGGCGCCGCTCCGTCGCTCCGGCGTCCGGGCCGCTCCGGCTTTCCGTACGGCGATCACCTGCCTGGAGCCCTCCCCGCCCCCACCCGATCCAGATGTGAGACGTGCTGCCCACCACCAAGGCGCCGCCGGCGACCCCGCCCGCCCTCCTCCCCGTCCAGCGACGCGGCCCGGCCCGTCCTGCTCCGAGTCCCGCCGTCCCCCCGACCACCCCGGCCGGATCGCGCGCCCCGTGGCGTTCCCTGCGCCACCGGAGCATGCGCTGGTGGTCGCTGGCGAACCTGGTCTCGAACGCCGGTGCCTGGATGCAGCTGACCGTCCAGAACCTCCTGGTCCTCCAGCTGACCGGCTCGGCCGCCGTCACCGGGCTGTCGCTCGCCCTCCAGGTGGCCCCCGGCCTGCTGCTGGGACTCGTGGGCGGCGCCGCGGTAGACCGGTGGCCCCGCAAGCTCACGGCCACCGTCAGCCAGGCGGTGCTGGCCGCGATCGCCTTCGCCACGGCGGCCCTGGTGGCCCTCGGGGCGCTCAGTGTTCCGGCGCTGATGGTGCTGGCCGTCCTCACCGGGCTCGTCGCCACGGTCGAGGGGCCGGCCTGCGCCCTGCTGGGCAACGATCTCGTCCCGCCGGAGGACGTCCCCTCAGCGATCTCGGTCGGTTCGGTGGTGCACAGCGTCGGAAGGCTGGCCGGTACCGCGTCGGCCGGTGTCGTCGTCGCCCTGTTCGGGATGGCGAGCGCCTACGTGGTCAACGGGATCTCCTTCGTCCTGGTGGCGGCGGTCATCCCGTTCCTACGGCCGGCCGCGGGCGTGGTCCCGGCCGACGCACACCGGCCGCCGCCCGGTGAACAGGGCGTCCGGGACGGCATCGCCTTCTTCTGCGGCCGGCGCCGCCTGGTCGCGCTGGCCTGCCTGACCGGGCTGGGCTCGATGCTGGGCCGCAACTACGGCCTGACCCTCGCCGCGCTGGTCAGCGGCGCCCTGCACGGGGGAGCGCAGGAGTACGGGGTGATCGCCACCGTCCTGGCCGGGGGCGGGATCACCGGGGCGGTGCTGGCCGGCCGGCTACGGAGCCCCTCCGTGCGGCTGGTGGCCGCCCTGACGGCGGCCGGCGGCGTCCTCCAGTGCTGCGCGGCGCTCTCGCCGACGTTGCTGTTCCTCGCCCTGCTGGTCGTCCCGATGGCCGTGCTGGAGTCACTGAGCGACACCGCCGTCTCGACGATCCTCCAGACGGACCCACCGGCTCATCTGCGCGGGCGGGTCCTGGGCGCCTGGCGCAGCGTCAGCACCGTCTGGGGCCTCTGCGGACCGCTCGTGCTGGGTGTGTCCATCCAGGCGCTGGGCGCGCGGGGCGCGCTGCTGTCCGGGGGACTGATGGTCGGCGGGGCGGTCGGCGGGGCCACCGCGATGCGGCGCCGGTCGGCCGGCCCGGTCGCGGGCACGGCCGGTCCGGTCGCGACCGCGGAGCAGGTCTCCGTCGCGGCCTGAGGCCGGACCGCCTCCCGGCGTTCCGGTTACCGGCGGCTCACGGCCGCGAGGACGCCATGGCCCGACGGACGCGGTCGTCCCGCTGCGGGCGCCCCCGGCGGACCGGCCGAGCGGTTACCCGCCCAGCGACTCCCGGTAGACCAGTTCGGTGAGGGCCGCGGCCCGGCTCCAGGTGTGTCGGGCCGATGCGCGCGGCCGACGCGGCCCCGGGCGGTATCCGTCGCGCGGGACGATTCGGATCCGCTCCTCGGGGATGCCCATGGCCCGCAGCACACCGAGCTCGTCACGGCAGGTCGCGAGAACGCGGTCGGCCTGCTGCCCGACCGCGGTCTCGATGGCGATCCGGCCGGGCGCGCTGACACCGCCACCGTTCTGGTGGCCCCGTGCGGCCGTGTCGCCGAATGCGTGGAAGGTCTGTACCAACGGGATGCCCAGGTAGTGGGCGCCGGGCAGACCGACCAGCCCGGAGGTCCAGAAGTGCGCGTGCGCGACCGTCGGCGGGTGGTGGATCCAGTAGTCGGCGAGCCGCTCACCGAAGGCCGTCATGTGGCGCAGCAGGTCCTCCTCGGAGGTGTCCCGGGCCGGGCGCTCACCCACGTGGTGCACCAGGACGCCCGGGCAGAGCGGCACGTGCTCGCCCAGGCGGGCGTCGTTCCGCCGGGTGTGCACGGTCACCTGGTGACCGCGGCGCGCGAGGGCCCGGGACAGTGCCGCGACGTGGGCGCCCAGCGGGTCCGCGTCGGCGCCCCCCGGCACGGCGAGGGGACTGATGTTCTCGGACACCAGCGCGATCCGCAACGGTCCCATCACTGCCTCACCTCCCCGATCAGTCTGGCCCAGCCGTGCGGAGCGCGCTAAGGGAGCGAGCGCCCGGCTCCGCGCGACCATGGTCGCCGTCGAACCCGGGCAGTCGTCACCGGTGGTGGTTCGGGAGTCGGCTCGACGCCCCGCCGCCTCGGGGCGGGGGATCTTCGGAGGAGTCGGGGTGCGTCGGATTCCGCGGGCCCCGCGGCGCGGCTCCGTCCGGTCGGTGGCGACGTCATCCGTCGTGCGAGTTCCGACGGCACGTGGCTACGATCGGAGGGAGCCCTTCCGGATGGTGGTGAGACGGAAGCCAGGTCGCCGATGCCCCCGAGGTCCGCCCAGTGGCCGCCGTATGTGCGGGCCGCGCCGTGGTTGCTGATCGTCGGCGGGCTGGTGTGGAATTCGCTGGATCCGGCCGACTACTGGGGTGACCCGTTGCTGGCCGCCGCCGCCGTGTTGTCCGGGGCGCTGCTGACCCTGCGGGACACCTGTGCGGTCGGACTGGCCAATGTGACCGGGATCCTGGTGCTGTCCACCCAGGACGGGTCGATCGGGACCGCCGACGGGTTCCTGGAGCTGGCCAACACGGCCTTCGCCGCCCTGCTCGGGGTCGGGGTGAACCGTGTGGTGGCCCGGCACGGGCGGCGGCTGGCGCGGGTGCGGTCGGTGGCGGAGGCGGCGCAGCAGGCGGTGCTGCCGGAGCCGCCGGGGCGGGTGGGGCAGCTGTCGGTCGCGGCCTCCTACCACGCGGCCCAGGACGAGGCGCTGATCGGCGGGGACGCCTACGCGCTGCAGACCACCCGCTTCGGCGTCCGGGTGCTGATCGCGGACGTGCGGGGCAAGGGGCTGCAGGCGGTGGGGGCGGTCTCGGTGCTGCTGGGCGCCTTCCGGGAGGCCTCGCACCGGGTGGCGGACCTGGTGGCGCTCGCGGACGCGCTGGAGGACTCGTTGCTCCGGGAGGCCCACCAGATGAGTGAGGAGCTGCGGATGGAGGGGTTCATCACGGCGCTGCTGGTGGAGCTCCCGCTGGGGGAGGGGGTGGTGCGCACGCTCGACTGCGGGCACCCCGGCCCGTACCTGCTGAGCGCCGACGCCCGTCTCGCGCCGCCCGTGCTGCGGTTGGACGCGGCCGACCCGGGGCTGCCGCTGGGGATGGGCGGCCTGGGGGTCGCGCGGCCCGCGCCGGAGAGCCGGCCGTTCCCGCCCGGGTGCACGCTGCTGCTGGTGACCGACGGCGTGACCGAGGCCCGGGACGCGGCGGGGGAGTTCTACGACCCGGTGCTCGGGCTGGCCGGGCTGGGGCCGGTCGCCGGGCCGGGCGAGGTGCTGGACGCGCTGGTGGCCGATGTCGAGCGGTGGACCGGCGGTCCGCGGGACGACGACATGGCGGTGCTGGCGATCACCCGTCGGTCGGAGGGCTGAGGGCGCGGCAGGTCGGGTGGACAGGTCGTCGACATACGGACGGGTGGACGGGTGGACAGGCGGACGGGTCGATGGTCGGACGGCGGCCACCGTCGGTCACGCCCATATCACGGTGGGGTGACGTCCTCGCGGTACTCCACGGAATCCGGCCAAGTTGAGTGGCCGCGTCCGATGGCCGGAAAGTAGGGGTCCGAATATCGGACGGAGAAATGGACGACCGACCGCCGACGGGTCTCGGGTGCTCCTCGGCCCGTGCCGCCTAGGCCGACCGGCCGCGTGCGCCCCGCGCCCGGGCCATAAGGGCGCGTAAGGGGCCTGCAAGGGGCGGTCGGGGGAGTGGCGGGATCCGGCCGACCGGCGGTTCGTCCGGAAACGGACCCGGTGGTTGCCCGGTGTCGAAGGGGTGACGGAAAGTCGAACCAATGAACGAGAAGCCTCACCCCCGTCGGGCCCGTCTGTTCGGCCACCGCGACTTCCGGCTCCTGCTGACCGGCGCCGCGGCGGCCCAGACGGGCAGTCAGGTCACGCTGGTCGCGCTGCCGTTGGTGGCGGTGGTGGTGCTGGACGCCACCCCGTTCGAGGTCGGCCTGCTGACCGCCGCCGAGACCGCCGCCTTCCTGCTGGTCGGACTGCCGGCCGGAGCCTGGCTGGACCGGATGCGCAAGCTTCCGGTGCTGATCCGCGCCGACCTCGTGCGCAGCCTGGCGGTCGGGACGATCCCGCCGGCGGCGGCGCTCGGGGTGCTGACCATGCCGCAGCTCTACCTGGTGGCGCTGGTCACGGGGGTGGCGACGGTGTTCTTCGACGTCGCCCACCAGTCCTTCCTGCCCGCCGTCCTGCCGCGCGAGCAACTGGTCGACGGGAACGGGGCGTTGGAGACGGTCCGGTCCTCGGCGCAGATCGCCGGACCGGGCCTCGGCGGCGGACTGGTCCAACTGCTCGGCGCGCCGCTCGCCATCGTGGCCGACGCCTTCGGCTACCTGGTCTCCGCACTGCTGCTCGCCCGGATCCGGGTCGAGGAGCCGCTCGCGGAGCCGGAGCCCGGGCGCTCGCTGCGCGCCGAGGTGGGGGAGGGCGTCCGGTTCGTGCTCGGGCACCCGCTGCTGCGGGCGATCGCGGCCGCCACCGCGGTGTCCAACCTGTTCGCGGCCGTGCTGATGGCCGTGCAGACCGTCTTCTGGGTGCGGGTGCTCGACCTGGCACCGGGGGCCATCGGCGTGCTGCTGTCGGTCTCCGCCGTCGGCGGGCTGGCGGGCGCGCTGTGCGCCGGCCGGCTGGCGCGGTGGGTCGGACAAGCCCGGCTGATCTGGCTGTCCACGCTGGTGACGGCGCCGTTCGCGGTGCTGTGGCCGCTGTCCGACGGCGGCCTGGGCGTGGTGCTGTTCGGCCTCGCCTCCGGGGTGGTGCTGTTCGGGGCGGTCGCCTACAACGTCGCCCAGGTCAGCTTCAGGCAGAGCGTCTGCCCGCCGGAGCTGCTCGGCCGGATGAACGCCACCATGCGCTTCCTGGTGTGGGGCACGCTGCCGATCGGCGCGCTGGGCGGCGGCATCGTCGCCGACTCGGCCGGGCCGCGGGCCGCGCTCTGGCTCTGCGCGGTCGGGTTCCTGCTCGTGCCGGTGCCGCTGCTGCTCTCGCCGCTGCGGCGGATGCGGGAGCTGCCGGGCGGCCCGGACGGTACCGGGTCGACCGCCGCCGGCGGGGACGCCACCGCGACCACAACCGACAGCGCCGCCGGGGGCAGCCCCGATCGCGCCGCCGAGGAGCCCGCCGTGAGCCCCAGCACCCACTGACCGACCCCAGACCTGCCGAGCCGCGACCGGAAACCGGAGACCGTTCCCGTGCACGCCAGCATCACCTCCGCCTACCTCGCCCGGTACCGCAGCGCTGCCGCGGACTCCCCGGCTGACCTGCTCCCGCTGACCGGAGCCCAGCGACGGTTCCTGATCACCCGTCGACTCGCGCCGCACGACCGCTCCGACGTCGTCCCGCTGTTCTTCGCCTACCCGCGGGGCACCCTCGACGTGGAGCGGCTGGCCCGCGCCGCGGCCGCGGTCGCCGCCCACCACCCGGCCCTGTCCGGCGGCTTCGCGACCGTGCGCGGCACACCCGTCCTGCGGGTCGGCGGCCCCTCGGCCGAGGCCGCCCGGATCACCGTCGCCCCCGGCGACACGGCCCGCGCGGCGCTGCGCCGGGCTTTGCTGGACCGCCCCGCCGGCGGCCCCGCGCTGCGCCTGCTGGTGGCCCGGGACCCGGACGGCGAGGAGGAGCTGCTCGCCCTCGCACTGGACCACGCGGCCTGCGACGAGCAGTCGCTCGGGGTGCTCACCGCCGAGCTGAGCGAGGCCTACGAGGGCGGTGACGCCCCGGCGGCGGGCCCCGGCCCGCAGGCGCTGGCCGACTACCGCCAGGCCGTCGAGCTCCAACTGGCCGCCGAGGACGCCGCCGGCGGGGCCGCCGCCCAGGCCCACTGGGGCCGTCGGCTCGGCGCCCTGACCGGGGCGGGCGGCGGCGCGGCCACGTCCACCGGGATGCTCACCGAGCGGCTGCCCGCCGCCGAGGGCGCCGCCCGCGGCGCGGTCTTCCCGGCCCTGCTGGACGCCGTCGGGGCCGCCGCGCACCGGCTGCACCCCGTGGACGGCCCGCTCGCGCTCGGCTACCCGTGGGGCGGCCGCCCGCCCGGCGCGCCCGCCGCGCTCGGCTGCTTCCTCAACACCCTGGTGCACCCGGCCGGTCCGACCCCCACGGACGACCTGGACGCCCTCGCCGACGCCTGGTGGGACGACCTCGACCACGCCGGCACCCCGTTCGACGAGGTGGTGCGCGCCGCACGGACCGCGGGGGCGGCCTGGTCGGGCGCGCTGGACGCCATGCTCACCCTGGAGGACCTGCACCGCCGCCCGCCGCTGGTGCTCGGCGGCACGCCCGGCCGGGAGACCCACCTGGCCGGACGACCGCTCGCCGCCCCGCTCGCCGTCTCCGCCTCGCACGGCGACGACCTGCTGGTCCGGCTCGCCTGGGACAGCGACCGCTTCGCCGAGACCGACGCCCACGCCGCCTTCGCCGACCTGCTCGCCGTCCTGCGGCAGCACCTCTACGCCCGGCCCCGCCGGGGCGCGCTCGCCTGATCCGCTTCAGAGGTACGGCGTCTGACGTTCCGTCGGGCGTCGGCGCCCGACCTGCCACCGGTATCCGGCGGCCGACCTGGCGCGGGACTCCCACAGCCGGGCCACCGGGCCGAACGCGCCCGCCCCGGCCGGGGCTCGCGCCGCACCGCTCCCGCGCCCCACCGCGAGGGCCCGACCTCGCACGGCCCGACCTCGCACGGCCCGACAGCCCGTAGCCAGCCCCCACGGCCCGACCTCCCGCGCCCTCCCGCGCGGCCTGAGCTCCCCCACCGGATCCGCCTCGCCGGATCCACCGCGCCTGGACGCGCGGGCCCTGACGGGCCCGACCGTGCAGATGCCCCGACCCGGGACCGCACCGTCACCTCGGTGCGCCCCGGTCGCCAGCCGGAACGGGACCACCCCACGCCCGCCGCCGGCGCCACCACCGACGTGCCGACAAGCCCACCACACAAGGGAACCGCCCATGTTCGCACTCTCTCCGTCGCAAGAGATCGTCTGGCTGCACGAACAGATGCTGCCGGGCAGTCGCGCCTACAACTTCACCGCCGTCCTCGACCTGTACGGCACCCTCGACCGGGACGCGCTGCACGCGGGCCTGGCCGCCGTCCTGGACCACCACCCGGGCCTGCGCCTGGAGTTGGTGCCCCGGTCCGAGGGCCTGCCCGGCCAGCGGGTCGCCGAGGGGTGTCGACCGGAGCTGCGCCACAGCGACTTCACCGCCGAGGACGACCCGGACGCCGCCTTCCGGCGACTGCTCGCCGCCGAGGCCGAGGAGCCGGTGGACACCGAGCGGGCGCCGGTGCTGCGCTGGCACCTGGTCCGGATCGCCGAGGAGCACCACCGGCTGATCCACGTCGAGCATCACCTCGTCCACGACGGCCACTCCTTCGCGATCCTGCTGCGCGACCTGTTCACCGTCTACCGTGCCCAGGTCCTCGGCGAGCCCTACGAGCTGCCCGCCGCCCCCTCGTACGAGGAGCACGCGCGGACCGCCGCCGACGTGTCCCGCGAGCGCGCACTCGACTTCTGGACCAAGGAGCTGGCCGACGCGCCGCGCGAGGTCACGCTGCCCGGGCTGGCCCGGCCGGGCGCCGAGCGCCGCCACCGGGGCGGCCAGCTGCGCCAGTCGATCGGCGCCGACCTGGCCGAGCGGCTGCGCGAGCGCAGCAAGGCGGACGGGCACACCCCGTTCAGCACCATGCTCGCCCTGCTCGCCGAGCTGCTGCGCCGGCACAGCGGGCACCGCGAGCTCGTGGTCGGCACCGCCGTCGGCAACCGCCCGGAGGGCTTCGAGGGCACCGTCGGCATGTTCGTGAACACCGTGCCGCTGCGCCTGCGGCTCGATCCCGCCGCGCCCGGCACCGAGGCGGTGGACGAGGTGACCGACGTCCTGATGCGCGCGCTGCCGTACCAGGACCTGCCGGTGCAGGAGCTGACCCGCCGCCTGGGCCTGCACACCAGCGGCGCCGACAACCCGCTGTGGAACGTGATGTTCAGCGCGCACGACGCGGCGCTGCCGGACGTCCAGGCGCCCGGGCTGGAGGTCTCGCTGTACGAGGGCTTCAACACCGGCACCACCCGCTTCGACCTCGACCTGGTGCTGCTGCCCGACGACCGCCGGGTGGTCGGCGAGAAGCACGGCGTCGCCGGCATGACCCTGGTCTGGGACTACGACGCGGACCTGTTCCGCGAGTCCGAGGCCGTGCTGCTGTCCGAGCGGCTGCTGGAGCTGCTGCGCTGCTACCTCGACCGCCCGCTGGCGCCGATCGCCGAGCTGGCCCCGGCGCCCGCTGCAGAGCCGCCCGCCACCGTGCCCGCGGACGCCCCGGCCGGGCCCGCCGACGCCCCGGCGTTGCTCGACCCGGCCGCCGCCCACGATCCGAGCGCGCTCGCCCTGCTGGCCGGCAGCGAGCGGATCAGCTACGGCGAACTCGACCGCCGCGTCGCCGCGCTGGTCGAGCGGCTGCGCGCCGCCGGGGTCGCCCCCGGTCAGCCGGTGGCCACCGTCCTGCCGCGCGGCGCGGACAGCGTGGTCGCCCTGCTCGCCTGCCTGCGCCACGGCGCCGTCTACGCCCCGCTGTCCACCGAGGACCCGGCCGCCCGGCTCGGCCTGCTGCTGGAGCGGCTGAGCCCGGCCCTCGTCCTGGCCACCCGGCAGAGCGCCCTCGCGCTGCCCGCCGAGGGTGTCACCCCGGCGCTCCTGGACGGCCCGGCGTTCCCGAAGGCCGAGCCCGCCGAGGTGCTGGACGGCGCCGCCTACCTGATCCACACCTCCGGCTCCACCGGTGTGCCCAAGCCCGTCCGGGTCGGCCGTGAGGCGCTCGCCGGCTACGTCGCCGCGATCGCCGCGCGCTACGAACTCACCTCCGCCGACCGGGTGCTGCTGTTCGCCCGGCCGTCCTTCGACGTCGCGCTGGAGGAGGTGCTGCCCGCGCTCGCCGTCGGCGCCGCCCTGGTCGTGCCGCAGCGCGAGGTGCCCACCGGGCCCGAGCTGGTGGCCGTCCTCGCCGCCCGCGGCGTCACCGTCGCCAACCTGCCGACCAGCTACCTGCTCGCCGTCCGCGAGGACCTGTGCGAAGCGCTGCGCGACGACCGCTGGTCGCCCCGGCTGCTCGTGCTCGGCGGCGAGCGGCTGCCCGCCCGGGCGCTCGCGGACCTGATCGAGCACACCACCGTGCTGAACGGCTACGGCGTCACCGAGGCCACCGTCACCTCCACCGTGTACCAGGTGACCGCCGCCGATGTCGCCGCGGACGCCGAGGTCCCGCTCGGCACCGAGCTGGACGGCGTCCGGATGTACGTCCTGGACGACACCCTGCGCCCGCTGCCGGCCGGCTGCGTCGGCGAACTCGTCGTCGCTGGGCCGATGCTGGCCGACGGCTACCTCGGCCTGCCGGAGCCGACCGCCGCCCGCTTCGTCAGCGTCCCCGCGCTCGACGGCGCCCGCGTCTACCGCACCGGCGACCGCGGCTACCGCGACCTGGACGGCCGGCTGTGCTTCCTCGGCCGCGCCGACAACCAGGTCAAGCTCCGCGGCCACCGCATCGAGCTGGAGGAGATCGAGGCCGCCGCCTCCGCCGAACTCGGCGGCCGCTCCTGCGCGGTGGTGCTGCACACCGACCCGCAGACCGGTCCCCGGCTGCTCGGATTCCTGGAGGGCACCGACCGCCCCGACCAGGCCGGCCTGCACGAGGCGCTCGCCCGCCGGCTGCCCGGCGGACTCGTCCCGGCGAGCTGGACCGCCGTCGCGGCGATGCCGACCCTGCCCGGCGGCAAGCCCGACCGCGCCGCCCTCGCCCGGCTGGCGGACGAGGCCGAGGAGGCCACCGACGCGGAGACCGCGCCGAGCGCCTTCGCCGACCCCGCCCAGGAGTTGATCGCCGCCGCCTGGCGCGAGGTGCTCGGCCACGACCGCTTCTCCGCGGACTCGCACTTCTTCGAGGTCGGCGGCCACTCGCTGCTCGCCGCGCAGCTCGCCGCCCACCTGGAGCCGCACCTCGGCAGCCGCCCGCCGCTGCGCACCCTGTTCCGCCACGCCGTGCTGGCCGACCAGGCCCGCGCCCTCATCGGCCAGAAGTGAAAGGCGGCACCGAGATGACCGCGCCCTCCGCCGTCCTGGAAGACGGCCACCGCGAACTCGTCGAGGCCTTCGAGAGCTTCGTCCGCCGCGAACTCGTCCCGCTGGCAGCGGAGTTGCCCGAGACCGCCGACCAGGTGCCGGGCGACCTGCGCAGCTACGTCCGCAAGCGCTCCGCCGCGCTCGGCTTCTACGCCGGCGACTACCCGGAGGAGCTCGGCGGCTCCGGCATGCCGTTCACCGCCGTCGTCCTGCTGCACCACGCCGCCGGGCGCAGCGGCTGCGTCCTGGCCCCGTACGCGCTGGCCGGCTCCGACGGTCCCAGCCCGCTGCTGCGCCACGGCACCCCCGAGCAGATCGAGCGCCACCTGATCCCGCTGGTGCGCGGCGAGCAGACCCGCTGCCTCGCCCTCACCGAGCCGCACGCCGGTTCCGACGCCTTCCGGCTCACCACCACCGCGCGGCGCGACGGCGACCGGTGGGTGCTGAACGGGCGCAAGACCTTCGTCAGCAACGCCGAGCACGCCGGGATCGCGCTGGTCGTCGCCGCCACCGACCTCGGCGACGGCGCCGGTCCCACGACCGGGTCCACCGCCTTCGTGCTGCCGATGGACCAGCCCGGGCTGCGGATCGGCCAGCGCTATGAGGGCATGTCCGGCGAGCCGCTGTTCGAGCTGCTCCTCGACGGGGTCACCGTCGGCCCGGAGGCCGTGATCGGCGGCGAGGAGGGGGTCGGTGCGGCCACCGCCCTCGCCATGGACAGCCTCTCGCGCGGCCGCCTGGTGGTCGCCGCGATGTGCAACGGCATCGCGGAGTACGCGCTGCGCATCGGCGTCGAGTACGCCAGGGACCGGCGTGCCTTCGGCCGGGTGATCGGCGAGTACCAGCACGTCCAGGAGCACCTGGTGTCGACCCGGGCCGAGGTCGAGTCCTCCAAGCTGCTCACCCTCGCCTGCGCCCGGCTGGTCGACGAGGGCACCGAGTCGCCCGAGAACGCCGCGCTCGCCAAGCTCACCGCCTCCGAGACCGCGGTGCGGGCGGTCGACCGCTCGCTCCAGGTGCACGGCGCCACCGGCTGGGTGCGGGGCCACCCGCTGGAGTTCCTGTACCGCTACGTGCGGATGACCACGATCATCGAGGGCACCTCCGAGGTGCAGAAGGTCATCATCGCCCGCTCCATGGGCTTGAACTGACGGTTCGTCAAGACTGAGGAGACCATGATGGAATTCCTGAGCGTCGCATCCGGCCGTCCGTACCGGGACGGCGCGATCCTCGACCTGTTCGCCAGCTGGGCGCAGCGCACCCCGGACGCCCCCGCGCTGATCGACGGCGAGCGGACCTACAGCTACGCCGAGCTCGACCGCCTCGCCGACAGAACGGCCGAAGCCCTGCGCGGCAAGGTCGGCCCGGGCGACCTGCTCGGCGTCTGCCTCGGCCACTCGGTGTCGCTGGTGGCCGTCACCCTGGCCGCCGCCAAGCTCGGCGCCGTCCACCTGCCGCTCGGTCCGCGCCCCGGCGAGCGCCGGCTGCGGGCCGTCGCCGAGCAGCTGCGACCGGCCTGCCTGGTCGGCGAGCCGGACCTGCTGCCGCCGGGTGGCGAACGCCTCGCGCTGGACCTGCCCACCGAGGGCGTGGTGGCCGCCCTGGCGTCCGGCACGCAGGTGCCCGTTCCGGCCGGCACCCACTACGCGGTGCTCACCTCCGGGTCCACCGGCACCCCGAAGGCCGTCGCCGTCACCGGGCCCGCGCTCGGCGCGATGCTGCGGTGGTACCGCGAGCTGACCGGCCTCGGCCCCGGCGAGCGGCACAGCCTGCTGATCGGCGTCGCCTTCGACCCGCACGTGATGGAGCTGTGGGCCGGTCTCACCTCCGGCGCCGCCCTGGTGGTGGCCCCCGAGGCCGTCCGCTGGGACTCCGGCGCGCTCACCGACTGGTGGGGCGAGGCCGGCATCACCGTGGCCGTCCTGCCCACCCCGCTGGCCGAGCCCGTCCTGGGCCGCTCCTGGCCCGCCGGGCTGGCGCTGCGCCACCTCACCGTCGGCGGCGACCGGCTGCGCCGCGCCCCCGGGCCGGACGTCACCGCCACCGTCCACAATGCCTACGGCCCCGCCGAGGCCACCGTCACCACCACCGTGCACACGATGGCCCCCGGCGGCGACCACGGCGACGGTGCACCGCCGATCGGGCTGCCGATCGCGGGCGCGGTCGTGCTGGTCACCGACGAGGACGGCCGGCCGGTGCCGCGCGGCGTCTCCGGTGAGCTGCGGATCGGCGGACGCGGCCTGGCCGCCGGGTACCTCGACCCCGAGCTGACCGCCCTCCGCTTCCTCGATGCCCCCGAGGGCGTGGACGGCACCGACCGGGTCTACCGCACCGGCGACCGGGTCGTCATGCGTGCGGACGGGGTGCTGGAGTTCCAGGGCCGCCTGGACGACCAGGTCAAGGTCAGCGGTGTGCGGATCGAACCCGCCGAGGTCGAGGCCGCGTTCGAGCGCGACCCGCGGGTGCGCCGGGCGGTCGTGGCCGCCGAGCAGGCGCCCGCCGGTGGCGTCCGGCTGCTCGCCTTCGTCCAGGTGGGCGACGGCGGGGAGTCCGGCGGGGCCGCCTCCGAGGGCGGCATCGACCCGGCGCGGCTGCTGGACGCCGTCCGGCCCTGGCTTCCCGAGCAGGCGGTGCCCTCCGCCGTCCGGTTGGTGGACCGCTTCCCGCTGGACGCCAACGGCAAGGTGGACCGCCGGGCGCTGCTGGCCGCGGTGCCACCGGAGCCCGCGGCGGCGGAGGAGGGCGACACCCCCGCCGAGCGCACCGTACTGAAGCTCTGCCGTGAGCTGATCGGCCGTGCCGATCTCGGCCTCGCCGACAACTTCCTCGCCTCCGGCGGCAACTCGCTCGCCGCCGCCCGACTGCTGGAGGCGCTCGAAAGCGCGTACGGGATCCGGCTGCGCGCACCCCTGGTGCTGCGCCAGCCGGACCTGCGGGCCGTCGCCCGACTGGTCGAGGAGCGGGCGGCCGCCCCGGCCGCGACCGCCTGACCCTCCCGCACCGCCTCACTGGGGCGCCCCGGCCGTACCGCCGGGGCGCCCGGAAGGGAACACCATGACCATCGCGACCTTGCCCGCGCTGATCGCCCAACAGGCCGAACGGCAGCCCGACGCGCTCGCCGTGACCGACGGCACCACCATCCTCACCTACCGCGAACTCGTGGGCGCCGCAGCCAGGTTGGCCGCCGTCCTGACCGCCCGGGGAATCGGCCCCGGCAGCGCCGTCGGCCTGCTCTGCGCCCGCTCCACCCGCCTGGTCGTCGCCCAGCTCGCGATCTGGCGCACCGGCGGCCACGTCCTCCCGCTCGACCCGGCCTACCCGCGCCCGCGCATCGCCGAGATGACCGCCGACGCCGGAGTCCGGCTCGTCCTCGGCGACAAGGCGCTGCTCGCCGAGGCCGGCCTCACCGAGGACCGGACCCTCGTGCTGACCGAGCACGGCACCGACGCGACCGGGTCGGTGGCGCCCGACGCCGCCGACCCGGCCGCGCCCGCCCTGGTCTTCTACACCTCCGGCTCCACCGGGCGGCCCAAGGGCGTGCTCGTCCCGCACGCCGCCGTCACCGACCTGGTCACCGCCCCGGACGCCATCGCGGTCGGCCCGCGCGACCGGGTGCTCTTCCACTCCGCCGTCACCTTCGACGCCTCCACCTTCGAGCTGTGGGCCCCGCTGGCCCGCGGCGCCGCCGTCGCCGTCTCGCCGGCCGACCGGCCGACCGCGGAGGACCTGGGCCGTGACGTCGAGCGGTTCGGCGTCACCACCCTGCTGCTCACCAGTGCGCTCTTCCACCACCTCGCCGCCCGGCAGTCGCGGATCTTCGGGGTGCTGCGCACCCTGGCGGTCGGCGGCGAGGTGCTGTCGCCCGAGCACGCGGGCTCGGTGCTGCGCGCCTTCCCGTGGCTCGAACTGGTCAACGTCTACGGACCGACCGAGGCCACCACCTTCACCACCCTGCACCGGGTCACCCAGGCCGACTGCGCCGGCGCCGTTCCGATCGGCCGGCCCTTCGGCGGTGCCCGCGTCCTCGTCCTGGACGAGCGGCTCGCGCCGGTCCCGCCGGGCACCGTCGGCGAGCTGTGGATCGCCGGTGAACGCCTCGCCCAGGGCTACGTCAACCGGCCCGAGCTGACCGCCGAGCGCTTCCGCGAGCTGCCGGACGTCGGGCGTGCCTACCGCAGCGGCGACCTGGTGCGCGAACTGCCCGACGGCACGCTGGAGTTCCACGGCCGCACGGACGAGCAGGTCAAGGTGCGCGGCTTCCGGATCGAACCGGGCGAGGTCGAGCACGCGCTGCTGCAGCTCCCCGAGGTCGCCGAGGCGGCCGTCGTGGTCCGCAGGGCCGGGCAGGACGACGCCGCCCTCACCGCCTGCGTCGTCCTCGCCGAAGGCGCCGGCCAGGCCGTCGGGACGCTGCGCGCCCGGCTCGCCGAGCGACTGCCCGCCCATCTGCTGCCCACCGCCTGGACGGTGCTCGCCGCGCTGCCGCTGACCGGCGCCGGAAAGGTGGACCGGCGGGCACTGGCCGCCGCCGACGAGGTCGGGCAGCGCCCCGCCGAGCGCGTCGCGCTCACCCCGATCCAGCAGGTCGTCGCCGAGGCCTGGAGCCGGGCCCTGGAGCGTCCGATCACCGACCCGGCCGCCGACTTCCTCGCCGAGGGCGGCCACTCGCTGCTCGCCATGTGGGTCGTCGACGACCTGCGGGAGGACCTCGGCGTCGAGCTGTCGCTCGGCGACTTCCTCGACCACCCGACCGTCGCCGGGCAGGCGGAGCTGCTCGAACGGGGCCTGCGGGCCGCCGACGGCGTGGGCGGTGCGGGAGCTCCCGCCGCATCGGTCCCCGCCGCCGCTTCGGACGAGGCGCCGGGAGCGGGCCGGTGACCGCCGTCGACCAGGCCGACCTGCTGCGCCGCGCCCGTGGCCGGCGCAGCGCCGCCGCCCCGCCGCGCCGCCCGACCGTGCCCGACGGCCCGGCCCCGCTCTCGCACGCCCAGCAGCGGATGTGGCTGATGGACCACCTCGGCCAGGGCGGCGCCCTGTACAACGTCCCGATCGCCGCCCGGCTGCGCGGTCCGCTCGACCGGGCGGCCCTCGCCGCCGCGCTCACCGGGCTGACCGAACGGCACGCCGTCCTGCGCACCCGCTACCCGAGCCGCGCCGGACAGCCGTACCAGCAGACCGACCCGGTCGCCCCGGTGCCGCTGCCGGTCGTGGACGCCACGACGGACGAGGCGGCCGCGGTGCGGCTCGCCGCCGAGGCCGCCCGCCCGTTCGACCTCGCCACCGGACCGGTGCTGCGCGCCCTCCTGCTGCGGAACGGGCCGCAGGACCACACCCTGGTCCTGACGATCCATCACATCGCCGTCGACGGCGGCTCGCTGCCGGTCCTGGCCGCCGACCTGGCCGCGCTGTACGAGGCCGCTCGCGACGGCACGCCGCCCCGGCTCCCGGCGCCCGGACCGTCGTACGCCGAGTACGCCCGCCAGGAGCGCGCCCGGGACGCCGAACTCACGGCCGCCGCCGACGCGCTCGCCGCCCGGCTGACCGGCGCCCGCCCGCCGGCGCTGCTGCGGGCCGTCCCGCCCGGCGCCCGCGAACGCAGGGCCGCGCTGCACGCCGCTCCGCTGGACCCCGCCGTCCTGGACCGCCTGCGCGGCCTCGGCGCCCGGCACGGCGCCACCCTGTTCACCGTCGTCCTGGCCGCCGCGTTCGCCACCCTGCGGACCGCCTCCGGGCAGGACGACCTCGTCCTCGGCTGCGCCAGCGGCCACCGCGCCCGGCCCGACCTGCGGCACACCGTCGGCCTCGCGGTCAACACCCTCGCCGTCCGGGTCGACCCGGCCGGAGACCCGTCGTTCGCGGAACTGCTGACCGCCGTACGGGGCCAACTGCTCGACGCCCAGCGGCACCACGACGTGCCGTTCGACCTCGTGGTCGAGCGGCTCGGCGCGGCCTCCCGCGGCACCGACGGCACCCCGCTGCTGTCGGTCACCTGCGACCTGATCCAGCCCGCCGCACCGCTGGCGCTGCCGGGCCTGACCTCCGAGAACGTCGAACTCGACCTGGGGCTGGCCAAGTTCGGCCTGGCCCTGCTCGTCGAGGAGGGTCCCGCGCCGCGCTGTCTGGTGCAGCACGACCGGGACGTGCTGGACGAGGCCACCGCCGTCCACCTGCTCGACGCCTTCGCCGCCGTGCTCACGGCGGTGGCGGGGGAGGCGGATCCGCACCTGTCCGAACTGCCGGGACGCCTCCTGGCCGCCGCCGAACACCCGGTGGTGGAAGGCCTGCTGGCCGACCCCGGCGTGGTCGAGGCGGCCGTGATCGAGCGCGCCGACGGCCCGCCGCTCGCCTACGCGGTGGTCCGCGGACCGGTCGCCCCGACCGGCACCGAGCTGCGCGCCGCCCTGCGCGGACGCCTCCCGGCCGCCGAACTCCCGCACGCCGTCACCCTGGTGGACCGACTGCCGCGCCACCCCGACGGCGCCCCCGACCCCGCCCGGCTGCCGGGCGCCGCCACACCTCCCGGTGACGGACTGCCTCCGGACGGCCCGGTGGACACCGTCCGGGAGGCGTTCGGCGAACTGCTGGGCACCACCCCGCCCGCCGACGGCGACTTCTTCGCCCTCGGCGGCCACTCCCTGGTCGCCGTCCAGCTCGCCGAACGCCTGCGGATCCGCACCGGGCTGCCGCTCACCGGCCTCGACATCCTGGAGCAGCGCACCCCGCGCGCCCTCGCCGCGATGCTCGCCACCCGCGAGGACGAGCGCCGCGCGGCCCTCGCCCGGACCTCCGGCGCCCGCCCGCGCACCCGCTCCCGCACCGGCACCGTGCTGCTCACCGGCGCGACCGGCGGGGTCGGCGCGGCGGTCCTCCAGGAGCTGATGGCCCAGGGCAGGCCGGTCCGCGTGCTGGTCCGGCCCGAGTCCGCGCACCTGCCCGCCCTGAACGGCGCGGAGGTGGCGGAGGGCGACCTCGCCGACCCGGACAGCCTGCGGCGCGCCGTCGAGGGGGCGGACGCCGTGATCCACTCCGCCTGCACCTTCACCGACCACGCCACCGACCTCGCCGCGATGCGCGCCCTGGTCGACGGCTGGCGGGCCGGCGGCCCGTTCGTCTTCGTCAGCAGCATCGACGCGTACGGCCGCCCGACGGGCACCCAAGTCCCCGAGGGCAGCCCCAGCGGCGCGGCGGTCACCCCGTACGGGCAGGCCAAGCTGGACTGCGAACGGATCCTGTTCGAAGCCGCCGCCACCCGGAGCGGCCAGGCCACCGCCGTGCGCGCCCCGATCGTCTGGGGCCCGCACCACCGCCTGCGCGACCAGCTCCGCTGGGGCTCCACCGGCGCCCTCTACCAGGCCGCCCTGGCCGGCCGCCCGATCGCCCTCCCGGTGGCCGACCACTGGTACGGCGCCTCCTGGGTGCACGCCGCCGCCCTGGCCCGCGCCCTCGCCGCCTGCACCACGCCGGGGCACCCGGCGGCCGGCCGGGTCGTCAACGCGGTGAGCGGACACGTCTCCTGGGCGGAGTTCACCGCCGAACTGGTCCGCCTCCTCGGCACCGACAGCCCGATCACCACCGCCCCCGACACCGACGAGGAACTCCGCCGCCCCTGGCACTACCTGACCGAGACCCTGACCGCCCCCCTCACCCCCGAACCGGGCGAGGACTGGCGCACCGTCCTGGCGGCAATGGTCGGCTGAGCCGGCCCGCAGCACGTCAAGGAGCCCCGCCAGAATTCCCTTCTGGCGGGGCTCCTCGGATCTGTTCTACGGCCGACGACCCCCGGTTCCTGGGCAACGCCGACCGGGTCGCCCACCGGGACGAACTCGACGCCGTCGTGCGGGAGACCACCCCCCGGGCCTGAGCACCGCGGACCTCGTCGACCGGTTGGACGAGGCCCCGGCAGGCGTGTCCGTCCCGCGAACAGAGCCGTCCGCCACGTGTCTGTCACGGCCGCGGGCGAGTGCCTACCGTCGATCCCGAGCCGGGCGGGAGCCTCCCGCCCGGGCAGGACGAAGGAGTGAGAGCGTGACGGTGACCGACCTCGCGGCCCTGGCCGAGCAGTACGCGGAGAACGGCTACGTACTGGTCAAGGGGCTGCTCGACCGCGCGGAGGCGGCGGAGCTGCGCCGCGGCGCCCACCGGCTGCTGGCCGCACTGGACACCGGCGAGGACCCGACCTGGGGCGCGGCGGCCGTCCTCGCGGCCGGCCGGCCGACCCGCCTCCAGCACCTGCACGACGCGCAGTTCCACTCCGCGGCCTTCTCCCGGCTGCTGGTGGACGAACGCTTCACCTCCGTCGCGGCGGCCGTGCTGGGCGGTCCGAACGTGCAACTGCACCACACCAAGCTGTTCGTGAAGCCCCCGGAGAACGGCTCGCCCTTCCCGCCGCACCAGGACCACCCGTTCTTCCCGCACACCCACCACCGGGTGGCCGCCGCGATCTTCCACCTGGACGACGCCCCGGAGGAGAGGGGCTGCGTGCGGATCGTCCCGGGCAGCCACCGGCTCGGCCCGCTGGAGCACGTGGAGGAGGGCGGTCACCACCTCCCGCAGGTGCCGTCGGCCTCGGCGCTGCCGCTGCCCGCCGAGGCCGGGGACGTGCTCTTCTTCTCCTACCTGACGATCCACGCCTCCGGGGTCAACACCAGCGAGGAGGCCCGGACCACCTGGCTGGTGCAGTTCCGCGACCCGGCGGATCCGCCGGCGGTCCGCACGCATGACCACTCGCTGGGCCAGGGCATGATGCTGGCCGGGGTCGACCCCACGGGCAGGAGGAACGCTTGACCCTGGAACAACTGGCGCACGCCGGGGCGTTCGGCGAACTCACCGGCGTCCTGCGGAGCTGCCAGGTGGACGACTTCCGAGCCGACTTCGTCCACCTGGGGTTCTATCCGACCTCGCCGTGGCGCAACTACTGGCACCGGCACTCCTTCTACGAGGTCTGCCTCGCCTACGGCGGCGCCGGCCGGTTCAGCGCAGGCCAGGAGCACCACGAGGTCGGAGCGGGGGACGTCTTCGTCGCCCGCCCCGGCGTGGTGCACGAGATCGAGTCGAGCCGCGCCGAGCCGCTCGGCATCGTCTACTGGGGGTTCACCCTGCTGGAGGGGCGGCCCGGGCCGCTGCCGGGCGAGCGGGGCTGGTGGTCCGGACTCACCGACCTGGCCGGGCCGGCGGTGTCGCGGAGCACCGGGTCGCTGGCCTCCCTGGTGGCCGCCCTCGCCGAACAGGCGGTCCCGCTGCGCTCCGGCTACCAGGCGGGGCTGACCGGTCTCGGCACCGCCCTGGTGGTGGAGACGGCCCGGGCCTTCGCCCCCGAGGAGGACCTGCGGGTGGCGGCGAGCCCCGGTACCCGCCTCTCGCCACCGGTGGTGCTGATGCGGCGCTACCTGGCCGACAACCTGGCCCGACCCGTCACCGTCCGCGACGTGGCGGCCGCCGCGCACCTCTCCGCACGCCATGCCGAACGCCTCTTCCTGGCCGAGACCGGTTCCTCCCTGATGGCCTCGCTGCGCCGGATGCGGCTCGACCTGGCGGCGATGCTGCTTCTGGACTCCGCCACCGGCATCGCCGACATCGCCCGGTCCTGCGGCTACCTCGACACCCGCGCCTTCACCACCGCCTTCCGCCGCCACCACGGCCACCCACCCGCCGCCCACCGCACGCTCCGGGGCACCCTGCACCTCTGAGCCGCCCGGCGGGGCGTTCACTCTCAATCCATTGCAACGAATGGATAGCGGCTCGTTGCATTAGGCGCGAAACCATTGCAATAAAATCACCGCAACTACCTGCGACGATGGGATTCTGACGCAACGAATGTGTTGCCAGTATCGTGAATGCAACGTAGCTTTTCCCTCATCGGAAACGACGGGCCGACCGAGTGCCCGCCGCCGCAGAAGGAGAAGAACGATGCAGAAGTTCGCCACCACCACCCCGATCGCCGCCGTCCTCGACATCCCCGCCGGCAGCGTCCGGCTGATCGCCGCCGACCGCGGCGACACCACCGTCGAGGTCCTCCCCGCGAACGCCGCCAAGGGCGCCGACGTGAAGGCCGCCGAGCGGATCACGGTCGAGTACACCGACGGCGTCCTGCGGATCACGGCCGCCCCGGCCGCCAACCGCCTCCTCGGCCAGTCCGGCGCCGTCGAGGTCACCGTCCAGCTCCCCGCCGGCTCCCGGATCCAGGCGAAGACGGCCGCCGCCGACCTGCGGGGCGTCGGACGCCTGGGCGACGTCACCCTCGACGGCGCCCAGGGCTCGGTCAAGCTCGACGAGACCGCGAACGCCCACCTCGCCCTCCTCGCGGGCGACATCACCGTCGGCCGGCTCAACGGCTCCGCGCAGCTCAGCGCCCGCAAGGGCGACCTGCGGATCACCGAGGCCACCGGCGGCACCCTCGACCTGCGCACCGACGCCGGCGCCGTCGAGATCGGCGCCGCCCGCGGCGTCTGCGCGACCCTCGACGCCGGCACCGCCCACGGCCGGATCCACAACACCCTCCAGAACACCACCGGCACCGACGCCGCACTCACCATCCGCGCCACCACCTCCCACGGCGACATCACCGCCCGCAGCCTCTGAACCGCCCACAGCCCCCGAACCGCCCACAGCCCGGTCATGAGGCCGGCGGTCGTGACGTCCCATCAGGTGAATTTCGCCGCGGCCGGCCCCCGCCGACTCTTCGCACGGGAACGAATCGACGCAATCGAGGCCGGTACCGCCCGCCTCACGCTGTCGAGGGAGCACCCCCGTGTCGCGTTTCCCGCACGCCAAGAAGTCCGCCGCCGTGCTGTGCGGCTCGCTGATGCCGGCCGGCGGGTGCTTCGTCGGGAGCTCCAGCGGGGTGGGGGACAGGCTCGGGGTGGCGTTCCGGGCCACCCGGGACTGACGCCCGTCGGCCCCGGCGCCCTGCGTCCGCCCGGGTGGGGCCGTCCACGGTCCCGCCGGCGAGGACCGAGGGTCTCGCCCGCCACCTCCGCCCCCCGCACGACACCCGCTCCGGCGTCCGGCTCTGAGCCGGGCGGCCTCCTCGGCAGCCTCGGGGACCACCGATCCAGGATCAGAAGAGAGAGCAGCACCTTGCCCAGCCCCTTCCGTCCGAGTTCGTTCCTCCCCCCGCTGGCCCTGGGCGCGGCTCTGCTGCTCGTCGCACCGGCCCATGCGACCGCCATGCCGGGCCTCGCCGTCGGCTCCCTGCCTCTCGGTACCCCGGCGGTCGGGGGTCACCCTGTCGCTACCCCCGCCGTCGGAGCTGCGCCGCTCGGTTCCACGCCCCCGGGTGCCACGGCTGCCGGCCCCCCGCCCCCGGCTTCCGTGCCGCTCGGTGTCGTGCCCGCGAGCGCCGTCTCCCGCGGCTCCACGGGCCCGGTGCGGCCGCCGATCCACCACCGCCCCGGGTTCCCGGCCCACTTCACCGCCCCCTACCTGGAGACCTGGAACTCGCCCGACACGCTCGCCGAGGTCCGCAGGAACACCGGTCTGAGCTACTTCACCCTCGCCTTCGTCGTCAGCGACGGCGGGTGCAACGGCGCCTTCGACGGCACCATCCCCGTCGACGACCCGGAGTGGCTGTCGGCCCTGCGGGGTCTGCGGACGGCGGGCGGCGACGCGATCGTCTCCTTCGGCGGGGCCGGCGGGCGTGAACTCGCCCAGGCCTGCGACACGGTGAGCGCCCTGAAGGCCGCCTACCGGCGCGTGGTGAACACCCTGGGCGTCACCAGGATCGACCTCGACATCGAGGGCGCGGCGCTGGACGACCAGCAGTCCGACGACCGCCGCAACCAGGCGCTCGCCGAACTGCAGCAGGAGTACCGCCTGCTCGGCCGCCCGCTCGACGTGGACTACACCCTGCCGGTCAACCCCTGGGGTCTGTCCGACAACGGGGTGTGGCTGCTGACCAACGCGCGGCAGCACGGACTGGACGTGGACGTGGTCAACGTCATGACGATGGACTACGGGCCCGACCTCGACATGGGCGCCGCCGCGATCGGGGCCGCGACCGGACTGCACGAGCAACTCGGGCGGCTCTGGCCGGAGAAGAGCCCCGAGCAGCTGTGGGCGATGCAGGGCAACACCCCGATGATCGGGGTCAACGACGCCGTCAACGAGGTCTTCTCCACCGAGGACGCCGCCCGCCTGGCGAGGTTCGCGGCCGAGAAGGGCATCCGGCTGCTCGCCTTCTGGTCGGTCGGGCGGGACCGGCCCTGCGCGGCGGCGGGCACCCTCTCGGAGCGGTGCAGCGGCACCGCCCAGGATCCCGCCCACTTCTCCCGCATCCTCGACCCGTTCCCGCGCACGCACTCCCGGCCATGGACCGCCCGCACCCCGGACGCCTTCCGCAAGACCCCCCGGTGACGGTGACGGTGACGGTGGCGGCGGGCCGTTACTCCCGGCCCGCCGCAGCGATCACCGGGCGGAGCAGGTCGAGCACCCGGGTCCAGTCGTACGCGGCGCCGGCCTCCTCGGCCTTGGGCTGGTGGGGGGCGGCGTCACCGATCAGGACGCCCATCGACCGGAGCCGGGTCAGGCTCTCCGCGTAGGCGGGGTGGGCGGCCTGGGCGGCGTTGAGGTAGGGCTGGACGGCCACCGGGATGCCCAGGCCGTACGCCTCGCAGAGGATGCCGAGGGCGAGGGTGTCGGAGATGCCGGCGGCCCACTTGTTGATGGTGTTGAACGTGGCGGGCGCCACCGCGATGGCGTCCGCCGGGGGCAGCGGCCGGGGGTCGCCCGGCGTGCGCCAGGCGGAGCGGATCGGGTAGCCGGTCCGGGCTTCGACGGCCTTCCGGTCGATGAACCCGAGTCCGTTCGGGGTGGCGATCACGCCGACTCCCCAGCCCTCGGCCCGGGCGGCGGTGATCAGCTCGTCCACCCCGCCGGCGATGCCCGACGCGCAGACGACGATGTAGAGGAACGGCTCGCGATGCGCGCTCACACCTGAACTCCCGACTCTCCCGGCCGCCATGGTGAAGCCCCAGGGCGGCGCTCCTGCGGCCAGTCTGCCCTGCCGGTGGGGCCAGTACAGTTGGGTGAGGCATACCTTACGAACATCCGACCGGATCGTCTACGACCATGTAGTCGGCCGTGGTGAGGGCGCAGGCGTCGCCGGGTTCGCTGTACGTCTGCCCGGCGGCGCGGCCGTGGACGGGAGACATGGTGGACGACAGTCGGGACACGAGGCGGCCGCACGGCGAGCTGGTCGCGGACGTACTGGCCGTGCTGTGGGCGGCCGAGCGGCCGCTGACGGCGCAGGAGGTCAACGAGGCGCTCGACCGGGGGCTGGCCCGGACGACGGTGGCGACGGTGCTGGGCCGGCTGCACGAGAACGGGACGCTGCAGCGCAGCCGCCCGGGGCGGGGCTTCGCGTACGCGCCGGTCGCCGACGCCGCCGGTCTGGTGGCCGGGCGGATGCGCCGTGAACTGGAGAGCGACCCGCACCGTGAGCTGGTGCTGAAGCGGTTCGTGTCGTCGCTGTCCGAGGGGGACGAGGAGGTGCTGCGGCGCCTCCTGCTGGAGGCCCCGGACGGAGAGGGCCGCGCATGACCCTGGCCCTCGCCCTGGTCGCGCTGACGCTGCTGGCTCCGTGGGGCGCGGCGCCCGCCGCCCGCCGGCTGGCCGCGCTCCTGCCGCCGCGCGAGGCGTGCGTGGCGCTGACGGGTGCGGCCGTACTGCTGGCGGGCGGCACCGCGGCGGCGCTGGTCGCGCTGTTCCACGTGCCGTTCCTCGCCTCGATGGAGCGGGTGCCGCCGGCGCGCGTGCTGGAGCGGTGGCCGGCCGTCGTGCCGGTCTCCGGTGCGGCCGGGGTGGTGCTGGCGGTCCAGGCCGTGCTGCTGGCGCGCCGCTGGCTCGCCCATCGCGCGCTGCTCGCGAAGGCCTGGGAGTCCACCGGTGACGGGGTGGCCGACGGCGACGTGCTGGTGGTGCCGGGCGGCGACGCGGAGGCCTTCGCCCTGCCCGGCTTCCGCGGGCGCCCCGGGCGCGTCGTGGTGACCTCGGGCATGGTGCGCGAACTCGGTCCGGCGGAGCGCGAGGTGCTGCTCGCGCACGAGCGGGCCCACCTGGCGGGGCGCCACCACGTGCTGTCCGTCGTCACGGACCTCGCGGCGGCGGCGCACCCGGCGCTGCGGGGCCTGCGGGAGGCGCTGGGCTTCCACCTGGAACGGTGGGCCGACGAGGCCGCGGCCGGGTCGGTGGGGGACCGCCGGCTGGCGGCGACGGCGATCGCGCGGGCGGCGCTGGCCGGGTCCGCCGCCACCCGGGCGGGCGGGAGCCGGAACCCGCTGCTGTCGGTGGGCGCCGGTCCGGTGCCGCGGCGGGTCGAGGCGCTGCTGGGGTCGGTGCCGGTCCTGCCGCGCGGTCGCGCGATGCGGGTGGGCGTGGCCTGGCTGGTGGCGGTGGTGGCGGTGTCGGTGCTGGTCCCGGGGCTGGCGTACGGGCTGCACGAGTACGTGGAGTACGCCGCGCGGGCCGTGTCGGGCCGGTGACGGGCCGTTGTCGGCGCCGGCCGCCGGCCGCCGGCGGCGGGGGAGCGGGTGTCGCGGACGACATCGATGTAGACCGATCGGCGCGGCGCGGCTATCGTTGGCCTCGGTGCGCCGTGCGGCGCGATGCGGCGCCGTGCCCGGCGCGGCGCGCGAGCGGGTTTCGCGGCCCTTCGGTGATCGGCGTTCGGCAGTGTGGCATGGCGTCGGTGGTCCCGTGACCCCCGCCGGAGGTGGTGCAGCCCTCCACCAGCGATTGGATGCGACGTGTACGACAGGGGGAAGGGATCGTCGAGTCCCTTCGAGCAGACCGTCCACCTCCTGTCGGCGGCCGGCCGGGCGGCGGACGCCCTGCTCGCGGCGCGCCTGGAGTTCCGGGGGATGAGCCCGGCGCACCTGTCCGTCCTCTCCACGCTGGCCCGGCTGGGCCCGCACGCCCGGCCCGATCTGGTCGCCGGGATCGACGGGGGTGCGGTCGACACCGCGCAGACCCTCGACGATCTCGTCGCGGCGGGCCTGGTGCAGTCCCTGTTCGTCCAGGTCGGCGGTCGGCACGAGGTGCTGACGCTCACCTCCTCGGGGCAGCTCGCGCTGGAGATCCTGCACAGCGACGAGTCGGCCGTGCAGGACGACCTGCTGGTGTCCCTGACGCGCGGTGAGCGCACCCAGTTGAACTCCCTGCTGCGGCGGGTGTGCGCCGCCGCCGCCCGTAGCGGCTCGGCGGGTTCGGCTCCGCGCCGGGCCGCCGACTGGGTCCTGACCCGCGAACGCCGTACGGAGTGGGCCGTCGAGCGCGAGGGCGCCGGCGGGGCAGCCGGGGCGCCCGGGGTGGCCGGCGAGCGGTCCGAGGACGTGGCCGATCGGGACGACGGCGGGGCCCCGGCCGGTTCGTAGCCGTCCCGCCTCACCAGGTGAAACGGGCGCCGCGCGCTACTGATCGGTCACCCCGGCCGCCTCGGCGACGGGGCCGGCCTGCTCTGGGCCGAGATGTGGCGCCGCTTCAGTCCGGTCGCGATGATCTGCGTCGGCGCGGTCACCGTCGCCGGCCTCTGGCTCGGCCGGAAGCACGTCGGCGCGGTCTCCCCGCTCTGGACCACCGGCTACGGCACCGCCCTGCTGGTCGAGATCCTGCTGGTCGTCGGCCCGGTCACCGCGGGCGCCTTCAACCAGTTCCGGCTGATGCCCCGGATCGCCCGGGCCCCGGGCCGGTCGGCCCGGGGGCGGGTGTGGGTCAGCTCCCGGAGCGGCGGAGGAGGTAGGTGTCCATGATCCAGCCCTTGCGTTCGCGGGCCTCGTCGCGGAGCGCGCGGATCCGGGGGGCGGTTTCGGCGAGGGGGCCGGCGACGAGGATCTCGTCCGGGGTGCCCAGGTAGGCGCCGTAGAAGATCTCCAGCCCCTCGGGGTCGATCCCGGTGAACGCGGCCCGCCCGTCCAGCATCACCACCACGTCGTCCACCTGCTCGGGGAAGCCCTCGGCGAGACGGCGGCCGGTGGTGATCTGCAGCGGGCGGCCGACCCGGGTCAGGGTGGTGCGGTGCCGGGCGGCGAGCGCCGAGACGCTGCTGATGCCCGGGACCACCTCGTACCCGAAGGTGGTGCCGCCGCGGGCCAGGACCTCGTCGATCACGGCGATGACGCTGTCGTAGAGGCTCGGGTCGCCCCAGACCAGGAACGCGCCGGTCTCCTCCGGGCCGAGGTGTTCGGCGACCAGCCGCTCGACCAGGTCGGCCCGGCGGGTGCGCCAGTCGTCCACGGCCGCGGTGTACGCCGGGGTGGCGCGGTCCCGCTCGGCGTCCGCGACCTCGATGACGCGGTGGCCCGGGCGGCCGTGCTCGGTCAGCAGCTGCCGGCGCAGCCGGATGAGGTCCTGCCGTTCCTCGTTCTTGTCGAGGATGAAGAAGACGTCGGTGCGGGCGAGGGCCTTGACCGCCTGCAGGGTGAGGTGGTCGGGATCGCCCGCCCCGATGCCGATGAGGAAGATGTGCCGCATGACAGTGATTGTGCCGTGCGGCTGCCCGTCCGCCGGGCGGGGCCGGTCCCGGGCGAACGGCCGGGTGGGCCGCGGAGGACCGGTCCGGCGGCGCTGTGACGTCATGCGCGTGCCCCTGACCCGGCCTTTCGGCCGTCGCCATGACGGCCCGTCATGTTCTGACTCCGCCGTTGGGGGTAGCCGGCACGGCGTGCGCGGCGGCGAGCACCTTGGCCGGGGTGACCAGCACGTCCTTCTTGACGCGCTCGTCCTCGACCACCACCTGAACTGCCCGGGCGGCCGGGGGCCGCCGGGGCCGTCCGGCCATCCGCGATCCGGACAATCACTGACGCGCCGCCGGCGATGGGCCTAGGGTGGGCGGTGCAGTCGGTTCGCCGTGTCCTCCAGCCACGGCGTCGCAAGAGGGAACCCGGTGGGAATCCGGGACTGCCCCGCAGCGGTGAGTGGGAACGACCGCCGTCACATGCACTGGGCCCAGCCGGGCCCGGGAAGCGACGGCCAGTAGGTGTCCGGCCTGGAAGCCAGGCGGACGTGCCCGCGAGTCCGAAGACCTGCCACTGCCCGCGTGCACCCCGCACGCGGTGATCTCGGTGACCTCGAGGGCGGGTCGGCGGAGCGGGCGGGCCCACCCCGGTGCCCTGCCCCCACTGCCGTACCTCCACGCCGTCGTGCTCTCCCGGGATCGCAGCGCGACTCGCGAAGGAGAGTTCCGTGTCACCGAGTTCCACCACCCCGCAGGCCACCGTGTACGGCTACCCGAGGCAGGGTGCCGACCGGGAGCTGAAGAAGGCCGTCGAGGGGTACTGGGCGGGCCGCGTCGACGCCGCCGCCCTGCACGCCACCGCCGCCGTCCTGCGCCGCGCCAACTGGCGGCAGCTGGCGGACGCGGGCATCACCGAAGTCCCCACCGGCGACTTCTCGCTCTACGACCACGTCCTGGACACCACGGTCGCGGTCGGCGCGATCCCGGCCCGCCACCGCGCCGCCGTCGACACCGACCCGCTGGACGGCTACTTCGCCATGGCGCGCGGCACCCAGGATGTCGCACCGCTGGAGATGACCAAGTGGTTCGACACCAACTACCACTACCTCGTACCGGAGTTGGGCCCGGACACGGTCTTCGCCGCGAACTCCGCCAAGCCGGTCTCCGAACTGCGTGAGGCGCTCGGCCTCGGCCACCGCCCCCGGCCCGTGCTGGTCGGACCGCTGACCTACCTGCTGCTCGCCAAGCCCGCCCCCGGCGTGGCCGCCGACTTCCGGCCGGTCACCCTGCTGGACCGGCTGCTGCCCGTCTACGCGGAACTCCTCGCCGACCTGCGGGCCGCCGGCGCCGACTGGGTCCAGCTGGACGAGCCCGCGCTCGTCCAGGACCGCACCCCGGCCGAACTGAACGCCGCCACCCGCGTCTACCGCGAGCTCGGTGCGCTCACCGACCGCCCGCGACTGCTGGTCACCAGCTACTTCGACCGGCTCGGCGAGGCCCTGCCCGTCCTGGCCAAGGCCCCGATCGAGGGCATCGGCCTGGACTTCACCGGCCCCGGCGCCGCCAACCTCGACGACCTCGCCGCCGTCGGCGGAGTGCCCGGCAAGCGCCTGGTCGCGGGCGTGGTGGACGGCCGCAACATCTGGATCAACAACCTGGAGAAGTCCCTCGCCACCCTCGGCACGCTGCTCGGCCTGGCCGACCGGGTCGACGTCGCACCGTCCTGCTCGCTGCTGCACGTCCCGCTCGACGCCGACCTGGAGCGCGACCTCGACCCGCAGGTCGCCCGCTGGCTCGCCTTCGCCCGTCAGAAGACCACCGAGGTCGCCACCCTGGCCCGCGGCCTGGCCCACGGCACCGATACCATCGCGGCCCAACTGGCCGCCAACCGGGCCGACCTGGCCTCCCGTGCCGGCTCGGCGCTGACCCGCGACCCGGCCGTCCGGGCCCGGGTCGCCGCCACCGCCCCCGAGGACGCCCGCCGCGCCCCGGCCTACCCCGAGCGCGCCGAGGCGCAGCGGGCCCGGCTCGGTCTGCCGCTGCTGCCGACCACCACCATCGGCTCCTTCCCGCAGACCACCGAACTGCGCACCGCCCGCGCCGACCTGCGCGCCGGCCGCATCGACGACGGCACCTACCGGGACCGGATGCGGGCCGAGGTCCGCGAGGTGATCGCCTACCAGGAGAAGGCCGGCCTCGACGTGCTCGTCCACGGCGAGCCCGAACGCAACGACATGGTGCAGTACTTCGCCGAGCAGCTGACCGGCTACCTGGCCACCCGGCACGGCTGGGTGCAGTCCTACGGCACCCGCTACGTCCGGCCGCCGGTGCTGGCCGGGGACATCTCCCGCCCGCACCCGATGACCGTGGACTGGTACCGCTACGCGGCCGATCTGACGGACCGTCCGGTCAAGGGCATGCTCACCGGACCGGTGACCATGCTCGCCTGGTCCTTCGTCCGGGACGACCAGCCGGCCGGCGACACCGCCCGGCAGGTCGCGCTCGCCCTGCGCGACGAGGTCACCGACCTGGAGGCCGCCGGCGCCGCCGTCATCCAGGTCGACGAGCCGGCGCTGCGCGAGACCCTGCCGCTGCGGTCCGCCGACCGGGCGGCCTACCTGGAGTGGGCCACCGAGTCCTTCCGGCTCTCCACCTCCGGGGTCCGCGCCGACACCCAGATCCACACCCACATGTGCTACGCCGAGTTCGGCGCGATCATGACCGCCATCGACCAGCTGGACGCCGACGTGATCTCCCTGGAGGCGGCCCGCTCGCACATGGAGGTCGCCCACGAGCTGGCCGGGGCAGGCTACCCGCGCGAGGTCGGCCCCGGCGTCTACGACATCCACTCGCCCCGGGTACCGAGCACCGAGGAGGCGGCCTCGCTGCTCCGCGCCGGGCTGGCCGCGATCCCGGCCGAGCGGCTCTGGGTCAACCCCGACTGCGGCCTGAAGACCCGCGGTTGGACGGAGACCCGGGCCTCGCTGGAGCACCTGGTCGAGGCGGCCAGGCTGGTCCGCGCCGAACTGGGCGGCTGACACCGCGCCGGGGTGGGCGGCGGTCCGGCCCGCCGCCCGCTCCGGTCCGTCCGCGGCGGTGAGGTCCACCTGGAGCGGCAGGACGTCGGTCGTGCGGCCGAGCGCGGTGAGGTCCTCGGTCACGGTCCGGGAGGCGGCCAGCACACTGACGCCCTCGGCGGCGAGGGCCCGGGTGACGGCGAGGCCGATGCCCTTGCCCGCCCCGGTCACCACGGCGGCGTTGCCCGACAGGTGCCGGTCCATCGTCGACTCCTCCAGCGCGCTGCCCGGCCGCCGTCCGCCCGGCCGGATGCGGCCAGGCCGGAACCATCGCAGCTCTGCCCCGGGCCGCATCCGGGCCTCGGGGGCGGGTCAGACCCGGTCGGAGGCCAGGTCGGCCGGGGTGGTCCACTCCTCGGCGAGCAGGCCGAGCACGACCTCGTCGCGGTGGGCGCCGTAGGCCCAGGCGGAGCGGCGCAGGGTGCCTTCGAGGGTGAAGCCGGCGCGGGTCGCGGCGGCGATCATCGGCAGGTTCTCGGCGAGGGTGTCGATCTGGAGGCGGTGCAGGCCGCGGACGGTGAAGCCGTAGTGGCACAGCAGCGCGACGACCTCGCGGGCCAGGCCCCGGCCGCGGAGGGCGGGGCGCAGGGCGAGGCCGAGATGGGCGGTGCGGTTGTGGGTGTCGATGCCCCAGAGGAGGGCCTCGCCGGCGAGGTCGCCCGAGGGGAGGGTGGTGACGGAGAAGCAGGCGGCCTCGTCCGAGGGGGCGGCGACCGCGTACGGGGACCGGGCGGCGCCCGGTGGAACGGGCTGCCAGGGCCGGGAGTCGGCCCGGGAGCGGGTGGCGACGTCGTCGTACAGCTCGGCCTGCAGTACGGGGACGTCGGCGTCGTGTCTGGCCCGGAGGGCGACTTTGGAGTTGTGTAGCATGTCACATTGCTATCAGGGTCGGTGCCGTCCGCACCAGCGAATTCCCGCGCACCGGGCGGGTGATGGAGTTCCCGCCCGGGCCTGCAGGCGGCCCGCCGGAGCCTGCGAGGCGCCCGCCGGGTCGCACCGCTCCGCCCGGTGCGGCCGGAGCGGTGCGACCCGGCGCCGGGTTCACCCCCGGTCGGTCGGCCAGCCGTCCACGGTGGTGAGGGAGCGGTGGTACGGGCCGTCGGGCCCGGTGCTGCGGTAGTCCTCGACGGAGCCGCCGGTGCGGACGGTGCTGTCGCCGTCGTGCCGGTGGGCGGTCGGGCGCAGGGTGTGGTCGACGCCGGAACGCTCGGTGGTCCGGCCGCCGACCGTGCCGGTGGTGTCCCGGTGATAGCCGAGGTTCATGGTGGTGACCTGGTCGCTCGCGCCGGCCGCGTCGTGGGTGACGCGGTAGTCGACGTCCAGCGGCTCTCCCTCGTGCACGGTGGTGGTGCGCCGCGGCCCGTCGCCCCAGGTGCTGGTGGTGCGGGTCAGGTCGGTGCGGTTGCGCAGCGTCAGGTCGTTGCCGCTGTCCCGGAACCGCTGGGTGGAGCCGAAGACGAGGGTGTCGCGGACCTCGGTGGTGACCCGGCCGTGCGAGGTCTGTACCCAGCCGCGGGCCCGGTCGTGCCGGCCCGCGGTGACGGACCAGTCGCCGCTGCCGCCGCCGTGGTCGGTCAGCGCGGTGGAGACGGCGGCCTCCGGGGCGACCGCGTGGTCGGTGAGCGCCCCGGTGGTGCGGGCGGCGCCGTGGTCGACCTCGGCGAACAGGTTGACCTGGCCCGTCCAGACGTCGTTGCCCTGGGCCTCGGCCGCGTTGACGGTGATGCCGACGGCGTGCGGGCGGCCGTCCAGCAGCAGGCCGACGTACGGGGTGAGGTCGAGCCGGTAGGCGGGCAGGTCGAAGGCGAAGATACCGGGGGTGGGCCGCCAGAGCAGCGGGTCCCAGCCGCCGGTGTAGATCACGGGGTACGGCCAGACCGCGCCGGCCACCCGGCCGTCCACGGTCAGCCGCAGCTCGCGGAACGGGCCCTTGCCGCAGGCGCCCAGCCCGGGGTTCGCGCCGACGAACGCGTCGGGCGCGGAGGCGTACGCGAACTCCTCGCAGGCGCCGCCGCCCCGGGCGTACACCTCGGCGGTCAGGCGTTCCAGGTTCGGCGGGAAGGCGAGGTCGCGGGTGGCGGTCGGGGCGGCCTGGGTGAGCCCGAACGGCCCGGTGGTGAGCAGCCGGTCGGCGGTGCGGGCGGCGGGCCACCGGGCGGAGGTGGTGTAGAAGGTGAGCTCGGCGGTGATCCGGAAGACGCCGGTGTAGGTGGCGTCGGTGACGTTGGCGAGGTCGAAGGCGAACGGTTGCGGGCCGCCGGCGAACAGCGGCGCGTACCGGGTGACGTCCCGTTCGACCGTCCATCCGATGCCGTCGGCGGAGGGCTCGGGGGTGGAGGAGAGCAGGACCTCCACGCCGCCGATCCGGACGGTGAACAGCCGGTCGAACTGCCGCCCGGCGACCTGCCCGTGCAGGGTCAGCACGACCGCCGACCAGGGTCCGGCGCAGGCGGCGGGCGGAGTGACGGTGGCGGTGTACGGGGTGTCGGGCGGGTTGCCGTAGCCGTCCCGGAACGGCTGGTCGTGCATCGCCTCGACGGTGCAGGCGCGGGTGTCCGGCCGGGTGAGCGGCTTCGCGGCGATGAGCGGGTCGTGGTAGTCGGTGCCGAAGTCGGCGTGCGCGGGGCCGGCGGCGGTCAGCGCGCCGGTGAGGGCGAGGACGACGGCGCCGAGCAGGCGGGCGGCCCGGCGGGCCGGGCCGCCGGGCCTCGGCCCGCGGCGGATCAGCGGGGGTACGGCCAAGGGTCTTCCTCTCCTCGGCCCGGACGGGCGGTCCGGGTGGCGCCCCCGACAATGGCATGTCATCGTCAATCGGTGAAGAGGGGGCGGCCGGCGGGACGGTTCGGCCCGGCGGCGCCGGTCCGCCGGCGGCCCTCCGCTCCGCCGGAACGGGAGGGCCGACCGCTCAGCCGGCCGGCCGGGCCCGGATCGCGGCGACCAGTTCGCCGACGCCCCGCTCCCTGAGCACGCCGTAGTGGTCGCCGCTCAGTTCGACGACGACCGGCGGCGCGGCCGAGTACCCCGAACTCCCCTCGATGAAGGAGTAGTCGTCACCGGCGGCCTTGACGATGGTCACCGGCGCGTCCAGCCGCCGCTGCGCGAGTTCGCCGAAGCTGTAGTCGAACTCGTAGGTCTCCCCGACGATCCGGGCGATCCGGCGGATCAACTCCTCGCCCAGCTCCGGCAGCAGGCGGTGCACGAAGGCCGTGAAGCCGTCCTCGTCGTGCGCCTCGGCCAGGCAGGCCTCCAGGTCGGGCCCGCGGACCGAGCCGGCGAACACCGAGTAGAGGATCGCCACGTAGGCCGGGTCGCGGTACGAGGCCTCGCGTCCGTGCCGCTCGCCGCCGCCGCGCCGCAGCTCCGGGTTGCCGGGGCAGATCAGCAGCAGGTCCGCGACCCGCTCGCCGGCCTGCTCCAGCTGCCAGGCCGTCTCGAAGGCGACCCGGGCGCCGAAGGAGTAGCCCCACAGGGTGTAGGGGCCCTCCGGCCGCACCCGGCGGATCTCGGCGAGGTCGGCCGCGGCCATCTCCCGGATCGTCGGGTACGGCGTCTCACCGGCGTTGATGCCGTGCGCCTGGATGCCGTAGAACGGGCGGCCCACGGTGCTCCCGAGCAGCCGCAGGTTCATCGGGTAGCCGCCGAGCCCCGGCCAGCAGAACACCGGGTCGCCGGTGCCCGCGCGGTGCAGCGGCACCAGCCGCGAGCCGGGCTCACCGGTGTCCTCGTCGATCCGGGAGGCCAGGTCGGCCAGCCTCGGGCTCTCGAAGAGGACCTGCAGCGGCAGCCGGGTGCCGAACTCCCGGTTCAGCCGGTTGATCAGCGCCACGGCGATCAGCGAGTTGCCGCCGACGGCGAAGAAGTCGTCCCGCACCGAGACCTCCTGGTACCTCAGCGCCCCGCCCCAGGCGGCCGCGAGCCGGTGCTCGGTCGGCGTCGACGGCGCGACCTTCGGCCCGCCCGCGTCGGCCGTCCGGACCGCCGCACCGGCGGCCAGCGCCTTCGCGTCGACCTTGCCGTTGGCGGTCAGCGGCAGCTCGTCCAGGACGAGCACCCGGTTGGGGAGCATGTAGTCGGGCAGGACGGCGGCCAGTTCGTCCCGGACGATCTCGGCCGGACCCTTCATGTGGACGGCGTCCTCGATCATGCCCTCGCTGCGGATCTGCTCCTCGCTCACCTTCCCGCCGAGGAAGAAGTACGACGGGCCCGGCGCGATCCCGCAGGAGGCCAGCACCGCGTCGATCCGCCGGGCGGACGGCAGCGGGTGCCCGGTCTTCGAGCTGTAGCCGGAGGACATGAACCCGAGGCCGAGGGCGAGGCCGCCCCGCTGGAGCCGGTGCAGGGCCGTGCCGAGACCGAGGTACTCCAGCCACGGCTCCTCGGCCCGGCCGACGGCGGTGATGCCGAAGCCGGCCCGCTCGTACACCTGCTGGTTGATCGCGATCACGTCCCGCGACCGCACCAGCTCGTCCGAGATCCGCGCCAACCCGCCGTCCGTCCAGCGGTACTGGCCGGCGGCCAGGCCCTCGACGCCACCGGGGTGGGCCTGGACGTAGTACTCGGTGCGGTCCGCCGCCGGCCGGCCGTCGGCGGGCACGATCGCGAAGGTGCCGAGGTAGTGGTCCTCCTCGGCCACGTCCAGCCCGGCCCGGACGGACGGCAGCAGGCCGACCGGCCGGACGGCCAGCCCGTGGGCGGGCAGCACCTCCTCGAACACGCCCAGCATGTGACCCGCCTCGAACTCCAGCACCTCCAGGATGTTGTTCCGGTAGACGGGCGCGATCGCGCGCCGCTTGCCGAGGAAGTGGACGGTGAGGCCCGGGCCCCCGGTGCCCTCGCCGACCCGGACCAGGGTGTGCTCGACCGGGTGGTAGTAGTACACGCCGGCGTCGAGGCCGCCGGTCCCGCCGGTCTCCAGGTACAGCTGGGTGGCGTACAGCGCGCCCGGGGAGGCGTACGCGTACTTCGGCAGCAGCCGCTCCGCGCTGTGGAACTGGCCGAACCACCGCAGGATCACGCCCAGTTCGGCGAGGTCCGGCTCGCCGGTGCGCGGCGCGACGGGGCCCGCCGGGGCGGCCGGCGGTGCGAGCAGCGCCAGCAGGTCGTCGCGGGTGACCCGGCCGCCCTCGTAGAAGCGGTAGGTCTTGCGGGCGAAGGTCTCGCGCCGCTGCCGCTCGCTCTCCCGCCCGCCGGGCAGCGCCACCACCGGCCGGCCGGCCAGTTCGGCGGCGTCCCGCACCCCGGGGTCGGACAGCTGCGCCCGGACCTGGAGCCGGCTCGCCTTGGACCGGTGGTGCCCGCCGTGGCTGCCCTGGTCCATCAGGGCCGCCTCCTTGGGGTTCAGTTCGACGCAGGCCACCAGGTTCCGGTGGCCCGTCCGGGGGTCGTCGGTGACGATCGCCGCCGCCCGGCGGACCCAGGTGTGCTCCTCGATGGCGAGCGCGATCTCGTCCAGCTCGACCCGGTAGCCCCGCAGCTTGACCTGGTTGTCCACCCGGCCGGCGCACTGGAGCGTGCCGTCCGGGTTCCCGTGGGCGAGGTCCCCGGTGCGGTACAGCCGCTCGCCCGGGAGGTGGGGCGAGGCGACGAAGCGCTCCGCCGTCAGGTCGGGCCGGTTCAGGTAGCCGCGGGCGAGCTGGACACCGCTCAGGTAGAGCTCGCCGGTGGCGCCGGGCTCCACCGGCGCCAGGTCCCCGTCGAGCACGAAGCAGTGGGTGCGGTCGACCGGCACGCCGATCGGCACCGACCCGGCGTCCTCACCCACGGCGGCGGGGTCGACGAGGTGGGCGGTCGCGTTGATGGTGCACTCGGTCGGCCCGTAGAGGTTGACCAGCGCGGCCTGCGGCAGCTCGGCGGTGAGCGCCCGGGCGAGCCGGCGCGAGAGCGCCTCGCCGCCCGAGTACAGCCGCCGCAGCGTGCCGCAGTCGCCCAGCCGCTCGGTGTCCAGCAGCGCCTGGAGCAGGGTGGGCACGCACTGCAGCGTGGTCACCCCGTACTCCCGGACGGTGTCGATCAGGGCTTCCGGGTCCCGGTAGACGCCGGGGGCGCCGAGCACGACCCGCGCGCCGCCGGCCGGTGCCAGGATCTCCCACTGCGCCGCGTCGAAGCTCATCGGCGTCTTCTGCAGCACGGCGGCGTCCGGCCCGAGGTGGCCGCCGGCGACCAGCCAGCGCAGCTGGGACACGATGCTCCGGTGCTCGATCATCACGCCCTTGGGGCGGCCGGTACTGCCGGAGGTGTAGATGACGTAGGCGAGCGACTCCGGCCGGGGGCTCGCCGGGCCCCGGCTCTGGTGCGGGAACGGGGGCGCGCCGTCGGCTCCGGCCGCGCCGGGTGTCCCGGGCGCCGGGTCCGGGCCGGCGGGGACGAGGATCCGGGTGCTCGGCGGGACGAGTCCGGCCAGCCGGGCGCGCAGGTGCTCCTGGGTGACGATCACCCCGGTCCGGCTGTCCTCGATCATGTAGCGGATCCGGTCCTCGGGGTACTCCGGGGACAGCGGCAGATAGGCGGCGCCGGCGTAGAGGATGCCCCAGGCGCCCACCATCAGCTCCGGCGAGGGGTCGACGTAGAGGCCGACGCAGTCGTCGGCCGCCACGCCGAGCTGGTGCAGGTGGGCGCCCAGGCCGGCGGCGGCGGCGCGGAGGTCCCGGAAGCTGAGGTGTGCGCCGCGGCCGGTCACGGCGACGGCGTCCGGCCGCTCGGCCACCTGCCGGTCGAGCAGGTCGGGCAGGCAGCGGGCGCGGCGGGTGTCGTGGAGGGTGAGCTGCGCGGACTGTGCGGACATGTGGGTTCCCCATCGGCTGGCGAGGACGGATGACGTCGCCCGTCGAGACGGGCGTGTCATCCAAGCTCCGCCACCCGGTGTCCCGGCCGCCTGGGGCACCGGCCGTCTCTTCCGCCCGGCCGCCGTCCGGCCGCGCCCGGGCCATGTCCCGGGCGTCGCGCCCCGGCCCGGGACCGGCGGCCCGCCGGCGGGTGCTCGGTCAGCCCGGTCCGTCGCCGTGGCCCACCGGGTCCGGTACCGCGTCCAGCAGGGCGGCGCCGTTGTTGCGGACGCTGTTGACGGTGGTGGAGACCGCCCGGACCGCGAGTTCGTCCCCGGCCGGGGTGTGCAGGAGCCGCCGGAGCTCCACCGGGTCGTCGTGCTCCGGGTCGAGCCAGGCGTCCAGGTCGGCCGGGCCGATGGTGAGCGGCATCCGGTCGTGGACGCGGCCGGCCGCGTCGGTGGCGTCGGTGGTGATGATCGTGGCGGTGGTGAGCCAGGCCGCCGGGTCGTCCTCGGGCAGCGAGCGGTCCCGCCAGAACTCGTACAGCCCGGCCATCACCAGCGGGCCGCCGGCGCGGGGGTGGAGGTAGTAGGGCTGCTTGTAGGCCTTGCGGCCCTCGGCGGCGGGCACCCGCACCCACTCGTAGTAGCCGTCGGCGGGCAGGACGCAGCGGCGCTTGGCGAAGGCGGAGCGGAAGGCGGGCTTCTCGTGCACCGTCTCGGCCCGGGCGTTGATCAGCCTGGCGCCCGTGGCCGGGTCCTTGGACCAGGAGGGGACCAGGCCCCACCGCACCGGGCGGAGCCGGCGGGCGAGTTCGCCGGTCTCGCGGTCGGCCCGTTCCAGCACCGTCCACACCGGGTCCGTGGGGGCGACGTTCCAGCTCGGCGCGAGGGTCTCGGCCGGGTTCCAGCCGGTCACCCCGAGCAGGCCGAGCAGGTCCTGGGGCGTGGTGGTGGAGACGAATCGGCCGCACATGGGCGCCACTCTGCCACCACCGGGCCGCCGGGGCCACAGGCGCGGGCCCGGCCGGAGGCGGTGTCAACCCGGGGCCGGCGCCCGGGCGCAGGGCCGTCCGGGCGTCCGGCGGGCCCGGTCCCGGCGACGGCGGCGCCGCCCGCGCCGGGTGCGGGCAAGTGGGCGCCGCGCCGGGTGGCGGCTCAGTGGCGGGCCGGGCGCCACATGGTGGAGACGGTGTGGCCGGACGGGACGGTGATCCGGTCGAGTTCGGTGAAGCCCGCCCGGGCGTAGCGCTCGTTGTTGGCGGGGTTGCAGGACTCCAGGTAGGCGGCCGCGCCGAGGGCGTCGATCCGGGCCAGGTTCTCGGCGAGCAGGCCCATGCCGAGGCCGTGGCCGCGGTGGTCGCCGTGGGTGGCCAGCAGGCTCAGGAAGAAGTGCGGTTCGCTTCTCGGGTGGGCCGCTTCGAGGTCCGCGAGGATCGCGAGCAGGCCGTCGGCGGTGGCCCGGTCGGTGATGCCGACCAGGAAGTCCTCCAGGCCCTCCTCTTCGTCGGGGCTGAGGTCGTTGCCGCCGGGCGGGATCCACAGCGCGGCGGACTCCACGTTCGGCGTCACCAGGGTCCAGGGGTAGCGCAGGGCGGAGGTGGCGAACAGGCGCCACATCGCGGAGGCCTGGGCCGCCCGTCGCTCGCGGTCGGGGAACGCCGGGCCCCAGAGCGGGTCGTCGAAGAACGCGGAGGTCAGGGTGGCGACGATCGCGTCGACGTCGGCGGAGGTCGCGGTGCGGGCGGTCACGGGTGCGGTCGGTCGGTTCAAGACGCCACCTTCGGGAGGCCGGGAGAGGGTGATCGTCAGCGTACGACGGTGCCGGGGGCGCCGGGCGGGACGGGACGCGCGGACGGGCGCCGTCCCCCCGCGCGGTGCGGGGGGACGGCGCCCGGGGGGCCGGTGCGGGCTCAGCCGAGCCGGCGGGTGAGCGGCGCGTCGGCGCGGGTGAACAGGACGGCCAGCAGTCCGGCGAACAGCGGGACGGCGACGGTGGTGAGCCCGATGTTCGCCCAGGGCACCACGATCGTGCTGCTGCCCGCCTGGTTGGCGACGTCACGGGCCATCAGCAGGGCGACCGCCGGGACGAAGCCGTTGATCGTGCCGAGGGCCGCGCCCAGGACGGCGATCAGCGCGCACTGGATGCCGGAGAGGGTCCGGCGGATCCCCGGCGGCGCGCCGACCGCGGCGAGGGTCGCCTGGTCGCGCCGGGAGTCGGCGGCGGCGAGGCCGGTGGCGATGCACGCGGCGCCGAGCACGACCAGGGCGGCGAAGCCGGTGAGGGCGATGGTCGGTACGTCGCTCTTCGGCTGGAACCCGCGCTCCACGTCCAGCAGGGCGCTCGGCAGGATGCGGTCGGCGGTGGCCGCGGCCCGCTGCGTCGCCTTGCGGTCCGGCGCGGTGGACGGCAGCCAGACCGAGCCACTGGGCTTCGTCGTGAGACCCAGTCCGGTGATCGTCCGGGTGCCGATGACGCCGGCCCCGTACCGGGCGGCGGTCGGGTTCTCGACCACGACGGCGTCGACGGGGATCTCCCGGATCTCCTGCGCCGGGGCGGCACCCGGCTGCGGCGGGGCGGTGAAGCCACCCGTCAGCTGGAGCACGAGCTTGTCGCCGCTGAGCAGGGAGCGGTCGAAGACCACGGCCTTGCCGGCGGCCAGCGCCTGCTCGGCGGCCGGGTCGCGGACGGCGAAGGCGTTGTGCAGGACGGTCGCGTCGCCGACGACGAGGGCCCGGGAGCCGAAGCCGACCCCGCCCTTGACGGTGACGTTGCTGGAGCACTCCGCGCACCACGAGTAGACCGCGGTGCCGAGATCGGCGCGTTCCCCGAGCTCGGGCAGGTCCTGCTCGATGGCCGCACGTACCTGGGGGAGCAGCGGGCTGTCGGTGAGCACGCCGAGCGAGACGGAGTTGACCGGGCTGTGCGGCCGGTAGGAGGCGGCGTCCATGACGTCGCTGCTCGCGGTGTAGAGGCCGATCGCCACCGAGCCGGCGACGGCGGCCATCACGGCCGCGATGGCCGGGGCGGTGCGGCCGCGGTGGCGGGCCGAGTCGCGCAGGGCGAGCCGGCCGCCGAGCGGCAGGAACCGGGCGAGCCGGCCGCAGAGGGCGATCAGTACCGGGGTGAGGGCGAGCAGGCCGAGTTCGGCGGTGGCCGAACCCGCGAGCACCATCAGGGTCATCTTGTCCAGGCCGGCGAAGACCGGGATGCCCCGGCCGGTGCCGTCGTTGGTCCCGACGGCGAGCAGCGCGACGGCCGCGCCGGAGACGAAGAGCACGATGCCGGCGGCGGTGGTCCAGCGGCTCGGCGGCTTGACGGTGTCACGGCCGGTGAGGCCGGCGGTGACGCTCTGCCGGGCGGCCTGGAGGGCGGGCAGCGCGGCCGCGAGCAGCGCGGTGACCACGCCGACGACCGCGATGGCGAGCAGGTCGGGCGCCTGGACGCCGAAGTGGCCGAACCGGCTGCCACCGGTCTCCTCGATCCACGACCGGGTCAGGGCCACCAGGCCGGTCCCGAGCACCACGCCGGTGACCGCGCCGACCGCGCCGAGCACCAGGCCCGAGCCGAGGACGACGGAGGCGATGTGGCCGCGGTCGCCGCCGCTCGCGCCGATCAGGGCGAGCTGCCGGCGCGACCTCCGGGCGCCGACGGCGAAGGCGGGCCCGGCGAGCAGGGCGACCTCCAGCAGGGCCATGCCCGCGACGGTGCCGACCACCACGGTCTTGTCGGAGCGCAGCGGGCTGCTGGAGCCGAACTCCAGCCGCTGGTACGTGATCTGGGACTCGGACGGCGGGTCGAGCGCCACCGCGCGGGAGGTCGCGGTGAAGCCGTACCGGTTCAGCTTCTTGACGCCCTCCCAGTCGAGGGTCGCCCCGGCGGGCAGCTTCAGCAGCCAGGCCGGCTTGCCCGGGGTCGAGCGGTCGCCCGCCCCGGTCGGGGGCTTGGCGGCGGCCGGCGCGGCCGCGGCCAGCGGGGCGAGGACCTCGCCGGGGCGGCCGACGAACTCGACCTTGGCGAGGTCGTCGGGGTGCTCCACGACGCCGGTCAGGGTGAACGGCGTCTTCTCCAGCCCCTTGAGGGTGGTGGTCTGACCGAGGTGCAGGCCGGACTCGGTGAGGAACTCCCGGGTGACGGCCGCCTCGTGCGCGGCGTTCGGGGTGCGGCCCTCGACCAGGTCGAGCCGGCCCTTCCAGACCGGATCGGTGAGGTCGGCCTCGGCGGTCTCGGTCCGGACCAGGCCGTTGGGCGAGCCGGCGCTGGCGTTGAGACCGGCGGCGGCCGGCAGCAGGGTCGAGCCGGGCAGCAGCTCCTTCAGCAGCGCGGCCGGGTCGGCGCCGGCGCTGCGGGTCTGCTCCGGGGTCGGTCCCTGGTTGGCCCGGACGCCGATCGCGAGCGCGCCGTCCTCGGCGAACGGGCGCTGCTGGACGGTGCTGCCGAGCTCGTAGGCGGTGACGAGCGCGTCGGCCCCGCCGGCCAGCCGTTCGATCCGCTCCACCGGGGCGAGCTGGCCGCTGCGGTAGACGATGTCGGCGCCGGCCACGCCGAGCACGGGCAGCGAGATCATGGCGATGACGAGGGCGCTGCGGCCCTTGGCACGCAGGGCGTCGCGGCGGGCGATCCGCAGCGCGACCTTCAGTGGTCCGAGCTTCATCCGGTGGCCTCGATCCGGTTCCCGTGGCGGGCGGCCATGGTCTGCAGGCCCTCGACGCTGCGGCCGAAGCCCTCGTCGACGATCAGCCCGTCACGGAGGAAGACGACGCGGTCGGCCCAGCTGGCGTGCCGGGGTTCGTGGGTGACCATCATCGCGGCGGCGCCGGCGTCGCAGCGGGCCCGCAGGACGCCCAGGACGGCTTCGCCGTTGGCGGAGTCGAGGGCGCCGGTGGGCTCGTCGGCGAGGACGAGGCGGCGCTCGCCGACCAGGGCGCGGGCGATGGCCACGCGCTGCTGCTGGCCGCCGGACATGTCGTCGGGGTAGCGGCCGGCCAGCTCGGGGATGCCGAGTTCCTCCAGTGCGGCCAGTGCCTCACGGCGCGTCACCCGGCCGGAGACGCCGTCGAGTTCGCGCGGCAGCGCGATGTTCTCGGCGGCGGTGAGGGCCGGGATCAGGTTGTAGTCCTGGAACACGTAGCCGATCGAGCGCCGCCGGGCCGCGGCGAGCTTCTTGCGGCTCAGGCCGCCGAGTGCGACGCCCTCGACCAGGACCTGGCCGGTGGTGGGGGTGTCCAGGCCGCCGGCGAGGGTGAGCAGGGTCGACTTGCCGGAGCCGGACGGGCCCATCACGGCGACGAACTCGCCGGCCTGCACCTTGAGGTCCACGCCGCGCAGCGCGTGCACCTCGGCCGCGCCGCGGCCGTGCACCCGGGTGACGTTGTCCAGGTGCAGCACCGGGGCGGCGCCGTTCCTGGACGGACTGGTTTCGAACATGGGTCCCCCTTTGAGACAGGGCATCAGGAAGCCTTCGGCGGGTGGGGCGGGGCGCCTCCGGCCGGACCGGCTTTGCATACCCCGTATGTATATCGCACCTGCCGAGCAAAAGTATATGCAGGTTGCCGACATATCTTGTCCGCTGGACGGTCACGATTCTGTCCGGGCCCGGTCCGACCGCCGGCGGGGCGTCCGCGACCGCCCCGCCGGACCGCCCTGCCGGACCGGGCGGGACGGCTCGCGCCGCCGGGGGAGCGAGGCGACAGGAGGAGGCAGCAGGAGCAGGAGGGGCAGCCACCATTCGGGCCGGCGGTCGTCAAGGTGCCGTCAAGGAAGGCCTGTTGTGCGTACGCCCCGCGTCAAGGCCGGCCCCGGCCGGGGCGGACGGGGCTCCACTGGAGCTGCGGGCCCGCACCCCGGCGGCCCGCCGGTACTTCGGAAGGAACGTCCACCATGAGCGACACCCAGATCCTCTTCGGCCACCCCGGCGCCACCGCGGGCACCGCCGTGCGGCGCCCGCTCGCCGTCGTCGAACGCGACGCCGTGCCGCCGCGCCGCCGCGGCCCGGCCCCGGCGCCCGACGTCCTGGCCGGGGCGGACGGGGAGGGCGACGAGCCGTCCGGGGCGGCCGTCCGGCAGTGGCGCGGCCGGACGGCGCACTGCCGGATCGCCCTGCAGTACCTCGACTGACGCCGCCCGCGCCGGGCGGGACACCGCCGGCGCCCCGCCCGCCCCGCCCCCGCCCGCAGGAGCCGCCGCCATGACCGTCCTTCCCGCCCCCGTCCCCGCTCCCGCCCCCGTCCCCGCTGCCGTCCCCGCGCCGGAGGCGGCGGCGCCCGTACCGGCGGGGGCCGCCGAGCCGCTCGGCGGCCCGTGGCCGGCCTCGGCGCACGCCGCCCCCGATGGGGACCTGCTGGTCGGCGGGGTCGGCCTGGCCGAGGCCGCCGACCGGTTCGGCACCCCGCTGTACGTCCTGGACGAGGACGAGGTGCGGGCCCGCGCCCGCGCCTACCGGCAGGCCCTGCCGCACGCCGACGTGCTCTACGCGGCCAAGGCCTTCCTGTGCGGCGCGATGGCCGACTGGGTCGGCGAGGAGGGCCTCGGCCTGGACGTCTGCTCCTCCGGGGAGCTCTCGCTGGCCGCCGCGGCCGGGTTCCCGGCGCAGCGGATCCTGCTGCACGGCAACGCCAAGACGCCGGAGGAGCTCCGGCTCGCCCGGCGGCTGAGGGTCGGCCGGATCGTCATCGACGGACCGGGGGAGATCGCCCGGCTGGCGGCCCTGGTGGCCGCGGACACCCCGCAGCGGGTGCTGGTCCGGGTGGTTCCGGGCATCGCCGCCGGCCACCACGAGGCGGTGCGCACGGGCGTCGGCGGCCAGAAGTTCGGCCTCCCGATCGAGGGCGGGGACGCGGCCGACGCGATCGCCCGGGTGCTGGCCCAGCCCGGCCTCGACCTGGTCGGCCTGCACTGCCACCTGGGCTCCCAGATCACCGGGGTCGAGCCCTACCTCGCCGCCGTGGACACGGTGGTGGCCTTCCTGGCGGAGCTGCGCGAGCGGCACGGCGTCGAGCTGCCCGAACTGGACCTCGGCGGCGGCCACGGCATCCGCTACCTGCCGGGGGACGACGCCTTCGACCTCGCCGACTTCGCCGCCCGGGTGCCGCGCAGGCTCGCCGAGCGCTGCGCCGGGGCCGGGCTCGCGGTGCCGCGCCTGGTGATCGAGCCCGGCCGGGCCGTCGCCGGGCCGGCCGGGGTGGCGCTCTACCGGGTGCTGTCGGTCAAGCACGGCGCGGACCGCCGGGTCTTCGCCGCCGTCGACGGCGGCATGAGCGACAACCCGCGGCCCGCGCTCTACGGCTCCCCGTACACCGCGCGGCTGGTCGGCCGGCGCTCCGACGCCCCGGCGGCCCGCGTGGACGTGGTCGGGCGGCACTGCGAGGCCGGCGACGTGCTGGTGCGGGGCGCCGGCCTGCCGGCCGACCTGCGGGCGGGGGACCTGCTGGCCGTCCCGGCGGCCGGCGCCTACCAGTTCTCGATGGCCTCCGGCTACAACCTGGTCGGGCGCCCGGCCGTCGCCGCCGTCCGGGACGGCCGGGCCCGCCTGCTGATCCGCCGTGAGACGGTCGAGGACTTCCGGGCCCGCGAGGTCGGCCGCTGACCGGCGCCGCCCGGGGCGGGCGCGAACTCCCCCTAGGCCCGGTGCACGACCTCCCCGCCGACGACGCTCAGCTCGACGCGCGCCTCCGGGATCGCCTTCGGGTCGACGGCGAACAGGTCCTCGGAGAGCAGGACGAGGTCGGCGAGCTTGCCGGGGGTGAGCGAGCCGAGGCGGTCGTCCAGGAAGTTGGCGTAGGCACTGCCGAGGGTGTAGCCGCGCAGCGCGGTGGCCAGCGAGACGGTCTCGCCCTCCATCCACGGCTCCCCGCCGGCCAGGCCCCGGCGGGTGACGGCGGTGTAGAGGCCGACCAGCGGGTCCATCTCGGCGACGTTCCAGTCGCTGGAGAAGGCGAGCGTCGCCCCGGCCTCCTGGAGGCTGCGCATCGGCCAGGCCTTGGACCAGCGGCCCTCGCCCACCGCCTCGGCCCAGTCCTTGCCGGGGCCGGCGATGTCGGGGGAGCAGTGCCGGGGCTGCATGCAGGCGACCACGCCCAGCTCGGCGAAGCGGGAGACGTCGGCCGGGTCGAGGCACTCGACGTGGACCACCTGGTGGCGGGCGTCGCGCGGCCCGTTGACCCGGCGGGCGTGCTCGACGGCGTCCAGCACGGTACGGATGCCGCGGTCCCCGGTCGCGTGCACGAAGGCCTGGAAGCCGGCCGCGTCGAGCGAGGTCAGGAGCTCGGCGAACTCCTCGGCGGGGTAGAAGGTCTCGCCCCGGTGGCTGTGGTGGCCCGCGTAGGGCTCCAGCAGCGCGGCGGTGTGCGGCTCGACCACGTCGTCGATGTACAGCTTCAGCGGGCCGACCCGGAAGCGGTCGCCGGTGTGGCGGCGGGCGGCCGCCGCGAACTCGGCGAGCTCCGCCGCGGTGGTGCCGCGCGGGTGGAACAGCGCGGCGACCAGGCGCGAGCGCAGCCGGCCCTCGGCGATGGCCCGCTCGAAGAGGGCGAGGTCGTCGAGCGAGTTCTGCGGTTCGACGACGGTGGTGATGCCGTAGCGGGCGGCCAGGTCGAGGCTGGCGGCGAGCCGCCCGTACTGCCGCTCGGGGTCGGCCCACGGCACCCCGGCGGCGCGCAGCGCGCGGTGCCCGTCGCGGGAGAGGCCGCGCACCGCGAAGTCGGTGAGGAACCCGGTGGGCTCGCCGGTCGCCGGGTCCTTCCGGACGGTGCCGAAGGCGAGTTCCCGGGTCTCGGCGGTGATGCCCAGGCGGCGCAGCGCGGCGGTGTTCAGCCAGGCGGTGTGCACGTCGTAGCTGAGGACCAGGGCCGGGTGGTCGCCGGTGTAGGGGTCGAGGTCGGCCGCGGTGGGCATCCGGCCGCCGGGGACGGCGGTGTAGTCGAAGGCCTCGGCCTCGATCCAGTCGGCGCCGGGGTTCCGCTCCAGCCACCGGCCGATCCGGCGGCCGATCTCGGGCAGGTCGGTGGCGCCGGCGAGTTGGACGCAGGCGGCGTCGGAGCCGAGCCGGACGTGGTTGTGGCTGTCGACGAAGCCGGGCACCAGCAGGCGCCCCCGGCCGTCGACGACCTCGGTGCCGGGCCCGGCCAGGGCCCGCCAGTCGTCGCCGTCGCCGACGTGGACGATCCGGCCGTCGCGGACGGCGACCGCCTCGGCGCGCGGCCGGCGGTCGTCCACGGTGTGGACGTGGGCGTTGTGGACGATCAGGTCGGCGGGGCGGTTCACGAGAACTCCGGAGCGGTGGCGGGAGCGGAAGCGGGGGTGCGGTCGGTGGCCGAGAGGCCGGCGGCGGCGCCGCGCGGGGCCTCGGCCTGGTCGGCCGGAAGGCTGAGCACCCAGTGGGTCGCGCTGCGCGGGCGCAGGTAGAGGAACCAGTAGAGGACCCCGACGAGCAGGACGGCGAGGGTGATCAGCAGGTCCCGGCCGGCCTGTTGGGTGAGCGCGTAGCCGAGCACCACGGTGGTGAGCACGGGCGCCACGGGCCAGAGCGGCATCCGCCAGGCGGGCGCGCCCCGGTGCCGGCCGCGCCGGGCGAGCAGCGCGGCGACGCCGAGCAGCAGGTAGATGACGGCGACCACGACCCCGGTGAAGCCGAGCAGCGCGTCGATCGGCACGGTCAGGGCGAGCACGGCGCCGGGCGCGCCGATCGCGAGGGTGGCGACCCACGGCGAGCCCCAGCGCGGGTGCAGGGTGCCGAGTGCCCGGTTGACCGGGTCGGGCCAGGTGCGGTCGCGGGCGGAGGCGTACAGCACCCGGCCGTTCTGGATCACCATGACGATGACGGCGTTGAGGATCGCGGCGGCGATGCAGAGGCTGACGAAGGTGCCCACCGTGCTGCCGGCCCAGGAGTCGACGATGGCGACCAGGTCACCGGCGGCCAACTGGTCGGGCGACGCGACCCCGAGGCAGATCGCCACCACCGGGACGGTGATCACCACGACCCCGGCCAGCAGCGACCAGAGCACCGTGCGGGCGACCGTGCGGCGCGGGTCGCGCAGGTCCTCCGAGAGGTAGACGGCGGTGCCGAAGCCGTTGTACGTGAACATCGCCACGGCCAGCCCGGACACCAGCAGTCCGAGGGTGAACGGTCCGGTGCCGCCCTGCCCGTCCGGGACGACGGCGTGCACCAGTGAGGAGACCGGCTGGTGGACGTGGGTGAAGCCGAGCACCGCGACGATGCCGGCGGCGAGCACTTCGAGTCCGAGGAAGATGCCGGTGATCAGCGCGTTGGACTTGATGTCCAGCACGCCGACCGCGACGGCCAGCGCCATCACGGCGGCGCCGGCGACCGCCGGGTCCAGCGAGAGCACCGAGCCGAGGTAGTCGGCGGTGCCGAGCGCGATGATCGGCGGGATGACCAGCAGCGAGACGATCGAGATCATGAAGACCAGCCAGCCGGCCAGTCGCCCGAGCACCTGGCCGACGATCGAGTACTCGCCGCCGGCGCTGGGCACCAGGGTGCCGAGTTCGGCGTAGCAGAGGCCGACGCCCAGCGAGAGCGCGGCGGCGATCAGCAGGCTGATCACGGCGCCGCTGCCCTGCGACATCAGCAGCGGGGGCACCACGATGAAGAGCGACGAGGCCGGGGTGACGCAGGACAGGGTGAGCAGGACCCCGCCGAAGACGCCCAGGGAGCGGGGGAGCGCCTCGACCGCGGGCCGGGGGGAGCCGGCGGGCTGCGGGGAACCGGCGGGCCGGGGGCCGTCGGCGGTCTGTGGGGGAGGGGAAGAGGCCATCGGGGGACCGGACTCTCTCACGGGGAAGGTGTCCGACCATTGAAAGGGTGGTGAAAAGAAAGCGTCAAGGGCTCACGACTGTCATTTCGCCCAGAGAATCGGCCCCATTCTGCGAATCATTTGCCAATCATCATTCAGGGCTGTCGAATGCCGGTTCGATGGGCAGATCGTAGGTGTAGGACTCCTTGACGATGTCGAGGTGCACCCAGGACTCCGAGCGCGTCACGCCGGGCAGTCCGCGGAGCGCCTCCAGACCGTGCAGCAGGGCCGGGCGGTCCGGGGCGTCCAGCCCGCAGACGAGGTCGAAGCGGCCGTAGCCCGAGGCCACGTAGTTGACGCCGGGCAGCGCGGCGGCGGCCTCCGCGACCTCGCGTGCCGGTCCGAGCACCCCCAGCCCCACCCCGGCGGCCTCCCGGACGCCGAGCGCCCGCGACTCCACCAGGCCGGTGACGTGCACCGCGCCGACCTCCAGCAGGCGCAGCACCCGGGCCCGGGTGGCCGGCTGGGAGAGGCCGATCCGGTCCGCCAGCGCCGCGAAGCTGGCCCGCCCGTCGGCCTGGAGGAGTCCGAGCAGCCGCCGGTCGGTCCCGTCCAGGGCGGGCAGCGCGCCGGTCCGCAGGTCCGGGCCGGACGGCGCGTACGCGTCCCGGACCAGCTCGGTGCAGCGGAACACCTCGACGCCGCGTACCCCGGGCACCGCCCGCAGTGCGGCGAACTCGCGCTCCAGCGCCGCGTCGTCGGCCACCCGGAGCTCGGCGATCACGCTCCGCCGCCCGGCGGTGCAGGAGACGAAGCTGGCCGCCCGCCGGCCGGCGGCCGCCACGGCCACCGGCCGGGCCGGGCCGGCCACGTCCAGGGAGGCGTGGGCGACGGTGGTGATCCCGGCGACGGCGGGCGGCACGATGCCGACGATCCGCACCTCGCCCCGGGTCAGCAGTCGCTGCACCCGGGCCCGCGCGGCCTCCCGGGAGATCTCCAGCAGTTCGGCGAGCCGCTGGTAGCTGACGCGGCCGTCGCGCTGGAGCTCCCGTACGAGGGCGGCGTCCGTGGTGTCGAGCACGAGGGGCTCCCGGGGGCGGCGGGGTGGCTGGTCCCGGCAATCTATCCGGCCGCGGCGGGGCCGGGCCGGCCGGGTCCGCGCGACTGCGCCGGGGGCGGAGGGTTACCGCAGGTGGGGCCCGTCGTTGTCCAGGCATGAGAAACGACCTCCAGGCCTTCGCCCTCGCAGGCGAAGAAACGATTCCTCATGAGCAGGCACCGATCTTCACGCACCTCGTCACCCTCTGGATCGGCTACGGGCGGACGGTGCCCGGCCACGTCGACCAGGAGTGGCACCGGCTGGTCCAGCCACCCCGGTTCGCCCCGCCGGCCCTCGGTGCCACCGGTCCCGCCGGAGAACCGGAATGACCGGCCGGGAGACTCCGCACGTCCCCCCGCAGCGCTCCGGCGCGGAGGCGACGGCCCTGGACCTCGACCTGCGGGCGGTCGTCTGTCCGGGCCTCACCGTCTGCGTGAAGGCCCGCCTGCGCTACGACGTGGCCGAGCCGTACGCGGTCTACCTGGACAGTCACGTCGACCGGGCGGAGCCGATCACCTGGATGTTCGCGCGCGAGCTACTGGCGGTGGGGACCACGCGGGAGGCGGGCATCGGCGACGTGTCGGTCCGCCCGGGCACCGGCGAGGACGCCGGTACCGTGCTGGTCGCGCTCGGCGGGGACGAGGGCAGTGTCGTGCTCCGGGCCCGGGCCGCCGAGGTCAGGGTCTTCCTCGGGCGCACCGACCGCCTGGTCCCGCCCGGCCGGGAGCACGAGTACCTCGACCTGGACGGGCTGGTGCGCCGGCTGCTCGACCACGGCAGGCCGGGGCCGTGACCGGGGGCGGCGGAAGGTGCCCGGCTGCCCGCGCGGGCGGGGCGGTGGACCGGAGGGGCGGCCGGGAGCGGTCGGCCGCGGCGGGCCGTCGGCGCGGAGCCGTCGGCGCGCGGGCGGTGCGCAGGGAGCGACCGGGCGGCGGAAGGCGAGGAGGCCGCCGCCCCGGGCGGGATCAGCGGGTCTTGGCGGGCGGCGTCGCGGCGGCCTGCTGCTCGTTCTTCTCCTTGATCCGCACGGCCTCCTTGCGGACGTCGGCCTGGACGGTGCGCTCGCGCTCCAGCCAGGTGGGGTTCTCGGTCTTCAGGGCCTCGATCTGCTCGGTGGTGAGCGCCTCGGTGACGCCGCCGCGGGCCAGGCCCGAGACGGAGACGCCGAGCTTGGCCGCGACGACCGGGCGGGGGTGCGGGCCGTTGCGCCGCAGCTCCTGGAGCCACGCGGGCGGGTCGGCCTGCAGGGTGTTGAGCTCCTCGCGGGAGACCACGCCCTCCTGGAACTCGGCGGGGGCGGCGTTGAGGTAGATGCCCAGCTTCTTGGCGGCCGTGGCCGGCTTCATGGTCTGGGTCGTCTTCGACTTGAGCGATGTCATGGTCACTAGGGTAAGCGAGTGAGTGGCGGCCCCGATCACGGTCGGTAGCCTTGCAGCGTGACAGAGATGCAGGCGAACCCCTCGTTCCGACTGGTGTACGTTCCGGGCGTGACGCCCGGTAAGTGGGTGCGCGTCTGGGAGGAGCGGCTGCCCGACGTCCCGCTCACCCTGGTCGCGGTACCGGTGGAGGAGGGCGCGGCGACGCTGCTGGCCGACGCCGCCGACGCGGGGCTGGTCCGGCTCCCGGTGGACCGGGACCGCCTCAGCGCGATCCCGCTCTACACCGAGGCCACGGTCGTCGTGTTCCCGAAGGACCACTGGCTGGCGGCGGCCGACGAGGTACCCCTCGCGGACCTCGCCGAGGAAGTGGTCTTCCACCCGCTGGACGACACCCTGGGCTGGGCGGAGCTGCCCGGCCGCCCGGCGATCGAGCGCCCGGCCACCACCGCGGACGCGATCGAACTGGTGGCGGCGGGGGTCGGCGTCCTGCTCGTCCCGCAGTCGCTCGCCCGCTTCCACCACCGCCGGGACCTCACCTTCCGGACGGTGTCGGACGCCCCCCAGTCGCAGGTCGCCCTGGCCTGGCAGCTGGACCGGACCACCGACCTGATCGAGGAGTTCATCGGGATCGTCCGCGGCCGGACGGTCAACAGCTCGCGCGGCCGGGGCCAGACGCCCCCCGCGGCCGAGCAGCCGAAGAAGGCCGCCGCCGGTGGCGGCCGTCCGCGCGCCGGTTCCGGCAAGCCCGCGGCCGCGGGCCGCTCCGGCGGCGGGAAGTCCGGCGGCGGCCGCCCCGCCGCGGGGAAGTCGGGCTCCGGCAAGGCCGGCGCGCCCCGCCGCGGCCGCCCCCGCCGCTCCTCCTGACCCGCCCGCCGGCCCCCGCCACGATGGACCGGGGGCCGGCGGCGGCGGGGTCGGGACGAACCCCGGCCGGGCCCGTGACGCCTCCGGCCGGCGGTCACCGCCCGCGCGGCGGTGCCGTCAGCCGGGCCGTCAGCTGGGCTGCCACAGTTCGATGCGGTTGCCCTCGGGGTCGGTGACCCAGCCGAACCGGCCGACGCCCGCCATGTCCTGGGTCTCCTCGGCCACGTCCGCGCCCTTGGCGCGGAGTTGCGCGAGCATCGCCGCCAGGTCGCGGACGCGGAAGTTGAGCATCGTCCGCTGCGCGGGGGAGCCGAAGTAGTCGGTTCCGGACTCGAAGGCCGCGAACACCGTCGGCCCGGCTTCCTGCTGCCACAGGCCGTGCTCGTCGGCGTCGAGACCGAGGCAATCGCGGTACCAGGCGCCCAGTGCCACCGGGTCGGTGGCCCGCATGAAGTACCCGCCCACTCCCAGCACACGTTCCATGCCGCCATCCTGCCAGGCCCGTCGATCCGGCGAGTGGCGCGGCGGGGCGGACCGGTGCGCTCCAAGGGTTGCGCTGGATACCCCCTGGGGGTATGAATGGAGCCATGCCCGATCGATACCCCTGGGGGGTATCGAACCACGGGCATCGCGACAGGCTCGTCGACCGCTCCGGAGGAAACCATGTCCTGCTGCTCCACCACCGGCACCTGCTCCACCGGTGCCACGACCGTCGCCACCATCGGCGCCGTGACCACGGTCTACGCGGTCACCGGCCTGACCTGCGGCCACTGCGAGCAGGCCGTCGGCCGGGCGGTGACGGGCCTGCCGGGCGTCACCGCCGTCGACGTGGACGTCGAGGCCGGCCTGGTCACCGTCGTGTCCGAGGCCGAGCCGGACGACGAGGTGCTGCGCGAGGCGATCGACGGCGCGGGCTACGCGCTGACCGGCCGGGTCTGACCGGCCCCGTACCCCCGAGGGGTATCAGCGGGGGCGGTCCCGCGAGGGTCCGCCCCGCAGCACCCGCAAGACGGTCGCGCCGAGGGCGCCACCGACGACGCACCACGAGGAGCCCAGATGACCACTCAGGCACCCGCCTCCACGGAGGTGGACCTCCGGATCGGCGGCATGACCTGCGCGTCCTGCGCGGCCCGGATCGAGACGAAGCTCAACCGGATGGAGGGGGTCGAGGCCACGGTCAACTACGCGACCGGGAAGGCCCGGGCGGTCGTGGCCGACGGCGTCCGGATCGCGGACCTGGTCGCCACCGTCGAGGCCACCGGCTACACCGCGGCCCTCCCGGCCCCCGACACCGCGCGGGCGCCGGCCGCGCGGCCGGAGGGGGCCGGTGCACAGGGGGCGGAGGCCGGTGCTGGACCGGACGAACTCGCCCCACTGCGGCAGCGGTTGGCCACCGCGCTCGCCCTGGCGGTGCCGGTGATCGCGATGGCCATGGTGCCGGCCCTGCAGTTCGACAACTGGCAGTGGCTCTCGCTCACCCTCGCGGCACCGGTCGTCACCTACGCGGCCTGGCCCTTCCACCGGGCCGCCTGGACCAACCTGAAGCACGGCGCCGCGACCATGGACACCCTGGTCTCGCTCGGCACGCTGGCCGCCTTCGGCTGGTCGCTCTGGGCCCTGTTCCTCGGGCACGCGGGGATGCCGGGCATGCGGCACGCCTTCGAGTTCAGCCTCGCCCGCGGTGACGGCTCGGCCGACATCTATTTGGAGGCGGCGGCCGGCATCGTCGCGTTCGTGCTGGCCGGCCGCTACTTCGAGGCGCGCGCCAAGCGGACCGCCGGCGCCGCGCTGACGGCGCTGCTGGAGCTGGGCGCCAAGGACGTCACCGTGCTGCGCGGCGGCGTCGAGGTCCGCCTCCCGATCGCCGAACTCGCCCCCGGGATGCGGTTCGTGGTGCGTCCGGGGGAGAAGATCGCGACGGACGGCACCGTGGTCGAGGGCTCCTCCGCGGTGGACGCCTCGATGCTCACCGGTGAGTCCGTCCCGGTCGAGGTCACCGTCGGCGACACCGTCACCGGCGCCACCCTCAACGCCGGCGGCCGCCTCGTCGTCGAAGCCACTCACGTCGGCGCCGACACCCAACTCGCCCGCATCGCCACCCTCGTCGAAGACGCCCAGAACGGCAAAGCCGCCGCCCAACGCCTCGCCGACCGCATCTCC
>NZ_JBITSA010000015.1:0-234014 GCF_044540385.1 Kitasatospora sp. NPDC086009
GCCCGGTTACATTCCGAACCCGGAAGCTAAGCCTCACAGCGCCGATGGTACTGCAGGGGGGACCCTGTGGGAGAGTAGGACGCCGCCGAACAATTCTTCTAGAGAAGCCCCCGCCGGGGAACCGGACGGGGGCTTCTCTGTTGTAGGGTCAGCATGCAGAAGTCGTCACACGGTACAGGAGGCCCCCGGGTGGAGGTCCAGGAGACGCGGGTCCAGACCGATCGCGTCCTCACCATCCCCAACCTGCTGAGCATGGGCCGACTGGTCGGTGTTCCGCTCTTCCTCTGGTTGATCCTCTGGCCGGTGTTCGACGGGCCGAACAACGACGGCTGGGCGCTGCTGATCCTGATGCTGAGCGGCATCAGTGACTACCTCGACGGAAAGCTCGCTCGCAGGTGGGGGCAGATCAGCCGGGTCGGCCAGCTGCTCGATCCGCTGGCGGACCGGCTCTACGTCCTCTCCACCCTGCTGGGTCTGACCTGGCGTGAGATCCTGCCGTGGTGGCTCACGGCGATCCTGATCGCGCGTGAGCTCTTTATCGCGAGTCTCCTTCCGATTCTGAACCGGCACGGCTACGGCCCGTTGCAGGTGAGTTTCCTGGGCAAGGCCGCGACATTCAATCTGATGTACGCGTTCCCGCTTCTGTTGCTCGGCACCGGCGACACCTGGATCGCGCGGCCGGCCGAGGCCGTCAGCTGGGCCTTCATCTGGTGGGGGACCACGCTGTACTGGTGGGCCGGCATTCTCTACGCCGTCCAGGCGCGACAGATCATCCGGGCGGGCTCCGCCTCCTCCGCGTCCGCAGTCTGAGACGTGATCTGAGAGAAGTCCCACGCCACCACGGTGCGTCGGACGAAATCTTCCGGGTAGACACCCTCTGGAACGGTTTGATGGACCTGCAGGGTCCACCACCGCGAAGGAGGACGCACCCGTAATGAAAGCCGTTGTAATGGCAGGGGGCGAAGGCACCCGACTCCGCCCGATGACCTCCAGCATGCCCAAGCCGCTGCTACCGGTCGCCAACAGGCCGATCATGGAGCACGTGCTTCGGCTGCTGAAGCGGCATGGCCTCTCCGACACCGTCGTGACCGTACAGTTCCTCGCCTCACTGGTGAAGAACTACTTCGGTGACGGCGAAGAGTTGGGTATGCATCTCACGTATGCGAACGAGGAGACGCCACTCGGCACTGCGGGGAGTGTCAAGAACGCCGAGGACGCCCTGAAGGACGATTCCTTTCTGGTGATCTCCGGTGACGCACTGACCGACTTCGATCTCACCGAATTGATCGAGTACCACCGGAGCAAGGACGCTCTGGTCACCGTCTGTCTCACCCGGGTACCGAACCCTCTGGAGTTCGGCATCACGATCACCGATGACGAGGGCCGGGTCGAGCGCTTCCTGGAGAAGCCGACCTGGGGGCAGGTCTTCTCGGACACGGTCAACACCGGTATCTACGTCATGGAGCCCGAGGTCTTCGACTACGTGGCGGCGGGTGAGTCCGTCGACTGGTCGAGCGACGTGTTCCCGCAGTTGCTGAAGGAGGGCAAGCGGGTCTACGGCTACGTGGCCGAGGGCTACTGGGAGGACGTCGGCACCCACGAGAGCTACGGCAAGGCCCAGGCGGACGTCCTGGAGGGCAAGGTCGACGTCGAGCTCGACGGGTTCGAGATCTCGCCGGGCGTCTGGGTGGCGGAAGGCGCCGAGGTCGACCCCGAGGCGGTGCTCCGCGGTCCCCTCTACATCGGGGACTACGCCAAGGTCGAGGCCGGCGTGGAGATCCGCGAGCACACCGTGCTCGGCAGCAACGTGGTCGTCAAGCGCGGCGCGTTCCTGCACAAGGCGGTGATCCACGACAACGTCTACGTCGGGCCGCAGAGCAACCTGCGGGGCTGCGTGGTCGGCAAGAACACCGATGTGATGCGGGCCGCGCGGATCGAGGACGGGGCGGTGATCGGCGACGAGTGCCTGGTCGGCGAGGAGTCGATCATCGGCGCCAACGTCCGGGTCTACCCGTTCAAGACCATTGAGGCCGGCGCCGTCGTCAACACGTCGGTGATCTGGGAGTCCCGCGGTCAGGAGCACCTCTTCGGGCTGCGCGGCGTGTCGGGCATCCTCAACGTCGAGATCACACCGGAGCTGGCCGTCCGGCTGGCCGGTGCGTACGCGACGACCCTGAAGAAGGGGGCGACCGTCACCATCGCGCGTGACCACTCGCGTGGTGCGCGTGCCCTCAAGCGGGCGATGATCTCGGGGCTGCAGACCAGCGCGATCGACGTCCGCGACCTGGAGAACGTGCCGATGCCGGTGGCCCGGCAGCACACGGCCCGCGGGAGTGCCGGCGGGATCTTCCTGCGGACCACGCCCGGGGTGCCGGACTCGCTGGACATCCTGTTCTTCGACGAGCGCGGAGCCGACCTCTCCCAGGCCGGGCAGCGCAAGCTCGACCGGGTCTACGCCCGTCAGGAGTACCGGCGCGCGTTCCCGGGCGAGATCGGCGACCTGACCTTCCCGTCCAGTGTCTTCGACTCCTACGCCGGCAACCTGCTGCGGGCGGTGGACACCACCGGCGTCCGCGAGGCGGGGCTGAAGGTGGTGGTGGACACGGCGCACGGCAGTGCCGGGCTCGTGCTGCCGAGCATCCTGGGCCGGCTCGGCGTGGAGGCGCTCACCGTCTCCAGCGGGCTGGACGAGGCACGGCCGACCGAGGACGCCGAAGAACGGCGGGCGGGGCTGGCCAGGCTCGGCGAGCTGGTGGCCTCCTCGCGGGCGGCGTTCGGCGTCCGGTTCGACCCGGTCGGCGAGCGGGTGGCCTTCGTGGACGAGCTGGGCCGGGTGATCGACGACGACCGGGCGCTCCTGGTGCTGCTCGACCTGGTCGCGGCCGAGCGCCGGAGCGGGCAGGTGGCGCTGCCCGTGACGACCACCAGGATCGCCGAGCAGGTCGCCGCCTACCACGGCACACAGGTCGTCTGGACCACGACCACGCCGGACGACCTGGCCAAGGCGGCCTCGGCCGAGGGCACGGTCTTCGGTGGCGACGGGCGCGGCGGTTTCGTCGTTCCCGAGTTCAGCGGTGTGCTGGACGGCGCGGCCGCGTTCGTCCGCCTGGTCGGGCTGGTGGCCCGTACCCAGCTCACGCTCAGCCAGATCGACGCGCGGATCCCGCAGGCGCACATCCGCCGACGGGACATCGCGACGCCGTGGGCGGCCAAGGGCATGGTCATGCGTTCGGTGGTGGAGGCGGCCGGCAACCGGCAGCTCGACACCACGGACGGTGTCCGGGTGGTCGAGGCGGACGGCCGCTGGACGCTCGTGCTGCCCGATCCCGCCGAGGCGGTCACCCACCTCTGGGCGGAGGGTCCGGACGACGAGGCCACCGAGGCGCTGCTGGACGAGTGGGCGACGGTGGTCGACGGCGCCGGGCGCTGACGACCGGGCCGCCATGACATGGCCGGGCAGCGGGAGGTGCGGCGAGTGCCGCGCCTCCCGCTGCCCGGTTTGTCATGCTTGATAACGATCCGTCGCTTGTGGTGACTTCGCAGGTCAGGGGGTGTGCACGGACCCCTCCGCGGACATGGGACGATGGTCCGCATGCCAGCGACGCCGACGCCGAGTGCCAGTGACGGACGGTACAACCGTCCGGACGCCTCGATGTCCCTGCTGACCGGCGTGATGGACCACAGCCTGGACGAGGGTTACGCCGAGGCGGCCGCGGCGCGGGGCGGTGACCGCGACAGCCGGATACCCGGTACGGCCCGCGGCCTGCTCACGCTGGGTCTCGGGCTGGCCCTGGTCGGGGCGGTGGTGACGGTGGGCGCCGTGAACGCGCACAAGGCCGAGCCGACGCTCGCCAAGGAGCGCGATGCGCTGATCCACCGGATCAACGACAGCAACGGCTCGGCGGAGCGGCTCCAGCAGCAGGTCCAGGAACTGCGGCGGAAGGTCGACACCACCCAGCAGCAGGCACTGTCGCCGGGCGACAGCGACCCGGCCGCGCTGGCCGGTGCGGTGGGTCTGGCCGAGGTGACCGGGCCGGGCGTCAAGCTGGTCCTGGAGGACGCCTCCGGCACCGGCGCCGGAGGGAACGTCGACCCGCGCGCGGGCCAGGGCTTCTCGAACAGCGGACGGCTGCGCGACCGCGATCTGCAACTGGTGGTGAACGGGCTCTGGGAGTCCGGCGCCGAGGCCGTGTCGATCAACGGGCAGCGGCTCACCGCGCTCTCCGCGATCCGCGCCGCCGGTGAGGCCGTCCTGGTCGACAACCGGCCGCTGGTGCCGCCCTACAACGTCCAGGCGTTGGGGGACGGGTCGAAGCTGGTCGCCACCTTCGAGAGCAACATGGCGGGTCAGTACCTGCGGCTGCTGCAGGAGAAGTACGGCATCAAGTCGACGATCTCCGCCCAGAAGAAGCTCACGCTGCCCGCCGCCGTGGGCATCACGCTGCGGACCGCCCAGCCGGCCACGCCGGAGCCGTCGCCGTCGGCGAGCCCCTCCGCCCCCGCTGCGGCCTCCCCGAGCCCCACGGCCTCCGACACGGGGTCGCAGAGCCCGTCCGCGGGGCCCTCACGGCCGGCCACCCCGAGCACCTCGCCCCCGGGGAAGCGCTCGCCGAGCGGCTCCGCCAAGACCACGACAGCCCACTCGCCCACCGCGCCCACGACCGGGGCGCCCCCCGCAGGGACAGGAGCAGCCAGACCGTGATTGCCGTACTGGGTCTTGTGATCGGGGTGGTCGTCGGGCTCTTCGTCCAACCCGAGGTGCCCGATGCCGTCGTGCCGTACCTGCCCATCGCGGTGGTGGCGGCACTGGACGCGGTGTTCGGCGGCGTCCGGGCGATGCTGGACGGCATCTTCAACGACAAGGTGTTCATCGTGTCGTTCCTGTCCAACGTGGTGGTGGCGGCCCTGATCGTCTTCCTCGGGGACCAGCTCGGTGTCGGCTCCCAGCTGTCCACCGGTGTGGTCGTCGTCCTCGGCATCCGCATCTTCTCCAACGCCGCTGCGATCAGGCGCCATGTCTTCCGCGCCTGAGCCCGGCCGGGAGCCGGCGGACGAGAATCGGACCGAGAAGACGACCGAGAAGACGACCGAGAAGGCTGTCGACAAGGTGGTCGAGAAGGCGGACGCGCGGGCGGGCGACGGCGCGCGCGAGGGCGGGAACGGGGAGCGGGGGGCGGCTCCGGCGGCAGAGAACGCGCCGCCCGAGCCCGCCGAACAGGTGAAGCCTGCGCCCGAGGTGCGGCCGGGGGCCCCGGCCCAGGGCGGCGAGGACGCCGTCGAACCGGCGCCCCGGGCGGCGGATGCGCGGCGGCCGGTGGCAGCCGCGCCCGAAGCCGGCACGGAGGCGGACGCCGAGGCCGAAGAGCCGGCGCAGGCCCGCGAGGAGGCGGCGCTTGAGCCCCTCAGCGCCCCGCTGCCCGAGCCGGAGCCGGTCCTGGAGCCCGAGCCCGCTCCCACGCCTGAGCCCGCTCCCGAGGCGGCGACCGAGCCCGGGAAGGCCCCCGACGAGCGCAACGCGGGCCGGCGGCGGATGAAGGCGGCGCTCTGGCCCCCGCGGCTCTCCCGCGGGCAGCTGGTGGTCGCGGTGCTGCTGTTCTCGCTCGGCCTCGCCCTGGCGATCCAGGTCCGCTCCACCAACGACCACCACAGCCAGCTGCGCGGTGCCCGCCAGGAGGACCTTGTCCGGATCCTCGACGAACTGGACGGCCGCCAGCAGCGTCTCCAGCAGGAGAAGGCGGAGTTGGAGCAGTCCCTGGCCACGTTGGAGAACAGCTCCAACCAGGCCAAGGAGGCCCAGGAGCAGACCAGGAAGAAGGTGACGGAGCTCGGCGTGCTCGCCGGGACCGTCAAAGCCACTGGTCCGGGCATCGTACTGACAGTCGATGATCCCCAAGGGCAGGTGAAGGCGGATATGCTGCTGGACACCCTGCAGGAACTCCGAGCGGCGGGGGCGGAGGCGATTCAGATCAACGATGTGCGCGTGGTGGTCAACACCTACTTCACGGACGTGTCCGGCGGCGGTGTGCAGATCGACGGGAAGAAGGTCTCGCAGCCCTACCGGTTCACCGTGGTGGGGAACCCGCAGGACCTCACACCCGCACTGAACATTCCGGGAGGTGTGGTCCGTACTCTTGAGAGTCATCAGGCCCGCGCGACCATCTCCCCGCAGCAGAAGGTGCTCGTCGACGCCCTCCTCGACCTGAAGACGCCGCAGTACGCCAAGCCGGCTCCGAAGTGACGAGGTACCTGCCGAACGGTCCGTCATCTGCCGGTACCCCCCGGTGCGGGGTACCGCCGTCAGGTGGGCGAGACTGGTCCGCACCAGCACAAGCCGGAACATCACACGTCGGAGTACCACTCCAGCAGGCCCGATCCGCGACCGGGCCCGCAGCCTGTCCGAGGTTCTCACCCTGCCCCGCGGGCGGGTCTGTCACACGCAAGGGGATTCGCCCGTGAGTTTCTTCTCGAAGTTGTTCGGTCGTAACAAGGGCCGTGACGCGGCTGCCGTGGAGGCACCCACCGCGCGTCACCGCCGGGCCGACGAAGAGCCCGCCGTGCCGGGCATGCGTCCCGCTCCCGAGGGCGGCCAGTACGCCGAGCGTCCGATGTTCCGGGACGGTGGCGACGCGCAGTACGCGGGCAATCAGGCGGGCTACGGCGCGTCGGTTGACCCCTCCGGCGCCCCGCGCATAGGTTTCCCGTCAGGACCCTCAACCTCTGGTGGAGGGTTTGCCCCGGACCCGTACGCCGGGCACAACCCGTCGGGTGTGCCGCGCCAGGAGGCTGTGAACATGGCTGGCCCCACTCCGTGCCCCAGGTGCGGCAACCAGAACCCGGCCGCGGCCCGCTTCTGTTCCAACTGCGGTACGGCGCTGCGCGGGGGCGCGCTGCCCGAGGGGCCGGCGGAGACCACGTCGACCATCTCGATCTCCGGCCTGGAGTCCTACGACCCCAACACCACCACCGGCACCGGTACGCCGGCCCTGTCGGCGGAGGTGCTGTCGGCGATCGACGCGCTGCCGCCGGGCTCGGCGCTGCTGATCGTCCAGCGCGGTCCGAACTCGGGCAGCCGGTTCCTGCTGGACTCGGACAAGACCACGGCCGGGCGTCACCCGCAGGGCGACATCTTCCTGGACGACGTGACCGTCTCGCGCAAGCACGTGGAGTTCCGCCGGACGCCGGGAGGCGGCTTCACCGTCGCCGACGTCGGCAGCCTGAACGGGACGTACGTCAACCGTGAGCGGATCGACGAGGTGCCGCTGAACAACGGCGACGAGGTGCAGATCGGGAAGTACCGGCTGGTGTTCTTCGCCAGTCACCACCGGGGGTACTGAAACCAACGTCGGCAGGAGCCCGAGTGAGCGCGAACCCTCCTTCATCTCTCGGGGCGGCCAACCCCGCGTCGTCCGGTCCGCTGCCGGACCAGGGCGCGCGGGGGGTGGTCGCGGCCCCCAGGCAGCCGGTCCGTCCGGACCGGCCCGCCGGGGGTGGCCGACGGCGCGGCGGCGACGAGCTGCTGAGCATCGGCGCGGTGCTGACCTTCCTGCGGGACGACTTCCCCGAGGTCACCATCTCGAAGATCAGGTTCCTGGAGGCCGAGGGCCTGGTCGAGCCCCAGCGCACGCCGTCGGGGTACCGCAAGTTCAGCCCGGCCGACGTCGAACGGCTGGCCTACGTGCTGCGGATGCAGCGTGACCACTACCTGCCGCTGCGGGTGATCCGCGAACACCTGGACGCGATCGAGCGCGGCGAGGCCCCACCGGCGTTGCCCGCCGCGGAGGCCCGTCCCGGGCCGATGGAGGAGGCGGACCGCGAGCTGGTGGCGGCCGCCGAGGCCGCGGTCGGGGTCCGGCTGGGCCGGGCCGAGCTGCTGGCCGCCGCCGAGGCCGGTGAGGGCGAGCTGGTGGAGTGGGAGTCCTACGGGCTGGTCGCGGCCGGATCGGACGGCGGCTACGACGGCGAGGCGCTGCAGGTGGCCCGGCTGGTCGCGGAACTGGGCCGGTACGGACTGGAGCCGCGCCACCTGCGGGCCATGAAGGCCGCCGCCGACCGTGAGATCGCCCTGGTGGAGCAGGTGGTGGCGCCCCTGCGCCGGCACCGCAACCCGCAGACCCGGGCGCACGCCGAGGCCACGGCGCGGGAGCTGGCGACCCTCTCCGTCCGGCTGCACGCCGCCATGGTGCAGGCCGGTCTGCGGGCCCGCTCGTGACGCGCCGACCCCGCTGACCAGCGCTGTCGGCTCTGCGCTTTCATATCCGGGGCGAGGGCCATAGGGTTGCGTGTGTGAATGAGCTCGACGTCGTGGGTGTCCGGGTGGAGATGCCTTCCAACCAGCCGATCGTGCTGCTTCGGGAGGTCGGGGGCGATCGGTACCTGCCGATCTGGATCGGTCCCGGCGAGGCGACCGCGATCGCCTTCGCCCAGCAGGGCATGACGCCGGTGCGTCCGCTGACGCACGACCTCTTCAAGGACGTCCTGGAGGCGCTCGGCCAGCAGCTCACCGAGGTACGGATCACCGACCTGCGCGAGGGCGTGTTCTACGCCGAGCTGGTCTTCACGGGCGGGGTCGAGGTCAGTGCCCGGCCGTCCGACGCGATAGCCCTCGCCCTGCGGACCGGTACGCCGATCTACGGGAGCGAGGAGGTGCTCGCCGAGGCGGGCATCGCGATCCCGGACGAGCAGGAGGACGAGGTCGAGAAGTTCCGCGAGTTCCTCGACCAGGTCTCTCCGGAGGACTTCGGCGGCGGTACGCCGCAGTAGTCCGCCGTGGTACGGACCCGGCGCTGAGCGTCGGTGGGGCAGGCCGTGGCCGTCCTGCCGAATTCGTTCGTCCGTTTTGCCAAATAGCGTCCACCTACCCACACTAGGGGCACGAAAAACCACTCTCCTGAGTGACGCTGTTTGTCCTGCCCGGCGTGGCGATCGTTGACGGGTCATAGGGGACTGCCTACCGTCAGGAGTGGCTGCCCGGGTGCCTGTCGCCCGCAGTCTGGGTTGCCCGCAGGACGAGTGGACGGAGGTAGGCATGACCGGCACCGGCGATGAAGCGGCCGTGGGAGGCCTGTGCACCGTGCACATGCCGCGCGCCGCCCGCAGCGTGGCTGAACTGCCCCGGACGGACCTGCCCCGGGTGGGCCGGTTCCCGGCCGTCCAGCCGGGCCAGCCGGCCATCGAGCGGCTCGCGCCCGCCGCCGAGCGGCCGGCCCCCACCTCCGAGCTGATCGGCTACCGCGGCCCGACGGCCTGCGCGGCGGCCGGGATCACCTACCGCCAGCTGGACTACTGGGCCAGGACGGGGCTGCTGGAACCCAGCGTCCGCTCGGTCTATCCGGCGAGCAGCCAGCGGCTCTACAGCTTCCGCGACATCCTGCTGCTGAAGATCGTCAAGCGGCTGCTGGACGCGGGTGTGTCCCTGCAGAACATCCGGGTGGCGGTCGCCCATCTGCAGTCCGCCGAGGCCGGCGACCTGACCGGGCTGACGCTGATGAGTGACGGCGCGACCGTGTACGAATGCACTACACCGCAGCAGGTGGTCGATCTGCTGAAGGGTGGTCAGGGGGTCTTCGGCATCGCCGTCGGCGCCGTCTGGCAGGAGCTGGAGCTGGCCCTCGGCCGCCTGCACGCGGAGCGGACCGACACCGGTGAGACCGTGGTCGGCCACGATCCGGGGGACGAGCTGGCGCAGCGCCGCAACCGGGCGGTCTGAGCCGCGGGAGCAGGGGGCCGCGTGGTCACGGCGCCGCAGAATCACGAGGCCGTGGGCCCGGACGGGGAACCGTCCGGGCCCACGGCCTCGTCGTGCCCGGTGGATCATCGACCCAGGGAGGGCACGTGCGGTTCGGCTCCGGCATACCCGGCCTGCTGCGGCGACGGGCGCGGCGGCTCGGCGTCCGGCTGCGGCAGCGGCGCACCCAGCGGAGGATCTTCCAACTCGTCACCGTGCTCTGCTCGCTGGCCCTGGCACCGAGCGCCTGGCTGTGGGTCTCGGCGGGCGACCGGGTCGGCACCGTGCGGAGCGCGCCCGACGCGCCGGTGGCGGTGGTGTTCGGCGCCGGGCTCTTCGAGGGCAGGCCGTCACCGTATCTGGCGCACCGGCTGGACGCGGCGGTCGACCTGTACCGGGAGCGGAAGGTCCAGGCGATCCTGGTCACCGGTGACAACGGGCGGGCCGGTTACGACGAGACCGACGCGATGCGGCAGTACCTGATCGAGCACGGGGTGCCGCAGGTGCGGGTGGTGGGCGACTACGCGGGCTTCGACACCTGGGACTCCTGCACCCGGGCGCACCGGGTGTTCGGGGTGGACCGGGCGGTCCTGGTCAGCCAGGACTTCCACGTCCGGCGGGCGCTGGCGCTCTGTGAGGCGGCGGGCATCGACGCGTACGCGGTCGGGGTGCCGGAGCTGCACGACGCCACCTGGCTGTACGGCGGGCTGCGGGAGATCCCGGGGGCGGGCAAGGCGCTGCTGAACGCCTGGCTGCGGCCGGACCCGTTCTTCCTCGGGCCCCGGGAGGAGGGCATCCCGAAGGCGCTGGCCGACGCGGGGACCGCGCGGGGCTGAGGCGGCGGCGGGGTTCGGCCGCGCTGTCGGACCCGTGCGGCATGATCGGCGGGTGCGGTCACTGCCGAGCATCATCCACCTCGACATGGACGCCTTCTTCGCGGCGGTGGAGCAGGCGGCCAAGCCGAGCCTGCGCGGGAAACCGGTGATCGTCGGCGGCCTGGGCGGCCGGGGGGTCGTCTCCACGGCCTCGTACGAGGCGCGGAAGTTCGGGGTGCACTCGGCGATGCCGATGGCGCAGGCGCGCCGGCTCTGCCCGAACGCGGCCTTCCTGTCCGGGCGGTTCGAGGCCTACCGGGCGGTGAGCGAGCTGGTCATGGGTCTGCTGCGGGAGCTGTCGCCCCTGGTGCAGCCGCTCAGCCTGGACGAGGCCTTCGTCGACCTGGAGGCGGGCCCGTACGGCCCGGCGCTGCTGGCGGCGGACCACGGGACGGGGGAGCACCTGGTGACGGCCCTCGCGGAGGACCTCCGGGCGGACATCCACCGGCGCACCGGGCTGACCGCCTCGGTCGGGGCGGCCGGGTCCAAGCTGATGGCCAAGATCGCTTCGGAGCAGGCCAAGCCGGACGGCCTGGTGCTGGTCGAGCCGGGCCAGGAGCGGGTGGTGCTGGGCCCGATGCCGGTGCGGGCGCTGCCGGGCGTCGGCCCGGCCACCGAGCAGGTCCTGCGCCGGGCGGGGCTGAACACGGTGGCCGACCTCGCCGAGGCGGGGGAGTCCGAGCTGGTGCAGCTGCTGGGCAGGGCGCACGGCGCCGGTGTCCACCAGATGTCGCTGGGGCTGGACGACCGGCCGGTGGTGGCCGACCAGGACGCCAAGTCGGTGTCGGTGGAGGACACCTTCGAGGTGGACCTCGCCGACCGGGACCGGGTGCTGCGCGAGGTCGACGTCCTGGCCGCGCGGTGCGTGCGGCGGCTGCGCGCCGCCGGACGGTCGGGGCGCACGGTGGTGCTGAAGGTGCGGCGGTTCGACTTCTCCACGCTGACCCGCTCGGAGACCCTGCGCGGTCCGACGGACGACGAGACGGTGATCGTCGAGACGGCCCGCCGGCTGGCCTCCCAGGTGGACATCACCGGCGGCGTCCGGCTGCTCGGGGTCGGGGTCTCGCAGCTGGCGGACTACACCCAGGAGGACCTCTTCGCGCAGGCCGTCCGGGAGGAGGCGGGGGAGCCGGGGGCGGTCGAGGCCGACGCCCAGGAGGACGAGGCCCCGGAGCCCGCGGTGGTCGTGGCGCGGCACTGGATGCCGGGCCAGGACGTGCGGCACGCCGAACTCGGCCCGGGGTGGGTGCAGGGCAGCGGAGTCGGCCGGGTGACGGTGCGGTTCGAGACGCCGTGGAGCGGACCGGGCCGGGTGCGGACCTTCGCGGTGGAGGACCCGGCGTTGGAGCCGGCCCGTCCGCTGCCGCTGCGCGGCGACGAGGACGGGCCGTCGGCCGGGGCGGGGGGCGGTGAACCGGCGGTGGGCTGACCCCCCCTGGAACGCACGAAGCGGCCCCACCCGGCAGGGGGCCGGGTGGGACCGCGTGCACGGCCGGCCCTCGGGCGGTCGCGATGCCCTCGTCGACCGTTCGGGGACCGGTCCCCCGCGCCCTGTCCCTGGGCGCGGGGGGTGGACGCCTCGTCAGGCGTCGGTCTTGACCAGCTCGGGGCTGGGGCTGAGGTCCGCCGCACCCTTGCCACCGGCGACGGTGACGGAGGGCTTGACGCTGCGGATCAGGAAGGGGACGGCGCCGGCGATCGCGCAGACCGCGGCGGCGACCCAGAACGCGTGCTTGTAGGCGTCCAGGGTGGGCAGCGAGACCGGGATCGGCAGCTTCATGGTGTCGCCGGTGAGGATCGCGGCCATCACGGCGGTGCCGATCGCGCCACCGACGGTGCGCAGCACGGCGTTCATGCCGTTGGCGATGCCGCTCTGCTCGACCGGGACGGCGCCGTTGATGTAGGCCGGCATCGCCGAGAAGGCGAGGCCGATGCCGAGACCGAAGATCGCCGAGGCGGTGTAGATGTCGGCCTCGTGGCTGTGGCGGACGGCCAGGTAGGCCATCGCGACGGCGCCGAGGACGCCACCGAGGACCAGCGGCAGGCGCGGGCCGCGACGGGCGATCAGCAGGGCGCCGACCGGGGCGGCGACCATCGAGCCGAGCGCGGACGGCAGCAGCATGACACCGGCGTGCAGCACGGTCGCGGTGAACCCGTAGTGGGTGAGCTTCTCCGGGGTCTGGGCGAAGTTGCTGATCACCATGAACGAGCCGTACATGCCGAAGCCGATCAGCAGGCCGGCCAGGTTGGTGAAGGCGACGGCCGGGCGGGACATCATCTTCATGTCGACCAGCGGGTGCTTGACCTTGACCTCGATGACGCCCCAGATCAGGGCGATCACGGCGGCGACGGCGAACAGGCCGAGCGTCTTGGTGGAGGTCCAGCCCCAGGTGTTGCCCTGGCTGACCGCGACCAGCAGGGCGGAGAGCCAGCCGGCCAGGGTGATCGCGCCGAGCGGGTCGGCGCCGCCCTCCTTGTCGGTCACCGGGTCGCTGGGCACCCGGAAGGCGACCAGGGCGACCGCGAGCAGGCCGAAGAACAGGCCCATCCAGAAGATCGACTTGTAGCTCCAGTGCTCCAGCAGCAGGCCGGTGGCGACCAGGCCGAGGCCGCTGCCGACGCCCATCGAGGCGCTGATGGCGGCGACGCCACCGGTGACCTTCTGCTTCGGCAGCTCGTCGCGGACGATGCTGATGGCCAGCGGCAGCACGCCACCGCCGGCGCCCTGGAGGACGCGGGCGACGACCAGCCAGGTGAAGGAGTGGGTGCTGACGGCGAGCGCCGAGCCCGCGACGAGACCGGCCAGCGAGATCAGCAGCATCGGCTTGCGACCGCGCAGGTCGCCGAAGCGGCCCAGCAGGGGGGTCAGCACGGCGGCCGAGAGCAGGTTGGCCGTCATCAGCCAGGTGATGCTGGAGCCCGAGACGTCGAGCTCCTTGGCCAGCGAGGGCAGGATCGGAACGACCGCGGTCTGCACCACGCTGAACGACAGCATCGCCAGGATGAGGGCCGGCAGGACCCGGGCGCTGCTCTGCTTCTCGGCCGCGGTGGTGGGCTGTGGTGCCTCACTCACGGTTGCTTCCTCCCGTACATAGTGAATGAACTGAAGCAACCATGCCGGGAGATACTTCAGTGTGTCAAATATCGATCGGTGAAGCTTTGGCAAAGTCGAAGGACCCCGGACCGTGGAGGTTCGGGGTCCCTGGGGCGGACCGTCAGGCGAGCGGCCTCAGCGGGGCCGGCCGGGACGGCTCGCCAGCGCCCAAGTGCCCGCCGGCGCCCGCGTGTTCGCCGCCGCCCGGGCGCCCGCCGGCGCCGTCGGGAGTGGCGGACGGGGCGTGGTTGGACGAGGGGCCCGGGGTCGGGGCGGCCGCGGTGTTGTCGTGGACCTCGACGTGCTCGCGCCGCAGCTCGTCCCGGATCACCTCCTCGTCGGTGTAGCGCTCGACGACCAGGCGGACCCGCTCGATCGGCGCGAGGTACTTGCGGACCACCGGCCGCTCCTCGCGCAGCGTGACCTCCTCCACCGCCTCGGCGATGTCCTTGTCGCTCAACGAGGCCCGCTCCGCCTCGCCGACCGGCGTCCGCTCCACCCGGACCCGCTCGCGGACCACCGGCACCCGGCGCTCCACCGCCTCGCTGGTCACGTACTTGCGCAGCTTCGCGGTGCCCACGACATGCCACTCGGTGGTGATGTCCAGTCGTTCCTCACGGCAGGTGATCTCCACCGGAGCGTTCGGCGCCGACGAGGCCGCGCCCGCGCGGTCGGGCGCCGGGGTACCGGAGGTGGCGGCCCGGGGGGCCGCCACCTCGGCGCCGTCGGGGCCGCCCGTGACGAGCGGGGCCGCCGGCGGGCGCTGCTCCGGTGCGACGGGCGCCGACGGGGTGGTGGCGGGCGCGGTGGTGTCGAGGGTCCGCACGTTGGGCTCCGTAGCAGGTTCGGACGGCTTGCCGAGGTCGGCGGCCGGGGGGACGGTGAGGGGCGGGGCCATGCTGTCGGCCGAATGGAAGGCGAGCGGCTTCGCCGAGGCCGACTGGTCGGCGGGCTTCGCCGCGGCGACGCCCGCCACCGCGGCGGTGCCCGCCGCTGCCGCCGGGGCGGCGGCCGGCACGCTGCCGAAGTCGAGGTCGGCCGGCTCGGAGCCGGAGCCGTCGCCGGTGGACGGCCGGCCGTCCACCTGGGTGTCCAGCCCGTAGTAGCGGTAGAGCTGGAGCTCCTGGGCGGGTGAGAGGTGCTGGCCCACGCCGAAGTCCGGTGACTCCTTCACCAGGGACTTGTCGTAGGGCACCCGCAGTTCGTCGCCGGAGAACTCGCTCGTGGTCAGGGGGACGAAGGCGTCCCGGCCGAAGATGCCGGTCCGGACGGCCGCCCATTCGGGCTGCCCGGTGGCGTCGTCGAGGTACACCTCGTCGACCGTGCCGATCTTGTCTCCGTTGCGGTCGACCGCCTTGTGGCCGATGAGGTCCCGGGGGTCGATATCGGTCTGCACTCTTTCCTCCAGTGCGTTGCGCCTGCGGAACGCCCGCAGGCCGGCGGCCGGCCCGCCCGTCCCATCCGCCACTTCACACCAAAAGCCATGAACCGGACCGGCGCGACCGGGGTGCGGCCGGACGGGCCCGGTGCTGCGCCGTCCGGGTCACGGACCGGCTGTTCACGTGCCAGGACGCACCCGTGATCGAGGCGCCTGCCGCTGGTACCCTGGGCGCGACCGCCGAGCCCGCTCGGGAGAGTCCCCGAGAGCGGAAGTCGCTGGTCGGGGCGCCGAAGGAGCAACTCCTCCCCGGAATCTCTCAGGCATCCGTACCGTGTGGGATAGGTCACTCTGGAAAGCAGGGCAGGACTGCCGGCGAGGGAGCCGGCGGCACCACCCTCACCGACGGTGCAAGCCGGCGGGGCGCCACAGCGCCTCGCGCGGGTGAAGCTCTCAGGTCCCGATGACAGAGGGGGAGGCCTGTCGGGTCCGTCCGCCCCAGGCCTGTCCGCTGTCGTCCGCAGCGGCGGTGCCGCCCGGCGTGCGTACCCCCGCCGGTCCGTGACCAGGAGGCCTCGACCACCATGAACGCCCAGCCGAACGCGGGACGCACCACCACCCCCGTGACCCTCACCGAGCTCGAGCAGGCCAGCCCCTTCGAGAACCGCCACATCGGCCCCGACGTCGCCGCGCAGGAGAAGATGCTGGCCCAGGTGGGCTACGGCTCGCTGGACGAGCTCGCCGCCACCGCCGTGCCCGAGGCGATCCGCTCCATCACCGGGCTGGACCTGCCCGCCGGCCGCAGCGAGGCCCAGGTCCTCGCCGAGCTGCGCGAGCTGGCCGGTCGCAACACCGTCCTCCAGCCGATGATCGGCCTGGGCTACTACGGCACCTTCACCCCGCCGGTGATCCTGCGCAACGTCCTGGAGAACCCGGCCTGGTACACCGCGTACACGCCGTACCAGCCGGAGATCTCGCAGGGCCGTCTGGAGGCGCTGCTCAACTTCCAGACCGTGGTCTCCGACCTCACCGGTCTGCCCACCTCCGGCTCCTCGCTGCTGGACGAGGGCACCGCGGCCGCCGAGGCGATGTCCCTGGCCCGCCGTGTCACCAAGGTCAAGGGCGGCGTCTTCCTGGTCGACGTCGAGACCCTGCCGCAGACCGTCGCGGTGATCCGGACCCGCGCCGAGCCGACCGGCGTCGAGGTCGTCGTCGCCGACCTCTCCGCCGGCATCCCGGCCGAGGTCGCCGAGCGCGGCGTCTTCGGCGTGCTGCTCCAGTACCCCGGCGCGACCGGTGTGGTCCGCGACCTCGCCCCGGTGATCGAGCAGGCCCACGGCCTCGGTGCGATCGTCGCCGTCGCCGCCGACCTGCTGGCGCTGACCCTGCTGAAGTCCCCGGGCTCGCTCGGCGCCGACATCGCCTGCGGCACCTCGCAGCGCTTCGGCGTGCCGATGGGCTTCGGCGGCCCGCACGCCGGCTACCTCTCGGTGCGCGCCGAGTACGCCCGCTCGCTGCCCGGCCGCCTGGTCGGCGTCTCCGTCGACGCCGACGGCAACCGCGCCTACCGGCTGGCCCTGCAGACCCGCGAGCAGCACATCCGCCGCGAGAAGGCCACCAGCAACATCTGCACCGCCCAGGTGCTGCTGGCCGTGATGGCCTCGATGTACGCCGTGTACCACGGCCCGGACGGCCTGGCCGACATCGCCCGCCGCACCCACCGCTACGCCGCCGCCCTCGCCGAGGGCCTGCGGGCCGGCGGCGTCGAGCTGCTGCACGGCGAGTTCTTCGACACCGTCACCGCGGTCGTCCCCGGCCGCGCCGCCGCGATCGCCGAGGCCGCCCGCGCCCACGGCATCAACGTGTACCAGGACGGCGAGGACCGGATCTCGGTCTCCACCGACGAGACCACCACCCGCGAGCACCTGGCGGGCGTCTGGGCCGCGTTCGGCGTCGAGGGCGTCGAGACCCCGGAGAGCGCCGAGGCGCTGCCGGCCGCGCTGCTGCGCGAGGACGAGTACCTGACCCACCCGGTCTTCCACAGCCACCGCTCGGAGACCGCCATGCTGCGCTACCTGCGCCGCCTGTCGGACCGCGACTACGCGCTGGACCGCGGCATGATCCCGCTGGGCTCCTGCACCATGAAGCTCAACGCGACCACCGAGATGGAGCCGGTGACCTGGCCGGAGTTCGGCCAGCTGCACCCGTTCGCGCCGATCGACCAGGCCCAGGGCTACCTCACCCTGATCCGCCAGCTGGAGCAGCAGCTGGTCGAGGTCACCGGCTACGACGCCGTCTCGATCCAGCCGAACGCCGGCTCGCAGGGCGAGCTGGCCGGTCTGCTGGCCGTCCGCGCCTACCACCACGCCAACGGTGACGTGCAGCGCGACGTCTGCCTGATCCCGTCCTCCGCGCACGGCACCAACGCGGCCTCCGCCGTGATGGCCGGTATGCGCGTGGTCGTGGTCAAGACCCTGGTCGACGGCGACGTGGACGTCGAGGACCTCCGGGCGAAGATCGAGCAGCACCGCGACAACCTCGCGGTGCTGATGGTCACCTACCCGTCCACCCACGGCGTGTACGAGACCCAGATCACCGACATCTGCGCCCTGGTGCACGAGGCCGGCGGCCAGGTCTACGTGGACGGCGCCAACCTGAACGCCCTGGTCGGCCTCGCCAAGCCGGGCAAGTTCGGCGCGGACGTCTCGCACCTGAACCTGCACAAGACCTTCTGCATCCCGCACGGCGGCGGCGGCCCGGGCGTCGGCCCGGTGGCGGTGCGCGCGCACCTGGCGCCGTACCTGCCGAACCACCCGCTGCAGTCCGAGGCGGGCCCGGCCACCGGCGTCGGCCCGATCTCGGCCGCCCCGTGGGGCTCGGCGGCCATCCTGCCGATCTCCTGGGCGTACGTCCGGCTGATGGGCGGGGAGGGCCTCAAGCGGGCCACCCAGGTGGCGGTGCTGAACGCCAACTACATCGCCAAGCGCCTGGCCCCGCACTTCCCGGTGCTCTACACCGGTCCCGGCGGCCTGGTCGCGCACGAGTGCATCATCGACCTGCGCCCGCTCACCAAGGAGACCGGCGTGACGGTGGACGACATCGCCAAGCGCCTGATCGACTACGGGTTCCACGCGCCGACGATGTCCTTCCCGGTGGCCGGCACCCTGATGATCGAGCCGACCGAGTCCGAGGACCTGCACGAGATCGACCGCTTCTGCGACGCGATGATCGAGATCCGGGCCGAGATCGACAAGGTCGGCTCGGGCGCGTGGCCGGCCGAGGACAACCCGCTGCGCAACGCCCCGCACACCGCGGGCGCGCTGGCCGGTGACTGGGCGCACGGCTACTCGCGCCAGGAGGCCGTCTTCCCGGCGGGCGTGAACCCGGCGGACAAGTACTGGCCGCCGGTCAGCCGGATCGACGGCGCGTACGGCGACCGCAACCTGGTCTGCTCCTGCCCGCCGCTGGACGAGTACGGCTCCTGAGCCGACTGACGCGGTACGGCAGGGCCCCGGCGGAGTCTTCTCCGCCGGGGCCCTGCCCGTTGTCCTGCGTCGTCGGTGCCGCTCGGCGGCCGACCCCGCCGCCGGCCGGTCAGGCGGCGTGTGCGACGGGGCGGCGCGGGGCGATCACCCGGCCGTCGGGCAGCAGTTCGCCGGTGTCCTCGAAGACCAGGACGCCGTTGCAGAGCAGGCTCCAGCCCTGCTCCGGGTGGCAGGCCACCGGTACGGCCGCCTCGCGGTCCTCGGACTCCGCCGACGGGCACTCAGGACGGTGCTGGCACATACGCGTACCCTCGCTTCGCTTGGCGATCCTCCCCGTGGTGCGGCGCCGCCGGGTGACCGGCGGGAGCCGCCGCGGTAGTCGGATCCTGTCCGGCGCCGGGCCAGGTGTGGACCGGCGCTCAAGTGGGTAGGACAGGGGGTCCTTCCACGCTGGTTCCCAGTGTCGGCATCCCGGGGCGATCGCGCAGCAATTTCGTGACATGCGCCACAACTACCGGGCAGAGATCACCCGTTCAGGTGGCAGCAGACGTGAATGAGCGCCGGACGGGTCAAGGGGCGGCTGACTCGATTCGGCCATGCCCTATGACCCGTCCGGGTGGGTACGGGTGGCGCGGGGGTGACGGGGGAGCGTTCAGGAGGAGCCGAGCAGCAGTGGCCTGGCGAGCGGGGCGCGGGTGAGGACGGGCAGCAGGTCCGCCGCCGGGTAGGCGCGGTGCGCGGTGACGCCGAGCGGGGCCGGGGCCAGTGGGATCAGCTGGTCCGCGTCGGGGCCGGCGTCCGGGCTGTGCAGCCAGAGCGCGGTGGCGTACTGGCCCGGAAAGGTGAGCAGCCGGGGCTGCCGTCGGGTCCGCGAGGTCTGGGCGAGCTGCCAGGCCTGGCGCAGTGCCCGGACGGTGGAGTCCAGGTACGGCCCGGCGGTGAAGTGGGAGAAGACGTGGCCCTCGACGCCCTGGACCACCTCGGCCGCGGCCGCGACCTCGGCGCCGTCCTTGATCAGGAACCGCCAGCCCGTCCGCCGGGCGGCGGCGAGCTCGGGACGGGGCCCGTCCAGGACGTGGACCGCGAGCGGATGCGCGGGCAGCAGCGGGCCGGTCGGATGACGCAGCGCGGCGGCGGCGGGCTGGCGCAGCGCGGTCTCCGAGTCGAGCGCGGCGAGGACCGCGCGCAGGGCGCTGGGCGGGGGCTGGGGAGTCTGCAGAGTCATGGCGGGGTCGCCTCTCCGTGCGAGATCGGCGTGCGAGTGCGGCATACCGGCATGGCGCGGTGTGTCGTCGGTGACGGAACCTGGCCGTGTCCGGTTGTGCATGATCGCGGTGCGGGCGCCGCCGCTGCCGTCGACGAGGGTGTTCGGATCGACAGCGGGCCGGCCTTGGGCGCAGTGCGAATTCTATCGAACAGGTGCACAGGGTGACCTGTTTATCACAGGCGGTGGCGCCGGGCAAGTCGACGGATGTGCTGAAAGACCATCAGTTCCCTTGCATTGCAAGCCGGTCGAAGCGATCGGGTATCGATCTTCGGGGTGGGCATGATGCTTGCACGGTCGGTCGGCCGGCCGCTCAGGAGGAGGGGACCATGGGCGAGAAGGTCGTGGCGACGCGCGCGGACCTGTCGGACCGGCAGCTTTACCGGCGCAAGCTCCAGTCCTGCCAGGACGCGCTGGAGCGGATGCTGCGAGAGGACCGCTTCGACCGGCCCCGCGCCGTGATGGGGCTGGAGATCGAGCTCAATCTGGCCGACGAGCAGGGCCTGCCGGTGATGCGCAACGCGCAGGTGCTCAGCTCGATCGGCTCCAGTGACTTCCAGACCGAGCTGGGCCAGTTCAACATCGAGGTCAACATCGCCCCGCACCGGCTCGCCGGCCACGTCTTCGAGGAGCTGCGCGAGGAGATCGACACCGGGCTGCGCTACGCCGACCGGCGGGCCGCCGAGGCCGGCGCGCGGATCGTGATGGTCGGCATCCTGCCGACCCTGGAGCACGATCACACCGGGCTGGACGCGATGTCCCACAACCAGCGGTACAGCCTGCTCAGCGACCAGATCCTGGCCGCCCGGGGGGAGGACATCACGCTGGACATCGAGGGCGTCGAGCACCTCCAGCTGGAGTCGATCACCATGGTCGCCGAGGCCGCCGCGACCTCGTTGCAACTGCACCTCCAGGTCACCCCCGAGCGGTTCTCCTCGGTCTGGAACGCGGCCCAGGCGATCTGCGGCCCGCAACTGGCGCTCGGCGCCAACTCGCCGTTCCTGTTCGGACGGGAGCTGTGGCGGGAGACCAGGCCGGTGCTCTTCCAGCAGGCCTGCGACACCCGTTCGGCCGAACTCAAGGCGCAGGGCGTACGGCCGATCACCTGGTTCGGCGAGCGCTGGGTGGACTCGGCGTCCGACCTGTTCGAGGAGAACCTGCGGTACTTCCCGGCGCTGCTGCCGATCTGCGACGACGAGGACCCGGTGAAGGTGCTGGCCTCCGGCGGCGTGCCGCGGCTGGCCGAGATGCGGCTGCACAACGGCACCATCTACCGGTGGAACCGCCCGGTGTACGACGTCAGTGGCGGCGTGCCGCACCTGCGGGTGGAGAACCGCGCGCTGCCGGCCGGTCCGACCGTCGCCGACACGCTGGCCAACGCGGCCTTCTACTACGGGCTCGTCCGGGTGCTCGCGGAGCAGTCGCGGCCGATCTGGAGCAGGCTGCCGTTCGAGCGGGCCGACGAGAACTTCCGGCAGGCCGCCCGGTACGGCGTCGACGCCGTGTTCCAGTGGCCGCGGCAGGGCCGGGCCGGGCGCGGCGGGGGCCTGGCCACCGTTCCCGCGGTCGACCTGGTGCTGAACGAGCTGCTGCCGATGGCCTACCAGGGGCTGGACGAGTGGGGCGTGGAGCCGGCCGACCGGGACCGCTACCTCGGCATCATCGAGCAGCGCTGCCTGCGCCGGGTGAACGGCGCCTCCTGGCAGAGCGCCACCTTCCACCGGCTGCGCGAGCAGTTCGGGATGGACCGCCCGGCCGCGCTCGCCGCGATGACCCGGCGCTACATCGAGTACATGCGGGCCGGCGAGCCCGTGCACACCTGGCCGGTGGGGTAGGGCCCGGCGGCCCCGTGGCGGGGGCACTCCGCGGCCCTGACGGGGAGTGCCCTGTGGAAGGATGACCGCTCCGGCCGTCGGCCGACGGCCGGAGCGACGCCGGACCGCTGGAGCACCCCGTGACCACCGCCCCGACCCAACCGGAGACCGCGCGGCCCACGCGCCGGCTGCTCGGCGTGGAACTGCTGATCGTCCTCGGCCTCTCCCTCGGGGCCAGCGGCGTCGGCGCGCTGATCAGCTTCACGGGCTCGCTGACCGAGACGCTCCAGCTCGGCCAGCAGGTCGCCACCCTGAACTCCTCACGGGCGCCCGGCCGCCCCTGGCTGGACCTCGCCTGGCAGGTCTACTACATCGCGCGCGGGCTGATGCCGGTGGTGCTGGTCGGCTACCTGCTGGTGCGCGAGGGCACCTCGCTGCGGGTGCTCGGGTTCGACCTCGGGCAGAAGCTGCGCGACCTCGGCCGGGGCGCCGCCGTCGCGGCCGCGATCGGCGGCACCGGGCTGGTGCTCTACCTGGGCTCGCAGGCGGCCGGCTACAACCTGACGGTGGCGCCGTCCGGGCTGCCCGACGTCTGGTGGCGGATCCCGGTGCTGGTCGCCTCCGCCTGGCAGAACGCCATCCTGGAGGAGGTCGTCGTCCTCGGCTACCTGCTGCGCCGGCTCGGGCAACTGGGCTGGTCGTGGCCGGCCGCGCTGGTGGCCGGCTCGGTGCTGCGGGGTTCGTACCACCTGTACCAGGGGGTGGGCGGGCTGGTCGGGAACATGGTGATGGGCGCGGTGTTCTGCCTGCTGTACCGGCGCTGGGGGCGGGTGATGCCCCTGGTGGCGGCGCACGCGCTGATCGACACGGTGGCCTTCGTCGGGTACGCGCTGCTGGCCGGCCACGTCAGCTGGCTGCCCACCGGCTGACCGCCGGGCGGACGGCCAGGGGGCGCGGCGGGCGGGCCAGCAGCCGGTCCACGTGCCGGCGCTCCAGGCCCTGGCCCGGGTCGATGGGCAGCAGGAGGCGGTCACGGCGCCAGATGGCGTTGCGGACCAGGCGGGGCGGGATGACGTCGTCCGTCCAGGCGAACGGCCGGCCGGCGGCGTACCGCAGCAGGGGGGCCCACTTGTGTGCGGAGAACAGCTCCATCAGCGGTACCCGCGGGTCGCCGGGCTGCGGGACGTAGCCGGCGAAGCGGACCACCGGCAGCCGGGGCAGCCCGATCGCCGGGGCGATGTGGGTGTTGGCCTCCTCCTCCCACGTGGTGGCCCAGACCAGTTCGTAGGTGTCGGCCAGTTCACGCAGCCACTCGCCGTGCCGGGCGGAGAGCAGGACGCTGTAGCCGAGCAGGGTGTGCGCGTCGAACCCGGCCTCGGGTCTCGGGCAGACGGGGTTGAGCACCCCGTCGACATCCAGGAACAGCAGTGGCTTCGGCACCGGGCGCCCCCCAGGTCAAGACGTCTCTGTCATCCGGTCGGACGAGTGGCGTACGCCGGTGGTTGCCCGGCGGAGGGCGCGCGCGGGGGGCGCGGGGGCGCTCAGCCGACGGTGGCGGGCTCGACGGGCCGCGCGACCGAGGCCGGAGCGGAGCGCCGGGAGAGCCGGCGGACCTGCGGCTCCAGCAGGACGAGGGCGCTGAGCAGCAGGCAGAGCGCCGCACAGGCCCAGAGCGCGCCGGTCAGGCCCAGCCCGACCGCGGCCGGCCCGGCCAGCGCGGTGCCGACCGGGGCCAGCGAGAGCGAGCCCAGCTGGTCGTAGGCGGAGACCCGGGAGAACATCTCGGCGGGAATCTCCTGCTGCAGGGCGACCATCCAGTTGACGCCGAACACGGTGACCCCGGCGCCGGACAGGAACATCGCCGCGACGAGTACCGGCAGCGGCGCGGCCAGCGCGAGGGCCAGCGCCGGCAGGCCGAAGAGGAAGACGCCCCAGTTGCCGATCAGCAGGATCCGGCGGGGCTGCCAGCGGACCATCAGCAGGCCGGTCACCACCAGGCCGATCCCGTGCGCGGCGAGCGCCAGCCCCCAGTCGCCGGCGCCGCCCAGTCGTTGCTCGGCGACGATCGGCCCGTACACCGCGTCCACGGCGGTGATGCAGGCCATCAGCACGGCGAACTGGAGCACGATCACCCAGAGCCAGCGGCGGGAGGCGAACTCCTGCCAGCCCTCGCGCAGGTCGCGCAGCATGCCGCCGCCGGCCGCGGCGGGGGCGGCGGCCTCGGCCTCCAGGAAGAACCGCAGGGCGGCGGCGACCAGGAAGCAGCCGGCGTCCACCGCGAGCACCCAGCCCGGGCCGACGGCGGCGGTGAGGGCGCCGCCGAGCGCCATGCCGCCGATCTGGGCGGAGTTCAGCGCCAGCCGGAAGACCGAGAACGCCCGGCCGGCGTGCTCCGCGGCCACGCTCTGCATGATCATGCCCTCGGAGGCGGGGGCGTAGAAGGCGTGCCCGGCGCCGCCCGCCGCGGAGAGCAGCATCAGCTGCCAGAGCTGCGCCTGGCCGGCCAGGACCAGCGCGGCCAGGACCGCCTGGGAGACGGCGCTGAACAGGTTGGCGGCGACCATGACGTGGTGGCGCGGCAGACGGTCGGCGAGGGCGCCGCCGATCATCAGCAGCAGGACGACCGGGACCAGCCGGGCGGCGGTGACGTAGCCGACCTCGGCGGTGGAGCCGCCGCTCGCCATCACCGCGAAGGCGGTGGCGATCGGGGCTCCGGCGTTGCCGACGCCGCTGACCACGGTGGCGGCGGTCTGGATGCGGAAGTTGCGGCCGGCCCAGGGGAAGCGGCGCCGGTGCGGGGGAGGGGGTTGGCTCTGCACCTGGTGACTATGCCGGGGGACGTGACAGCTGTCCACCGGGTTTCGGGCCTTACGGCGGGGGCCGAGGGGGGCGTGCGGGCCTCACGGCACGCGGCCGGGGCGCCGCGTGCCTCACCGGCGGGCGCGCTCAGCCGAGGTGGCCCCGGAGGAAGCTGAGGGTGCGCCGCCAGGCCGTCCGGGCCTGGAGCGGGTCGTAGGAGCCGGGGCGGTTCTCGTCGTTCATGAAGGCGTGCCCGGCCGGATAGAAGTGGATCTCGGGCCGGACGTCGGTCGCCTCGCCGATCCGGATCGCCGCCTCGTCGACGGCGGCCATCGGGATCGACCGGTCGTGCTCGGCGTAGTGCCCCAGCACGTGGGCGGTGAGGCCCCGGTAGTCGAAGTCCGGATCGGGTGGCAGCCCGTAGAACGGCACCACGGCGGCCACCCGGTCGCCCTCGGCGGCGGCCAGCAGCAGCGCGAAGCCGCCGCCCATGCAGAACCCGACCACGCCGACCGCGTCGCCGACCACGCCGTCCAGGCCGAGCAGGTACCCGACCGCGCCGCGCAGGTCCACCACCGCCCGCTCGACCGGGAGTTCGCGCTTCAGGCGGGCTGCCTCGGCACTGTCGTGGGCGGTCGCGCCGCCGAACAGGTCGGGGGCGAGGACGGTGAACCCCTCGGCGGCGAAGCGGTCCGCCATCGCGGCCACGTGGGAGGTGAGCCCCCACCACTCCTGCACCACCACCAGGCCGGGGCCGACGCCCCGCTCGGGCCGGGCCAGATAGCCGTGGGCCTGGCGGCCGTTGCTCGGGAAGGTGACGTTCTGCCGGGAGCCGCCCTGCTCAGGCATGGCTTCCTCTCGGTGGGGACGGGCCGCGCGGCGCGGCGAGGGCTGCTGGGGGCCGGCGCCGCGGGGGCGGCCGGGAGCGTGGTCGGCGCCGGCCCCCGCGCCGGCGCGGCGGATCAGCCCATCTCCTCCAGCGCCCGGCCCTTGGTCTCCTTGATGCAGAAGGCCACGAAGGGGATCGAGAGCAGGGCGAAGGCCGCGTAGATGACGTAGGTCGCCGACAGGTTCCAGTCCGCGAGGTCGGGGAAGCTGACGGTGATCGCCCAGTTGGCGATCCACTGGGCCGAGGCGGCGACCGAGAGGGCGAGTGCCCGGATCCGGTTGGGGAACATCTCGCCGAGCAGGACCCAGACCACCACGCCCCAGGAGAAGGCGAAGCAGAACACGAAGACGTGCGCGGCGACCAGCGCGACGGTGGCGTAGGTGTCGTCCAGGGTGGCGGCGTCGCCGGTGCCGTGCCGGAAGGAGAAGGCCCAGGCGGCGGTGCCCAGCGCCAGCGCCATGCCGGCCGACCCGGCCAGCGCGAGCGGCTTGCGGCCGATCCGGTCGACCAGGGCCATCGCGACCACCGTGCCGACCACGTTGACGATCGAGGTGGAGAGGCTGATCAGCAGCGAGTTGGACTCGTTGATGCCGACGGACTGCCAGAGGAAGGACGAGTAGTAGAAGATCACGTTGATGCCGACGAACTGCTGGAACACCGAGGCGCCGATGCCGATCCAGACGATCGGCAGCAGCCCGAAGCGGCCGCCCAGCAGGTCCCTGGCCCGGGGCTTGTGGGCGGATTCCAGCACCGCGCGGATCTCGGTGACCCGGGCGTCGAGGTCGACCCCCTCGCCCTCCACCTCCAGCAGCACCTTGCGGGCCTGCGCCTCGCGGCGGTCGGCGATCAGGTAGCGCGGCGACTCCGGGATGGCCAGCGCCATCAGCCCGTAGACGAGGGCCGGGACGGTCTCGACGCCGAGCATCCACTGCCAGGCCTGGATGCCGCCCAGGTGGCCGGTGGAGTCGCCGCCGGCGGCCTGGTTGAGGGCCCAGTTGGCGAGCTGGGAGACGGTGATGCCGAGCACGATCGCCATCTGCTGGAAGGACGCCAGCCGGCCGCGGTAGGCGGTGGGCGCGACCTCCGCGATGTAGGTCGGGGCGATCACCGAGGCGATGCCGATCGCGACGCCGCCGACCACCCGCCAGGTGGCCAGCACCTGGATGCTCGGCGGGAACATCGAGCCGATGCCGCTGATCGCGAACAGCGTGGCGGCCAGCAGCATGGTGCGGACCCGGCCGAACTGGTCGGCGAGCCGGCCGGCGATCACCGCCCCGCCGGCCGAGCCGAGCAGGGCGATGGCCACCACGAAGGCGGTCTCGCCGTTGCCGACCGCGAAGTGCTTCTGGATGCCGGTCACCGCACCGTTGATCACCGCGCTGTCGTAGCCGAACAGGAAGCCGCCCATCGCGGCCGCCGCCGAGATGAAGACGACGTGTCCGAGATGCGCCTCACCGGAGGCCGGACGGGATGTGGCTGTGGACACGCGCGCTCCCCGGGTGGACGGGCCCGCCGGCACAGCCGAGGGGGCAGGATTCGTCACACATTCGATCAGCGGCGTCCCGGCTTCGCCCGAAATCGAGCCGATCGGGTGACTTGGCGTCAGCGCTGCTACCCCGTGCGCCGCGCGTTACGCCTGAGGAGCTGGGTGCGGGCGGCGGCGTCCAGGCCCCGGTCGCGTTCGGCCAGCCGGTCGGCGACGGCCCGCTGCTCCGCCGCGCCCTTCTTGTCGTCGTACTTGAACTTGGCGCGCACCATCCGGACCGTCAGCCGCAGCCCGCACAGGCCTGACAGGAGCGGGCCGAAGGGCGCCTCGCCCGGGGCCACCCGGGTGTCCGGGGTCTCCGGCTGGAAGTGCGCCAGCTGCCGGTTGAGGATCGCCGCCTTGCCGGCCGCGTCCTCGACGATCTCGGCCGTGCAGAGGAACTGGACGGAGGCGTAGTAGCTGGTCGGCGTACCCGGCTCGCCGCGCCAGTGGCCGGGGGCGAAGGCGTAGTCGTCGGTGACCGCGAGGGTGACCTCCGGGTCGGCCCGGACGGCGGCGAACAGCGGGTTGGGCGCGGCGAGGTGCAGCAGGACCTCGCCCCGCTCGACGTCCAGCAGGAAGTGGGTGGGGACCAGGACGGGCCCCTGGCCGGGCAGGCCGTTGGCGGCGAGCAGGCCGAAGTCGCGGCCCTGGGCGAGCCAGGCCCGCCACTCGGCCTCGTCACCCCGGTCCCAGGACCTGATCAGCATGGGAGCCCCTCAGCGGGTGAAGTCGCGCAGGTGCGCGGGGAGCGGCACGGCGGTGGAGGCGTCCGGCACGGGGGCGCCGTACACCGTGGTCACCGGCACGACGCCGGCCCAGTACGGGAGGTCGAGGTCCGCCTCGTCGTCGTCGGCGTCGTCGGCGCGGGTCTTGGCCGAGACCTCGTCGAGGTCGAGCCGGACGACGGCGGTGGCGGCCAGCTCCTTGGCGTTGGCCGGGCGGACCTCGGCGGAGCGGCCGGGGACGGTCTGGTCGACCAGCGCGTCCAGCGCGACCGACAGCTCCACCGGGTCGGTGACCTGGTGGGCCGTGCCGTGGGCGACCACCGAGCGGAAGTTGATCGAGTGGTTGAACGCGGACTTGGTCAGCACCAGGGCGTCGACCAGGGTGACGGTCACGCAGACCGGCATGCCCTGGTCCCCCTTGGCGCCGCGCAGCGGCCGGCTGCCGGTGGAGCCGTGGACGTAGAGGCGGTCGCCGACCCGGGCGAAGATGGTCGGCAGTACGACGGGGGCGCCGTCGACGACGAAGCCGAGGTGGCAGAGGTAGGTGCTGTCGAGGATCGCGTGGATCGCGTCCCGCTCCCAGGTGGCGCGGTCCTTGTAGCGGGTGGGGGTGGTGCGCGGGGTACGGGCGTAGGACGCGGTGCCGTCTGACATGACAACCTCTATGTACTAGTGCATAATCTCTTTTGTGCTAGGAGACTATCCGATCAAGGGACGGCGCGCCAGCGAGATCGCGGCCGACGTCGAGCAGGGCGTCAGCAGCGGGCGGCTCGCGCCAGGCACCGCACTGCCCCCGCTGCGCGACCTGGCCGCCGAACTCGGCGTCAACCCCAACACCGTCGCCGCCGCCTACCGGCTGCTCCGCGACCGGGGGGTGATCGAGACCGCCGGCCGCAAGGGCAGCCGGATCCGCCCGCGGCCGGCGCTCACTCCGCGCGACCAGATCCGGGTGCCCGTCCCGCCGGACGCCCGGGACCTCTCCAACGGCAACCCCGACCCGGCGCTGCTCCCCGACCTCACCCCGGCCCTCGCCGCCGCGGCCGAGGCCGCCCGCCGCGACCCGGTGCTCTACGGGCGCCCCTCCGCCGATCCGGGGCTCCTGGCCCTCGCCGGTGCGGGCTTCCGCGCCGACGGCCTGCCCGACGCGCCGATCGCCATCAACTCCGGCTCGCTCGACACCATCGAGCGGATCCTCGCCACCCGGCTGCGCCCCGGGGACGCCGTCGCCGTCGAGGACCCGGGGTGGGGGAGCCTGATGGACCTGCTGCCCGCCCTCGGACTGCGGCCCGCCCCCGTCCGGCTGGACGACGAGGGACCGCTGCCGGAGGCGCTCGCCGAGGCGCTGGCGGCCGGGGCCCGCGCGGTGGTCGTCACCAGCCGCGCGCAGAACCCGACCGGCGCGGTGGTCACCGCCGCCCGGGCGGCCGCGCTGCGGGCGGTGCTGGCGGGCCATCCCGGGGTGCTGCTGATCGAGGACGACCACGGCCACGGCATGGTCGACCAGCCCTTCCACTCGCTGGTCGGGGCCGGCTCCGAGCACTGGGTGGTGGTGCGCTCGGCGGCCAAGGCCTACGGGCCGGACCTGCGGCTCTCCTTCGCGGTCGGGGACGCCGACACCATCGGCCGGGTGCAGGGCCGTCAGCGGCTCGGGGCCGGCTGGGTCAGCCATCTGCTGCAGGGCACGGTCGCCGAGCTGTGGCGCACCGACGCGGCGCCGGCCGTGCGGGTGGCCGCCGCCTACCGGGCGCGCCGGGACGCCCTGCTGGGGGAGCTGGCCGCCCGTGGCATCGAGGCGCACGGCGCGAGCGGGCTGAACGTCTGGGTGCCCGTCCCGGACGAGACCGGCGCGCTCGCCGCGCTGGTGCAGCGCGGCTGGGTCGTGGCGCCGGGCGCGCGGTTCCGCCTGCAGTCCGCGCCGGGGCTGCGGATCACCGTCGCCCGGCTCGATCCGGCCGAGGCACGGCGGCTGGCCGACGACCTGGCGGCCGTGCTCGGAGCGGACGGTGCCGGTTCGCGACTGATCTGAACCGGTCGGTAACAGGCCGGGAATCCTGTGCACGACCGATCTGAACCGGTCGGTAACAGAGTGAGAAACCTGGTGCAGATACCTAGCGGTAACAAGCGCGAGCATGTCATCTTCATCGCGCCACCGGCCGGCGGCCCACCCTCACCTCCGCGTCTCCCCGCCCCCACCGTGCGGACGAGACCGACCGCAGGAGTTCCGCCGTGCCCGAAAACCGTTCGAGCATCACTCGCAGAACCACCCGCCTCACGCGGCGGCTGCTCGCCGCCGCTCTCGCCCTGCCGCTCGGCGCGGCCGGCCTGGTCGCCGGCACCGCCGCACCGGCCGCGGCCGCCGGCGCGGTGCCGGCCGGGCCCACCGCCAGCGTCACCCTGGGGGACAGCTACATCTCCGGCGAGGCCGGCCGCTGGAAGGGCAACTCGGTTGTCACCGGCGGAAGCCGGTCCGGTACCGACCGGGCCTGGACCGGCAGCGCCTACGACCCGAGCGGGGTCTACGGCGCGACGTATGCCAGCGGGTGCGACCGCTCGGACGTCGCCGAGGTGCGCAGCGCCCCGACCGTGACCCAGACCCAGCTGAACCTGGCCTGCTCGGGGGCCGTCGCCGCCAACGTCTTCCGGGCCGCGAACGGCGGCCAGTCGTTCAAGGGCGAGGCGCCGCAGGCCGACCAGCTCGCCTCCGTGGCGCGGCAGTACAACGTCAAGCTGATCACGCTCTCGATCGGCGGGAACGACCTCGGCTTCGCCGACGTGATCCAGAGCTGCGTCACGGACTACCTCGTCTGGTACTCCTACTGCCACGACGACCAGCAGGGCGAGATCGACTCCCGGATGCCCGGCGCGATGGCGGGGGTCGGCAAGGCGCTGGACGAGATCCGGACCGTGATGGCCGGTGCGGGCTACGCGACCGGGGACTACCGGGTCGTGCTGCAGTCCTACCCCTCGCCGATCCCGCGCGGCGCCGAGATGCGCTACCCGGAGAGCGGCTGGAGCCGGTCCGACACCGGCGGCTGTCCGTTCTGGAACGGCGACGCGGACTGGGCCCGGGACTCGTTGGTGCCGCAGATCTCACGGGCGCTGGCCGGGGTCGCCGCCGCGAAGGGGGCGCAGTTCCTGGACCTGGCGGACATGCTGCAGGGGCGCGAGGTCTGCTCCAAGGCCACCAAGCAGGCGAGTTCGAGCAGCGCGCCGTCCGCCACCACGAGTGAGTGGGCGCGGTTCGTCGACGGCGGGCTCAGCGCCTCGCAGGGCACGATCCAGGAGTCGATGCACCCGAACTACTACGGCCAGCAGGCCCTCGGGCAGTGCCTGACCCTGCTGTACGCGCGGCCGACCGGCAACTACGGCTGCCGCAACACGGCCGGCAAGGACGCGAGCGGGATGTACCTCACCGCGCGGTAGCGCGCGGCGCGGCCGGTCCCCGTCCCCGGGCCCGAGTGGGCGGGAACGGGGACCGACCGCGGCGGGTCAGCCCTTGGCGAGCAGCGCCTCGGCGTGCGCGCGCACCTGGTCCTTCGTCAGATAGGCGTCGGTGTACTCGAAGTCCCGCAGCCGGGCGGGCTGGCGGGCCAGGAAGCCGGTCCGGACGAAGTCGTCGCCGGCGGTGGCGTTGAGCAGCCAGTTTGCGCCGACCCGGAACTTCGCCGCGTTGGTGCGCATCGCCATCAGGTGGTAGCCGCGGGCGACCACCTGGGCGGGGACGCCGCGCAGTTCGACGCCGACCGGCTTGGAGACCGCGTCCTTGCCGCCGAGGTCCACCACCAGGCCCAGGTCCTTGTGGTAGTAGGGCTCCAGCGGCTGGTTGCGCAGCGCGGCGATCACGTTGTTGGCCACCGCCCGGCCCTGGCGGGCGGAGTGCTGGGCGGTGGGCGGGCAGACCGCGCCGTCGCCCTTCGCGAGGTCCGGGACGGCGGCGGCGTCGCCGAGTGCGAAGACGCCCTCGAACTGCGGCACCCGCATCTCCGCGGTGACCGCGATCCGGCCGCGGACCGTCTCGGCGTCCAGGGTGCCGATCAGGGGGCTGGCCGCGACGCCGGCCGTCCAGATCAGCGTCCGGCAGGGGAGCACCCGGCCGTCGGTGAACTTGACCGACTCGGCGCCGACTTCGGCCACCGAGACGCCCAGCGAGACCTCGATGCCGCGCTCGCGCAGCACCTCCAGGGCGGCGACGCCGAGGGCGTCGCCGAGCTCCGGCATCAGCTTCGGGGCGATGTCGATCAGGTGCCACTTGATCTGCCGGGCGTCCAGCCGGGGGTAGCGCCGGGCGGCCGCGGTGGTCAGCCGCTGGAGGCAGGCGGCGGTCTCGGTGCCCGCGTAGCCGCCGCCGACCACCACGAACTGGAGCCGGGACTCGCGCTCCCGCTGGTCCAGGGTGGCGGAGGCGAGGTCGAGTTGGGCGATGACGTGGTCGCGGACGTAGGTCGCCTCGGCGAGCGTCTTCATGCCGCGCGCGTAGTCGGTCAGGCCCGGGATGTCGAAGGTGCGGGTCACGCTGCCGGGCGCGAGCACCAGGTAGTCGTACTTCTGCGCGACCACCTCGTCGGTGATCTTGCGGACCACGCAGACCTTGGAGCGCGGGTCGACGCCGATCGCGCCGCCGGGGACGATGTGGGTGCGGCGCAGCGTCCGGCGGAGCGAGACCGCGACCGACTGCGGGGTCAGCACCCCGGCCGCCACGTGCGGGAGCAGCGGCAGATAGAGCTGATAGCTGAACGGCGTGACCAGCGAGATCTCCGCCTCCGAGGGCGTGAGCTTGCGTTCGAGCCGGCGAGCGCACTCCAGTCCGGCGAAGCCACCGCCCACGATCAGGATCCGAGCTCGTTCCATCGTTCATCCCTTACAGTGCAGTTCGTACCGTGCAAGGTCCCCACTACTCTGAGCCACACTCGCACGGCGGAGCGGGCGCTGCCACCGGACGGCGCGGATGGCGCAGGCCCGCGCCGGGCGGGGACGGCACGCGGCGCCCGGTCCGCGCATATGCCCGATAGGCTGTCCGGCGTGCTCCCCGAGGTGACGGCGGTCCGTTATGTGACGCCACTGCGAGAAGGCGGCTCGATGCCGGGCCTGGTCGAGGCCGACGACCGGCGGCTGTACGCCCTGAAATGGGTCGGCGCCGCGCAGGGCCGCAAAGCGCTGGTGGCGGAGGTGCTGGCCGGTGAGCTGGGCCGCCGGCTCGGGCTGCCGGTACCGGAGTTGGTCACCGTGGACCTCGACCCGGTGCTGGCCCGCAGCGAGCCGGACCCGCAGATCCAGGACCAGATGCGGGCCAGTGGCGGCCGCAACCTCGGGATGGCCTTCGTCAGCGGGGCGCTCAACTTCGACCCGCTCTGCTTCGAGGTGGACGCCGGGCTGGCCGGGCAGGTGCTCTGGTTCGACGCCCTGATCGGCAACGTCGACCGCTCGTGGCGCAACCCCAACCTGCTGGTGGCCACCGGCGGGCTGCGGCTGATCGACCACGGCGCCAGCCTGATCTTCCATCACCACTGGGCGGGCGCGGCCGGCTGGATCCGCCGCCCGTACGACGCCTCCGACCACGCGCTGTTGCGCGCGGAGCCCGATCTGGTGGCCGCGGACAAGGCGCTCGCGCCGCTCGCCGAGGCGGCGGTGGAGGCGGCGGTGGCGCAGATCCCGGACGTCTGGCTGGCGGACGAGCCGGGCTTCGACTCGCCCGAGGCGGTGCGCGCCGCGTACCGCTCCCAGCTGACCGGGCGACTGGCCGGTCCGCGTGACTGGCTGCCGGAAGTCTCCGCATGAGCGAGTCCGTGACGCCGGCCCCGCCGGCCGTCGAGCTGCACGACTACGAGTACGCGGTGATCCGGGCGGTGCCCCGGGTCGAGCGCGGCGAGTGCGTCAACGTCGGGGTGCTGCTGTACTGCCGGCAGAGCGCGCACCTGGGCGCCCGTACCCATCTGGACCAGGCCCGGCTGCTGGCGCTCGACCCGGTGGCGGACGTCGCCGGGGTGCGGCGGGCGTTGCATGGGATCGAGGCGGTCTGCGCGGGCGGGCCCGCGGCCGGTCCGGCGGCGGGCGACAGTCCGGGGCAGCGGTTCCGCTGGCTGACGGCGCCGCGCAGCGCCGTCGTCCAGCCGGGACCGGTGCACACCGGGCTGACCGGTGACCCGGAGACCGAGCTGCGGCGGCTCTTCGACCAGCTGGTGCTCTGAGGGCGACCGGTCGGGTGCCCGGGGGCCGTCCGGGGGCCGTCCGGGGGCCCTTCCGGGGCCGAGCGGTTGACCTGCGGACTTTTGCCCCGGTCAAAGCTTGAGTTGGTGAAGCACTCGGTCGTACGCTGGCCCCATGGGTTCGACAGCGACGACGACCGTACCGACCAACGCCGAGTTGATGGAGGCGTTGGCCGCCGTCGGCGCCGCCTACTTCCAGGACTTCGCGGGAGCCGCGGCCCGGCACGGTCTCTCCTCCTCCCAGGCGAAGGCGCTCGGTGCGGTGCAGGAGCCGGTGCCGATGCGCGCGCTGGCCGGCCGGCTGGGCTGCGACGCCTCCAACGTGACGGGGATCGTCGACCGGCTGGAGTCGCTCGGCCTGGCCCACCGCGAGGCGGCGGCCGGTGACCGGCGGGTCAAGATCGTGGTGATCACCGAGCAGGGCCGCGAGATCCTCGGGCTGATCCGCGGCGAGATGAGCCGTACCCACCAGGCCTTCGAGGCGATGACGGACGAGCAGCGGATCTCGCTGCACTCGATCTGCGCGCAGGTGCTGCCGGTCCTCGCCGGGCGCTCGCCCGGCACGGTGTAGCGGTTCGGCGGCACACAGCGGCACACAGCGGCACAGCGGCACGGCGATCGGCCGGGGCGGGCGGGGGAGGCGGCAGCGCCCGGTCCGCCGCCGCTCGCGCTGACCTCGGCTGTTAGGCTTGCGAAGCGTGAGCGCGAAGCCCCAGATCCCCAATGTCCTGGCCTCCCGGTACGCCTCGGCGACCCTGGCCCAGCTGTGGTCCCCCGAGCACAAGGTGGTCCTTGAGCGCCACCTGTGGCTCGCCGTCCTGAAGGCCCAGCAGGACCTCGGCGTGGAGGTGCCCGCGGGCGCCGTCGCCGACTACGAGCGGGTGATCGACCAGGTCGACCTCGGTTCGATCGCCGCCCGCGAGCGGGTCACCCGGCACGACGTGAAGGCGCGGATCGAGGAGTTCAGCGACCTCGCCGGCCACGAGCAGATCCACAAGGGCATGACCTCCCGGGACCTGACCGAGAACGTCGAGCAGCTGCAGATCCGCCAGTCGCTGGAGCACGTCCGCGACCGCACGGTCGCCGTGCTGGTCCGCCTGGGCCGGCTCGCCGCCCAGCACTCCGAGCTGGTCATGGCCGGCCGGTCGCACAACGTCGCCGCGCAGGCCACCACCCTGGGCAAGCGCTTCGCGACCGTCGCCGACGAGGTGCTGGTCGCCTTCCGCCGGCTGGAGGAGCTGATCGCCCGCTACCCGCTGCGCGGGATCAAGGGCCCGGTCGGCACCGCCCAGGACATGCTGGACCTGCTCGGCGGCGACACCGACAAGCTCGCCGAGCTGGAGCGCCGGGTGGCCGGTCACCTCGGCTTCGACCACGTGCTGACCAGCGTCGGCCAGGTCTACCCGCGCTCGCTGGACTTCGAGGTGCTCACCGCCCTCGTCCAGCTCTCGGCCGGGCCGTCCAGCCTGGCCAAGACGATCCGCCTGATGGCCGGCCACGAGCTGGTCACCGAGGGGTTCAAGGAGGGCCAGGTCGGCTCCTCCGCGATGCCGCACAAGATGAACACCCGCTCCTGCGAGCGCGTCAACGGCCTGGCCGTCATCCTGCGCGGGTACGCCTCGATGACCGCCGAGTTGGGCGGCGACCAGTGGAACGAGGGCGACGTCTCCTGCTCGGTGGTCCGCCGGGTCGCGCTGCCGGACGCCTTCTTCGCCTTCGACGGCCTGCTGGAGACCTTCCTGACCGTCCTCGACGAGTTCGGCGCCTTCCCCGCCGTGATCGAGGCCGAGCTGGACCGCTACCTGCCGTTCCTGGCCACCACCAAGGTGCTGATGGGCGCGGTGCGGGCGGGCGTCGGCCGGGAGACCGGGCACGAGGTCATCAAGGAGCACGCCGTCGCCTCGGCGCTGGCGATGCGGGCCGGCGCGCGGGAGAACGAGCTGCTGGACCGGCTGGCGGCGGACGCGCGGATCCCGCTGGACCGGGCTGGGCTGGACGCGCTGCTGGCCGACCGGCTCTCCTTCACCGGCGCGGCCGGTGCCCAGGTCGCCGAGGTGGTCCGCCAGGTCGAGGCCGTCGCGACCGCCTACCCCGAGGCCGCCAAGTACGCCCCGGGCGACATCCTCTGACGTTGCTTCAGGCCTTCGTGGGCCCCGCCGCCGATCCGGTGGCGGGGCCTTCGCCGTGTCCGGCGGCGGCATGGCCCGGATCCAGCGGAGGGGCGGTGCCGCAGGCGTAGGTGCAGTCCGGCTCGGCGACCGGGTGGTCCTCGGGGGCCAGCACATTGCCCCGGACGGTGGTGAACGCCGTCACCGCGCCGGTGACCAGCAGCCCGGCGCAGATCAGCATCGCGGTCCGGAAGGCGGAGTCCACCGCGGCCGGCACCCGGTAGGCCTCGCCGCTGAGCCCGGCCAGCGCCGGCAGGGCGGCCACCGCGAGCAGCCCGGCCGCGCGGGCGGCGGCGTTGTTGACGCCGCTGGCGATCCCGGCATGCCGGACCTCCACCGCCGCGAGCACCGTCGCGGTCAGCGGCGCGACCAGCAGGACCATCCCGCAGCCCATCACGGTGGCGGCCGGCAGCACGTCCGTCCAGTACGAGGCGTCGGAGCCGATCCGCAGCATCAGCAGGACCCCCGTCGCGCAGAGCAGCGGCCCCACGGTGAGCGGGAGGCGCGGGCCGATCCGCTTGCCGAGCCGGCCGGCCCGGGCGGACAGCGCGAGCATCAGCACGGTGATCGGCAGCAGGGCGAGCCCGGAGACCAGCGGGGAGAAGCCGGAGACGATCTGCAGCTGGACGACCAGGAGGAAGAAGACGCCGCTGAACGCCGCGTAGACGCAGAGGGTGACCAGGTTCACCGCGGTGAACAGGCGGGAGGAGAAGAGGCCGAGCGGCAGCATCGGCTCCGGGACGCGGCGTTCGACCACCACGAAGGCCGTGCCCAGCAGCAGGCCGGCCGCGCCGGACACCCACACCACGGCCGAGAGCCCGTCGCCCGCCGCGGTCAGCGCGTAGGTGACCGAGCCCAGCGCGAGCGCGGCCAGCGCCGCGCCGAGGACGTCGAACCGGCCGGTCGCGCTCTCGTCCCGGCTCTCCGGGACGTGCCGGGAGGCCACCGCGACCACCAGGGCGGCGAGCGGGACGTTCAACAGGAAGATCCACCGCCAGCCGGGGCCGTCCACCAGCCAGCCGCCGAGGAACGGGCCGATCGCGGCGGACACCCCGCCGAGGCCGGACCAGAGGCCGACCGCCGCCGAGCGGTCGTCAGGGTGGAACACCGCCTGGAGCATCGCCAGCGAGCCGGGGGTGAGCAGCGCCCCGCCGACGCCCTGCACCGCGCGGGCGGCGACCAGCACCTCGATGGTGGGGGCCGCGGCGCAGGCCGCCGAGGCGGCGGCGAACCAGAGCACGCCGATCAGGAAGACGCGGCGCCGGCCGTAGCGGTCACCGAGCGCGCCGCCGAGCAGGATCAGGCCGGCCAGGGTGAGCAGATAGGCGTTGAGCGTCCATTGCAGGGCGGCGAGCGGAGCGCCGAGATCGGTGCCGATCCGGGGCAGTGCGACGTTGACGACGGTGCCGTCGAGCATCGCCATGCTGGAGCCGAGCACCGTCGCCAGTAGTACCCAGCGGCCCTGCGCGGTGCCCAGGCGCAGGGTGCCGGCCTCGGAGGTGGCCACCGCCTGATCCTGCGCTCCGGGAGGCGACGTGACAAGGGTCACCGGGGGTGTGTCGGCGGATGGCTTTCCGTAGGTGATCGCATGCGTACGGACACCGAAATCGGCGGAGCGTCGTGGATCAGTGGCACGCGGTGAATCGATTGTGCACATACTGTGCAGCCGATCATTCGGAGTGTCACGGCCTTCCCGGTAGTGGTTGTCGATTCAAGAGATCGACATTGCTTCGCCCGGGCGGATGAGTTTTAGTTCAGCGACCGCCCGGCATTGGACCGGGTGGCCACCGGGTGGAACGCCTAGTCCTGCCGCTGCCCGGTGGTACGAACCGAACTCTGTACGGCAGGAGCGGGGGACCCAAAGGTAAGTCGCCGGACCGGAATTCACGGTCCGGCTTGGGGTGAAGCCGCGCTATGCGGCCGGGCAACTCCAGCCCGAACCCGACAGCTCACCTCGCAGGCGTCGGAGAGGACAGTTCGCCATGCCCGCACAGGCTCGTCGTATCACCCTGCCCCGCGCCGCCCGCATCGGCATCGCCACCGCCGTGACCGGCGCCGCTTTCGCCCTCCCGCTGGTGACCACCATCAGCGCCCAGGCCCACACCGCCCCGGCCGCCAAGCCCGCGCAGACCTCCACCTGGACCGGCGCCACCAGCGTCGATGCCGCGCCGGCCGCTGCCGCGCAGCCGGCCGCCGAGGCCGCCAAGCCGGCCGCCGCGCCGGCCGAGGAGAGCTACAAGGTCGTCGGCGGGGACACCCTGTCGAAGATCGCCGACGCCAAGCAGGTCGAGGGTGGCTGGAAGGCCCTCTACGACCACAACCGCTCGGTCGTCGGTGCCAACCCGAACCTCATCTTCCCGGGTCAGCAGCTCGCGCTGGGTGCCAAGGCCGCCGCCGCTCCGGCCGCCGCCGAGGCCGCCAAGCCCGCCGCCCCGGCCGCCAAGCCGCAGGTCTCGCAGGACGCGCAGAAGCCGGCCGCCCAGCACGCCGCCCCGAAGCCGGTCCAGGCCGCCAAGCCCGCCGAGGCCCCGGCCGCCAAGCCGGCCGCCCCCGCCGCCAAGCCGGCCGCTCCGGCCGCTCCCGCGGCGCCGGCCGCCGCGGCCAGCACCTCGGGCTTCGTCGCCCCCCTCGCCAACCCGAAGCTCGGCACCGCCTACGGCGTGGCCGGCTCGATGTGGGCCTCCGGTCACCACACCGGTGCCGACTTCGTCGCCTCCACCGGCACCCCGCTGCGCGCCGTCGGCGCCGGCACCGTGGTGAAGGCCGGCAACGGCGGCGCCTACGGCAACGAGGTCGAGATCAAGCTCGCCGACGGCCACTACGCCGAGTACGCGCACCTGTCCTCGATCGGTGTGAAGATCGGTCAGACCGTCACCGCCGGCCAGCAGATCGGCCTCTCGGGTGCCACCGGCAACGTGACCGGCCCGCACCTGCACTTCGAGATCCGCACCGGCTCGGAGTACGGCTCGGACATCGACCCGATCGCCTACCTGCGGGCGCACGGCGTCTCCCTCTGACCTGAGGTCGGACTTCCGCTGGGTGCGGGGCGTACGACCTCCCGGGATGGTCATGTCGGGTGACCGCTCGACCGGGTGATCGCCGCACCGTCAGCGGATCATGGGCGCGGGACACGCCCTGGCCGGCCCGGCTCGCGAATTTCCTTCGCGAGCCGGGCCGGCCTTTTTCGTGCCCTTCTGACAGGCAGATGCCCCCCCGCGATCAGGGTTTCCGTCCGGCTTTTCCGAGTGGTCGGTTCCGTCGTGCGGAAGGCCTTTCCGGAAGGCCTTCCTGGGGGCCTTCCGGGCGATGACGACGGGCCGTCCGCGGTCGGACGGGCCGTCAATTCTCGGTCGGCGGTCGCGGTGAAAGGAATGGGCCGCCCCGGCGGGGGGTCAGGACCGGTGGGCGGGCAGGTCGCTGTTGGCGGCGGTCAGCAGCTGGTGCACGCGGTGGCCGAACTCGTCCGCGTCGCGGGCCGGCGCGGGGAAGACCAGGCGGACGTCGCGGTGGCCGTAGGGGTGGTCCAGACGGAGCACCAGGCCGTGCCGGTCGAGGGCCAGCGGGCGGACGTTGGGGTGTCCGACGAGCAAATCGCGGTCCAGCAGCCGGGTGAGCAGGGCGAGGGCGTCCGGGTGGTCGTCGGCGAGGTGGGTGAGCATCGCCGCCTCGAAGCGCGCCAGCGGGTCGGGCGCGGCCAGGGCGAGGTCGGCGCCGGTGAGGGCGGTGGTGCCGTACGGGGTGGAGAGGACGGCGTGCGCGACGTCCAGCCGCAGGTGGACGCTGAGGCCGTCGTCGGCGAGGTGGGCGAGGTGCAGCCGGCCGGCCAGGGTGAGACGGCCGCGGACGCGGTCGCGGACGGCGACCGGGGCGATGTCGGTGAGGTCCAGGACGACGGCCAGGCCGTCCTGCTCGCGGGTCACGGCGAGGGTGAGCGGCGAGTCGAGCGGTGCGCTCAGGCGCAGCCGGGAGCCGTGTACCGAGACCGGGGTGTCCAGGTCGTGGTACTCGCCGCAGGCCCGGATCACCACGGAGGACGTGGTGCTGAGCAGGCTGCAGACCCGTTCGGCGGCGGTGGGTTCGGGCGCCTCGACGTCGACGGGGCTGGGGCTCATGACGACCTCCGTTGGTTAGGTGAGGCTAACCTAATCACTTCGCCAGGGGAGGGCAAGGTGCGCGCGGGTGGTTGGCGGGTCGCGCTGGAGGGTGCGCGGGTCCAAGGGGTTGCAGATGGAGATAGCGAGCGCTTGCAAGTATCTGGCGTTCGGTCGTATTGTCGACGCTGGTAGTTGCACACGCAATCTTCTGTACGCTTCTGTACGCTCTGGAAAGCGGTCCCCTCATGCCCCTCGCGCTCCTGGCGCTGGCGATCAGCGCCTTCGGCATCGGCACCACCGAGTTCGTGATCATGGGCCTGCTGCCCGAGGTCGCCGGCGACTTCTCGGTGTCCATCCCCACCGCCGGCCTGCTCATCTCCGGCTACGCACTCGGTGTCGTGATCGGCGGCCCGCTGCTCACCGTCCTCGGCACCCGGATCCCCCGCAAGGGGATGCTGCTGATGCTGATGGGCCTGTTCATCGCCGGCAACCTGGTCTCCGCCGTCGCGCCCGCCTTCGGTCTGCTGCTGGTCGGCCGGGTGCTCGCGGCCTTCGCGCACGGCGCCTTCTTCGGCATCGGCTCGGTGGTCGCCGCCGACCTCGTCGCCCCGCACAAGCGGGCCGGCGCCATCGCCCTGATGTTCACCGGGCTCACCGCCGCCAACGTGCTCGGCGTGCCGATGGGCACCCTGCTCGGCCAGCACTTCGGCTGGCGCTCCACCTTCTACGTGGTCGCGGCGCTCGGCGCGATCGGCTTCGCCGGCATCGCGGCCCTGGTGCCCGTCCAGCCGCGCGCCGAGGACACCCGGCTCGGCCCGGAGCTGGCCGTCTTCCGCAAGCCGCAGATCTGGCTCGCGCTGAGCATGACGGTGCTCGGCTGGGGCGGCATCTTCGCGATGTTCACCTACATCACGCCGATGATGACCGAGATGGCGGGCTTCGCCCCCTCCAGCGTGACCTGGCTGCTCTTCCTGTTCGGCGTCGGCCTGTTCATCGGCAACCTGCTCGGCGGCTGGTTCGCCGACCGCGCGCTGATGCGGAGCCTGTACGTGATCCTGGCGGTGCTGGCGGTGCTGCTCTTCGCCTTCACCCTCGCCTCGCACAGCAGGGTCGGCGCGATCGTCGCCATTCCGCTGATCGGCGTGTTCGGCTTCGCGACCGTCGCACCGCTGCAGAAGCGGGTGATGGACCAGGCCGCCGGCGCGCCCACGCTGGCCTCGGCCGCCAACATCGCGGCTTTCAACCTGGGCAACGCGCTCGCCGCCTGGCTCGGCGGGCTGGTCATCTCGTCCGGGCTCGGCTACGACGCGCCGAACTGGGTGGGCGGGCTGATGGCCGCCGCCGCCCTGGGGGTCGCGCTGCTCTCCGGCGCGCTGGAGCGTCGGGGGGCCGGCGCCGGTGGCAGGGTCGTGGCGCGCGGTGGAGCGGCCGCCGAGGAGGCGGTCACCGCCGGGCGGTGAGCGCGGAACGCGCGGGGCCCGGACACTCGTCCGGGCCCCGCGCGTCGTGTCGCGGCGGGTCAGCCGATCACGGCTCGCGTTTCTCGGTGGCCGGTCAGCCGATCACGGCCTGTGCGTCGATCTCGACCAGCATCGGCTCCTGCGGCAGCTCGACGAAGATCGTGGTGCGGCAGGGCTTCACACCGCCCGGCGCGATGTTCTCCTCGATGAACGCGGCGTAGACCTCGTTCATCAGCGGGAAGTCGGCCCGCTTGGTCAGGTAGACGCGGAACATCACCACGTCCTCGATGGTGGCGCCGCCGGCCTCCACGATCGCCTTGACGTTCTCCAGCGTGCGGCGGGTCTGGGCCTTCACGTCGCCATGGTGCAGGTACTCGCCGGTGGCCGGGTCCTGCGGGCCCTGGCCGGAGACCTGGAGGATGGGGCCCTTGCGGACGCCCTGGGAGAACATCCAGGCCGGGGCGGGGGCGCCGTCGGTGCGGATCTCGGTCTTGTCGCTCTGGTCGCTCATGGGCTTCCTCGGTTGGTGGTGGCGGGTCGGCAGGTCCGGGGCCGGCGGGGCCGGCCGGTTCGGCGGGTCAGCCGGTCTGGGGAGCCTGGGGGTTCTGCCCGCAGTCGGCGGAGACGGCGCGGGCGGTGGCGAGCAGCTGGGGCAGCAGCTCCAGCACCTGTTCGTAGGGGAGGACGACGTCGGGGACGGAGATCGAGGCGGCGGCGACGACGCGTCCGCTGGCGTCGCGGATCGGCGCCGCCACGCAGTTGATGAAGGCCTCGTGCTCGGCGTGGTCCTGCGCCCAGCCCTGGGCCGCGACCTTCTCCAGCTCGGCGAGCAGCGCCTCGGGAGTGGTCAGGGTGCGGGCGGTGTGCGGGGTGAAGTCGATGCCGGCCACCACCCGGCGCCGCTCGGGCACCGGCAGGTCGGCGAGCAGCACCTTGGAGACGGCGGCGCTGTGCAGGGCCGCCCGCAGGCCGATCCGCGAGTACATCCTGACCGGGTGGCGCGAGTCGTACTTGTCGATGTAGACGACCTCCCCGCCCTCGTACGCGGCCAGGTGCACGGTCTGGCCGGTGGCGGCGTTCAGCTCGGCCAGGTGCGGCGCGGCGATCCGGCGGACGCCGCGCTGCTCCAGGGCGAGGCCGGAGAGGGCGAAGAGGCCGGCACCGAGGTGGTAGCGGTAGGCCGGGTCGCGGTAGACGAATCGTTCCTCTTCGAGGCTCTGGAGCAGCCGCAGCACCGTGGTCTTGTGCACGCCGAGCACCTCGGCGAGCTGGTCCAGCGAGCGCTCGCCCTCGCCGAGCTCGGCGAGGATGCGCAGGGCGCGGGTGACGGTCTGGCTCATCGTGCTCCAAGGGCCGGGGAGGCGGCCGGTCGAGGGTCGGTGACACCGCCCCCGGTCACCGGCGCCGCCGTCGCGGACGGGACCGGCCGGGGCGGCGCCGCCGCGGGCAGTACGGGGGACACGATGCCATCCGCGGAGACCCGGGTGGCGGCCCACTCCCGGGGGGAGGCGTTCAGCAGCGCGGCGACCACCGGCTCGGGCGGCAGTTCGGCCTGGTCCCCGTGGGCGGTCAGCGCGCAGGCGGCGCTGAGGTGGCCGAGCCGCAGCCGGCGGCGCTGGTCCAGGCCGCGGACGGTGGCCGCGAGGTAGCCGGCCGCGAAGGCGTCGCCCGCGCCGGTGGCCTCGACCACCTCGACGGCGAGGGCCGGTTCGGTGACGGCCGCGCCGTCCCGCTCCAGCGCGGTGACCGTCCGGGCGGCGTCCTTGACCACCACGGTGGCGGGGGAGGGGAACCGGCGGCGCAGCGCCAGCGGGTCGCCGGTGCCGAAGGCGGCCTCGCCTTCGTCGGCGCCGAGCAGCAGCAGATCGGCGGCGTCCAGCAGTGGGGGGAGGACGGCCGGGTCGCGGTTCAGCCAGAGCGCGGGGCGCCAGTTCAGGTCGAAGCTGGTCAGCCGGCCGGGGCGGCGGTCGGCGAGCAGGGCGCGCAGCAGGGCCAGGCAGTCGTCGGACAGGGCAGCGGTGATGCCGGACAGGTGCAGCAACCGGGCACCGGCGAGCAGGCGGACGGCGGCCGGGTCGTCCAACAGGGCGGGCGAGAGCGCGGCGGCGGCCGAGCCGCGCCGGTGGTAGTGCAGCCGGCTGCGCCCGGGACCGAGGTCGTGCCGGGCACCGGTGGAGCCGCCGACCTCCTTGAGGTAGAGGCCGGTCGGGCGGTGCGGGTCGACGGCGACCGCCGAGACGTCCACCCCGCGGGCGGCGACTTCGCCGACCAGGCGGCGGCCGAAGCCGTCGTCGCCCACCCGGCTGATCCAGGCGCTCGACACGCCGAGCGCCGTCAGGGCGCCCGCCACGTTGGACTCGGCGCCGCCGACCGAGAGGCGGAAGTTCTCCACCGCCTCCAGCGGGCCCGGCCGGTCCGGCAGCAGGACAGCCATCGACTCGCCCACGCAGACCGCCGTCGGGGTCCCGGGCGTCGGGCGCGTCGCCGCTCCGCCGTGGGCCACCGGGCCGTCGTGCGCCGACGGTCCGCCCGGTGCCGCCGTCGGGCCCGGCTCCGCCCGGCCGGCCGCCGTCAGGCTGTCGAGCGGAGGGGTGCCCGAGCTCACGGCGGCGTCCTGTCGGGGCATCTGGTGGGCTCCTCGTGTGCTGCGGCTGACCGTTTCCGTTGACCTTCGTCCGGCGCCGATGCTAGAACCGTGATGCCAGCATGTGCAACCCTCGTTGCACATGCTGCAACACGTAAGGAGAATACGGTGGACCAGACCTTCGTAAGCAGCGGCATCGGACCGGGCATCGACACCGGCGCGGTCGCGGCCCTCGCCGACGAGGTGCTCGACTGGCGCTTCAAGGCGCTGCCGCCCGCCGCGTGGGGGTCGACCGTGCGGGACTACCTCGCCACCGGGCCCACGCTCGCCGGTTTCGGCACCCCGCTGCTCACCCTGGACGCCGCCGCGCTCGACCACAATGTGCGGACGATGGCCGACTGGTGCGCCAAGGCGGGCGTCGCCCTCGCCCCGCACGGCAAGACCACGATGGCGCCGGCGCTCTGGCAGGCCCAACTGGACGCCGGCAGCCACGGCATCACCCTGGCCAACCTGCCGCAGGTCCGGGTGGCGCGGGCGTTCGGCGTCCGGCGGATCCTGCTCGCCAACACCCTGCTCGACCCGGCCGGGCTCGGCTGGCTCGCCGGTGAGCTGGCCGCCGACCCGTCGTTCGCCTTCGTCTCCTGGGTGGACTCCACCGAGAGCGTCCGGCTGATGGACGAGGCGCTGCGCGCGGCCGGCGCCGAACGACCGGTCGAGGTCCTGATCGAGCTCGGCGGCCCCGGCGGGCGGACCGGCGCCCGCGGGGTCGACGCGGCCGTCGAAGTCGCCGCCGCGGTGCTGCGCGCGCCGACGCTGCGACTGGCGGGGATCGGCGGCTACGAGGGCGCACTGGCCCACGACGCCGGCGCCGACGGCCTGGCCACCGTCCGCGGCTACCTGCGCGCCCTCGCCGACCTGCACGGACGGCTGGCCGGCGGCTACGCCGACGGTGCCCCGCCGATCGTCACGGCCGGTGGCAGCGCCTACTTCGACCTGGTGGTCGAGGAGCTGGCCGCACTGCCGGAGGCCTCGGTGGTCCTGCGCTCGGGTGCCTACGTCGCCCACGACGACGGCTTCTACCGGGGGATCTCCCCGCTGGCCCGGGGGGCCGGTCCGACGCCCTTCCGGGGCGCCCTGCACGGCTGGGCCCGGGTGGTCTCCCGGCCGGAGCCGCAGCTGGCCCTGCTCGACGCGGGCAAGCGCGACCTGCCCTTCGACGAGGGCCTGCCGGAGCCCCAACTCGTCCGGGGCGGACCGGTGCTGACCGGCACGGCGGCCCGGGTCACCGCGCTCAACGACCAGCACGCCTTCCTGCGGGACGCCGGCGACCTCGCGCCGGTCGGCGCGGTTCTGCGGCTCGGGGTGTCCCACCCGTGCACCGCCTTCGACAAGTGGACGATGATCCCGGTACTGGACGACGCCTCCGCGGCCGATCCGAAGGTCACCGGACTGATCAGGACGTACTTCTGATGGAGCCTCAGTCTCCGGTCGACGACCTCGTCTTCAAGGGGGCCACCGTCGTCGACGGCACCGGCGCCGACCGGTACCGGGCCGACGTCCGGATCGGGCAGGGACGGATCGCCGAGCTCGGGCACGGGCTCGGCGGCGCCCGCGAAGTGGACGCCGACGGCCTGGTACTGGCCCCCGGCTTCATCGACATGCACGCCCACTCCGACCTGGCCCTGCTGCTCGAACCCGACCACCCGGCCAAGGTCACCCAGGGCGTCACCTGCGAAGTCCTCGGCCAGGACGGCCTCTCCTACGCCCCGGTCGACGACGGCACCCTGCCCGCGCTGCGCCGCCAGATCGCCGGGTGGAACGGCGATCCGGAGGGCTTCGACTGGGACTGGCGCACCGTCGGCGAGTACCTGGACCGGCTGGACCGGACCGGGCCGGCCGTCAACGCCTGCTACCTCGTCCCGCACGGCTCGCTGCGGATGCTGGCCATGGGGTGGGAGAACCGGGCTCCGAGCGCCCGGGAGCTCGACCGGATGCGCGAACTGCTGGCCCAGGGCCTGGCCGAAGGCGCCGTCGGCCTCTCCAGCGGCCTGACCTACACGCCCGGGATGTACGCCGACACCGCCGAGCTGGTCGCCCTCTGCCGGGTCGTCGCCGAGTGCGGCGGATTCCACGCACCGCACCAACGGTCCTACGGGTCAGGGGCGTTGGAGGGCTACGCCGAGATGGTGGAGATCGCCCGCCGGTCCGGCTGCCCGCTGCACCTGACCCACGCCACGATGAACTTCGGCGTCAACCAGGGGCGGGCGGGCGAACTGCTCGACCTCGTCGACCGGGCGCTCGCCGACGGCATCGACCTCACCCTGGACAGCTACCCCTACCTGCCCGGCTCCACCACACTGGCCGCCCTGCTGCCCGGCTGGGCCACCGAGGGCGGCCCGCAGGCCACCCTGGCCCGGCTCGGTGAGGCGGACGCGTGCGAGCGGATCCGGTACGAGGTGGAGGTGAAGGGCAGCGACGGCTGCCACGGGGTGGTCACCGACTGGGCGACCATCCAGCTCTCCGGCGTCCGGAACCAGGAGCTGGCGGGAGCCGTCGGCCGGACCGTCGCCGAGCTGGCCGCCGAGCAGGGCCGCAGCGGGACGGAGGTCTTCCTCGACCTGCTGCGCCGGGACGAGCTGGCCACCACCATCCTCCAGCACGTCGGCCACGAGGAGAACGTCCGGGCGATCATGCGGCATCGCGCGCACACCGCTGGCAGTGACGGCCTGTTGGTCGGGGCCCGGCCGCACCCGCGGGCCTGGGGCACCTTCCCCCGCTATCTCGCGCACTACAGCAGGGAGTTGGATGTCCTGACCCTGGAGCAGGCGATCGCCCGGATGACCGGCCGGCCCGCCGCCCGGCTGCGGCTGGACCGGCGCGGCCGGATCGCCCCCGGATTCCACGCCGACCTGGTGCTCTTCGACCCCGAACGCGTCCAGGACACCGCCACCTTCGAACAGCCCCGGCGGCCCGCCGCCGGTATCGAGCACGTCTACGTCAACGGCACCGCCGTCGTCCAGCAGGGCCGCACCACGGGCGCCCGGCCCGGGCGCGCCCTGCGCCGAACCGATCGAGGAACCCGAGCCGCATGAGCCCTTCGCCCTTCGTCTCCGATGCCGTTTCCGTGACGGCTGCCGCGGCCGCTTCCGTTCCCGCGGCCGCTTCCGTCCTCGCGGCCGCGCGTGCCGCGCTGGCCGCCGATCCGGTGATCGCCGTCGTCCGTGCCCCCCGGATACCCGACGCCGCCGCGCTCTGCGCCGCGCTCGCCGAGGGCGGCATCATCTGGACCGAATTCACCTACACCACACCCGGTGTGACGGACCATCTGTTCAGGGCGGCGCAGGCCGGCCACCGGGTCGGGGTCGGTACGGTGCTGACCGCCGAGCAGGCCGAGCGCGGCATCGCCGCCGGCGCGTCCTTCCTGGTCACGCCCGGCTGCCGGCCCGAGGTGGCCCGGGTCGGGCACGCCGCCGGGGTACCGGTCGTGCTGGGCGCGCTCACCCCCACCGAGGTCGCGCAGGCCGTCGACCTCGGCGCCGCGGCCGTCAAGATCTTCCCGGCCCGGACCTTCGGGCCCGGCTACTTCAAGGACCTCCGCGGCCCCTACCCGGACGTCCCGCTGGTCGCCTCCGGCGGCGTCAACGCGGGCAACGCGGCGGAGTTCCTGGCACAGGGCGCGCTCGCGGTCTGCGCGGGGACGGACGTGGTGGCGCCGGAGGCCGTCGCGGCCGGGGACTGGGCCGAGATCGCCCGGCGGGCGCGGGTGTTCACCCGGGCCTGCGCCGTGGGCGGCCGGTAGGCGCGGCGGGGCCGGGGCGCCGGGGAAGGCCCGGGCCCCGGGGGAGCGGTGCCGCAGGGGGGCTGTCGGGACGGCCGGGATTGGACGAGAATCGGTGGTTCCGGACCCCGGCACCCGGTAGGAGGATCCACCCCATGACCTCGACCCGCCCCGGCCCCGACTGGTTGGCCGACGCCGTCCTGTACCAGATCTACCCGCAGACCTTCGCCGACTCCGACGGCGACGGCATCGGGGACTTCGCGGGCATCGCCGCCCGCCTGGACCACCTGGCCTGGCTCGGGGTCGACACGGTCTGGCTGAACCCGTGCTTCGCCTCGCCGTTCCGGGACGCCGGGTACGACGTGAGCGACTACCTCACGCCCGCGCCCCGGTACGGCTCCACCGAGGACCTGGCCGCGCTGGTCGAGGCAGCGCGCGGCCGGGGCATCCGGATCCTGCTCGACCTGGTCGCCGGTCACACCTCCGACCGGCACCCCTGGTTCCTGGCCGCCGCCGAGGACCGGGACGACGACCGCTACATCTGGTCGGACCGGCCGGTCGACGGCTTCGTCGCCTCCCCCGGCAGCCGCCCCGGCTGGTACCGGCCGAACTTCTTCGACTGCCAGCCGGCGCTCAACTTCGGCTACGCGCAGAGCCGTTCCGACCAGCCCTGGCGACAGCCGGTGGACGCCGACGGTCCGCGCGCGAACCGCGCCGCGCTGCGCGGGATCATGGCGCACTGGCTGGACCTCGGCCTGGCCGGGTTCCGCGTCGACATGGCCTCCTCGCTGGTCAAGGACGACCCCGGGTTCGTCGAGACCTCCAAGCTCTGGACGGAGCTGCGCGACTGGCTCGACCGCGCCCACCCGCAGGCCGCGCTGCTCGCCGAGTGGGGCGACCCGGCCGCCGCCGTCGCGGCCGGTTTCCACGCCGACTTCTTCCTCCAGTTCGGCGGCGCCGACCACGGTCTGCCGCTCCGCTCGCTGTGGAACAACGGCACCGGCACGGTAGAGGAGTACTGGAAGCAGGGCCCCTGCTACTTCGAGGCCGAGGGCCGCGGCACCCCGCGGGTCTTCCTCGACGCCTGGCGCAGCGCCGCCCAACTCACCGAGGGCGCCGGGTACATCGCGCTGCCCACCGCGAACCACGACTTCTCCCGGCTCGCCACCGGCCCGCGGACCGCCGAACAGCTCGCCCCCGCCTTCGCCTTCCAGCTCACCTGGCCCACCCTGCCGGCGGTCTACTACGGCGACGAGATCGGCATGCGCTATCTTCCCGGCCTGCCCGACGTGGAGGGCAGCACGCTCGGTCCGCGGTACAACCGGGCCGGCTCGCGCACGCCGATGCAGTGGGAGCCCGGGGTGAACGCCGGCTTCTCCACCGCTCCCGCCGAGCGCCTCTACCTGCCGGTCGACCCCGACCCGCACCGCCCGGACGTGGCCACGCAGCGGGCCGACCCGACCTCGCTGCTGCACACCGTCCGGCGCCTGATCGCGCTTCGGCGGGCCCATCCGGGCCTGGGGGCGGGCGGTGCGGTCGCGGTCCGCAGCGCCGGCTACCCGCTGGTGTACACCCGGGCGGGGCGGTTCCTGGTGGTGGTCAATCCGCGGCGGGAGCCGGGCGTGGTGCCGCTCGGGTCGGCGCTGCCGGGCGGTCGGGGCGGTACGGTCCGGCCGGGTGGCGCGGCTGATCCGGTCGCGGTGCGGCCGCTGGACGTGCAGGGGGTGCGGGTGGTCGACGGAGAGCTCCGGGCGGACGGGTTCTCGTACGGGGTGTTCGAGCTGGTCTGAGCCGGGCGGGCCGCGCGGGGGTGGGTCCGGGTTTTCGCTCATCCTCGAAATGGTTGTACACTGCATCCAGATGGTTGCATTTACCATCTTCTAGGCCCGGCAACGGAGGATGAGACGAACGCCATGAGTGCACCCCAGACCACCGCTGCGGCGCCCACCCCGGGGCACGCGCTCAAGCACCTCGCCGTCCACCTGCTCACCCCGCTGCTGATGTGCCTGGGCATGGCGCTCGCCTACCAGGGGGCGTTCCACCAGCCCGAGCCGCACCACCTGAAGGTCGCCGTCGTCGGCACCTCCCCGCAGGCTCAGGGCCTGGCGGACGCCGTCCGGGCCAAGGCCGGCCCGGCGCTCGACGTCAGCACCCTGGCGACCAAGGACGCCGCCGAGCAGCAGCTGCGCGACCGCGACCTGGTCGGCGCGTTCCTCCCGGACGCCCGGAGCCCCGAACTGATCGTCGCCAAGGGCGGGTCCGACACCTCCGCGATGGCGGCGGAGGCGGTGTTCCGGAACGTCACCGACCAGCAGGGCGTGCCGCTGGCCGTCACCGACCTCACCACGCCCGGCAAGGGCGACCCGACCGGCCAGGGCCTGTTCTTCCTGCTGGTCGCGCTCAGCATCGGCTCCTACGCGAGCGTCGCGGTGATCGGCGCGGCCGGCGCCGCCCTCGGCATGCGGACCCGGGCCCTGGTCGGCCTCGCCGTCTCGCTGGCGGTGAGCGTGATCGGCATCGGCACCGCCGGGCCGGTCTTCCACGTCGTGGACCACGACCTGGCAGCCGTCTGGGCGCTCGGCTGGCTGTACTCGGCGGGTGTCCTCGCGATCGGCATCGGCCTGCACAGCTTCCTGAAGCGGTGGACCACACTGACGATGATGGTGCTGTTCGTGATGCTGAACTTCACCACCTCGGGCGGCATCTACCGGCCCGAGCTGCAGAACGGCTTCTTCGGTGCCCTGCACGCCTTCTGGACCGGCGCCGGATTCCTGGAGGGCGCCCGCAGCGTCCTGTACTTCGACGGCGGCGCCGGGCTCGGCGGGCACGTGCTCACCCTGGCGCTCTGGCTGGCGCTGGGCGGTGCGGTGATGGTCGGCGCGGCGGCGTACGAGAAGCGCGGCCGGTCGGCGGTCGAGGCGGAGGTGGAGGCCGAGGAGGAGATGGCGGAGGCGGTCGCGGTCTGACCGTGACGCCGGAAGGCTTCACCCGCCGCCACGGGCATCGGCGCCGGGTGGGGATCGGCGGCCCGCGCCCGGCCCCGGACAGGCCGCACGCGGGCCGCAGCGCCGCGCCTCGGGCGAGGGTGCGTGGTCAGGGGCGGCGCGGTTCGGGGCGGCGCGGTTCGGGGCGGCGTGCTTCGGGGCGGCGTGGTCCGGGCGGGCTGGTGAAGCAGCAGTCGCCGCAGACGCCGGTGCCCGGGCCGACCCGGTAGTAGAGGCAGCAACTTGTGCGCCGGAAGCCGGTGCCGCGCAGCTCGCCGGTGTCGGCCAGCGGTGGCCGGCGGAGGACCGCCGCGACGAGGGCGCGGGCCCGGCCGGGGGCCGCGTGGGCGTCGAGCATGCGCAGGGCCCCCGCCAGGGCGGAGGCGGCATTGCCGTCGAGCAGCCTGCCGGAGAGCGGCACGGCGGCCCGGACGGCGGCCGCGAGCAGCGTCAACTGGCGTTGGACGAGCACGTGGTGGAGCCGGTCGGCCAGCTGCTCGTCGCTCGCGCGGGGGCCGGTCGGAGCCGGGGCGGGCGGCTGTGGGGGGTGGGGTGCGTCGTGGTCCGGCGCTCGGTGGTCCGGTGTCCTGCCGTGGGGCGTTCCGTCGTGGGGTGTCGCTTCGTGCGATGTCGCCTCGTGCGGTGCCGCTTCGTGCGGTGTCCAGAGGTCGATCGGGCCCTGCTCCGGGATGCGCACGTAGGCGCGGTAGGGGTCCAGCGCGGGGACGGTGCCCAGCAGGACGGCGGCGCCGAGGCCCACCGAGCAGAACCGGGCGGCGAGCCCGAGGTGCAGGATCGAGGCCGCGACCCGGGGTTCGGCGGTGCCGAGCCGGTGGGCCACCACCCGGACCCGCTCGGCCAGCGGCGAGCGGGGTCCGTGCGCGTACAGCTCGCGCAGCGGGCGGAATCCCGGAGGGGCGGCCTCGGCGGGCGAGGCGCCGGAGTCCAGGGCGAAGTACGGTCCGACGGCGGAGAGCCGGCGGTAGTCGGGCGCGCTGGTGGTCATCGGCCGACCGCCCGGGCGACCGGCGGGCACGGGGTCGGCCGGCGGAGCCCCGGGCTGCCTGCGGGCGGGCGGTCGTCGGTCATCGGGCGGTCCTCCGGGGCGGGCCGTGGGGGCGTCGGCCCCGGGACGGTCGAGTGGCCGGTGTCGGCGGTGATGAACGCTACCGCGCCACGGGCGCCCGAGTCCTGGCCCCGGAGCCGCGGCCCCCGCCGCCGGGCGTGCCGAACCTGCGGTCGCCGGGCGTGCGGAACCTGCGAGGAGGGGGATGGCCTCCGGACGTCGCGTCCTCCGGCCTCATAGTTCGATCGTCGACCGAGGTACCAGCGGCAGACCCTGATCCGTCTCGATCTGTCGCCACTGCCTCCTGCGGTCGAACTCCCACAGCTCCTCGCAGGTCCACCTCCATGATGCGCCTCCCGCGCCCCGGGCACCAGGGCTTTTCCTCATGAATCGGGGCAATTTACCCGGATCCGGGGCGGGTCGGGCGCACCCGCGGCGACCTGGCGGGCATCTGGGGGCGGCTGCCGCGCGCTACCGCAGCGCGTCCTTGCGCAGGAACCGCTTCAGGCGTTGCCACGGCCAGGTGTTGATCACGTCCTCGGCGGGCAGCCAGGCCCGCTGCGCGGTGCCGACGCCGTACCTCGGGTACGCCAGCTGCGGGGTGGAGTGGGCGTCGCTGTCGATCGAGAAGCGGACCCCGTGGCGCTTCGCCCGCAGCACGTCCTCGTCGCGCAGGTCGAGGCGGTTCGGTGAGCTGTTGATCTCGATCGCGGTGCCGGTCCGGGCGGCGGCCCGGAACACGGCGTCGAGGTCGACGTCGATCGGCCCGCGCCGGCCGATCCGCCGGGTGGTGAGGTGGCCGATGACGTGCACGTGCGGGTTCTCGCAGGCGCGGATCAGCCGGCGGGTCTGGGCGGCGCGGTCGGCCCCGAAGTGCGAGTGGACGGAGGCGACGCAGACGTCGAAACCGGCCAGGAACTCGGCGGGCCAGTCCACCCCGCCGTCCGGGCCGATGTTCAGCTCGGTGCCGTGCAGCAGACGCATCCGCCGGTGCCGGCCCGCCAGTTCGCGCAGTCGCTCGCGCTGGGCGAGCATCTTCTCGTCCGTCATCCGCTGCATCACGAGGTCCGGCGCGTGGTCGGTGACGGCGTAGTACGCGTAACCGCGGGCGGCCGCCGTGTCGATCATCTCCTCCAGGCTCGCCAGCCCGTCGGTGAGATCGGTGTGGGTGTGCAGATCGCCGCGCAGGTCCGCCTCGGTGACCAGCACCGGGAGTTCGCCCTCCAGGGCTGCCTCGATCTCGCCGCGGTCCTCGCGCATCGGCGGCGCGATCCAGGGCAGCCCGAGCGCCGCGTAGACCTCCTCCTCGGTCGCCGAGGCCACCTTGTCGCCGCTCTCCGCGTCGAACAGGCCGTACTCGGAGAGCTTGAGTCCGGCCCGGACGGCCATCGTGCGGAGCCTGATGTTGTGCGCCTTGGAGCCGGTGAAGTACACCAGCGCCGCTCCCCAGTCGTCCTCCGGCACCACCCGCAGGTCGACCTGGAGCCCCTTGGCGGTGCGGACCGAGGTCTTGGTCGGCCCGCGGGCGATCACCTCGGCCACCGAGGGGAGTCCGGCGAGCGCGGCCATCAGCGGCGCGGAGTCCTCGGCGGTGGCGAGCACGTCGATGTCGCCGACCGTCTCGCGCATCCGGCGCAGCGAACCCGCGTACGCGCAGCGGGTGCAGCCCGGGACGGCCGCGATCGCGGCGACGATCTGCTCGGCCTGTTCGGTGGCCGCGTCGAGCAGCGTCCGCCCGCCGGCCTGCCGCATCAGCTCGATGCCGCGCAGGATCTGCTCGCCGCTGCGCTCGCCGAACCCGGCCACGGCGCTCAGCCGGTCCGCGCGGATGGCCTCGGCGAGCTGGTCGACGGAGGCGATGTCGAGGTCGCGGTAGAGGGCGAGCGCGCGTTTGGGCCCGACACCGGGAACGGCCGTCATGGCGCGGACCCCGGCCGGGATGGCCGCGCGCAGCGTCTCCAGCGCGTCCATCCGGCCGGTGGCGAGGTACTGGGCGATCTTGTCGGCGGTGGACTTCCCGACGCCGGGGATCTTCTGGAGGCCCTTGGCGTCCAGCCCGGCGATGTCCTCCGGGTGGCCGCCCACCGCACGGGCGGCCTTCTCGTAGGCGCGGGCCCGGAAGGCGTCCCCGCCGGTGATCGAGATCAGGTCGGCGTACTCCTGGAGCAGCTCCTGGACCTGGTCGTTGAGCCGGGTCATGGGGTCAGTCTAGGTTCGGCGGCCCGATCGGGCAGGGGGTGCGGCTCGGTGGCCTCGGGGCGTGCGGGCGCGCGTCGGGGCGTGCGGGCCGGGCCGGTGCGCTCGGGCGGCGCCGTGCGAGCGGGGGCGACCGGACCCCCGTCGGTCGACGGGTTCGTTCCCGGTCGGTCGGCGGGGTACTGTGCCCGGTTCGTGCCCGGGAGCCGGATTGTCACCCGTGCGGTCCGGGCGCAGGCTTGGCGGAGGACCCGGAGCGCGGCCGACTCCGGTCCGCCGTGCGGCCGGCGGCGACGATCGGTGAGGTACGAGGGGCAGGGCGATGGCACGCGGGAAGCTCTGGGGCTATGTCGCGTCGGGCGCCCGGGCGCTCGGCGGGTTCGGTGCGTTCGGCGCCGCCGCCGGGGGCGGCCGGGGCGGTGGTCCGGGCGCGGGCGAGGACGGTACCGGGGAGAAGGCGGGGTTCGGACCCGCGGACGGTCTCGGGCGGCCGCCGGCCGGGGTGATGGCCGGGCCCCGCGAACTCAGCCGCCCGGAGCTGGAGCGGGTGCGGTGGACGGACCGGGCGGAGGGGTGCGGTCCGCGGGCGCCGCACGTCCAGGTGGCCGACGTGGTCCAGCGGGTCCTGCGCGGGGGCGGCCGCGCGGGGCAGGTGGCGGTCCGAATACCGGCCGGCCTGCCGGTGGTGGTCGCGGACGCCCGGCGGCTGGAGTCGGCGCTGGCGGGGTTGGTCGATCACGCGATCAGGCGCAGCCCGTGGGGGGCCAGGGTGCTGGTGCGCGCCGATGTGGTGGACGCCGGTGCGGTGGACCCCGGTGTGCGGGACTTCGGTGGGCGGGACGTCCCGCGGGCGGGGGCGGGGGCCGGGGGTGCGGCGGGGCTCGCGAGCGCGGCGGGTCCCGGCGCCGGTCGGGCCCGGGTGGAGCTCAGGGTGGTGGACCGCGGGCAGAGCGAGCTGCCGGAGGCCCGGCAGTGGCTGCTCGCCGGCCTGCGCTCCGCCGGTGCGGCCGGCCCGGCGGTGGACGGCCTGGTCCGTGCGGCGGGCGGGCGGCTGGCGGTGGAGCAGACTCCGGGCGGTGGCCTCACCGTGGTGCTGGCCCTGTCGGTCGCCCGGGAGTGAGACGGGGCGCCGCGGACGGGCCGTGACGGCCGGGCGGGGGTGCCGGAAGGCCGTCCGGGAGGACCGCAAAGACTTCTTCGCAAAAACCCTTTGCGAAGAAGTCTTTGCGGTCCTAGGCTGCTGCCATGACCGAAGAGAAGCGGTGGCCGCACAGTCCCGACCCGCAGCGGGACGTCGTGCTCGATGCCAAGGGCCTGCGGGCGCTGGCCCATCCTGTCCGCGTGCAGCTGATCGGGCTGCTGCGCCGTGGCGGGCCGTCCACCGCGACCCGGCTCGCCGAGCAGATGGGGTTGACGTCGGGCGCGACGAGCTACCACCTGCGGCAGCTGGCGGCCGCGGGGTTCGTCGAGGAGGACTCCGAGCGCGGCAACGCCCGCGAGCGGTGGTGGCGGGCGGTCCACCAGCTCACCGTGTGGTCGGACATGGAGCTGGCGGACGAGGAGCCGGAGGCGGCCCTCGGCTACCTGCGGTCCATCGTCGCCGCGCACACGCTGCTCGCCCAGCGCGCGCTGAACGGGTACGAGACCATGCCGCGGGCCTGGCGCCACATCCTCAACCTCAGCGACATGGCGGTCCTGCTCACTCCCGAGGAGGCCCGCGCCATGACGGAGGAGCTGGCCGCCGTCGTCGGCCGCTACCGGCAGTTCGACGCGGCGGACGCCCCGGCCGGCGCCGAGCGGATCGGGGTGGTCCTCCAGGTGCTGCCCGAGCCCCGAGGGGGCGCCGACCAGGACGACGCCGGACAGGACGGCGTCGATCAGGGCGGGGCCGAGCAGGACGGGGTCGGGCGCGGCGGCGGGGAGACGGCGCCTGCGGCGGGCGGGCCCGGGGGTTCGGTCGAGGACTCCGGGGGGCGGTCATGACCGGGTCCACCGCCGTCGAGGCGGTCGCCGCCCCGCGCAGCCTCCGGCCCCTGGTCGGCGTGCTGTCGGCGATGGCCGTCTCGCTCACCGGAACCCGGGTCTCGGCCATCGCCCTGCCCTGGTTCGTCCTCGCCACCACCGGCAGCGCCACCATGACCGGCGTGGTGGCCTTCGTCGAGATGACGCCGTACGTGCTGGTCAAGGCGTTCACGGGCCCGGTGATCGACCGGCTGGGCCCGCGCGTCGTCTCCTGGACGACGGACACGGTGAGTGCCGTCGCGGCGGCCCTGGTGCCGCTGCTGCACGGGCTTGGCCTGCTGCCGTTCTGGCTGCTGCTGGTCCTGGTCGCGACGGTCGGCGCGGTGCGCGGCCCGGGGGACTTGGCCAAGGAGGTGATGGTCCCCGAGGCGGCCGACCACGCCCGGGTGCCGCTGGAGCGCGCCACCGGGCTGTCCGGAGTCACCGAGCGGCTGGCCTCGACGATCGGCCCGGCGGTGGGCGGCGGGCTGGTGGCGCTGCTCGGTCCGATGGCCGGTCTGACGCTGAACGCCGTCGCCTTCGGGCTGGGTGCGCTGGTCGTGCTGGTGGTGCTGCCCCGGGGGATGGGCCGGGGTGCCATCGCACCGGCCACCGCGAAGTCCGCGCGGGCCGCCGATTCCGTCGAGTCCGCGCAGTCCGTCGAGTCCGCGCAGCCGACGCGGGCCGACGGGCCGGCCGGCTACTGGCAGATGTTCCGGGAGGGCTTCACCTTCCTGCGCGGCGAGCCGCTGCTGCTCACCGTGATCGTCATGATCGCGGTGACCAACCTGCTGGACGCGGGCTTCATGACCGTCCTGGTGCCGCTCTGGGCGCAGCAGTCCGGGGGTGGCCCCGCGGCCATCGGGCTGACCGGCAGCGCCTGGGGGATCGCGGCGGTGACGGGGAGCCTGATAGCGGCGGCCGTCGCCCATCGGCTTCCGCGCCGGGTGGTGTTCTTCGCGGGCTTCCTGCTCTGCGGAGCACCGAGGTTCCTGGTCCTCGCCCTGGACGCGCCGATCGGTGTAGTGCTGGCGGTCTTCGCGGTGGGCGGCTTCGGTTCCGGCTTCCTCAACCCGATCCTCGGTGCGGTGACGTTCGAGCGGGTGCCGCGCCACCTGCTGGGCCGCGTCGGAGCCCTCGGCGACTCGCTGGCCTGGGCCGGCATCCCCCTCGGCGGTCTCCTCGCCGGCGCGGCCGTCGCCCTGTCCGGCCTGATACCCGTGCTGCTGGTGGGCGGTGGGCTGTACTTCGCCACCACCTCGCTGGCGGCCCTGCGGCCCGAGTGGCGGGAGATGGACCGCCTGCGGGGTCGCGGGCCGGCGGCCGACCCCCGCGAGGCCGAACGGTCGGCGCCGCCGGTGCCGTCGCCGCCCGGCGCCGCGGAGTCGGGCGCAGGGGCGGACCGGCACCTCCTCTCGGTGGCCGGGGCCAAGGCCGACGGCTGAGTCGGGCAGGCCCGACGGCAGGCCGGCCGAGCGGTTCCGGCGGCCGCCGCCGGTCGTGCCGCGCGGTCGTGCCCTTGGTTCGGGCCGTCGGCTCGTGCCACGGGCTCGCGTCACCGGTTCGCGTCACCGGCTCGTGACGCCAGTTCGTGACGCCCACTCGTGACGCCCACTCGTGACGCCGGTTCGTGCCACCGGCCGGTGCGGCAGGTACCGGCCGGCCGGGGCGACGGCCCACGGTGTGCGCCCTCCACGCTCGAAGCGCGCCCTTCGTGCTCCGTTCCGGCAGTGAACTGTCTGGGCGTCAACTGGACCGCTGACCTACCATGTTGGTGGGCGAAGGACGGGGGTGCGGGGTGGCGAACGGGGGCTCGGGGTCCGGGCGGCGGCTGGAGGGCGCGATCGCCTGGGCGCTCAGGAACTCGGACGGTGTCGTCGCCTTCTGCGGCGCGCTGACCGTCGGGTTGCTCGACATGTTCGGGGGAGTGCTCGGTGACAACGTCGTGTCGGGTGCCACGCTCCTGGTGCTCGCCGCGGTGGTCTACGGGTCGCTGGCCGAGCGCAAGCGCCGGATCGCCGACATCCGGGAGGCCACGGCCGGCGCGCGGCAGGCGCTGGACAGTCTGACCTCGGTGCGCGAGCTGGCCGGTATGGATCTCGAACGGGCCCTGGAGGGAGCCCGGCAGGACACCGACCGGTGGGTCTTCAAGGGCGGCACCGGTACCTATCTGCGGGCCGTGACCCTGCCCGAGTGCGTGCGGGAGGCGCAGCGCAGGCGCCGTTCGCTCACCGTCAAGATCGATATCGTGCACCCGGGGGACGAGCGGGCCTGTGCCGCCTATTCGCGGTTCCGCGAGACGTTCAGCAGCCGGCGGGACTCCGTCGCGCAGGACGGCTGGAGCGTCGAGCGCACCCGCAAGGAGTCGTACGCCACCGTGCTCGCCGCCTCGTGGTACCGGCAGCGGCTCGACACCCTGGAGATCGACGTCCACCTGTCGTCCGTCGTCCCGACGCTGCGCTTCGACCTCTCCGCGTCCTGTCTGATCATCACTCAGGACGATCCGCGGCGGGTCAGCCTCTACGTCGAGCGCGGGCGTCCGCTCTACGACTACTACGTCACCGAGCTGCACCACTACCGGGAGCAGGCGCTCAAGCTCGACCTGCGGGACACCGAGCCGCTCAGCGAGGACCCCACCGTCGACGAGGCACGGCGGCTCTTCGAGCAGCTCGGCATCCCCTTGCCGGCGGCCCTCTCGGACCGCGACGTCGGCGACATCATCGACAGGGCGCTGCACGCGGAGAACCCCTACCGCAGGTAGCCGCCGGAGGCGGGAGACGATGGACCTCTTCACGAGACTCGACCGGGCCGCCGGGCGGACCGGGGCGGCGGCCGAACCGGGTGAGCCGGACAGACCGGCCGGCCAGGACAGCCGGGCAGGCCAGGACAGCCGGGCAGGCCAGGACGGCCGGGCAGGCCGGGGCAGCCGGGCAGATCAGCACAGCCGGGGTGGCCCGGGCGCGCCGTCCGAACCAGGCCTGCCCGAAGAACCGGGCGGGCTCGACGGGCTGGTCGGCGGGATCCTGGCGGAGATCGCCTCGGGCAGCAGACCCCTGCGCGCGGTGGCCCACCCGCTCGGCTTCTACTGCCTGCCGGTCCTGCGGGAGGGCGCGTGCGGGGTCTGCGTGCACGTCTTCGGGCCGGTCATGCCCGGTCTGCGCCGGGCGGCGCACCCGCCCCCGCAACCGGCAGCGCACCCGCCCGCGCCTCCGCCGGAGATCCACTGCCACAGCTGGGAGTTGAAGAGCAGCGTGCTCTACGGGCGGGTCGGCAACCTGAGGGTCCGGGTGCTGGACGAGCCGCGGCGGCCGACGCACCGCGCCTTCGAGGTGTACAGCCGCGGGGGTGCGGACGAGATCCGGCCGACCCCGCGACTGGTGCGCTGGGAGCCGGTGGTGGAGCAGCGCAGCGCGCGCGGAGAGACGTACACCCTGGCGGCCGGCGAGTTCCACACCACCCTCCTCACCGGGGCCGCGTCGGCGGCGACGGTGGTGCTGGGGCGGTCCGTGCCCGGATCGGTGGACGTCGTGCTGGGGCCCGTCGACGGTCCGGCCCGCCGGGTGGTGCGCCGGCTCTGCGACGCCGACCAGACGGCTCGGATCGCCGGAGAGGCAGCGAGGAGGATCAGTGGACCCGATCAGGCAGCGTGACGGCGCCCCGGCGTTCCCGTTCGCGTTCGAGTGCGGTGTGGCGGTGCGGGCCGCCGAGGAGGCGGGGGCGCTGCTGAGCGCCCGGTTCCAGGACGCCTTCGGGGTCTGCACGAAGGGCGAGGACGGCGATGTGGTCACCGAACTCGACCTCCAGGCCGAGGCCCTGGTGACCAGCCGGCTCGCGGAGTGCTTCCCGGGCGACCGGATCGTCGCCGAGGAGGGCGGTGCGACAGCGGGCGGTGCCGGCGGTGCGGCGCCGGGCCGCACCTGGCTGGTGGATCCGCTCGACGGCAGCAACAACGTGGTGATCGGGCTGCCGGCCTATGTGGTCGGCATCGCGCTCTGCGTGGACGAGGAGCCGGTCGTGGGGGTCGTGCACGACCCCGTGATCGGCCGGACGTGGTGGGCCGTCCACGGTGCCGGTGCCTTCGGCCCGCAGGGACGGCTCTGCGGTACGGCGGGTGCGGCCCGTTCGGCGCGTGCGGTCGCCGCGGCCCGGCCGGTGCTCGCCTGGACCCAGGGGCACGGCATCGCGACCGATGACCGGCTGCTCCGGGCGCTGAAGTCGGAGCTGGAGGCCGGCTCCCAGCGGCTCCTGCAGCTCTGGGCGCCGCTGCTGGCCTGGTCGATGCTGGCCCGGGGCGACATCGACGGCTTCGTCGGCTATCTGCCGGAGGAGATCGACCTGCCCGCCGGGTACCTGCTCGCGGCGGAGGCGGGTGTGGTGGTCCGCGGGTTGGACGGCGGCCGGTTCAGCGGGCGGATCGGCCGGCCGGACACCGCGCGGAGCTTCGTCGCGGGCCGACCGGAGGCGCTGCCCTATCTGCTGGACCTGGTGGCCCGGGCCGCCTCGGCCGCCGGGCACGGCTGAGGCGACGGGCAGCGGAGTCGAGTCTCCCCGCCCCGTGCACCTCCGGCCACCTCCGGCCACCACCGGCCATCCCCGGCCACCGTCGTCACGCCGCTACGCCGTCACGACGTCAGGGTCAGGGCCGCGGTGGCCAGCGCCACCCCGCTGACGGCCAGGACGGCGCTGGTCGCCGCGACGCTGCGCAGCGGTACCCGCAGCCCGGCCGACCGGCACCGCTCGTACCAGAGCAGGGTGGCGAGCGAGGCCCAGGGTGTGATCAGCGGGCCGATGTTGGTGCCGATCAGCAGGGAGAGCAGCTGCTGGTGGTTGCCGGCCGGTACGGCGGCTTCGCCGGCCAGGTACACGGGCAGGTTGTTGAGCAGGTTCGACAGCCCCGCGCCCACCGCCGAGGCGCGGAACATCCCGAGCACCCCGCCGTCCGTCCCGATCGCCGCGGCGAGCACCCGGTGCAGCCCGTGCGCGTCGAAGGTCTGCACCACCAGGAACATCCCCGGCACCATCACCAGCAGCCGCCACGGGATCAGCGAGGCCCGCAGCGCCTCGGGCCGCCGCACGGCGAACGCCACGACCACCACCAGGGCCGCCACCCCCGAGGCGACCCAGAGCGGGAGGTCGGCCAGCAGGCTGGTCAGCAGGAACCCGGCGCAGGTCAGTGCGCAGATCCTGAACAGCACCCGGTCGGCCGGCCGGTGGGCCGGCGGCGGGTCGTAGTCGTTCGCGCCGCGCCGGTCGCGCCGCCAGTAGAACCACCACAGGCAGGCCATGGTCATCAGGCCGGCGGCCAGTTGCGGCGCCCACATCACCCGGGCCAGGCCGCTCGGGGAGAGCGCGACCCGCTCGGCGGCCAGCAGGTTGGTCAGGTTGGACACCGGGAGCAGCAGGCTCGCGGTGTTGGCCAGCCAGACCGTGGTCATCGCCAGCGGGAGCGGCGCGATGCCCACCCGCGAGGCGAGCGCCAGCATCACCGGGGTCAGCAGGACGGCCGTGGTGTCCAGGTTGAGGGTGATCGTGGTGACGGCGGCCAGCGCCACGCAGAGCACGAACAGCGCCGCGTAGCTGCCCCGGGCGGTCCGGGCCACCCCGGCCGCCAGCACGTCGAACACCTCGGCGGTGCTGGTGAGTTCGGCGAGCACGATGACGGTTCCGAGGAAGGCGAGCAGGGGTGCGATCCGGGAGATCGCGGCCCCGGCGGAGTCCGTCGGTAGCAGTCCGGTGGCGAGGAGGAGCAGCCCGCAGGCGAGCAGCGCAGCAGCCACCCAGTCGAGAGGGTGGAGCCGCTTGACGTTGGGCCAGTAGGCAAGCACGGTGGTCAGGGTCGCATACGAGCGGTGGTTGGTCGAGTGTGGGTCCGAACCGGGGTCGCTCGTCGGCGATCGGCCATAAGCTGGCCCCATGGGGGCTTATGACGTGAACCCGGGCGGCCCCGGGCCGATCGACTTCTTCATCAGCTACTCGCCCGCCGACGAACGGTGGGCGGCCTGGATCGCCTGGACGCTGGAGGACGCGGGCTACCGAGCCTTCCTCCAGGCGTGGGACTTCGTCCCGGGGACCAACTTCGTCGACTTCATGGACCGGGGTGTCACCGAGTCCGCCGCGGTCATCGCGCTGCTCTCGCGCCACTACGAGCGTTCGCGCTACGGCCGGATGGAGTGGCAGGCGGCCCTGCGCGCCGACCCCGACGCCCCGGAGCGCAGGCTGCTGACCGTCCGGATCGAGGACATCCCGGTGGACGGCCTGCTCGCCACCCTGACCTACATCGACCTGGCCACCGTCACCGACCCCGCGCTGGCCCGCCACCTGCTGCTCGCCAGGGTCGCCCAGGCGATGGACGGCCGGGCCCGGCCGGAGCTGCGGCCGGGCTATCCGGGTGGCGCCGCGGGCGCGCCGCCCGCCGCCCGGGCGCAGCAGGACGGGGAGCCGGCCCCGCAGGCGCTGCGGCCGGTCGGCGGCACCGGGCGGTCCGGCCGGCGCAGGCCCTCCGTGCGGCCGGAGTACCCGCCGGCGGCGGGCCACCCGGGCGGGCGGGAGTCGGTCACGGTGCTGCACCTGGCGGGCCCGTCCTTCGGCCGGGGCACCGATCCCGCGGAGCTCCAGGCCGCCGTCTGGGGGGACCTCGTCGAGCTCGCCGACGCCGGGGCCCCGGCACCCGAACTGGTCGTCGTCACCGGGGACCTCACCGCGTCCGGCAGCCCCCGGGAGTGCGAGCAGGCCCTCGCCTTCCTGACCGGCATGCGCTCCCTGCTCGGGCTGGAGCCGCACCGGGTGGCGATCGTCCCCGGCGGTCAGGACGTCAGCCAGGCGGCCTCCCGCGCCTACTTCGCCACCTGCGAGGCGGACGAACTGCGGCCCACCCCGCCGTACTGGCCCAAGTGGCGCCACTACGCCCGGCTGTTCCAGGAGTTCTACCAGGGGCTGGACGTGGTCTTCGACAGCGACCAGCCCTGGACGCTGTTCCCCGTGCCCGAGCTCGGGACGGTCGTCGCGGGCCTGAACTCCTCGATGGCCCACAGCCACCGGCCCGACGACCGGTACGGCTGGCTCGGCCCCGAGCAGGCCGCGTGGTTCGCCCAGGCGCTGCGCCCGTACGAGAACGACGGCTGGCTGCGGATCGGCGGCGTCCGGCACCCCGTCACGCCCCGGCCGGCGGGCGCCCGGTCGGCCCGGGCGGGCCAGGACGCCGAGCCGCTCCGGGACGTCGACCGCTTCACCCGGCTGACCGCGCCCCGGCTGCACCTGCTGCTGCACGGGCCGGCCGACGGCCGCGCCGCGCTCCAGGACCTGCCCACCTCCGCCGGGGAGCTCAGGGTCCTCGGTGCCACCGCCCCGGGCGCGCACCAGCTGCTGCAGCTCACCCGCGAGGGGCTCACCCACTGGCCCAGCCCGAGCCCCGGCGCCGCCCCGGGGGCGGGCACAGCCCCGGGCGCCGAGCCCCGGCGGTCGGCGGTCGGCTGGCACCGGGCGCACCGCGCGTTCCCCCCGCCGCCCGACCGGGCCGCCCCCGACACCCCGCCCGCGGCGGGCCCCGCCCCGGTGCCCGCCGCCGAGCGGGAGACCAGGGAACTGCCCTCCCCGCTCGACACCCTGCTGGCCCGGGTCGCCGAGGTCTGCCGCACCCGGCACCAGGGCGCCCAGATCCGCTTTGTCGCCGGCTCGCCGCCCCAGCTCTTCGTCACCTGGAACGAGTCGGGATTCGTCCGCCAGCAGCGGGTCGCGGTCTGTGTGCACACCCCGACCGCCGAGGAGGTCGACCGCTTCGTCGACGAGGTGCACGCCGCCGGCAGCGCCCCGGACGCCGAGCTGGTCCACGACGGCCCGCCCCCGCCGCGCGAGTTGCGCGACCGGGCCCGGCGGCGCGGCGTCCGGCTGCGCAGTTTCATCGAGTTCCAGGGCCTGCTCGACCTCCGCGACCACGTCGCCGCGCAGAGCGAGCGGCTGGCCGCCGACAGCCAGTACCAGCCAGGCCTCTACCTGCCGCAGCGCTACCGGGACGCCGAGCGCCCCGGCGGGGAGGAACGCGAGGGCCTGGTCGACGAGATGCTCCGGCTGCTGGACTCCGACCACGGCCGGTTCCTGCTGCTGCTGGGCGACTTCGGGCACGGCAAGACCTTCGCCCTGCGCGAGCTGGCCCGCCGCATCCCGGTCGAACTCCCGCACCTGACGCCGCTGTTCATCGACCTCAGCGCACTGGACAAGGCGCACTCCTTCGACGGCCTGGTGGCGGCCCACCTGACCGCCCACGGCGTCGACACCCTCGACCTGCGGGCCTTTCGCTACATGCTCCGGCAGGGGCGCGTGGTCCTCCTGTTCGACGGCTTCGACGAACTGCTGAACCGGGTCAGCTACGAGCGCGCCGCCGACCACCTCCAGGTGCTGCTGGACGCCGCCGTGGACAACGCCAAGATCGTGGTGAGCAGCCGCACCCAGCACTTCAGCTCCCAGGAACAGGTGCTCACCGCCCTCGGCGAGCGGGTCGGCCTGCTCCCGCAGCGGCGGCTGATCGCCGTCCAGGACTTCACCACCGCCCAGATCCGCGGCTACCTGGCCAACCGCTACGGCGACGAGGCCGCCGCCGACCGCCGGATGCGGCTGCTGGAGGCCATCCCCGACCTGCTCGCGCTCTGCCGCAACCCCCGGCTGCTGAGCTTCGTCGCCGACCTCGACCACGACCGGCTGCGGGCCGTCGCCGGAGCCGGCCGGGCGCTCAGCGCCGCCGGCCTCTACCAGGAGGTCTTCACCGCCTGGCTGGAGTTCGAGGAGCGGCGCGGCCAGGGCGGCCCGGGCGCCGCGCCCGGCCTCGGCCTGGACCAGCTCTGGGAGGCCGTGACCGCGCTCGCGGTCCGGCTCTGGGAGACCAGCCGCACCTCCCTGCCGTACGACGAACTGCTCGACCTCTCCGGTGCGCTGACCGGCCTGGCCGGGAGCCACCTGCCCGCGCCGCAGCTCGCGCACGCGGTGGGATCGGGCAGTCTGCTCGTCCGGTCCGACGAGGGCGTGTTCCAGTTCATCCACGGTTCCGTGGTCGAGTGGCTGGTCGCCCGGGCCGCGGCGGCCTCGCTCGGGAACGGCGAGTCGGAGCTGCTCACCCGGCGCCCGCTCAGCCGGCTGGCGGTCGAGTTCCTCTGCGACCTCGCCGACCACCAGCTCTGCCAGCAGTGGGCCCACGACGTCCTGGACGGGGCCGGCGAGGCGGACGAGACCGCGCGGCTCAACGCCGTCAAGGTGCTGGCCCGGCTGAGGGTGCCTGCCCACACCGACCTGCGCGGCGCCGCGCTGGCCGGCGAGGACCTCTCCCACCGGGACCTCTCCGGCGTCGACCTCGGCCAGGCCGACCTCACCGACGCCCGGCTGCTCGGCGCCAACCTGGCCGGGGCCTCGCTGCGCGGCGCCCGGCTGGCCGGTGCCCGGCTCGACGCGGCCGACCTCTCCGGCGCCGACCTCTCCGGCGCGGACCTCCGCGGTGCCCGGCTGATCGGCACCGATCTGCGCGGCGCCCGGCTGCGGGGCAGCCGCTGGCAGCGGGCCGCCCTGATCTCCACCGTCACCGACGACGAGGTGCTGGCCGCCCCCGAACTGCGTGCCGCGGCCATCGCACCGGGCCTGCCCGTCGAGGCCGGCTTCCGGCCCTCGGAGGTCGGCGTGCCGTACGGGTTCGGCGTGCGCACCGCCCGGCTGCCCGAACCGGTCGCCTTCAGCGCCGACGGCCAGCTGCTCGCGGTCGGCAGCGCCGACGGCAGCGTGCTGGTCTGCGACGCGCTCACCGGAGTCGCCCTGCGCACCCTCAAGGACCACATCGACCGGGTCTACGCGGTGAAGTTCGCCGGGAGCGTGCTGGCCACCGGCAGCGCCGACGGCACCGTCCGGCTCTGGGACCAGGTCTCCGGGGAGTGCCTGCACCGCCTCGACGTCCACCCGGGCGGGGTCTGGCCGGTCTCGCTGGAGTCGACGGGGGCGCTGCTCGCCACCGGTGACGCCGACGGGACGGTCACCCTCTGGGACACCGCGACGGGCGGGCTGCTGCGCCGGCTGACCGGCCACGCCGCACCCGTCTACACCGCGGTCTTCAGCCCGGACGGCGCCCTGCTGGTGACCGGTGACCGGCTCGGTGGGGCCCGGCTGTGGGACACCGCGACCGGGCAGCGGGTCGCCGAGCTCCCGGGGCACCGCGGGACGGTCTTCCGGGCCCGGTTCAGCCCGGACGGGACGCTGCTGGCCACCGGCGACGCCGGTGCGGACGGCGCGGCCGTCCGGGGTGCCGCGGACGCGGCCCCGGAAGCCCCGGGCGGCGCCGTCCGGGTCTGGGACGTCGCGGGGCGACGCCTGCTGCACACCTTCGAGGGGCACGGCGGCCGGGTCTACACGCTGGCCTTCCACCCCGACGGGGACCTGCTCGCCAGCGGCGACACGGCCGGTCAGATCCGGCTCTGGAACCCGCAGGACGGGACGGCGGCCGGCCGGCTGGAGGGCTGCACCGGCTCGGTCTACCAGGTCGACTTCGACGACGGCGGCGGCCGGCTCGCCGCCGGGGACAGCGACGGCGTGGTCCGGGTGTGGCGGGTCGGGCCGCCCGCCCCGGGCGGGCGCGAGGTGGTGGCCCCGCGCCGCCAGCCGCCCGAGCACCGGGGCTCGGTCTGGGCCTGCCGGTTCCGCCCCGGCGCCGGACCGGGCGGGGCGGAGGCCGACACGCTGCTGGTGACCGGCGGCAACGACGGCGCCGTCCGGCTCTGGGACCCGGCCTCCGGCCGCAGCCGCCAACTGCTGCGCGGCCACGGGCGCCGGATCGGCTCGCTCTCCTTCAGCGGGGACGCCGGCGTGCTGGCGGCCGGTGGCAACGACGGCGTGGTCCGGCTCTGGGAGCCCGCCACGGGCCGCCGGGTCAGGGAGCTCTCGGGGCGCAGCAGCCGGCTGGTCTCGGCGCAGTTCAGCCCGCAGGGGCCGGTGCTGGCCACCGCCAGCAACGACGGCGACCTCTACCTGTGGAACGCGCTGACCGGTGAGTACCTGCGGGAGATGGACGTCGAGACGGAGCACGTCTGGGCGGAGGCGTTCAGCGCCGACGGCGTCTTCGTGGCCACCGCCAACGACGACGACACCGTCCGCATCTGGTACCGCAGCACCGGCGCCCACGTCGCCACGCTGCGCGAGCACCGGGGCCGGGTCCGCTCGATCGCGTTCAGCGCGGACGGGCGCCGGCTGGCCACCGGCTGCGACGACAGCAGCGTCCGGATCTGGGACATCGAGGCCGGCCGGATCGAGGCCCGGCACGACGGGCACGGTGACCGGGTGTACGGCGTCGCGTTCGGCGCCGACGGCTCCTGGCTGGCCAGCGCCTCGTGGGACGGCGACGCCGTGGTCTGGGCGGACGGCGGGATCAGGCACCGGCTGACCGGCCACGCCGGCCGGCTCTGGACGGCGTCGGTGCACCCCCGGCGGTCGCTGCTCGCCACGGCGGGGGACGACCGGGTGGTCCGGCTCTGGGACCCCCGCACCGGGCAGGACCTCGGACGGCTGCGCGGGCACACCGGCCGGATCCTGGCGGTGACCTTCAGCCCGGACGGATCGCTGCTGGCCAGCGGCGGTGAGGACGGCACGGTGCGGCTCTGGGACGTCCCCGCCGACGGCGCGCCCACGGCCCGGGCGACCCTGCTCGGGGCACCGGACGGCTGGGCGGCGCTGCTGCCGTCCGGCGCGTACAAGTACGAGGGCGACGTCGTGGGCGAGTTCTGGCACGCGGTCGGGATGTGCCGCTTCGAGCCCGGCGAGCTCGACACCCGGCTCCCGGGCGTCCACCGGATGCCGCCGGAGGCGCTGCTGTGAGCCCCGGGGCGGGCGGGCCCGGGGCCACGGCCGACGGGTGGCGTCAGAACGCCGCCGGGTCGCCGGCCGGGGCCGCGTCCCGGGGCGGGCGGGCCGTCCAGTGCAGGAGCAGCAGGCTGGCCAGGGCCGCCAGGGCGCACCAGGTGGAGACGAAGGCCAGCCGCCAGAGCAGCGCGCAGAGGACGGCGCCCGCCCCGGTGAGCAGGCCGAGCCGGCGCAGCAGGCGGTCGCCGCTGAGGAGCAGCGGGCCGACGGTCGCCACCAGGTAGCCGGTCAGCAGGAGCGCCGCGTGCGGGATGCCGACGGCGTAGCCGAGGGTGTGGCCGTGCGCGGTGGCCGTCACCGGGCGGGTCGCGACGGCGAGCGCGAGCGGGACCGCGACCAGCAGGCCGAGCAGGACGAAGCCCAGCAGCGGGCGCCGGCGGGCCCGGTCGCGGGTGGCGGCCCACACCCCCACCGGGACCAGGACGGGCAGCAGCGGTAACGCGATCACGGCCCACGCGGTCCGGGCCCACCCGGCCGGACCGGCGGGGAGGCCGCCCTCGGCGCCGTGCCAGACCGCGGCCTCGATCAGCTGGTGCACGCCGAGGACGAGCGGGAGGGCCGCGAGCGGCAGTCGCTCGGGGCGTCCCGCGCGGTGGGTCCGGACCAGGCAGAGGACGCCGATGCCCGATACCACCCCGCCGGCGACGAGGTCCGCCTGCGCGCTCCAGCACATGGGTCGCCGCCGTTCCTTGGCCGGCCCGGCTACCGGGAGCCGGTGGGGTCGGTGGGGCCCGCGCCGGCCGGGGAGTCCGGGCCGTCCGGGGAGTCCGGCGAGTCCCCGCCGTCCGGGCGGTCGGCGGCTTCGGCGGCTTCGGCGGCGCGCGGGACCGCCCGGTGGCCACTGCCGGGCATGGCCGGGTGGCGCCCGATCACGATCACCCCGATGACGACCGCCACCAGTCCCGCGGCCTGCCAGGCCAGGGCACCGGGGGTGACCCGCAGGCGGTCGCCGAGGAAGCCCACCGCGCAGGCGATCCCGGTGATCGGCTGGGCCGCCGTCAGCGCGGGCAGCGACATCCGCAGCGGGGCGGCCTCGAACGCGCTCTGCACCAGCAGCAGTCCGACCACCCCCGCCGCCACCACCGCGTACGGCTGCCAGCTGCGCAGCACCGCGTCCAGCCCGTCGTGGTCCAGCCGCAGGGTCGTCGTACGGGTGAGCGCGTCCTGGAGGCCGTAGAGCAGGCCGGCGGCGAGGGCGAGCAGGGTGGCCTCCTCGAACAGCGGCATCCGGCGGGCCGTGGAGACCAGCAGCACCGTCAGGCCGACCACGGTGCCGACCACCACCCAGTGACGCAGCTCCCCGGCCGGTTCGCCGCCCCCGGTGGGGCGGCCGGCCACGATGAACGCCGTCACACCGAGTGCGAGCAGCAGCACGCCGGCCCAGCCGGACCGGCCGAGGCTCTGCCGGGTCAGCACCCGGGACAGCGCCATCGCGAACAGCAGATTGGTGGCGAGCAGCGGCTCGACCAGCGAGACCTCGCCCTGGTTGAGGGCGAGTGCGGAGAGGATCAGACCGCTGACCATGAACCCGGTGCCGAGCAGCCATTCGGGCATCCGCAGCAGGTCCAGCAGCAGCCGCCAGCGCAGCAGGTCGGCACGCGGGGCACGCTGTGCCGCGTGCTGCTGGAGGACGAATCCGAGCCCCAGGCAGCAGGCGGCGCTCAGTGCGAGGAGGAAGACCACCACGAAGGGACCACCCGAATGTCGCTGCCCGCGCCGGACCGGCGATCCGTGGTTCGACGGCGGTCGTGGCACGTTTCCGCCAGCGTACCGCCGGGGCGTTGACCCGACCGCCGGGACGCGGGCCGGCCTGGGCCGGACGGCTGCTTCCGCTGCCGGCCCCGGCGCCCGGGGCCGCGCTTGCCGCCCCGGGCGCCGGGGGCGCACGCTGGTGTGAGCAGCCGCCACGGGTCCGCAACCGTGCCGGCCCGAGTGGGCGCGACGGGGGCAGGCGCCAGGAGGTGTGGCATGCACAACCAGTGGGATGTGGAGCTGAGCTTCGAGGAAGACGGCGTGCACACGGGATGCGACGCGAGGCTCACCGGTGCCAGGGCACCGGGCCTCAGCGCCCACGGAGAGTCGCTCAAGAGCGCGGAGGACCGCCCGCTCGCCCGGATCGGTGAGGAGGTCGCCGCCTCCCGCGCCCTGGAGGCGCTGTCCCGCAAGCTACGGGCCCAGGCGACCGGCGAGATCGAGGACGAGGGCCACCGGCCGGGCTACCTGATCTACTGAACCGTCCGTCCGCTGACCCGCCGTCCGCCCGGCCGGTCGACCTGACCCGCGCACCCGGGCCGGCCGGTGTGCGCCGCCCGGGACCCACGGGGTGGATGGCGGTAGGCCGGCGCCGCGGCCGTTCCGCTCGGACGGCCCGTGAGCTACTGGGCCCGCCGCCCTCCGGTTCGAAGCCGGTCACGCGGCGCCGGACAGAAATGACGTGAGCCGGTCGGTGAGCTCGGTGGGCCGGGCCGTGAGCAGGGTGTGGTGGGAGACCTTGGGCAGCACGGCGACGATGGCGCCGGGCAGGGCCTCGCGGGCCGACGCGGCCACGCGGCGCGCGTCGTGGGTACGGCTGCGTTCGGCGAGCAGGACCAGGGCCGGCGCCCCGAGGACGGCCAGTCGTTCACGCGTCGGGCGAGGTCCGGTGACCACCCGGGAGGCCGGGAACCCGGCGTGGCCGAGGGCGTAGAGTTCGCGCCAGCCGGCGTCCAGGCCGCTGCCGCCGCTCTCCCAGTCCAGGTAGGCGCGGGCCCGGCCGGCCGAGCGGGGCGGCAGGAAGAGCGGCAGCGCGCGCAGCAGGTAGCCGGCGCGGAAGCCGGCGAAGCACTGGGTCGGATCCAGCAGGGCGAGCCGGCCGACCCGGGCGGGGGCGTGCAGGGCGTACTCCAGGGCGATCCACCCGCCGTACGAGTGACCGCAGAAGTCGGCCTCGGGCACGTCCAGCCGGTCGAGCACGGCGTCCAGCCAGCCCAGCAGGCCGGGCACACCGCCGAGCGGGGCGCCGTCGTGGACGCTGCGCCCCGGGTCGCCGATCAGGTCGACGGCGAGGACGCGGTGCCCGGCGCAGGTGAGCGCCTCGACCGCGGCGAGCCAGCCGGTGGAGGTCGCGCCGCCGCCGTGGAGCAGGACCAGCGGCCGCCCGTCGCGGGGACCGCAGGCGTTGACGCGGGTGGTGCCGTGCGGCGTCCGGACGGTGAGCGGCTCGACGGGGACGGGCCAGCGGGCCAGCACGGCGTCGTAGGCGGCGAGGAACGCATCGAGCGGATCGTCGGCGCCGCCCACGCCGGTGGTCCGGGTGCCCTGCGGGGTTCGTGAGGCTCGTGAGGAGCGTGAGGCGCGTGCTGACATTCTGCTGTCCTCCGGCGGGTGGCAAAATTACTCGCTGAACAATAATCTCGCTGAGCGAGAGAATAGTGCCACCGCACCTGGAGCGGAAGGAGAACGAGGTGGACGAACCCGAGGAGCCGATGCGGCTGGTCCATCTGCTGCGCGGCCTGACCGTCGAACTGGACCTGTTCGGAGCGGAGTTCGCCGGCCGCCACGGCCTGCACCCGACCGACCTGCGCGCGTTGATCCACCTGCTGGACGCCGCCCGGGCCGGGACGGTGGTGACGCCGGGCCGGCTCGGCGAGGCGCTGCGGCTGAACTCGGCGGGCACCACCGGCCTGGTCGACCGGCTGGAGCGGCTCGGCCTGATCCGCCGCGAGCGCGACCCCGGGGACCGCCGACGCGTCCGGCTGGTGGTCGAGGAGCGGGCGGTGGAGCTCGGGCAGGGCTTCTTCGGCGGGCTGATCGCCGATCTGATGGCCGCCATGGGCCGGTTCGACCCCGCGGAGCTGGCGACGGCCCGGCGGTTCCTGCTGGCCATGACCGAGGTGGTGGCCACGGCCCGGGAGGAGTGACCGGACCGCGGACGCGAGGCGATCGTCGTCCGGGGCCGGTGACGCGGGGCGCTCCCGGGGGGCGCCGGGGGATCAGAACCAGGTCTCGCCGAAGTGGTCCCCGGGGTGGCCCTCGCGGAGCAGGCAGAAGTCGGGTTCCCTGACGTGCTCCGGCCCCTTCAGCCCGGCCTCGGCCGGGCAGCGCGGCGCCAACTCGACCGTGTACACGGGCCAGGAGGCCCAGTGCAGGTCGTTGCCGACGCCCTGGACGAGGGCGCAGTGGGTGCTCTCGTGCCCGGCGACGAGCTCGCAGCGGAGGTGTTGCTCCATCATGAAGGCGGCGTGCGGCAGGCTGTTGAAGTGATCCACATCGGACTGCGGGAGCGTGACGACGGCGGGGCACTGACGCTTGACCATGGGTGGACGGTTGGCTTCAGTCATGCTCGCCAGCATTCCACCGCGCCGCCCGGGAGGCGATGCTTTCCGCCCGGTCGCACGCGTCTTGTACAGGTCGGGCGGGTTCTTGACGGCTCCCCACCGGCGGCGTACCGGCGGGCACCGGATCCCGCCTCCGTCGGGCTCCACGAATTCCCCACGCTTCACCCACGTCGCCCACTTCAGTGCCCACTTCATCGCCCGCTTCGTCGGCCGGGCCGACCCGCCGTCGCGGCGCCGGTCCGAGGGTGCCGCCGGGCCGTACGGCTCAGCCGGGTCCGAGCGTCCGGCTGACGAGTGACAGCGTCGCCATCGAGACCAGGGTGGAGCAGAGGATCGAGCGCCGCGCGAGCGCGGTGCTGTGCCCGTACTGGGCGGCGTAGACGAACACGTTCTGCGCGGTCGGCAGGGCGGAGAACAGCACCACGGTGAGCAGTTGGTGGGGCGGCAGGTGGAGCAGGCCGGCCCCGACGGCGAACGCCGCCAGTGGCTGGATCAGCGTCTTGAGCACCACCGTCACCCCGACCTCCGCGTACCGGCGGTTGCCGGGGCCCGCGCCGCTGCCGGGGCCCGCACCGATGTCGGCACCGGCACCAGGAACGGTGCCGGCGCCGGTACCGGTGTCCGGGGCGGTCGCCGGGCGGCCGTGCAGCGACATGCCGAGGGCCACCAGCGCGGCCGGTACGCCCGCGCCGCCGAGCAGTTCGCAGGAGCGGGCCAGCTCGGCGGGCGGGTGCCAGCCGGTCGCCGAGACCGCGGCGCCGAGCGTGACCGCCAGCAGGATGGGGTTGCGCACCGGCAGGGTGAGCGCGGCCCGGCGGCCGGCGCGGCCGGTGTCCAGCACGGTCAGCACGATCGGGGTGACCAGCAGGGTCTGGAACAGCACCACCGGCCCGACGAAGGAGGCGTCGCCGAGCACCTGGAGGGCCACCGGAATGCCGAGGTTGGCGGAGTTGACGTAGCCGGAGGCCATCCCGCCGATCGTGCCCGAGGCGAGCCCCCGGCCGAAGAACCGGTGGGCGGCCAGCAGGCCGAGACCGGCGGCGAGCGCCGTCCCGGCGGCGAAGGCCAGCATCGACGGGTTGGCGAACCGGTTCAGCGGCGTCCGGGCGATCATCAGGAACAGGGCCGCGGGCATGGCCAGGTGGAAGCTGAACCGGCTCAGCACCGCGTCGGCGTGCGGCCCGAGCAGTCCGCTGCGGCCGACCAGGTAGCCGATCCCGATGAGGGCCCAGATCGGGGTGAAGCCGGAGAGCAACGGGTGCAGACTGGGCATGGCTCCTCGGGGTGGTCCGGGGTGTCCGGCGGTGTCCGGTGGGCGGGTCGCGGGGGTCTCCCGGCACCGCCGCAGTCAACCAGACGCCCTCCCGGCCGAGTCGGCCGGGCATCCCGCGGGGGCTCCCGGCCTACCATGGCCCGGTGGAGAACCTGAGCCTGGCCGAGGTCGAGACGATCGCGCGGCGTGCCCATGACGGGCAGGTCGACAAGAACGGTCACCCCTACAGCGAGCACCTCGCCGCGGTGGCGCACGGTGTGGCGGAACGCGGCGGCAGTGAGGAGCAGATCGCGGCGGGCTGGCTGCACGACGCGATCGAGGACGAGGTGCTGACCCGCGAGTGGCTGGCCGCCGCGGCCCTGTCCGAGGACACCAAGGCGATCGTGGACGCCCTCACCAAGCGCCCCGGCGAGCCGGTGGAGGAGTACACGGCCCGCATCCTGGCGACCCCCGGCGCGCTCCTGGTCAAGCGGGCCGACCTGGCCCACAACTCCAGTCCGGCCCGGCTGGCCACCCTGGACGCGCCGACGGCCGAACGGCTGGCCGCCAAGTACCGCCGGATGCGCGAACTGCTCGGCCTGGGGGGGGTGGACGGCGACTGACACCCTTCGACGCCCGGCACCGGTCCGCCCGGCCCGCTCAGGTTCGCCCGGCCCGGCCGGGTCCGGGGGAGCGCGCCGGACCGGGCCCGGAGACGGGCGAGAGGGCCCGCGCACGCGGATCACGCGTGCACGGGCCCTCTCGGTCACCCCGGTGATCCCTGTCCGATCCCCGGGGTGAGGGGGGACAGTGGTCTGGCTGCGGCAGCCGGAGCCCCGGCGGAGCACCGGCGATCGATCGATCGGCCGGCCGGCCCGGTGGCTCGGAAGAGTTCGGCTTAGTACCAGTGGTGGGTCTGCCAGAACGACCAGGCGGCGTTCGGGCTGCCGTAGCGGGAGTTCATGTAGTCCAGCGCCCACTTGATCTGGGTCTTCGGGTTGGTCTTCCAGTCCGCACCGGCGGAGGCCATCTTCGAGCCCGGCAGCGCCTGGGCCAGGCCGTACGCGCCCGAGCTGGGGTTGGTCGCGGTCACGTTCCAGCTGGACTCGTGGCTGATGATCTGGCTGAACGACGCGAGCTGGCCGGCCGGCACGATCTGGGCGGCGAGGGCCTGGGGGGACACGGTCGCGGCCGAGGCGGTGGCGGGCACCAGGCCGGCGCCCAGGGCGGTCAGACCGGCGGCGCCGGCGAGAAGAGCGGCGGAAGTACGCATACGGAGCTTGAAAGCGGGCATGAAGGAGAAGACCTCAATCGGGTTGGGCCGGTGTCACGCCCCGCCTCGACCGTTGGCCGGACAGGGGCCGATACGGTCGCGGGGCGTGACTCGGCAGTAAGCCGTGCTCCGGCGGGACAGGTGCCGGAGCGGCTGACGACTGAGCCATTGTTGCCAGACGGGATCGGCCGTCGCCAAGACCCCCTCGCTACGACCGGGCGTCGTAACCGGGGTCGTGCCGTGGATTCGAAGGGTCCTCCGGAGCCGCCTGCGGCGTGCCCGCCGGCCTGGGCGGATCCGCGATCGGCGGCCGACCGAGTGGCTGTCCCGAGAACGACTACCGCCCGTCGTGGCGGCCTTTCGTGTGTGAGCGCACTCACCGGCGGGCCACCGGGGCCCGTCACGGACCGGTCCGGGGGAACCACTACGGGTACAGACGATCTGAGAGCGGCGCCACACCGGTGCGGCCTCGGTGGGCGCCCCGACGGCCCGGACCGGGTCCCGCCGCCCGGGCTCCTCAGCCGCGCGAGCGGACGTGCAGGTCCAACCCGCCCGTCCCCGGCGCCTCCACACCCGGCATCAGCCGCATGTCGCGGCCGTAGTCACCCCCGACGAGCGACCGGAACGGGACCGGCTCGTCGGTGAAGAGCCCGTCGAGCCGCCGGCCGTACGCCTCCTTCGCCGCCTCGAAGCGCTCCTCGGACAGCTCGTTCGCGTCGTACACCGCGAACGGCTCCAGCGGTGCCATACCGGTGAACCAGAAGAGGCCGTGCTGGACCGGGTGGAGCACGTCCGCCAGCCGGCCGTGGATGCCCCGGTCGAGGAGCGACGTCTCCCGGGCGCCCGCCGTCACGGACATCAGCGCGCGCCGGCCCGCCAGGGCGGAGTCCTGGGTGTAGGGGGGAGGCAGGGCCGGGCCGTAGCCGAACCCGGCGGTGAACACCCGCTCGATCCAGCCCTTCATGATCGCGGGGGTCGAGAACCACCAGAGCGGGAACTGCAGGATCACCGCGTCCGACCAGCGCACCTTCTCCTGCTCCGCGGCGATGTCCGGCGACAGCCGCCCGGCCAGCGTGGCCCGCTCCGAGGCGGCCATCACGTGCAGCCGCTCGTCCGGCGCGTGGGCGGGGAAGTCGTCGGCGTCCAGCCCGGCCTTCCACTTCATCGCGTAGAGGTCGGACTGCCGGACCTCGTGCCCCGCGCCGCGCAGGCGGTCGACCGCGAACGCGGTGAGGGCGGTGTTGAGCGAGCGGGGGTCCGGGTGGGCGCTGACGACGAGGATCTTCTGCTGCTGTGGCGTGGCTGCGGTCATGTCGTACACGCTCTCCCGGGCGCGGCCGGGCAGCCAGAACCCTGGTCAACCAGAGGACCGGTGATCCTGGTACCGGGAGGGCCACCCATACTGGACGCCAGGAAACGGGGGGCGGGATGAGGCACACGGACACGACGACGGACGGCACGGGCGGGGGCGGCGGCCGGGTCGAGGCTTTCGGGGCGGTCGGGACGGTGGGGGCGGTCGACGGGGTCGGCGACACCCGGCGGGCGCTCGGCGGTTTCCTGCGGGCCCGGCGCGGCCGCGTCGCTCCGGAGGACGTCGGCATCGCCGGCGGCCGTCACCGGCGGGTCCGCGGGCTGCGCCGCGAGGAACTGGCCCAGCTCGCCGGGATCAGCGTCGACTACTACGTCCGCCTCGAACAGGGCCGGGCCACCCAGCCGTCCACCGAGGTGCTCGACGCGCTCGCGCGGGCGCTCGGCCTCGACGCCGCCGAGCGCCGGCACCTCGCCACCCTGGCCGGAGCCCGGCGCGGCACCGCGCCCGCGGCGCGGGTCAGCCCGCAGCTGCGGCGGCTCCTGGACGCCGTCGTCCACTTCCCCGCCTTCGCGACGACCCCCCACCTCGACGTGGTGGCCTGGAACGCGCTGGGCGCCGAACTGATGGGCGGACTCGGCACACCCGGCGGCCGGGACGGCAACAACGCCAGGTACCTGTTCTGCGACCCCGGCTCCCGGGACGTCCACCCCGAGTGGGAGGACCGGGCCCGCGAGGCCGTCGGCCAGCTGCGGGTCTCCGCCGGGAGCTACCCGGACGACACGGAGCTGGCCGCGCTGATCACCGAACTGTCGGCGCGCAGCGCGGACTTCCGGCGGATCTGGGCCACCGGCGAGATCGTGGTGTGCGGCGCGGGCCGCAAACGGCTGCGGCACCCGGTGGCGGGGCTGCTCACCCTGGACTACGAGACGCTGCACGTGCCCGCCGCACCGGGCGAGACGGGCCTGGTCGTGCACGTGTTCAGCGCGGCGGAGAACAGCCCGGAGGCCGCCGCGCTGGCCCGGCTGGCCGAGGCCGTGGCGGCGTCGCAGCAGGAGCGGGCCGCCGGGCCGGCGCGGTACTCCGACGCCTGAGGCGTCCACGGCAGGGCGCCGGGAGCGCCCCCCGGAGCCTCGCACCCGGCGCCTCCCCACCTCCCCCTACCGCACCGCCCGGTGCCCCGGGCGCGAACGCGGACCGCACCGGATTCGCCGCGGAGGAAGCGGTTCCGGCCCGGTCCGGGCTCAGGAGGGGTGAGGAGGTGCTCATGGGAGAAACGAAGACCGACCGGGACGACGAGTTCCAGGCGTTCATCGTCGGGGCCTGGCCACGGCTGCTGCGTACGGCGTACCTGCTGGCCGGGGAGCAGTACGCGGCCGAGGACCTGGTGCAGTCCGCGGCGGAGAAGGCCTGCGCGGCCTGGGGGAAGGTCCGCCGGGCCGAGGACCCCTACGCCTACGTGCGGCGGATCCTGGTGAACCAGCACGCCCGCCGCTTCCGGCGCCGCCCGCCGGAACTGCTGGTCCACGCCGTGCCGGAGACGGCGGGCGAGGAGGACGGCTACGCGCGGTCCGACCAGCGCTCGGCGTTGCTGGCCGCGCTCGCCACCCTGCCGCCCCGCCAGCGCGAGGCCGTCGTGCTGCGCCACTGGGAGGACCTGAGCGACAGCCAGGCCGCCGTGGCGATGGGCTGCTCGGTGGGAGCGGTGCGCAGCCAGGCGGCGAAGGGGATAGCGAGGCTCCGAGAGGTCTCGGTGCTGAAGGAACTCAAGGGCATGACACACGTCGGAGGTGCGGTATGAGCATGCGCGGCAACGACCGGACGGGCGCCGCGGGCGCGACGGACGACGGCGACTCGGCGGTGTGGGTCGGGCTCGGGCTGGCGGAGGCCGCGGCCGGGGCGCGGGTCGGGGCGGTGCCGCTGCCGGAGATCATGGCGGGCGGTCGCCGGTTGCGGCGGCGGCGACGGACCCTGGTGGGGGCGGTCGCGCTGGGCACCGTGGTGGTGCTGGCCGGCGGCACGACGATCGGTCTGCACGGAGCCGGCGCGGGCGGCACGTCGGTCGGGGCGCTCGCCCCGGCCGGGTCCGGGACCGGCGGCGGCACCGGTGGCGGACCGGCGGCCGACACCTCCACCACCACGGCCCCGCCGACGGCGGCGGTCCGCGACCCCTTCACCCCGGCCCGGGCGGTGGTCGCCCAGGGCACCGCCGACGGCAAGGAGTGGAAGCTCTGGATCGCGCTCTGGCCGCTCGCCCGGCAGGACCAGGCCTACCAGCAGGCCCAGGCGATCTGGCAGGAGCGGCACGCCGTGGACCCGGAGCTCACCGCGCCGACGGAGGAGTTCGTCAAGCAGTACTGGCAGCCCCGGGACGACGTCACGAACACCTACTTCACGGTGGACGGCGTGCGCCTCGGCCATGACTCCCAGGGCAGCGTCCCGGCGCCGTCCGCGCCCGCGACGCCCGTCGACACGGTGGGTTCGCTCAGCGGGGGCCTGGTCGGCCACCGGGGCAAGGGCGACACCGTGGCCCCGCTCGACGTGGTGTCGGCGCGGCTCGACCCGAACGTCGGCCGGGTGACGGTGACCTGGACGGACGGCACGACGTACGAGCCGCAGCCGGTCACCGTGGGGGACTCCCCGGTGCGCTGGATCGCGGTGGCCCGGCCGGCGGGCAAGGCCGCGCAGACGTGGCAGCTGTTCGACCGCGACGGCGTGCCGATGAAGGGCGGTGACCACGTCGACTTCCTGAAGTGAGGCCGGACCCGCCTCCCGGGGGAGCCGCGGCTTGTCCGACCGTTCCCGCCGCGCGCCGGTGCGGCGCGACTGGTCAGTGAGTCCTAGGCGGAGCCGCCGCGGGCCGTATCGACGAGCAGGTCCCCGAGCCGGCGGTGGCGCCGGGCGCGGGCGGTGAGCCGCTCGGCCTCCGGTACCCCGGCGAGTGCGGTGAGCGCCGCGCCGACCGCCCGGCCGAGCCGGTCGCAGAACGCGGCCGGCTCGTCGGCGGCGTCCGGCCGTTCGGGCACCACGGCGTCGACCAGGCCGACCGCCGCCAGGTCGGCCGCGCCGATGCCCTGCGAGCGGGCGAGGTCGGCGGCGTGCGCGCCGTCCCGGTGGACGATCGCGGAGGCGCCCTCGGGCGGCAGCGGCGCGAGCCAGGCGTGGCCGGCGGCGAGCACCCGGTCGGCGGGCAGCAGGGCGAGGGCGCCGCCGCCCGAGCCCTGGCCGAGCAGCACCGCCAGCACCGGCGTGCGCAGGGCGAGCAGGGTGGTCAGGCAGTGCGCGATCTCGACGGCGATGCCGTCCAGTTCGGCCGCCGCGGACAGCTCGGCGCCGGCCGTGTCGACGACGGTGACCAGCGGCAGGCCGAGCTGCTCGGCGAGCCGGGCGCTGCGCCGTACGGCCCGCAGGTCGGCGGCGGTGAAAGGGCGTTCGTGGTCCGGACCCTGCCGTTGCTGCCCGACGATCAGGGCGGGCCGGCCGTGCAGGACGGCGAGGGCCCGGACCAGGGCGCCGCCGCGGCCGCCTGGCGCGTCCAGCAGGACCAGCTCGTCGGCCGTCCGGCGCAGCAGCTCGCGCGCCCCCGGCCGGTCGGGGCGGCGGGTGCGCCGCACGGAGTCCCAGGCGTCCGGCTCTCGGGCGGTCGCGGTGTCCGGCGCGGGTGCGGCGTCCGGTGCGGTCACGGTGTCCGGTGCGGGTACGGCCTCCGGTGCGGTCACGGAATCCGGCACGCTCGCGGCCGGGGCCAGGACGGCCAGCGACCGTCGGAGCACCTCCCGCAGGTCCTCCGGCGCCACCACGGCGTCCACCAGGCCGCGCCCGGCCAGGGTCTCCGCGAGCTGCACGTCCGCGGGCAGCTCCACGCCCCGCAACTCCTGGTACACCCGGGGCCCGAGGAACCCGAGCCGGGCCCGCGGCTCGGCGAACACCAGCTGTCCCAGCGTCCCCCAGGAGGCGAAGACCCCGCCCATGGTGGGGTTGCGCAGGTAGCTGAGGTACGGCAGGCCGGCCGCGCGGTGGGCCTGGACGGCGGCGGTGATGCGCAGCATGCAGAGGAAGGCCGCCGACCCCTCCTGCATCCGCGTCCCGCCCGAGACCGGCAGGGCGACCAGCGGGAGCCGCTCGGCCGTCGCCCGTTCCACGGCCCGGGTGATCCGTTCCGCGGTGGCCACCCCGATCGAGCCGCCGAGGAAGCCGAACTCGGAGGCGACCAGCGCCACCGGCCGGCCGGCGAGCAGCCCGACCCCGGTGATCACCGCTTCGTCCACCCCGGTGCGTTCGCGCGCCCTGGCCAGTGCGGCCAGGTAGTCGGCGTCGGCCGACTGCGCCCCGACCGGCTCGTCCCAGCTCCGGAACGAGCCCTGGTCCACCAGCAGGCCGATGAGTTGACGTGCCGTCAGTGAACTTCCGGTCCCCACAACCCACCCCGCCGTCCGAGCCGTCCGCATCGACAAGATCCACCCTACGCAGCGGCCGACCAGCCGTCCCGGACCGACGGGCGGGTGTGACCGGGTCGACAGCTTCGGGGGCGGGGGTTGCGCGCGCCGACCGCGTCGACCGCTGTGCGCCGGCTCAGCGGAACGCGGCGGCCTCCTCCCGCCGGGGCACGGCGGTGCGGTTGGCGTGGTCGGCGCGGCCGGGGCGGGCCGGGCGGCAGGCCCGGTCGTAGCGGTCGGCGACCAGGCGGGCGAGCGCGTCGTGCGTGCCGAGCGGGGCGCTGGTCCACCGGGCGGCGGTGCCGGCCGCCCGGTCGGCGAAGAACCCCGGGCCGAGCAGGTAGGTGGCGACCGCGACCTCGCGGTGGCCGGCCGCGTGCAGGGCCTCGACCGCCTCCTGCGGAGTCGGCCGGGCCGCCGAGAGGTAGGCGGGGACGACCGGCCGGCCCTCGCCGAGCCGGCGGGCGAGCAGCCGCGCCGTCCGGGCGGTGTCCGCGGCGGCGTCCGGGTCGGAGGAGCCGGCCGCCGCGAGCACCACCGGTCCGGCGCCGGCCGGGCGGCCGCTCTCGGCGAGCCGGTCCGCCAGGGCGGCGGCCAGCAGCGGGCTCGGGCCCAGCGCGGGGGCGAGTCGGACGTGCGGCAGACCGGCGTCGGCCAGCGCGCCGGGGATGTCCACCCGCAGGTGGTAGCCGGTACCGAGGAGCAGCGGCACCAGGACGGCGGGCTCGCCGGCGGACAGCTCGCCCAGCGCGGTGGGCAGGGAGGGCGCGGCGAGGTCCAGGAAGCAGCAGCGGACGTCGAGTTCGGGGCGCAGCGCGCGGACCCGGGCGAGCAGCGCCCTGGTGGCGGCCGTTCCAGCCGGATCGCGGCTGCCGTGGGCGACGGCCAGCAGCACCGGGCGGCCGCCGCGCGGCGCCGGCCGGGCCGCCGACTCCCGCACCGGGCTCATCACCGGCCGGGCCCGGGGACCGTCTCCGGGCAGCCGGTCCGTCAGGTTCCGCGGGGCCGCGTCGGTCGTCCGCTCCGGCCCGTTCCGCCTCGCGGCTGTCCGGCGCATCAGGCCGCCGCCAGCCGGTAGCCGCGCTTCGGGACCGTCCGGATCAGCTCGCCGTGCGGCCCGAGCGCGGCCCGCAGCCGGCCGATCGCCGCCTCGACCGCGTGCTCGTCCGCCGCCGCGTCCACCCAGACGGTGCGCAGCAGTTCGGCCCGGCTGAGCACCCGGCCCGGCTGTTCGGCGAGCGCCCGCAGCACGGCCGCCCCGCGCGGGCTCAGCCAGTGGCTCTCGCCGTCGACCAGTACGGCGTTGCCCTGGAGGGTCAGCAGCCGTCCGGCGAGGGCGAGTTCGCGCCGGTTCCGGCCGGGCAGTGTCTCGCCGAGGTAGCGGACCAGGGAGCCCAGCCGGCCGCGCTCGGGGAACAGCACGGGCAGGCCGAGGTCGGCGAACGGCCGGGCGCAGAGCGCGCCGACGCAGACCGGCAGGACGTCGCCGCGCAGGGCGTCCAGCAGCGGCTCCCGCAGTCCTTCGGCGGTGGCCGTCTCCACGAAGGCGCTGACGGCCGGGGCGCTGGTGAAGGTGAGCGCGTGGACCTGCCGCCGGACGGTCTGCTCGACCAGCCGCCGTACCGGCGTCGGGTCGTCCGGGGCCTCCCAGCGGTAGACCGGTACGGAGATCACCTCGGCACCGCGCTCGCGCAGCGCCGCCGCGAAGGCGTCCAGCCGGACGCCGTGCTCCTGGATGGCGACCCGACGGCCGGCCAGCGGGCGGGCGAGCAGCCAGGTGAGCAGCTCGTCGGTGGCCTCGGAGCCGGGGGAGAAGGCCTCGTCGAGGCCGCTCGCCCGGACGGCGCCGGTCGCCTTGGGGCCGCGGCTGAGCACCACGGCGTTGCGGCAGGCGTCGGCCAGGGCGGCGCCCCGGCCCCACCCCTCGGCGGCGCTCATCCAGCCGCGCCAGCCGACGCCGGTGGTGGCCACCACGTAGTCCAGCGGGGCGGCCAGGCAGAGTTCGGTGGCCCGGCGCAGGGCGAGGTCGTCGGCCAGCGGGGTGATCCGCAGCACGGGGGCCTCGACCACCTGGGCGCCGCGCCGGCTGAGCAGGGCGACCAGTTCGTCGCGGCGGCGGGCCGCGGTCACCCCGATCGTGAAGCCGGTCAGTGGGCCGGGGGGTGCGCCGGGACGCGGGCCGGTGGGGGTGGGGGAGGTTGCCATGGGCGCAAGGGTGCTTTCTCCGCGTTACGGCGGGGTTGCCCGCCGGTCACCCGGGCGTAAGCGAAACCGGCCCCCCGGTTACGGCTGATGTCCTGCCGCGCACCCCGCCCCCCGGAGGCCGTGAGCGAGGCGTACCGCGCGCGCAACACGGGGGACCCGACCGCGAAACGACCACCGGTCAGATTCTTCGGCATGAGGGCGGCACCCGACGGACCACTCGCCGGACACCCGCCCCACCCGCCGGACACCCGCCCCACCCGCCGTACCCGCTCGCCCGAGCAGCCCCCACAGACCCCGCCACCCCGCACCCCCCGTACGACCCGAGGAGTACCGCGATGACGTCGCACTCGCCCGACCGACCACGGGAGCTCGTCCTGGTCGGCCACGGCATGGTTGGCCAGCGCTTCCTGGAGGCCTGGACCGAGCAGCCCGGCGCCGATCGCTGGCGGGTCACCGTCCTCGCCGAGGAGCCGCGCCCGGCCTACGACCGCGTCCACCTCAGCTCGCTGTTCGACGGCCGGACGCCCGAGGACCTCGCGCTCTGCCCGCCCGGCTTCCTCGCCGAGCACGGCATCGACCTGCGCCTCGGCGACCCGGTCACCGCCATCGACCGCGCCGCCCGTACGGTCACCACCCGGGCCGGCCGGCAGGTGCGCTACGACGCCCTGGTGCTGGCCACCGGGTCCGCGCCCTTCGTGCCGCCCGTCCCCGGCCGGGACGCGGCCGGCTGCCACGTCTACCGGACCATCGAGGACCTGGACGCGATCCGGGCCGACGCGGAGCGGGCGACGATCGGCGTGGTGGTCGGCGGCGGCCTGCTCGGCCTGGAGGCCGCCGGCGCGCTGCGAGCCACGGGCCTGTCCACCCACGTGGTCGAGTTCGCGCCCCGGCTGATGGCCGTCCAGGTGGACGACGGTGGCGGGGCCCTGCTCCGCCGCAAGATCGAGGACCTCGGCGTGACCGTGCACACCAGTGCCGCCGCCGACGCCGTGGCGACCGGGCCGGAGGGCCGGGTGCGGGCGCTGAGCCTCTCCGACGGCCGCGAACTCGCCGCCGACCTGGTGGTGTTCTCCGCCGGCATCCGCCCGCGCGACCAGCTGGCCCGCGACTGCGGCCTGCCGGTCGGCGCCCGCGGCGGCATCGTGGTCGACGAGCGCTGCCGCACCGCCGACCCGGCCGTGCTGGCCATCGGCGAGTGCGCCCAGGCTGCCGACGGCCGGGTCTACGGCCTGGTCGCCCCCGGGTACCAGATGGCCGAGACCGCCGCCCGCGAACTGGCCGACCGCCCCGGCGACGGCTTCGTGGGCGCGGACACCTCCACCAAGCTCAAGCTGCTCGGCGTGGACGTGGCCAGCTTCGGCGACCCGCACGGCGCCGCCGAGGGCGCCGTCGACGTGCTCTACAGCGACAGCCGGCTCGGCGTCTACCGCAAGCTGGTGATCGGCGCCGACGGCGCGCTGCTGGGCGGCGTCCTGGTCGGCGACACCGACTCCTACGGCACCCTGCGCCCGCTCGCGGTGGCCGGCCGGCCGCTGACCGTCCCGCCCGAGCAGCTGGTGCTGCCCGCCGGGCTCTCCACCGCCGGACCGGTCGCGCTGCCCGACGAGGCGGTGCTCTGCTCCTGCCACAACGTCACCCAGGGGGCGGTCCGCGCCGCCGTCCGTGAGCAGGGCTGCGACAGCGTCACCGCGGTCAAGAAGTGCACCCGGGCCGGCACCGGCTGCGGCAGCTGCGTCAAGCAGCTCGCCACCGTGGTCGGCGAGGAGCTGGCGGCCGCCGGGTTCGCCCCGCAGACCGGCCTGTGCGAGCACTTCGCGCAGACCCGCGCGGAGCTGTACGAGATCGTCCGGGTCACCGGCATCACCGGCTTCTCCGACCTGCTCGACCGGTACGGGCAGGGCGAGGGCTGCGAGGTCTGCAAGCCGACCGTCGCCTCGATCCTGGCCAGCCTCGGCGGCGGCCACATCCTGGACGGCGAGCAGGCCGCGCTGCAGGACTCCAACGACCACTTCCTCGCCAACCTGCAGCGCAACGGCTCCTACTCGGTGGTGCCGCGGGTGCCCGGCGGTGAGATCACCCCCGAGGGCCTGATCACGATCGGTGAGATCGCCCGCGACTACGGCCTCTACACCAAGATCACCGGCGGCCAGCGGATCGACCTCTTCGGTGCCAGCGTGGACCAACTCCCGGGCATCTGGGCCAGGTTGGTGGACGCCGGCTTCGAGTCCGGCCACGCCTACGGCAAGGCGCTGCGCACCGTGAAGTCCTGTGTCGGCGAGACCTGGTGCCGCTACGGCGTCCAGGACTCCGTCACCCTCGCGATCGAGCTCGAACTGCGCTACCGGGGCCTGCGCTCCCCGCACAAGCTCAAGTCGGCGGTCTCGGGCTGCGCCCGCGAGTGCGCCGAGGCGCAGAGCAAGGACTTCGGCGTGATCGCCACCTCGGTCGGCTGGAACCTCTACGTCGGCGGCAACGGCGGTATGACGCCCCGTCATGCCGACCTGCTGGCAGCCGATCTGGACCGCGAGACGCTGATCCGCACCATCGACCGCTACCTGATGTTCTACATCCGCACCGCCGACCGCCTGGAGCGCACCTCGGTCTGGCTGGACCGCCTGGAGGGCGGTCTGGACCACCTGCGCGCGGTGGTCATCGACGACTCGCTCGGCATCGCCGCCGAGCTGGACGAGCTGATGGCCCGTCACATTGCTTGCTACCAGGACGAATGGGCGGCCACCCTGGCCGACCCCGACCGGCTCCGGCGCTTCTCCTCCTTCGTCAACGCCCCCGGTACCCCGGACCCGGCCGTCACCTTCGTCCCCGAACGCGGCCAGATCCGCCCCGCCCGCCCCGGCGAGGACGGGCGCGTCCTCACCACCCCCGCTCCGGTCCTGGTGGCCGGGCCCCGACTGGAGGTGCTCACCCCGTGACCGTGGAAATCCACGACGGCACCCGCTGGCGTACCGTCTGCACCCTCGACGACCTGCAACCCGGGCGCGGAGTGGCGGTGCTGCTCGACGGCGAGCAGGTGGCCGTCTTCCGGGACCGCTCCGGCGGCCTGCACGCCCTCGACAACCGGGACCCGTTCAGCGGCGCGCACGTCCTCTCGCGCGGCCTGCTCGGCAGCCGCGGCGAGCGGCCCACCCTGGCGTCCCCGATGTACAAGCAGGTCTTCGACCTGACCGACGGCCGCTGCCTCGACGAGGAGACCGCCCCCGACGGCACCCCCGCCGTCCTCAGGCTCTGGCCGGTCCGCAGCGCGGTGGAGCCGGCGCCCGCCGCGGCCCGCCCCGCCGTGCCAGCCCGCCCCGCCGTGCCCGCCCGCGCCACCGCGCAGGCCCCCGCATGAGCGCCGTCGTCGAGACCGGACGCCCCGGCAGCAGACCCGCCCCGACCGTGCTCGCCGGCTGGGACCCGGAGGACACCGCGTTCTGGGACCGGACCGGAGCCCGGATCGCCCGGCGCAACCTGGTCTTCTCGGTGCTCTCCGAACACATCGGCTTCTCGGTCTGGAGCCTCTGGTCGGTGCTCGTGCTCTTCCTCGGCCCCGAGTACCACATCGACACGGCCGGCAAGTTCACCCTGACCGCCCTGCCCACCGCGCTCGGCGCGACGCTGCGCCTGCCGTACACCTTCGCGGTGGCCCGGTTCGGCGGCCGCAACTGGACGGTGATCAGCGCACTGCTGCTGCTCGTCCCCACCGCGCTGGCGGCGCTGGTGCTGACCCCGGGCGTGCACTACGGCACACTGCTCGCGGTGGCCTGCGTCGCCGGGGTCGGCGGCGGCAACTTCGCCTCCTCGATGGCCAACATCAACGCCTTCTACCCGCACCGCCTCAAGGGCTGGGCGCTCGGCATCAACGCCGGCGGCGGCAACCTCGGCGTCCCGGCGGTGCAGCTGCTCGGCCTGCTGGTGCTCGCCACCGCCGGCGCGGCGCACCCCCGGCTGCTGCCGCTGCTCTACCTGCCGCTGATCGTGCTGGCCGCGGCCGGGGCCTGGTGGCGGATGGACAACCTCGCCGTCCCGCCGCGGGGCGAGGGCCGGGCGCTGCGCGAGGTCGCCCGCGACCCGTACGGCTGGGCGGTCTCCACCCTGTACATCGGCACCTTCGGCTCGTTCATCGGCTTCGGCTTCGCCTTCGGGCAGGTCCTGCAGGTGCAGTTCCACGACCGCTTCGACACGCCGGTCAAGGCTGCCGCGCTGACCTTCCTCGGGCCGCTGCTCGGCTCGCTGCTGCGGCCGGTCGGCGGGCGGCTGGCCGACCGCTGGGGCGGTCCGCGGGTCACCCTGGCCACCTTCGTGGGGATGGGCGCCGGCACGGCCGTCGTGCTGGCCGCCTCCCGGGCCGGTTCGCTGCCGCTGTTCCTCGGCGGCTTCGTCGCGCTGTTCGTGCTGAGCGGCATCGGCAACGGCTCGACCTACAAGATGATCCCGGCGCACTACCAGGACCGGGCCCGGGCGGAGGTCGCGGCCGGCGCCGATCCGGCCGACGCCGAGGCCGACTCGCGCCGCCGGTCGTCCGCGCTGATCGGACTGGCCGGGGCGGTGGGGGCGTTCGGCGGGGTGCTGGTCAACCTGGCCTTCCGGCAGTCCTTCCTCAGCACCCACAACGGCGACGCCGCGTACCTCGGCTTCCTCGCGGCCTACCTGTTCTGCTCGGCGCTGACCTGGGCGGTCTGGCTGCGGCCCCGCGCGTCACGCTGACCGCGGTCGCGCGGACCGGCCCCGGGGTGTCGCCCACCCCGGGGCCGGTCCGGTGCCCGGGCCCGGGCGGACGCGATTGCTAGGGTCGTCGCATGGCATCGAGCAGCGCGACGACCCCCGGCCGGCTGCGACGCGACGCCCAGCGCAACCGCGACCTGCTGCTGGCCGCCGCCCGCGAGCTGTTCTCCCGGCAGGGCCTGGACGTCCCGCTGGACCAGATCGCCAAGGAGGCCGGCGTCGGCAACGCGACGCTGTACCGGCACTTCCCGACCCGCGAGGCACTGATCGCCGAGGTCTTCGCCGACGCCGCCGCACTGCTCGACGGCGCGGCCCGGGAGGCACTGGCCGCCGAGGACGCCTGGAGCGCGATCGAGCGCTACTTCGAGCGGATCTTCGAGCTGGTCGCCGCCGACCGGGGCATCAACGACCTGGTCACCCAGGCCATCCCCACCACCCCCGCGATGATCGCGATCAGCCGGCAGAACGCGGTGACGGTCGGCACCCTGGTCGCCCGGGCGCAGCAGCAGGGCACCATGCGCCCCGACGTCGCCACCATGGACCTGCTCTTCATGCTCGGCCCGCTCTGCCGGGCCCTGCCCGCCACCACCGAGCTGCGCCCCGACCTCTGGCGCCGCTACCTCGCCCTCCTGCTCGACGGCTTCCGCACCCGGGCCGCCCACCCGCTCCCCGTCCCGCCGATCGGCGAGGAGCACCTGGACAAGATGTTCGCCGACCTCTGGGAGGCGGACGGCCCCGGCGCCTGACCCGGCCGTGCACCCCGCTGCCGTCGGGGGGAGCGCCGTCAGGACCGCGTACGGATCGGCCCGCCGCGCGTCAGGGCTCCGTCAACGGACGGCTGCTCCGGCCGCGGCCCGGCTTTGCTGAGTCCGACAGCGAGACACGCGACAGCGCGGCAGGACAGCCGGAAGGACGGGCAGGGCGATGGCGGACAACGGCGCCGGAATCCACGGGGACGAGCCGACGGACGAGCCGACGGGCGAGTCGACGGTCGGGCCGGGTGGCGGACCGGGGGGCGAACCGGACGGGCGCGGTCGCCTCGTGGTCGGGGTCAGCGGGTCACTCGGCAGCCTGGCCGCCCTGCACCACGCGGTCGCCGAGGCCCGCCGCACCGACGCCGAGGTCCTCGCGGTGCTCTGCTGGACGCCGGCCGGCGGCGAGTTCGGCTACCGCCGGTCCCCCTGCCCGCCGCTGCTCAGCGCCTGCCGCGACGCGGCCGTCGCCCGGTTGCGGCAGGCGCTGGACGAGGCCTTCGGCGGCGGCCCGGCGGGCGTCCGGCTGCGCTGCCAGGCCGTGCGCGGGGAGACCGGCCGGGCCCTGGTCCGCTCCGCCGACCGCCCCGGGGACCAGCTCGTCCTCGGCGCCGGCGGCCGCGGGGCGCTCGCCCGCGCCCTGCGCCCGTCCGTGACGGCCTACTGCGTGCGGCACGCCGCCTGCCCCGTCCTGGCGGTACCCAAGCCACCGCTCCAGCGCGACCTCGAAGCCCTCGAACGCCACCACCACGTCCGCGCGCTGCCCCTCACCGTCGGCAGCTGACCGCGGCCCGCCTCCCTCGGTCAGCGGGCCGGGTCGGCGGCCCGGGCCGGTGCGCCGACGGCCGCCGCCTCGGCCAGGACCCGGGCGGTCGCGCGGCCGGCGCGCACGGCGTGGTCCGCCCGGGCGGGGCGGCAGCGCTCCACGGCCGGGTCGTACTCGGTCAGCACCACGCCGGCGTGGTCGGAGTCCAGCTCCAGCAGCCGTACCGGCGAGCGCCGCTCGGTCAGCGCGGCGTGCAGCTCCCGGCTCAGCGCCGCGGGCACCAGGTCGTCGGCGGTGCCGTGCACCAGCCAGACCGGGACGGGGGAGGGCCGCTCGGCGAGGAGCGGCAGCGGGGCCTCGCCCGTGGTCACGGCCGGGCGGCCGTAGGCGGAGGCGATCCCGACGGCCGCCGTCGGGCGGAGCTCCTCGGGGGTGTCCGGGTGGGTGGCCAGCGCGACGGCCTCGCGCCCGCCCAGCGACCAGCCGGCGAGTACGAACCGGGCCGGATCGCCGCCGAACGAGGCCGCCTCCCGGCGGGCGTACTCGAACGACGCCAGCAGCCGCGCACGGCCGCCGTCCTCCTGGTCCGAGCGCCAGTCGGGGACGAGCACCAGCAGCCCCAGCCCCGCCGCCTCCTGAGCCAGCGGCCGCAGCACGTCCCGCTCGTCCGAGCCCCGCCCGTGCCAGAGCAGGACGACGGCCGCCGGACCTTCGGCACCCACCGGGCGGTGGACGTCCATCAGGTGGCCGGGGGTGTACTCGACGACCTCGGGCGGGGTGGGGCGCTGACCGGTCATCCGGGATTCTCCTCGGGTTCGGGACGGGGTCTCCGAGCTGGTACTGTACTTCCTGTCGCGAGGGAGATGATCTCTCGTCAGGCGTCAGTGGTGCTACCGGAGCACGTCCTACTTTCAGTAGGGAGAGTCCGTTCAACCCGGGCCTGGCGCTCCACATCGGACGAGGTCCGGTGCCTTTCCAGGCATCGGGCCTCTTCTGTTTTCCCGGATTCGGCCGATGCCCGGGCCGGTTCGGAGCATGGCCCCTGACCTGCTAGTCTTCTTCCTGTCGCGAGGGAGATGATTCCTCGTCAGGCGTCAGTGGTGCTACCGGAGCACGTCCTACTTTCAGTAGGGAGAGTCCGTTCAACCCGGGCCTGGCGCTCCAATCCGAATGAGGTCCGGTGCCTGGAAAGGCACCGGACCTCATTCGTTCTCCGGGTACCGACGGTCCCGTCGCGCCGGGGCCGGCCCGCCGGAATCGCGCCGACCGGAAATGCGGTCGGCCGGACGGAATACGGCCGGCCGGCCGGAGCGCGGTCAGCCGGGCTGGCGGTCGGAGCCGAGTTCGCGCGAGATCCGCAGGCCGACCTGGGCGACCACCGGGCCGAGCGAGCGGACCCGCGCGGCGGTCATCCGCGAGGTGAGGCCGGAGACGGACAGCGCGGCGGTCACCTCGCCGGTGTGGTCGAAGATCGGGGCGGCGACGCAGCGGACCTCGGGCTCGTTCTCCCGGTCGTCGATCGAGTAGCCGCGGGCGCGGATCCGGGCGAGGTCGGCCCGCAGGTGCGTCTCGTCGGAGATGGTCCAGGCGGTGACCGGGCGCAGCCCGGCGGCGACCACCTCGGTGACGGCCTCGTCGGGCAGCCAGGCGAGGATCGCCTTTCCGGTCGCGGTGCAGTACGCGGGCGCCCGGCTGCCGACCCGGGAGGCCATCCGGACGTTGGTCTCGTCCTCGACCTTGTCGAGGTACACGATGCCGGGAGCCTGCCAGACCGTCAGGTGCACGGTCTCGCCGGCCTCGCGCTGCAGCCGCCGCAGGTGCTCGGCGGCGACGCTGCGCAGGTCGAGGGTGGACAGGTAGGCCTGGCCGAGGCGGAGCGAGCCGTGGCCGAGGCGGAACCAGCCGGTCTCCCGGTCGCGGTCGAGCAGGTGCTCGTCGAGCAGCGGGCCGGCCAGCCGCAGCACGGTGCTCTTGTTGAGGCCCAGCGCCTCGGCGAGCTGGGCGAGCGGTACGCCCCGCCCGTTGCCGTGGTCGCGTACGTGGCCGAGGACGGCCAGCGCGCGGCGCAGCGAGGACGACTGGTTGCGCTCGGAACCCGCCGCCTTCTTCGCGGCCGCCTTCGCCGGCTCCGCGCCGTCCTTCGCCGGCTCCCCGGAGTCGCTCCCGTCGACCGCGCCGGCCGCCGGCGCGGGCTCCGGCGCGGGTCTCGGTCCGGGCTCCGATCCGGTCTGTGGCCGGGCCTGCGACCCGGTCCCCGTCTCCGTCATCGGTCCGTTCCCCTCTCGTTCCACCGCCGGACTGCGGCGGTGGTCAGACGGTACCCCCTCGCGCCGGGTTAGCCGATTCTTCGATACAGCGTTGTGCACTGCAAAACTTCCCGAACGGCCTCTTGTTGCCCCCGAGCGCCCCCGCCTAACGTCCGTGGCATCGAGCAGGCGCCGCGGCCCACCCGAGCGGTCGCTCTGCCGTACCCCCACATCAAGGCGTTCACGCACCCACCATCGGCCCCGGTCAGGGCCTGCTTCGACGTGCCCGTCCCCAGCGGCGCACGTCTCGGCGGCAGCTGTCGGGAGGGGAGGTCTCCACCCATGCGACTCATCAGACGGACCGCCGCGGCCACCGTCCTCGCCGCCAGCTGCCTCGCGGCTGCCGCCTGTTCGCCCGGTACCGCGCTGCCGGCCGGCGACCGGGCCGGCGACGACCGGACGGGCACCCTGCAGGTCTGGCTGTACAACGAGGCCGGCAACGCGGCGAAGGAGGCGGTGATCAGCAAGGCGATCACCGAGTTCCAGGCCTCGCACCAGGGCGTCACCGTCGACATCAGCTACATCGACACCGATGCCTCGGCCCGCGCCGCCAAGATGAAGGGCGCGTTCAACGACCCGAACAGCGCCCCGGACCTGGTCGAGTTCGGCAACACCGACCTCCCCGGCTACGTCGCCGCCGGCGGCCTCGCCGAGATCGGCGCCGACCTCGACAAGTGGAAGGACAAGGGCGACCTCGACCCGGCGATCGCCAAGACCGCCGTGCTGGACGGCAAGACCTACGGCCTGCCGTGGTGGGTCGGCGTCCGTGCGCTGTACTACCGCACCGACCTCTTCACCGAGGCCGGGCTGAGCGCGCCGAAGTCGTACCAGGAGCTGGTGGCCGCCAACCAGAAGATCCACGCCGCGCACCCGGACACCTTCGGCATCGCGGTCGGCGGCAAGTACACCTTCGGTGCGCTGCCGTTCGTCTGGGACGCCGGTGGCGACATCGCCACCAAGGACGGCGCCGCGTTCAGGGCCGGGATCAACTCGCCCGCCGCGCAGGCCGGGATCAAGCGCTACACGGACCTCTTCGGCGCCGACGGCTGTCCGGCCCAGCAGTGCGCCGACCTCACCGGCGGCAAGACCGTCGACCTCTTCGCGGCCGGCAAGTCCGCGATGGCGATCCTGCCCAACTCCAGTCGCAGCAAGGTCGACGCGGGCCCGGTCAACGGCAAGTACGGCGTCGTCCCGCTGCCCGGCGAGAAGTCCGGGTCGATCGCCCCGGCGTTCGGCGGCGGCAACAACCTCGGGGTGATGAAGGCGGCCAAGCACCGCACCCTCGCGGTCGAGTTCGCCGAGCTGCTGGCGAGCCCCGGCTACCAGGAGCAGATGTACGACGCGATGGGGAACCTGCCGACCCTCAAGTCCGTCAACGACAAGGTCGCGGCGAAGGACGCCTTCCTGAAGCCGTTCACCGACACCATCGCGGCCGGCACCAAGTTCGTTCCGCTGGACCAGGCGTGGGCGCAGATCGACGCGCAGGCCGTCATCCCGACGATGCTCCAGCAGATCGTCACCGGAAAGTCGGACGTGGCCAAGGCCTCGGGCGACGCCGCCACGCAGATCACCTCGGCCTTCGCGGCCGGTCACTGATCGCACGCCCGAGAGAGCAGGCCCCGAGAGAGGTCCCGTACGTGTCCGCACCCACCACGACTGCCCCGGCGGCGTCGACTTCCCCGAGCGGGCGTCGTCGGGGCACCGGCCCGGCCGCGCCCCCGCGCGGCCGGCGCCGCCCACCGCTGCTGCTCCTCCTGCCGGCCGCGATCATCATGATCCCGCTGGTGGCCTACCCGATCTACCAGCTCGGACTGCTGTCGGTGCTGGACTTCGGGCAGGCCCAGGCGTCCGGGGGAGTGCCCACCAGCTTCGTCGGCCTCGGCAACTACGAGAAGATCCTGAGCGACACCCAGTTCTGGTCGGTGCTCACCCAGACGATCGGCTTCGCCGCGTTCTGCGTGATCGCCACCCTGGCCGTCGGCGCCACCCTCGCGGTGCTGCTGACCAGGGTCGGCCGGGTGGCCCGGCTGGTGCTGACCACCGCCGCGATGGCGGCCTGGGCGGCGCCGGCGATGACCGGATCGACGGTGTGGAGCTTCCTGTTCGACACCAACCTGGGTCTGGTCAACAAGACCCTGGTCGACCTCGGACTGAGCGGCTTCCACGAGTACAACTGGTTCTACGACAAGTGGTCGGCGTTCCTCATCGTCGGTGCCGTGGTGGTCTGGCACTCCTTCCCGTTCGTGATGGTGACGCTCTACGCGGGCATCCGGGCGATCCCCGAGGAGATCCTGGAGGCCGCCGCCCTGGACGGCGCCGGCACCTGGACCACCTTCCGCCGGATCACCGCCCCGATGCTCCGGCCGATCCTGACCGTTGTGGTGATCCAGTCGGTCATCTGGGACTTCAAGGTCTTCACCCAGATCTACGTGATGACCGAGGGCGGCGGCATCGCCGGGCAGAACCTCGTGCTCAACGTGTACGCGTACCAGAAGGCGTTCGCCTCCTCCCAGTACGGGCTCGGCGCGGCGATCGGCGTGATCATGCTGCTGATCCTGGTGATCCCGACGGTCCTCTACATCCGCACCCTGCGACGGACGGGGAATGAACTGTGAACGCCCGTAGCCGCTGGCGGCTCGCCGCCAACACCACCGCGATCCTGGTGGCCGTCGTCACCGCCTTCCCGATCTTCTGGATGGTGCTGTCGGCCTTCAAGCCCAAGGGCGAGGTGCAGTCGCTGGATCCCAGGCCGTGGACCGCCCACCCCACGCTGGAGAGCTTCCGGCAGGTGCTGAGCGTCGACGGGTTCGGCCGCTACTTCCTCAACAGCCTGGTCATCGCGCTCTCGGTGGTGGTGCTGTCGGCACTGGTGGTCTTCCTGGCGGCGGTGGCGGTGACCCGCTTCCGCTTCCGGTTCCGCACCACGATCATGGTGATGTTCCTGATCGCCCAGATGATCCCGGTCGAGGCGCTGACCATTCCGCTGTTCTTCATGTTCCGCGACGCCGGCCGGGTCGCGCCGGGCATCGGCCTCAACACCCTGGCCTCGCTGATCCTGGTGCAGCTGGCCTTCTCACTGCCGTTCGGCATCTGGATGATGCGCGGTTTCGTCGCCGCCGTCCCGGTCTCCATCGAGGAGGCCGCCCAGATCGACGGTGCCAGCCGGACCCGCATCCTGTGGCGGATCCTGCTGCCGCTGGTGGCCCCCGGTCTGGCGGCGACCAGCGTGTTCTCCTTCATCGCGGCGTGGAACGACTTCGTCTTCGCCAAGACCTTCATCATCAGTGCCACCGAGAACCAGACGCTCCCCTCGGCGCTGCTGGTGTTCTTCAAGCCGGACGAGAACGACTGGGGCGGCATCATGGCGGCGTCCACCCTGATGACCGTGCCGGTACTGATCTTCTTCATCGCGGTGCAGCGCAAGCTGGTCTCCGGGCTGGCGGGCGCCGTGAAGGACTGACCCGCGAGGAAGGGGCCGAGGCGGGTGACAGCGGCCCGGTCACGGGAGTGGGGTCCCAGGCCGGGCACGTGCCGACGGGCGACCCGCCCGGACCGCGGGGGCGGTGGGCCCGGCCCACCGCCCCCGCGGTGCGGAGCGGGCAGGAGCTCAGATCGTCGTCCGGTCGGTCGGGTCCTGGTCCGGATTCGGTCCCGGGGCCGGTACCTGGTCCTGGTCCGGTCCCGGGTCGGCCGGTTCGCCCGGAGGGACGGAGATCAGGGTGAACACCGCCCCGCCGTCGTCCCGCACCACCGCGAGCCGCCCGTACGGGGTCGGCTCGGGTCCGTCCAGCACGCTCCCGCCGAGCCGGACCGCCCGCTCCACCGTCCGGTCGGTGTCCGCCGCCCCGAAGTACACCGCCCAGAAGGCCGGTGGGCCGTCCGGGTCGATGCCCGGGTCCCCGCCGATCCCGCCGACCGGCTGCCCGCCGACCCGGAAGACCGTGTGGTCGGCCGCGGCGGCGTCATACTCGTAGCCGAAGACCCGGCCGTAGAAGTCCCGGGCGGTGTCCGGCGCCGGGGAGAGCTGATCGTTCCAGGCGACCGTGCCGGGTTCGTTCACCAGGCCGGCCCCCGGGTTGAGCGACCCCTGCCAGAGCCCGAAGTCCGCGCCGAGCGGGTCCACCGCGAGCACCCCGCGCGCCTGGTCGGGCACGTCGAACGGCTCGAAGACGACCAGTCCGCCCGCCTCCTGGACCAGTCCGGCCGTCCGGTCGGCGTCGTCCACCGCGAGGTAGGTCGTCCAGGCCGGCCGTCCCTGCCCGTCGACCTCCCGCCGCGACCTGATCCCGGCCACCTGCACCCCGCGCACCGTCGCCACCAGGTACTCGTCACCGGCCGGGCCGGTCGGCACGTACTCCCAGCCGAACAGCCGGCCGTAGAACCGTCGTGCCCGCTCGACGTCCGGCGCGGCCAGTTCGGCCCAGCACGGGACGCCCTCGTGGTACCTGCCGGCCTTCGGCATGCCGTCCTCCAAGCCCTGGCGGACCCCTCGGCCAGCCTCCGCGACCCCCGGCCCCCCGGCAACCGGGACGCCCGGCCCGCTCCCGGCCGTGGCTGCTCAGGCCACCCCGCGCGGCCGGAACTGGACGCTGATCCGCGGCCCCACCGGCCGGGCGGTCTTGGCGATCGCGTGCTCCCACGTCCGCTGGCACGACCCGCCCATGACCAGCAGGTCCCCGTGCCCGACAGGGTGCCGGACGACGGGCCCGCCGCCCCCGCGCGGGCGCAGCAGCAGCGTCCGGGGCTCGCCCACCGAGACGATCGCGACCATGGTGTCCTCGCGGTCCCCGCGCCCGATCCGGTCACCGTGCCAGGCCACGCTGTCGCGCCCGTCCCGGTAGTAGCAGAGCCCCAGGGTCCGGAACGGCTCGCCCAGTTCCTCCGCGTAGTGCGCGCTCAGCGCCGCCCGGGCCTCGCCCAGCAGCGGGTGCGGCGGCGCGTCGCGCTCCCCGTAGGACGCGAGCAGCCGTGGCACGTCCACCACCCGCTCGTACATCTCCCGCCGCTCGGCCCGCCACGGCACCTCCGCCGCCAGCTGTTCGAACAGCCCGGTCGCCCCGTGCACCCACCCGGGCAGCAGGTCCACCCAGGCGCCGGCGCCCAGGACCTCCCGCCGTACCCCCGTGAGAGGCCCCAGCGCGGCCCCGCCCCCGTCGGCGTCGTCGAACAGCGAGGGCTGGAGGTGCAGGGTGCTCGGCATGGATCCAGCCTACGCCGTTATCGAACGTATGCTCGAACAATTGTTTCGGGTGTGGGCTCCCGCCGCGGGGGCCTCGGCTCGCCGCCTGCTTCACGAGGGCGGTGATCCGCGCTTCGACCTCAGCCGTCACCGAGGTGAGCGCGAAGGCGTTCGCCCACCTGGCGCCGTCGTCGAGCTCCGCCTGGTCGCGGCCAGTGGGTGAGCGGGGGCGCCGGGGAAATCGCCGCGCGGGTGGTGGAGAAGAGCCTCCTCGGAGGGCTCGACGCGCTCGCCGGCTGTTCGATGTCTGACATGCGGCGGCCGAATAGCGGTGATATGACTCGTTTGTCCGCCGCCCACCTCCGGGCGGCGCGGTTCACCGCGTGGCCACCGACGGTCGGTCGGCCGGCGGGAGGAGGACACCGTGGACGACTACCCGTTGCTCAACCTGTTCTGGACGATGCTGGAGCTCTTCCTCTTCATCCTCTGGTTCTTCCTGCTGTTCAAGATCATCTCGGATATCTTCCGCAGTCATGACATGGGCGGTTGGGGCAAGGCCGGCTGGCTGATCTTCGTGATCCTGCTGCCCTTCCTCGGCGTCTTCGTCTACCTGATCGCGCGCGGCAAATCGATGGGCGAGCGCGACCTGGAGCAGGCGAAGCAGGCCGACGCCGCCTTCAAGGCGTACGTCAAGGAGGCGGCCGCCGGTGAGGGCGGCGGTACCGGTACCGCTGGCGGGGCGGGCGGCCATGTCGACGAACTGGCCAAGCTCGCCGGCCTCAGAAGCAGCGGGGCGATCTCCGAGGAGGAGTTCCGGAAGGCGAAGGAGATCCTGCTCTCCTGACGCCGGGCCGCACCGGCGGGTCGTGGGCATCGCGCCGCGGCCCGCCGGTGCCGTCCGTCGACGGGCGGTGTGCCGTGTGGGCCGTGTGCCGTGCGTGCCGTGGGTGCGGACGCGCCGCCGCCCCGGTCCCGGCCGGGCGGTGCCCGGGACCGGGGTCCAGGGCCGGTTCAGACCTTGGCCCGCCGACGGGCGAGGAAGTACCCGATGACCAGCCCGACGGCCAGCGTCACGGTGAGGACCGCCCACAGCGGCAGGGTGACGGTGGCGACCCAGAGGGTGATGGAGACCGATCCGGTATTGGCTGCGATGAACCAGATGGCCAGCACCGCGAGGACGGCGACCGCGATCGTACGCATCCGCACCTCGCGGCCCTTGACCGTGACGGTCGGCGGAGCGTGCGGCGGAGGAGTGTTCTGCGCCATGTCCCCAGTATGGTGCGACCCGCCGTCCGGGGCCCGTTCGGAGCAATCCGGCCGCCGGCTCTCGGCCCGCCGACCGCCCGGCCCGGCCTTCCCGTGTCGCGTCGGGCGCCCGGTGCTGCCCCGGCTCGACCGGTCGTCGTCGCTCGTTGTCACGGGCGCGGTCGAGTGGTGCCGGGGTTCCGCCGGGTCCGTCTCCCGTTGCCGCCCACTCGATTTCTGACCAGGCGTGATGTCCTGCTAATGTTCTTCCCGTCGAGAGGAAATGATCTCTCGGTCAGGCGTCAGAGGTGCTACTGGAGCACGTCCTACTTTCAGTAGGAAGAGTCCGTTCGACCCGGGCCTGGCGCTCCATTCCAAGGCGGCCGCTCCCCATCGGGGGCGGCCGCCTTGTTCGTTCCCTCGGACTGCCGGACTGCCGGACTGCCCCGGGAGTCGGCGCCGGCCGGACGGGGTGCACTCTCCCCGGCTGCCGCCGCTTCGTCGCCCAGGGTGGCGGCTGCGTCCGGCCGAACGAGTCGATCTCATGGGCCCGCGCGCGGTCGGCCACGTGATCATCCTGATCGCCCGCTGCCCCGCCGCGGTGGCCGGACGGACTTCGGTGGGGCGAGCGTGGCGTGATGCGGCCCTACCGCACATCCCGTCCGAAACCCTCCGTCGTGGCCGACAACCGGCCAAGGTCGCGCCCCTGGTCGCCTCCCGGGCTGTTCGGCAGCCGGTCGCCCGGCCAGCGGCTTCGCCGTGAGCGGTGATCTGACGATGTGTCACAGGATGGCTGAAAGTGGCCTGCTGCGGTGTGAATATGCCATTGGAATGTTCGTCATATGGAATCCGGCAGTAGCCTTCCGTGTCGAAGCCGCCACTGGTCGTGGTGGACCGGCCGGTGCCGACCGAGCGCTCCCGGCCGTACCGAACCCTCCGAAGGAGCCCGAGTGCCGGGTATCGACGAATGCCTCTCCGGGGCGATGGCGATCGCCGGTGCCCGGGCTGCCAGTCTGATCGACTGGAGCAGCGGGCTCGCCCTCGGCAGCATCGGGATCAGCCCCAGCGGGGACCACGACACCTCGGCCGCCGAAGCAACCGACCTGGTACGGGCGGCTGTTGAGAGCCAGACCTTCACCGGGGCGGAGGACCGGCAAGCGCCGTTGCAGGACATCATCGTCACTGCGGGCCGCAGTTACCACCTGTTGTGCTTCATTGACACCGTCTTCGACAGCCGGCTCGTCCTGCATCTCTGGCTCGACCGGACCGAGGGCAACCTGGCTGCGGCGCGCTACCGCCTCCAGGGCCTCGCCGAGGAACTGGTGCTCGGATGACGAACACGATCGTGAATCCGGCCACCCCTTCGGCCTCGGTCGGTCCTGCGAACTGCGCGGATGCCCGTCCGGCCCCCGCCGTCGTGTTTCGGCCGTCCGGGCGGAAGCCTGTCGCCCACCGGCGGTCGGCATGAGCGGCCTCGTCCTGCCCCCGATGGGCGTCCTCACCCCGGGGCGGCTCGGGCGGAACCCGGGTGAGGCGGTCACCAGGCTCGCCGAGGGCCGGTTGACCGGCGTTCTGCGCGGGCCCGCGGGGGCTCTCTACTTCGCCGACGGACTGGTGGTGCACGCCGAGTCCGACCACAGCCCCGATCTGGCCGCCCTGCTGACCGGGTGCGGCCGGATCACCCCGGAGGCGTGGCGGGACACCGTCCGGAGCTTCGGCCCCCAGTGCCGGGTCGGCGAGGCGCTGGTGGAACAACGCAGCCTCAGCCGGGGCGAGTTGGAGATCTGCCATCTCGGCGCGCTGTACGACGCCGCGTTCTTCGTCCTGGACTGCGTCGGCGCCGCGTCATGGAACGCCGCCGCCTGGGCCTCCGGTGCGGCGGAGGCGGCCGGGTCGGTCGGGGCGGCCGCACCGACCCGGTCGGGCGGGCTCGCCGGACCGTCGACGGCGGGGTGCTGGTCCTTCGAATCCGGCGTGCGGCACTGGCTCGGGCCGGTCTCGGCGGTGAGCGCCTTCCGGCTCTGCCGGGAGGTCGACCGCCGCCGTCGGTTGCTCGAACGGATCTGGCCGTGGCCCCAAGTCGACACCGCGCCGGTCCGCCCGGTGGCCTGCGAAGCGGTCGGGGCCGGTCGTGCTGTCGGTGCTGCCGGGGCTGTCGCCGCTCGGCAGTCCGACGGGTTCCGTGCGGCGCACGAGGCTCACGAGGGGCACGTTGTCGGTGAGGTTCATGACGCCCACGAGGCCTGTGCGGCATGGGAGTTCGGGGAGCGACGACCAGCTGTCGAGGGTGGCCGGGCCGATCGGGAGGTGTGGGCGGCGGCGCCCACCCGGGTGGTCCGCCGCCGGCCGAGCCGGCACCAGCGTGAGTTGCTCGACCACGTGGACGGCCGAAGAACCCCGGCGGAGCTGGCCCGGCTGCTCGGGCGCTCGGCCTTCGCGACCACGGCGGACATCCGCCGGCTCGCCGCCGCCGGGCTGCTCGCCACCCCCGGAGGTGCTGTCCCTGGCGCCGGTGCCCCTGGAAGACCCGCCCCGGGAGGCGGTACCCCGGGACGCGCCGCGCCTCGGCACGCCGCCCAGGCACCGGTGGCGCCCGGTATCGCTGCGCCCGGCACCGCTGCGCACGTCTCCGCCGGGCACGCGCCGGCCGGAGCCGGGGCGCTCGGGGGCCTGCCGGCCGCCGCGACCGTGCCGGCCGGGCGGTCCGCTGCCGGTCACCCGCCGGTCGGCCGTACCGGTGGGCTGCACCGTCGCGTCCCCGGGGCCGCGCTGGCCGGGCTTGTCCCGGCGGGGGCCACCCGCTCCGCCGCCCTTCCACCGACCCCGGCAGCGACCCACCCGCTGACCGTTCCAGACCCGGACATCGCGCTGCTGACCCGGGTCCGAGACCTTCTGGAGGCCCGACTTTGAACCTCTCTCCGCCCGCGACTCCGTCCTCACGGCCATGAGGCGGGCGCTCAAGCAGCGTGTCGGAAGGAGACAACTGATCGCCTTGGAGACCGAGCTGCTGGCCGAACTCCGCGCCCTCAAGCATCGGGTACCGCATCTCGCGGGCGGGCTGGTGGCCAGCGTGGACGGCCTGCTGGTCGCCCACGACACCCACGGGACCGAACCCTCGGGCCTGGCGGCGATGACGGCGGCCTCCCTCGGCCTGGCGCAGCGGCTCGCCGACACGACCGGGCAGGGCGACTTCCGGGAGTCGCTGGTCCGCGGCGAGCACGGCTACGTCGCCACCTACGCGGCCGGCGGAAGCTGTGTGCTGACCCTTCTGGCGCACCCGGACGTGAACGTGGGCCGGCTGCACCTGGAGGCCAGGCGCTCCGCCGGGCGCATCGCCGAGCTCCTCGCCGACTCCCTCGCGCCCAAGGACGTGCGGGAGTCCAAGGAGGTGGGCTGACCGCCCGCCGCCCGAAGCACCACCCGCCGACCCGGCGACCTGTCGGCGGCAGACCGGTCGATGGACGGATCTGTCGACGGGCAGACCTGTCGACGTGTCGACTTCCGACCTTCCCCACCTATCGACGTCCCACCGATCCCCAACCCACGAACGAACCGGAGAAACCGACATGACGGACGCAGCAGGCGCGCTCAAGCAGACCATGACCGTGATCGAAGGCGCCCTCGGTGCCGCACTGGTGGACTACAACAGCGGCATGGCACTCGCCACCCTCGACGGCCCCGGCGGGCTGGACCTCAACGTGGCCGCCGCCGGCAACACCGACGTGGTCCGGGCCAAGATGCGCACGATGGACATGCTGGGCCTGCAGGACGGCATCGAGGACATCCTCATCACCCTCAGCAGCCAGTACCACCTGATCCGGCCGCTCACCGGCCGCAGCGGCAAGGGCCTCTTCCTCTACCTCGCGCTGGACAAGAGCCGGGCCAACCTGGCGATGGCCCGCCACCAGCTGACGAAGATCGAGGCCGACATGGAGGTCTGACCCACTCCGGGGCCCGGAACGGTCCGGCCCTCGGCGGGGTCCGGCCGACCCGTCCGTGGCTCGGACCCTGCGTCGCGCGGCGCAGGGTCCGGCCCGGCCGCCGGTCCGGCCACCGGTCGCGGGTGCGGCCCGGCTCAGCCGCCCGGGCCGCCCGTCCAGGTCACCTCGCCACCCGCCAGCCCGGAGCAGACGACCCCCTCGGGGGTGAGCACCGTCCAGGGCGCGACCACGGCGTGCGGCTGCACCGACAGGACGGTGTCGCCGTCGAAGACCAGCTCCAGCCCACCGGCCGGGGTCACCCGGGCGGTTCCCACCGTCCGGCCGACCAGGGCGAGCAGCCGGACGGTCGGGCGGACGGCCGGCGCGGGGTAGAAGCGCTCCACCCCGGACGGCACGGCGAAGCGGAACTCGTGTGTCACCCGGACGGTCACCGGCCCGTCCAGGTCGATGTCGAGTCGCCCGCCCCCGCGGACCGACTCCACCCGACGGCCGGCCAGGACGTCCGCGATCCCGTTCTCCATGCCTCCAGTGTGGACCGGGGCCACCGGTCGGGCCGCCCGGTCAGCGCGCCGGTCGGCCCTCGACCAGCTCGGCCGGTCCGCCGGAGCCGCCGCGGGCGGCGAGCGCGGCGGCCGTCCGCGACCAGGACGGGGCGGACAGCAGCGCGCGTGCCTCGGCCGGGTCGCAGAGCCGCCATTCGACCAGTTCGTCCTCGGGCAGCGTGATCGAGGCGAGGCGCTCGTCCGACGCGGTCCCGCCGTCGAACAGGTAGACGAGTACGGCGGTGTCCCGGTCGTGAGCCGGGTCCGCGCCCCGGCCGGGCAGCCAGTCGAGGGCCAGCAGCCGGCCCGGCTCGTACTCCCAGCCGAGCTCCTCGCGGATCTCCCGCCGGGCCGCCGCCCGGGGCAGCTCCCGGTCGGCCTCGATCCCGCCGCCGGGCAGCGTCCAGTACGGCTCCTCGCCGCCGCCCGGCCACGGCCGCAGGCGTACCAGCAGGACCCGCCCGGCCGTGTCGGTGAAGACGGCCCGGGCCTTGGCCCGGATCCGCGGCCGGCTGGCGATGTAGCCGGCCCGGTCCATCGGGGGAGCCGGCGGCTCGACAGCCGTCCCGGTGGTGTCCCCGGTGAGCGCCAGACCCGCCAACCGGGTGTACTCCGGCGGTGGTTCGACCGTCAGATGCTCCAGGGTGTGCCCGGCCGGGTGGCTGTCCTCCAGCTCCAGCGGACCGGCCGAGCGCGGCGCCCGCAGGCAGGCGGTGACCCGCCGGGAGAGGCGGGGCGGCAGCGCGTGGGCGGCCTGTTCGGCGGTCAGCCAGGTCCACCCGCCGACCTCGGCGGTGTCCGGAGCGAACGCGGCCGACTGCTCGGGGGTGAGCGGTTCGGCCCAGTAGAGGTGTGCGGCGATCGGCGGGCGGAAATCGTCGAGCGTCCAGTCGATGCAGGCCAGTGGGCCGAGCACGGGCGTGAACCCGAGCTCCTCGCGGACCTCCCGGACGGCCGTCGCGCGGGGCGACACGTCCTCTGGATCCCAGCCCCCGCCGGGGACGGCCACCGGGTGCTTCCGGTCGTACGGCAGCCGCACCACGAGCACCCGGCCGTCGGCGGACGGGAAGAGCACCCCGGCGGCTGCCATCAACTCACGTCCGAAGTCACCGCTCTGTCGGTCCGTCATTGCTCCGACTCCCTCCCTCGATCCGGGCAGGTCGATCCGCCCGCTGCCCACCACGACACCCCACCCGCTCCGAACGGTTCCCCGCCGGTTACCGCGGCGAACCGGCGGTACCGGCGTACCAGCGGTAGCGGTCCGTCCGGCGGTGAGGGGCGATCACTTCGGCGGGCCGCCGTGCGGTCCGGCCGGCGCGAGCGCGTCGACCGGTCCGCGTGGGTCCGCGTCGACCGGCGCGAGCGCGCCGAGCGCGGCCGCCGCCGCCCGGGCCATCCGCTCGTCGTGGCGGCCGGTGGCACCGCGCAGGCGTGCCCAGCCTTCGACGGCGGCCAGCGCGAGCAGGCCGGGGAGCAGGTCCGTGCTGCGTTCGGCGACCCAGCTGGTGCCGCGGGTGGCCATCCACCAGAGGTCGGCGACGGCGCCCGGGGGCGGGTCGACGGGACCGCCGGTGGGGGCCGGACCGAGCGGCCGGCCGGCGGCCGCGAGCAACTCGTGGAAGCCCCGGGCGATCAGCCGGTGCCCTTCGGCGCTGGGGTGGAGCCGGTCCACGCTCAGCAAGCCGCGCCGCGCCGTCCAGGGCAGGCCGGCGACGTGCAGGTGGAGGGCGCGGTGGCGCGCGGAGAGGGCGTGCACCACGGTGTTCACCGCGTCCATCCGGCGGGCCAGTGGCCGGGCCAGCGGCCGCGGCAGTCGCAGCAGCGTGCCCGGGTCGGGCAGGCACGCGGTGAGCACCAGGGCGCCGCCGCGGGAGAGTTCGCGGAGCGTGGTGTCCAGCTCCCGGGCGGTGCGGCCGATGTCGAACTCCGACCGCAGGGTGTCGTTGCCCCCGACCACCACGGCGGCCAGCCGGGGGCGCAGCACCAGCGCGGCGGGCAGCTGCTCGGTCGTCAGGTCGGTGGTGAGAGCCCCGCTCCGCGCGAGGTTGGTGAACTCGACGCCGACCCCCGGCGGAGCCAGTGAGCCGGAGAGCAGCGCCGCCCAGCCCCGCCAGCCGCCGGTGACCGGGTCACCGACGCCCTCCGTGAGGGAGTCGCCGAGGGCCACGAACCGCACCGGCTCGACGGCGCTCCCGGCACCCGCGTTCCGCTCCCCGCGCACGCTGCCCGGGGCCACCGCCGTCAGGGGCAGGGGCAGGGGCTCGTGGGTCGCCGCCTCCGGGCGCGCCGTGCCCGGGAGCGTCTCGCCGCCCTCGTCCCCCACGACGGCCGTGCTCATCGTGCCTCCTCCGTCCCGGGGGCCGGGGAGACCGCCCGGTCCTGCACCCGCTCCCGGGCCCGGTCCTGGTCCTGCCCCCGGTCCGGCGTCCCGAGCGGGGCCGGCACCACGGCCGCCGCACGGTGCGCGGCGAGGAAGGCCGCCACGGCGGCGGGCCAGCCGTACTGTTCGGCCCGGGCGCGGGCGGCGGCGCGGCGCTCCTCCTCGGGGCGTGCGAGCAGCTCACGCGCCGCCCCCGCGAATCCCGCGCCGGTGTCGTCGGCCGCGACACCGGCCGGGCCCACCAGGGCGGGCAGCGCCGAGGACCGGCTGACCGCGACCGGGGTGCCGCACGCCAGCGCCTCCAGCGCGGCCAGCCCGAAGGTCTCGACCGGTCCGGGGGCGAGCACCACGTCGGCGCAGCCGAGCAGCCGGGCCAGTGCGCCCCGCCCGGCCACGTGCCCGAGGAAGCGCACCGGCAGCCGGAGCCGCCCGGCCCGGGTGGCCAGCCGCGACCGGAGCGGTCCGGTGCCGGCCACCACCAGGACGGCCGGCAGCCCGCCCGAGGACAGCTCGGCGAGGGCGTCGACGGCGCGTTCGGGGTGCTTCTCCGCCGAGAGGCGGGAGCAGAGCACCAGCAGCGCCTGCCCCGGGTCCGCGTAGCGCGCCCGCTCGTCCGCCCGCTCGGCGGCCGTGAGGGGGCGCATGGCGGTCAGGTCCACCCCCAGCGGTGCCTGAGCGAGGTTTCGTACGCCCAGGCGGCGGAACTCGGCGGCCGCCCAGTCGGTGGTGCAGACCACGGTGTCGTAGGACCGGGCGGTGCGGAAGTTGAGCCGGTCGGCGGCCGCGGTGGCGAGCGGGCCGGGCAGGCCCCAGGTGCGGAGCAGCCCGGCGGCGCTCTCGTGCGACACCATGACCGAGCGCAGGCCGTGGCGCCGGGCCCAGCCGCCGGTCCAGCGCAGCGTCGTGCGGTCGGAGACCTCCAGTCGGTCCGGCGCCAGACGGGTCAGCTCGTGGGCGAGCGCCCGCCGGTCGGTGAGCAGCCGGTAGCCGCCGCTGCCGGGTAGCACCGGTCCGGGCAGGGTGACCACCAGCCCCTGCCCGGTCTCCTCCTCCGTCCGCCGCTCGCCGGGGACGACCAGCACCGGTGTGTGGCCGGCGGCCCGGTAGCCCTCGCCGAGGTGGCGCAGGGCCGTGCGCAGTCCGCCCGAGACCGGGGTGACGAAGTTCGCCACCCGGACGATCCGGAGCGAGGCTCCGTGGTCGGTCATGCCGGGAGCTCCTCCGCCACCGGGGCGCCCTCGGCGGGGCACGCCGGGGCGGCCGTCGGGGCCGCCCCCTCGCGGCCCGGTCCGGTCGCACCCGTGACCTCGGCCACCGCGGTGCCGCGGTGCTCGGCCAGCACCTCCGCGTAGTGCCGTAGCAGGAGGTCCCCGACCGCCTCCCAGGTGCGGGCCGTCACGTCCGCCCGCCCGGCCCGCCCGTAGGCGGCCCGCAGCTCGGCGTCGCCGGCCAGCGTGGTGACCGCCCGGGCCACCGCCGCGCCGTCCCTCGGCGGCACCAGCAGGCCGGTCCGGCGGTGGCCGACCAGGTCCAGCGGCCCCCCGGCGGCCGGGCCGATCACCGGGACCCCGCTGGCCATCGCCTCCTGGATGGTCTGGCAGAAGGTCTCCAGCGGGCCGGTGTGCACGAACACGTCCAGGGTGGCGAAACAGCGCGCCAGTTCCTCCCCGGTCCGCCGGCCGAGGAAGACCGCGCCGGGCATCGCGGCCTTCAGCCCCGGCGCGGACGGTCCGTCGCCGATCACCACCACCCGCACCCCGGGCAGCGCCGAGGCGCTCGCCAGCAGGTCGACCCGTTTCTCGGGCGCGAGCCGTCCGACGTACCCGACCAGCACCTCCCCGCCGGGCGCGAGGGCCCGGTGCAGCGTCTCGTCACGGTGGCGCGGGTGGAAGCGGACCGAGTCCACCCCGCGCGGCCAGAGCCGCACCCGCGGCACGCCGTGCGCGGTGAGGTCCTGTGCCGCCGGGGTGGAGGGCGCGAGGGTGCGGGCGGCGGCCCGGTGGACGGTCCGGATCCGGTGCCAGGCCGCGGCCTCGCCCAGCCCGCGGCCCGCGCGGTAGGCGTGCGCGTACCCGGCGAGGTCGGTCTGGTAGACGGCGACGGCGGGGACACCCAGCCGGGCGGCGGCCTGCATCCCGCGCGCGCCGAGCACGAACGGGCTGGCCAGGTGGACGATGTCGGGCCGGTGCCCGGCGATCGCGGCCGTCAGCTGCCGGCCGGGCAGCGCGATCCGGACCTGCGGGTAGCCCGGCAGCGGGACGGACGGGACGCGGACCACGGGCAGCTCGGCCGCCCCCGTCCCGCCTCCGAAGACGTGCGGCGGGCACTCGGCCCCCCGCGCGGGTGCCGGGGTGATGACGAGCGGCTGGTGGCCCCGGCGGACCAGATGCTCGGCCGTCCGCAGCACGCTGTGGGCGACTCCGTTGACCTCGGGCGGAAAGGATTCGGTGACGATGACGACGCGCATGCCAACGTTCTGTCCGCATCCGGCGTGCAGGCGGCCAAAGGGATCTGTCGAACAAACGAACGCGGGTCGGCGATTGTGCCACCGACCCGCGTTTGCGCCCTCACCCGCCCGAAGCGCGGTGCGTCCGCCCTACCGGGCCGGACCGGCCGCCGTCTCCTTGAGCTCCGCGTAGGGCGCGAGCTTCCGGATCGACTCGATGCTCCTGATGCAGTCGTCCCGGCTCTCGTGCGGATCGCCCGTCACCACGACGGTGCCGTTGCTCGCCTTGAGCCGGAACCGGTGCATGCCGGTCTCGTCGGTGTACAGCTCGAACTTCCCTGCCATTGGGTTTTCACCTTTCGGTCCGGTAGCCCCCTCGCACCGCAACGTAGGCCCAAGTTCCCACCACCGCATGCCAGATGAGCCAGATGGGTCACCCCCTACCGCGATCGGGCCGAGAGTTTCAGGGCGGTGCTACTCGCGGGTCAGGATGCCGGTGGCCCGCGACGGGCCCCAGTCGAACAGGAGCGTGCCGTCGCTGCGCGGCTCCAGCACGAAGTCGCCGTTCACGCACGTCGTCCGGGTGTTGCGGGTGACCCTCTCGTGGCCGGTCAGCCGTTTCGGGAGGCGCTCGGTGAGCAGCCAGACCGTGGTGCAGCCGAGCGGGGAGTACTCGGCGTCCGCGAACTCCTCGCCGATCCGCGCGTCGCGGATCCGTACGAGGACGACGTACTTCTCGCGTCCCTGGGTGATGCTCCCGCGCCAGGTCCCGGCCCAGGACGCCGTCGTGGCGGTGGCCACCGGGCCCGGAGTCGTCGACGCGTACGTGCTCGCCGGTGCCGCGGCGGCGGCCGGCCCGCCGGAGGACGCCGGGTGGGGGGAGTTGTTCCCCGAAAGCTGCCACCAGGTCAGGACGGCGGCGAGGCCCGCGAGCAGCGTCCCGAGACCGCCGAGGACGGTGGACCAGTGGCCCAGCCAGGCTCGAACGGCTCGCTGCCGTGACCGCCCGGGCGGAGCGCCGGGTCCGCCGCCCGGCGTGTTCCCCGGCCCGCCACCGCCGCCCGGCCCGCCACCGCCGCCCGGACCGGTCCCCGGCCCCGGGCCGGTACCCCCTGCCGTTGCCATCCCGACCACCCCCGGCGGCAGCGTTCCCGTCGCCGGAGGCTTGAACCGGGTGTCGCTCCCCGGTCGACGGCCGCCCGCTCGGTCGTCGACCGCCCCGAGCGACTCCACCTCGCGGTTCGCGGGCGGCAACTCCTCCGGAGACCGGACCTCAGGCGCGCAGTTCCGGTGCCCTGTCGACGGCTCCGCCCCGGGGAGTGCTCGGCGGTTCGGCCATCGGTGCGGCGAGCTCCGCCAACCGCCGTTCGCAGGAGCGGCGTTGCACGACGGAGAGTCCCGCGACGGCGGCGCCGAGGGTGAGCCAGCCCGCCGGGCCGGCGGCCATCACCGCGCCGGTCAGCAGCAGCGGGCCGGCCGACTTCTGGACGGACTGGGCCATGCCGGCCACGCCCAGGTAGGAGGCCCGGGCCCGTTCGGGGGCCAGCGAGACGGCCAGCTCCCAAGAGCTCACCGACCGCATCAGCTCGGCGGCGGTGACCAGCATCGCCGCGACCAGCAGGGCGGCCGCCGCCGACCAGGCCCCGCCGCCGGTGCCGAGTGCCACGACCGCGCAGCCCACCGACATCGCCACGCCGTACAGGGTGACCGCCGCCGCCGCGCGGTGCGGGCCCTCGGCGCGCGCGGAGACCCGGAGTTGGAGCACCACCACCAGGACGGTGTTGATCGCGAGGAAGGCGGGCACGAGGGCGTGCGGCGCCGAGGTGTGGTTCACCAGCCAGAGCGGAAGCCCGACGTTGAGCACCGAGTCGTCCAGGCTCATCGGGATGTCCAGGAGGACGAAACGCAGGTACCCGCGGTCCCGCCACGGGCTGGGCGCCGGCTCCTGTGCCGGGGCGCCCGGCGTATCGGCCCGCGCCGCGACCCGGCCGCCGCCGCGCGGTTCCCGGGTGCGCCACACCAGGGCCGCGGTCACCGCGAAGGACAGCGCGTTGCCGAGGACCAGTGCCCGGTAGGCGTCGGTGGTGCCCACCGCCAGGCCGACCGCCGCGATGCCCGCGCCCAGCGCGTACCCGGCGTTGGCCGCGCTGCGGGTGAGTGCCTGGTAGGTGGAGCGCCGCTCGCCCGTCGCCCGGGTGGCGAAGAGCATCTCCAGCGTCTTGGCCGCCCGCTCGCCCAGGGAGGTCACCGCCATCACGGCGAGCAGCGCGGTGAAGCCGTCGCAGACCAGCAGCAGGCCCATCGTGGCGATCCGCACCAGGTGGCACCCGATCAGCAGCCCCCGGACGGGGAACCGTTCGGCCAGTTGCCCGGCCAGCGGGGAGCCGGCGATGCCCGCCACGGCGGCCACGCCCAGCAGCAGGCCGACCTGCCGCGCGTCCAGCCGGGTGACGAAGGTGAAGTACAGCACCGAGGCCGCGGCCCACACCCCCGTGCCGGTCCGGTCCAGGAACTGGGCGAGCAGCATGACCCGCCCGTCCCGTCCGCCCGGCGGCCGCCGCAGCTGCGCCAGTAGTCCGCCCCCGTGCTGTGCCATGACCCCTGCCCCTCGCCGTTCCGGTGTTCGGGGAGCAGCCTGCCGGACATGAATCTCGACGTCAAGATACTTGATGTCAACAGACCTCATGGGGGGACTTGCGGGGGCACCACCCGCCGCCCGGCCGACCTGTCGGACCTCGAAGCTAGGCTGGGAAGCCCGCTGTCCGCACCGCTCCGGAAGGCCCCGGCCGATGTACGCCCTGCACGCGCTCTGGCGAGCTGACGGCCGCCTCGCCCTCTGGGCGGAGGATGCCGCGGTGTACCGGGAGGGCCGCGCGGCGGCCGACCGGAGTGCGGCGGACGGCGCCCGGGCCGGCGCCCATCCGTTCGCCTGCGCGGCCGCCGACGTCGCGCGTCTGCTGGGCGCGATCGGGCCGGGCCTCGACTGGCTCGCCGGCCAGGGGGCGGAGCGCTGGACCGGCCTGCTGCTGCCCGCCCTCGGCGGCCGACCGGTGCCCTCGCCCGATCTGCCGGTCGGAGCCGCGCCGCGCGGGGTCACGCTCAGCCCCTGGCGGGTGCCGACCCTGCTGTTCGACGCCGCCGAGGCGGCCCAGCTGCTGGGTGCCCTGCACGACCCGCACTGGCCGGGCGCGACCGTCGAGCTCCCGGGCGGCGAAACCGTCGAGGTCGCGTACGGCGCCTCGCTGCGCTGGCTGTCCGCCGTCCACGACCTCGCCTGGCGGCTGGTCGGGCGAGGGCGGCTGCTGCCCGCGCTGGAACAGGAGCGGCCGGGGGAGTGGTACGCGCGCTGGCGGCCCGCGCCGGACACCGCGGCCCGCCGGGAGCTCGCGGCCCTGGCCGCCGGCTGCCCCCCGGTCTGCCGCGCCGAGCACGCGCCCGGACCGCACGCGCCCGCACCGCCCGCGTCCGCACCGCCCGCGTCCGCACCGCCCACGCCTGCAGCGCCCGCGCCCGGACAGCACACGCCCGGACCACCGACCACGGAGCCGGCGCCGGCCGGGCGCAGCGCCGTCGACCTGTCGACAGATCTGCTGGACACCCTGGTCGACCGCGAGGCCCGGGCCGCGCTCGCGGATCTCGAACCGCCCGCCGAACCGTGGCTCGCCGCGCTCCACTCCGCCGACGGCCGGCTTCCCGAGCGCCCGCCCGCCGACCTGCCCGAGCGGCTCGCCGCCTGGTACGCCGCCCGGTCCCCGGACAGCCCGGTCCGGCTGAACCTGCGCCTCGGCGAACCGCTCGGCCCGGACCCGGACGACCCCGACGGCGGCGCCGTCGCCGACTCCTGGCGGCTCGACCTGCTGGTCCAGGCCGCCGACCGGCCGTCCCTGGTGGTGCCCGCCGCCGCGCTGTGGGCCGAGGACGAGGCGCACGCGGCCCTGGCCCGCACCGTCCCGGATCCGGCCGAGGCCTACCTGGCCGAGCTCGACCGGGCCGCCCGGATCCACCCGCCGCTGCGCACCGCCCTGCTGGACCCCCGCCCCACCGGTGTCGACCTGGACCGCGACGGCGCGCTGGACTTCCTGCGCACGGCGGCGCCGGCCCTCACCCGGGCCGGCTTCGGGGTGCTGCTCCCGGCCTGGTGGCAGCGGCGCCCCCGGCTCGGGCTGGTCCTCACCGCGGCTCCGGCCGCCACCCCCGGCGCGGTCAAGCGCACCGCGCAGATCGACCGGGACGCCGTACTGGCCTTCCGGTGGCAGCTCTCGCTCGGTGAAGTGACCCTCACCGAGCAGGAGTTGGCCGAGCTCGCGGCCGCCCAGCAGGGCCTGGTCCGGCTGCGCGGTCGCTGGATCGAGGTCGACCAGGCCCAACTCGCCGCTGCCGTGAGGTTCCTGGCCGACCACGGCAGCGGCACGATGGAGCCGGTCGAGCTGCTCCGACTGGCCGTGGACGACCGCGCCAGTGTGGATGGCTTCCCCGTCACGGCCGTCCACGCGACCGGGCCGATCGGCGACCTGCTGGCCGGTCGGCCCGGCGACGCCGACCGGACGCCGCAGCTGCCCGAGGCCTTCACCGGCACTCTCCGCCCCTACCAGCGAAGGGGGTTGGCCTGGCTGGACGCCCTCGGGCGGCTCGGCCTGGGCGCGGTGCTCGCCGACGACATGGGGTTGGGCAAGACGGTCCAGACCCTCGCCCTGCTCGCGCTGGAGCAGGAGCGCGGCGCGGCCGGGCCCACCCTGCTGGTCTGCCCGATGTCGCTGGTCGGCAACTGGCAGCGGGAGGCCGCCCGGTTCGCCCCCGGCCTGCGCGTGCACGTCCACCACGGCGCCGACCGCTCGGCGCCGGATCCGTCCGCCGACCTGGTGATCACCACCTACGGGCTGGTCCAGCGCGACGTCGCCGACCTGCGGCGGATCCGCTGGCGGCGGATCGTCGCCGACGAGGCCCAGCAGGTGAAGAACCCGGCGGCCCGGCAGTCCAGGGCGCTGCGATCACTGCGCTCCGGCCCCCGGATCGCCCTCACCGGCACGCCCGTCGAGAACCGGCTGGCCGATCTGCACGCCGTCCTGGACTTCGCCAACCCCGGCCTGTTCGGCAGTGCGGAGTCGTTCAAGGAGCGTTTCTCGATCCCGGTCGAGCAGTCCGGCAACGCCGAGGTCGCGGCCCGGCTTCGGCGGTTGAGCGGTCCGTTCCTGCTCCGCCGGAGCAAGAGCGACCCGCTGATCGCCCAGGACCTCCCGGCCAAGCAGGAGTTCACCGTCCACTGCGGGCTCACCGCCGAACAGGCCGGCCTCTACCGGGCGGTGGTCGCGGACCTGCTGCAGCGCCTCCAGGGCATCCGCGGCGTGGAGCGCAAGGGGGCGGTGCTGGCGGCGATCGGCCGGCTCAAGCAGGTGTGCAACCACCCGGCCCAACTCCTCCACGACGGAACGGAGGTGGCCGGGCGCTCGGGCAAGGTCGAGCGGCTGGTCGAGGTGCTGGAGGAGGCGCTGGCCGAGGGGGACCGCGCGCTGGTCTTCACCCAGTACGCCGAGTTCGGCGCGATGCTCCAGCCGTACCTGAGCCGCCGCCTGGGCGGCGAGGTGCTGTACCTGCACGGCGGGGTGCCCCGGGGGCGGCGGGACGACCTGGTCGAGCGGTTCCGGGCCCCGGACGGCCCGCGGGTCTTCCTGCTCTCGCTCAAGGCCGGCGGCACCGGTCTGAACCTCTCCGCCGCCAACCAGGTGATCCACCTGGACCGTTGGTGGAACCCGGCGGTCGAGGACCAGGCCACCGACCGCGCGCACCGGATCGGCCAGCGCCGCGACGTGCAGGTCCGGCGGCTGGTCTGCGTCGGTACCGTCGAGGAGCGGATCGCCGACCTCATCTCCGCCAAGCGCGCGCTGGCCGACGCCGTGGTCGGCGGCGGCGAGCAGTGGCTGGCCGAGCTGTCCACCGAGCGGCTGCGCGAGCTGCTGACCCTGTCCGCCGACGCGATCGGGGAGTGACCCGCCACCATGCCAGTACCGGATGACCGCCCGTTGACGGAGTCGCTCGACACCTTCTGGCAGGGCAGGGTCCCGCCGCCTATCGCGCCCGCCGACGCAGGCCCCGAAGCGGCCCCGGCCGTCGACGGGTTGGTCGCCTCCGGGATCACCGTGCGCGGCCGCCCGCTGGAGGCGCTGCTCGCCCCCGCGTACCGGCGGTTCACCGACACCGGCTGACCGGTCGGGCCGCGTTCCGGAACGACCGGCCAGGAGGTCCCGTTCCGGCCCCGCCGGACGAGCGGCCCCTCCCGGTCCCAACCGCCGGAGCGGCCCCCCGGGCCCAACCGCCCCGCCGGTGCCCGCGGTTCACGCCGCGGGCACCGGCCGGGCAGGCGGCAGGCCGGGCTACCGAGCCGTCAGCGGGTAGTGGTCGGAGAGGTCGTTGTAGGTGTAGCTCGTACCCCAACTGCTCACCGTCCACGGCGAGCTGTGGAAGCGGACCACCGTGTTGGTGTAGCGCGCGGGCCGGGCGTGGTCGGCCCGGTAGAGGACGTAGTCCAGGTCCTCCTTGGGCTCACCGGGGTAGCGGTAGGCGGCGATCGAGTTGTCGACCGTGTCGAAGGAGTTGGCCCAGCCGTCGCGGGTGTCGGCGGGCGCCACGTTCGCGTTGGTCAGCAGCGACGGGTACTCGCTGCCGTGCGAGTCGATGTTGAGGTCGCCCGCGATCAGCACCGGCTCGGCGGCCGGGATGTTCTTGCCGTCGATGAACGCCTTCATGGCCTTGAGCTGCGCCGCCCGGACCGACACCGGCTGCCCGGCCGAGCAGCCGGTGTCGGTGGACTGCAGGTGCGTGCCGATGACGTGCGTGCGCCGGCCGTTGACGTCCAGCACCGCGTAGACGAAGCCCTTGTTCGACCACCAGTCGCTGCCGCAGGCGTCCTTGAAGACGTACTGCTCCTTGCGCAGGATCGGCCACTTGCTGAGCAGCGTCACCCCGCCGTCCTCCGGGGTGGTGGAGGTGTAGCTGCCGCTGGTGGCGTCCCAGCCGGAGGTCGAGCGGCCGACCACGGGGGTGTGGTACGGGTACGCGGCGGTGGCCTGTGCGGTGAGCTGGTCGGAGGCGCTGTTGTCGAAGGCCTCCTGGAGCACGACCACGTCGTGGCCCTGGAAGACGTCGGCGGCGGCGATCGCCTTGGCCCGGTAGTCCTGGCCCCAGTTGGGGTACAGGTTCTTGCTCATCAGGAAGACGTTGTACGTCAGTACGTCGAGCGGCGCGACCGACGGGGTGGCGGCGCTCGCGGTCGGCTCGGTCACCGCCTGGGCGGCGGTGCAGGGGGCGAGCAGGGCGGCGGCGACGGCACCGGCGGCGGCGAGTCGCGAGGCGCGCCGGAGGGTGGTGGGAGTTGGCATGCGCGCAGTCAACGCGCTCCCGGCCACGTCCGGCAAGACGTTCGACAAGCAGTTTGTGAACTCATCGGTAACTCAAAGATGTCTGCTCAACTGGCTTTCCGGATCGTGGACTTGCCTGGACAACTTGTTCGGCCACCACATGTGCCGGTCCAGGTCCATGGTCAGCGCGGTGACCAGCACCGAGCGCACCACCAGGGTGTCCAGCAGCACTCCGAGTGCCACCGCGAAGCCGATCTCGGCGAACCCCACCACCGGCAGCGTCCCGAGCACCGCGAAGGTGCTGGCCAGGATCAGCCCGGCGGAGGTGATCACCCCACCGGTCGCGGCCAGTCCGGCCACCGCCCCCTGCCGGGTGCCGAGTTGGGCGGATTCCTCCCGCACCCGGGTCATCAGGAAGATGTTGTAGTCGATGCCGAGCGCGACCAGGAAGACGAAGACGAACAGCGGGAACGCGTTGTCCTGGCCCTCGAAGTGGAAGACGTGCTCGAAGAAGAACGCGCTGATCCCGAGCGCCGCCGCGTAGGAGAGCACCACGGTCGCGATCAGCACCAGCGGTGCGGTGACGGCCCGCAGCAGCACCGCCAGGATCACCAGCACCACGCCGAGCACCAGCGGGATGATCGTCCGGTTGTCGTTGGCCGCGGCCCGTCCGGCGTCCAGGATCACCGCCGTGCTGCCGCCCACCTTGGCGTCGGCGTTCGGCACCGCGTGGACGGCGGCCCGCACCCGGTCCACGGTGTCCTTGGCGGCCTGGCTGTCCGGCGGGTCGGCGAGCGTGGCCTGGAACAGTGCCTGCCCCTCGTGGGTGGTCGGGGGCGACGTCCCGGCGATCCCGGGGGTCTCCTGCGCCACCGCGCGGACGGTACCGGCCTCGCCCGCCGCGCTGATCACGGTCAGCGGGGCGCCGGTGCCGCCGGGGAAGTGCTGCTCCAGCACCTGTTGGCCGACCACCGAGTCCGGCGTCCCGGTGAACGAGCCGGCCGTGCTCAGACCGGTGGCGTTCAGCGAGACCAGCCCGATGCAGCAGGCCCCGAGGGCCAGCGCGGTGCCGATCCACACCTTGCGCGGACGGCGGTTGATCCAGCCGCCGACATGGGCCCACCGGCCGGTCCTGGTCGGCTCCGGCGTCCCGTACGCGGGCTTGACCGGCCAGAACACCCAGCGGCCGACGACCACCAGCAGCGCCGGCAGCAGCGTCAGCATCGCGGCCAGGGCGACCAGCACGCCGATCGCGCAGACCGGGCCGAGGCCCCTGGTGGAGTTCATCTCGGCGACCAGCAGGCAGAGCATCGAGGCGACCACGGTGGCCGAGGAGGCCAGGATCGCCGGCCCGGCCCGGTGCAGCGCGAACGCCATCGCCTCGTGCCGGTCCTCGTGCCGGCGCAGCTCCTCCCGGTAGCGGGCGGTGAGCAGCAGCGCGTAGTCCGTGCCGGCGCCCAGCACCAGCACGACGAGGATGCCGGCGCTCTGCGCGTTGACGGTCAGTCCGGAGTGCTCGGCGAGGAGGTAGATCACGGCCTGGGAGACGACGAGCGCGCCCGCCGCGGAGATCAGCGGCAGCGCCCAGAGCACCGGGCTGCGGTAGGTGAGCAGCAGCAGGATGATCACCACGCTGATGGTGGCGGCCAGCAGGGTTCCGTCGATGCCCGCGAACGCCTCGGCCTGGTCGGCGCCGACCCCGGCCGGGCCGGTGACGTGGGTGGCCATGCCCATGCTGTGGTCGGCGGCGGTCGCGCGCATGCTGTCCACCGCCGGACGCAGGTCCTGCCAGCCGCCGGTGCCGATGTCGACCGGCACGATCGTCTGCATCGCCTGGCCGTCGGCGGAGACCACCGGTCCGACCACCGGCCCCAGGACGTGCGGGGCGCTCGCGAAGGCCGTCGCGTCGCGGGCGGCCTCGACCCGGTCGGCGGGGGTGATCCCGCCGTCCCGCTGGTAGACCACCACGGCCTGCGCGGTGTCGACCGGTTGGAAGGCCCGCTGTTCGTTCAGGACGTGGGTGGACTCCGCGTTGCCCGGCAGCCAGCTGGACGCCTGGTTGTCCTCGGCGTCGGTGAGTTTGCCGGCCAGTGGCCCGGCCACCACCAGCAGCACCAGCCACAGCGCCAGGACCACCCACTTGCTGCGGCGGCCGCACGGCAGGGTGGCCAGCTTCCGGGTCGGGCTCATCGGAAACTCCCAGGGGCCTCGGGCGTCAGTCGTCCCAGCCTCCCACCGCCCCCGCTACCCGGCAGCCCGGGCTGAACCGGTCGGGGGGCGGCCCGTACCGAACCGGGCGGGGGCGGCCCGCCGGGCGTGGTCCGCGAGCCGCCCGCGGCGCCGGAGCCCGGTGGCTACGCCGGTACGGCGGCCCGCGCGCGCAGCTCCTTCAGGACCGCGATGTCCCTCGCGTGCCCGGTGCCGTCGCCGCCGTGCTTGCGGTCCGGGGTCTCCACCAGAAGCGGGACACCGGCTGTCGCGGGGTGCTCGAAGAGCTCGCGGAACGGCTCCGCCCCGATCAGCCCGGCCCCGATGTTGGCGTGCCGGTCCTTGCGCGCGCCGACGGCGTCCTCCGAGTCGTTGGCGTGGATCAGGCGCAGCCGGCCCGGCCCGGCGGCCGCGACCAGGGTGTCCAGCGCCGCGCCGGTGCCGCCCGGCGCCGCCAGGTCGTGACCGGCCGCGAAGGCGTGGCAGGTGTCCAGGCAGACCCCGACCCTCGGGTGGCCGTCCAGCGCGTCCAGGTACGCCGCCAGGTCCTCCATCCGGGAGCAGAGCGAGCTGCCCTGACCGGCCGTCGGTTCCAGCAGCAGCCAGGGCGCGTCCTCGCCGAGCGCGTCCAGCTCGTCCAGCAGCGGCCGGACGTCCGCGCGGACCTGGGCCATCGCCTCGGCCCGCCGGGAGCCGCCGCCCGGGGCGGTCCCGACCGCCGAACCGGTGTGCAGCACCACGCCCGCGGCGCCGATCGCGTGGCCGCGCAGCAGGGAGTGCCGTAGCGAGTCGGCCGAGCGTTCGCGGGTCGCCGCGTTGTCCGAGCCGAAGTTGATCAGGTACGGCGCGTGCACGTACGCCGGGATGCCCTGCTCGGCACAGGCGGTGCGGAACTCCGCGTCCTGGGCGGGGTTGCCCGGGGGAGTGGCCCAGCCGCGCGGGTTCGCCACGAACACCTGCACCGTCTCGGCGCCGACCCGGCGCGCGTACGCGAGGCCCGTCCCGGCCAGTCCGCGGGCGGCCACCGGCACGTGGGCGCCGATCGGATTGCGGGCGGAGGCGGCGGGTACGGCCGCGGCGGGCGGCGCGGCGACGGCGGTGTTCATGACCCCGAGCATGCCACGCGGGCCGGCGGGCCCGGCGCCCGGACGGGTGCGGTCCGGACGGGCTCGCCCCGGCGACCGGCCACGGCCGGGCGCACGACAGGCCCCGGTACGCCCCGGTGGCCCCGATCCCGCTCCCCGCTACGGCCGACGCCGGCTCGCCCGGCCGGCCCGACGCCGGCCGGGCCGGCCGGGCGCCACCCCGGCGTACCGCACACCCCGGCGTACCCGCCCGACGACGTGCCCGACCGCACCTCACCTCTCGCAACCGGGCGCGCCGACGTGCTGCCCGGCTCCCGCTGCCGCCACCGTGCCCGCCCCGCCCCACCGCCGCCCCACCCCATCGCCGCCCCACCCCGAGTCTCCCCGCCCACGGCCCCGATCCGTCGTCCCCCCGCCCCGCCCCCACCCACCCCCGCCGCCCCGCGCCACGCCGACGGGCCCGCCCTCCTGGCCGACGCCCCGTCAGTCCCGCAGCCCAGCCCTGGTGGCGGGCCCCCTCGCGCGCCCATAGCGTCGATTCGGCCGACACCCACCGGCCGTCATCCCCCGCACACTCCGTGTCACCGCGCCGGCGTCCCCGCGAGCGCGCAAGAAAGCAGGTCACCACTCATGCCCACGCGACGGGTCCACCACCTCGCCGCGGCCACCGCCGCCGCCACGACCGCACTCACCACCGCCCTGACCGCGCTCGGCGCCGCACCTCCGGCGCACGCCGCCGGGACGGTGCACCTCGTCCAGCCGGGCGAATCGATTCAGCAGGCCGTCGACGAGGCCGGCCCCGGCGACACCGTCCAGCTGCTCCCCGGCACCTACCGGGGCAGCGTCCGGATCACCACCCCGGGCCTCACCCTGCGCGGAGCCGGCCCGGACAGCGTGGTCGCCCCCGGTGACGCCGCCGACGGCAACGCCTGCGCCACCGCCGGCCACGGCCTCTGCGTGGTCGGGGCCGACGCCGGCCCGCTCACCGACGTGACGATCGAGGCCCTCGCCGTCACCGGCTTCCGCAAGAACGGCATCAATGCCTCCGGCACCGACCGCATGACCGTCCGCGCCGCCTACGTCCACGACAACGGCCAGCAGGGCATCAGCCAGGAGAAGTCCACCCGTGCCGTGATCACCGGCAACGAGTCGACCCGCAACGGCCAGTCCGGCGTCTTCCTCGCCAACGCGGTGGACAGCGAGGGCGGGGCCCTCACCACCGACGGCACCGTGGTCAGCGGCAACCTGCTCACCGACAACCGGATCGGCGTCACCGTCCGCCGGCTGCGCGACCTCAGCGTCGAGGCGAACGAGATCCACGGCAACTGCGGCGGTGTCTTCATCGTCGGCGACGAAGGGGTCCCCCGGGCCGGGGCGCTGAGCGTCAGCCACAACCGGGTCGTGGCCAACAACAGCTACTGCCCGCCCAACCCCCGCCTCGACGCCATCCAGGGCACCGGCATCCTGCTCACCGGCGCCGAGGACACCACGGTGGCCGACAACGAGGTCACCGACAACGTGGGCGCCTCGCCGATGTCCGGCGGCATCGTGCTCTTCCGCAGCGTGGTCGGCGTGGCCAACGCCCGGAACACCGTCACCGGCAACCACGTGGTCGGCAACGGTCCGGCCGACCTCGCCGACCGCGACACCGGTACCTCCAACTCCTTCGCGCGCAACCAGTGCGCGGTCTCCGAGCCGGCCGGCCACTGCTGAGCCACAGGCCCCCACCCGCGGCCGCGGGGCACCCCGGCCACCCGGCGAAGCCCCGGCTCCGCCGTACCCCAGCCCACCTCCCACCTCCCACCTGCAGAAAGACGGCACATGACCACCGCACCCGCCACCACCCCGCAGGCCGCGATGCGCCTGCGGGAGCTCGTCTTCGGCGCCGCCTGCGCCGCCGCCGTCCGCGCGGCCGCCAGGCTCGGGGTCGCCGACGCGCTCGGCGACACCCCGACCACCGTCACCGACCTCGCGGCCGCGCTCGACACCGAGCCCAAGCCGCTGCGCCGGCTGATGCGGGCCCTCACCTGCTACGGCATCTTCCACGAGACGGGCGACGACCGCTTCGAGCACACCGAGATGTCCCGCCTGCTGCGCGAGGACGCCCCGAACAGCCTGCGCTACATCTCCCTCTGGTGCACCGAGCCGTGGACGTGGGAGGCCTGGCCGAAGCTGGACGAGGCCGTCCGCTCCGGCCGCAACGTCTTCCCCGAGCTGTTCGGCAAGGAGTTCTTCGACTACCTGCACAGCGAGGGCGGGGACTCGGCCAAGGTCTTCGACAAGGCGATGACCACCTCCAGCCGGCAGTCCGCGGTCGACTTCGCCGAGTACCTCGACCTCACCGGGATCGACTCGGTGGTCGACATCGGCGGTGGCCAGGGCCATGTGCTGGCCAGCCTGCTGGAGAAGCACCCGGCCCTGCACGGCACCCTGCTGGACCTGCCCAAGGTGGTCGCCGGCGCCGACCCCCGGCTCCGCGACGGCGGCGCCTTCGCGGCCCGGGCCCGGCTGGTCCCCGGTGACTGCCGGGTCGACATCCCGGTCCACGCCGACCTCTACATCATCAAGAACATCCTGGAGTGGGACGACGAGAGCACCCGTCGCACCCTCGCCAACGTGGTCCTGGCGGCCCGTCCGGGCGCGCGCGTCGTCGTGGTCGAGAACCTGGTCGACGACAGCCCGTCGATGCGCTTCACCACCGCGATGGACCTGATGCTGCTGCTCAACGTCGGCGGCGCGAAGCACTCCAAGGAGAGCCTGGTGCGGCTGATGGAGGAGGCCGGACTGGACGTGGCCGACGTCCGCCCGGTCAACCCGTACCTGCACGCCTTCGAGGCCACCGTGCGCGGCTGACCGCCGCACCGCACCGAGCGACCGCCGACCCCGCAGTGGGGACCGGCGGTCGCTCGGTGTCCGGGCTCACGCCTTGCGCGAGGACTCCAGGTGCGCGAAGACCACCACGTTGTCCAGGTAGTCCTTGCGCTTCTTGTCGTACACGCCGCCGCAGGTGATCAGCCGCAGCTGGGAGTCGGTGGTCTTCCCGTACACCTTCTGGTCGGGGAAGGCGTTCTTCGCGAAGGTCTCCACCGAGTCCACCACGAAGACGGCGACCGTGCCGTCGGCCCGCTGCACCTCGACCTTGTTGCCGGGGACGACCAGGCTGAGCAGCAGGAAGACCGCGGCGCCCTTGGCGGTGTCGACGTGTCCGGCCACCACGGCGGCGCCGCGTTCACCGGGCGAAACGCCGTCGCGGTACCAGCCGACCAGGTTCTTGTCCTCCGGCGGCGGTGCGTTGAGCTCACCGGTCGGGTTCAGCGTCAGCTCGGTGAAGGGCGCGTCGACGGCGATCTGCGGAATCCGCAGCCGGGTCGGCTTGGAGCGCTTCAGCACGGGGGCCGCCGGCTTGGCGGCGGCCGCGGGCGAGGCCGCGCCACCCGGGGACGCGCTCGCGGTGGCGGCCGGGGGAGCGGCCTGGCCGGGTCCGGGATCGGACGCGGGCGCCAGGTCCACCGAGTTGTAGATCATCAGCAGACCGGCGGCCGCGGCGCCCATACCCACGCGCAGCAACCGGGACGTTCCAGTGGCCGGACCGGCCATCGTTCCACTCCTAGGTCATGCCGGTCGTCACCACCGGGCGGTGTTCGCTGTCCACGGGCGGCGCCTGCGGCCGCCGGGCACGGCGCCGCCCGCCCCGAAGAGGGGGGCCGGGGCGCCGCCGCACGTGCCCCCGCCGTGGCCACCACTGAGGACGGTGGCCACGGCGGGCAGGCTACGGAGAGAGCCCGGTCAGATCGCGGCGCCGCTGGTCCGGCGACCGCGCCGCAGCGCGATGGCGCCGGCGCCCAGGCCGCCGAGCAGCAGGACGGCGCCGGAGGCGAGGCCGCCACCGGACAGGGCGAGGCCGCCGCCACCGGTGTGCACGCCACCGTGCGGAGTCTTCTCCTCGGCCTTGTGCTCCTCGCCGGAGGGCGCGGAGGGCGCGGCCGGCGCGGAGGGCACGGACGGGGCGGCCTTGTCCTGCTTGTCGTCCCAGGTCTTCTGACCGTCGGGGGTGGCAGCCTTGTCCTGCTTCTCCTGCCAGGTGAGGTTCTTGTCGGCGGTGCCGTCCGCGTACGCGGCGGGGGCGGCAACGGTCAGGGCGGCGGCGACGGCCGCTCCGGCGAGCAGCGTGCGTGCAGAACGCATGGGGTGGGTCCTTCCGGCGCGGGCCGCGACTGCCGACACGTCGTCGGGCAAGGGGACTCGCGGAGTGCGCCTGAACCACCGTCATCCACCGCGGCGGCCGTTGCCACCGGAGGGCGGCGGTGGCCGGTGTGGCGGTGCGCCCTTCGAGTGGACTCCTGGGCGGGTTCACCCGAGTGCCCCGGTGATCCGGGTGATTCGGTATCCGGGCCCCGGACGCGCTGCGGCCGCCGCCGGCCGGGGCCGGCAGCCACCGCCCCCGCCCCCGCCCACGCCCCGGTCACGTCGAACGGCGGGCCCAGGGCGGGGGCGCCGGGCCCGAGCCGGCGGCCCGGCTCAGTGCAGCTGCTGCACGCCCCCGCTGTCGCGGACGAAGACGGACCGGGTGTCGGTGGCCCGGTAGCGCTCCTTCAGGGTGAACGCGGCGGGCGTACCGGGCGCGGGCGCGTCCGGGGCCTCGTAGTAGAGGACGTACGTCTTCGCGCTGTCCGTCTGGCTCTCCAGCTGGAGCCAGCCGGTGAATCCGGCGGCCGGGAAGGTGCCGGTCGCGGTGACGGTCGTGGCGGAGGACGTCTGGCTGAACGCGAAGGCCGCGGTGCCGAGCTGGAGGCGCTTGTGCCCGCTCTCGTGCCAGCGGCGGAAGAGCGCGATCCACTCCTGCGGCCACGGGCCGCCCTCGGAGTCCGGAGGCATCCCGGCGCCGTCGATCCGGGAGAGGATGTCGTCCGCGTTCGCGACCACGGAGTCGAAGTCCCAGAGGTCGACCGCGAAGGTCATGTGCTCCTGGTCGGTCGCCCGGAACATGGGCTGGATGTGGAGTTCGAAGACCGGAGTACGCATCTCAGCCGTACACCTCCATCAGGACGTCCTTCAGGGCGACCTCCTGGAGCAGGCCGGGAGCCTCCTGGGGCCGGCCGTAGGGGTCGGGGGAGGGGAGGTACTGGAGCGTCAGCACGAGGTCCTCGGGGGCCGGGGCCGCCGCGAGGACGGCCGTGACGTCGAAGCGCGCGTTGCACTCGGTCGGGTGGTGGGGGTGCGGCCGGCCGCCTGCGGGGCGGTCGTCGGGGGCCGTCCGGTGCGACTTCCACATCGTGACGTAGCCGACGCCGTAGTGGTCGGCGAAGTCCGGGTCGTCGGCCCGGAACGCGACGTCGGCGGGGTGGACGTAGGCGCGCAGCACGTAGCTGCCGGCGACCGGGACCTTCAGGTCGTCGAGCCGGACCATCACCTTCCGCGCCTCGGCCGGCGGGGCGGCGAGGCTGAACTCGGCCCGGGAGTCGGCCCGCAGCGAGGCCGTGAGGCTCGGCGCGGACACCAGGCTCAGCGGCTGCGCCGCCAGCAGCCGGCGGACGACCGGCTGCGGGGCCGGCACGTCGAAGTCGGCCTTGAGCCGGTCGGTGAGTTCGTACCGGTAGCCCAGCGCCACGGTGTCGGCGAAGTCCGCCACCTTGTGCTTCTCCTGGGAGAGGAAGCCGCGCAGGTCGTGGTCGGGCGAGGTGGGGGCGGGGGATCCGTTGCGGCGCTGCCACTCGGCCCAGAGCAGGTCGATGAAGGCGTGGAAGCTGTAGTAGATCGGGTCCATCGACGCGGTGGACGGGTCCGCCATCAGGCCGCCGATGTAGTTGCCGTGCATGAAGTTGTGCGGGCCGGACTCCAGTCGCCCGAAGTCGCCTCCCGGGTGGGCCGCCGGGAAGCCGCCGAACTCGCCCTGGTCGGTCTCGGTGGTCACGATGTCCAGGGTGTCGGGCGGAAGTGCCGTGGCCACGGTGTTGCGGTCCTCGACGAGCCCGGGCAGCGAGAACGCGGCCGGGAACTTCCCCGTCGTCTCCGGGTGCAGCCAGTCCCAGTAGGGCAGCGTGACGTTCGCCGTGCGCGGGGGGTCGGACTCCTGCAGGAGCTTCTCGAAGTGGTACAGGTGCGAGCGGTGCCACGGCAGGAACAGGTCGTTGCCGTGCTCGCACGGGCCCACGAGCATGTCGTTGTGCAGGGCGGCCTGGAAGTCGTACCCGGTCTCGTCGTCCGGATTCGCGGCGGACCGTGCGCGCAGGATCCCGAGGGCGTGGACGTAGTCGTCCAGCTCGGCCGGGCTGAGGGAGTTGATGTCGCGTCGGCTCGTGGTCATGGGGTCACCTCCGTTGTGCGGCACACCGTATGCGCACGGGGTGATCGCCCTGGTGAGCCGTGCGGTGCGGCGCGCGCCGCGCCAGCCGACCGGCGTACCGCCCGGCGCCGGATCGTCCGCCCCGGCGCTCGGCGATGCGCCGGTCCGCGCCCCTGGCCCCGGCACCCCCATCGGTGGTGACATGTACCCGACAAGCCTGCCGGGTGGCACGCACGTGGGGGTGCGGCCCGTGACCGGTGGGCCGACGGAAGGAAATGCCCGTGACTGTACGCATGATGGCCGCCGGCGGTGCGGCGGTGGCAGCGCTGCTCGGCTCCTCGCTCACCGGCGTCGGCGGCGAGGCCGCCGCGACCGGCTGGAGCACGCCGCCGCCGGACAAGATCGTCATCGACGTGGCCACCGTCAACGGGTCCGGCTGCCCGGCGGGTACCGCCGCCATCGCCGTCTCCCCGGACAACACGGCCTTCACCGTCACCTACAGCGACTACATCGCGCAGGTGGGCGTCGGGTCGAAGCCCACCGACTTCCGGAAGAACTGTCAGCTCAACCTGAACGTCCACGTCCCGCAGGGCTTCACCTACGCGATCGCCGCCGCCGACTACCGGGGCTACGCGCACCTGGAGCCGGGGGCGTCCGCCGTGCAGAAGGCGAACTACTACTTCCAGGGCTCGCCCCAGACCACGTCGCTCAGCCACAAGTTCACCGGGGCCATCGACGACAGCTGGCAGGCGACCGACAGCGTCGCCGTGACGGCGCTGGTCTGGGCGCCCTGCGGGGAGCTGCGCAACTTCAACATCAACACCGAACTCCGGGTCAACGCCGGCACCTCGGACCCGACCAGGACCACCAGCTTCATGACCATGGACTCCACCGACGGCAGCATCAACACCGTCTACCACCTCGCCTGGAGGCAGTGCCCCTGACGCCGGACGCGCACGGCCCGGCGGGCCGCTCCCCGACCTGCGCCGGGGGCGGCCCGCCGGGCCGGTGGTACGCGGTGTCAGCTCGCGCCGCCGCGCTCCCACCGGTAGAACTCGTGCGCCATGGCGTCCTTGGGCCCCCGCCAGGTGGCCGGGTCGTAGGCCTGGACGTAGGCGGTGAGCCGGTCGCTGACGTCCCGGAACTCCGGGTGCTCGACGACCCGGGCGACGGCCGGGCCCGGCGGGCGGTCCGCCTCGATCAGGTGCAGGTAGACGTCGCCGAACTGGAAGAGGCTGCGCCCCGTGACGCCGATCAGGTGCGGGAGTTCGCCCCGGTCGGACTCGGCGAACACCTCGGCGATGCCGCCGGCGGCGTCCGGCTTCATCCGGGCGACGATCAGTGCGCGGTGCATCCGGTTCAGACCTCCCCCGCCTGCTTCTCGACCTTCTCGCGGATCAGCTGCATCTGGACCCGCGAGTTGCGGTTGATGTGGTTCACCATGCCGTCGTCGTCGACCGGCGCGGTGGGCTTCATCGCGAAGTCCTGCACCCAGCGCATCCTGGTGCCGGCCGGGACCTCCGCGTACTCCCAGCGGATGTCCATGAACTCGAACGGCCCGGGCTCGACCCGGCGGGCGCGCACCGCGAGCGAGGCCCGGTCGGTGGTGCGCTCGGAGACCCAGCTCCACACCTGGCCGTTCTCGTCCGGGTGCATGGTCAGCCGGAACCGCACGCTGTCGCCGTCGCGCTGCAGCACCTCGACCGAGGCGTACTCGCTGAACAGCTGTGGCCAGTTCTCCAGGTCGTTGGTGACTTCCCAGACCAGGTCGAGCGGGGCGGCGATGACGATCTCGTTGTCCGTGTGTCCGGGCATCTCAGGCACCGGCCTTCGTGGCGAACGAGGAGTTCACCAGGTCGAGGAACTCGGCCGGCGTCTTCGCCGACTCCGCTCCGTTGGTGACCTTCACGCCGTGTCGGTTCTCCAGCTCGCCGACCACGCCGAGCAGACCGAGGGAGTCCACGCCGAAGTCGTCGAAGCTGGCGCCCGGGCGCTCCAGGTCGAGCGGGTCGATCACCACGCCGGCCCGCGCCTGGATCAGCGCGGCCAGTTCGGGATGGCTGAGGGTGTTGCTCACGGGATGTTCCCTTCAGTTCGTTGCCAGAGCAGTGGTTCGGTCAGGCCCGGTCCCCGCGCCGGAGCACCAGCGCGGAGTTGGAGCCCATCAGCCCGCGGCTGAGCACCAGCGCGGTGCGCAGCTCGGCCGGGCGGGCGCGGCCGGTCACCAGGGCGAGGTCGTGGCAGACCTCGGTGACGTTGGGGGTGGGCGGCACCACGCCGTCCTCCATGGCGAGCACCGCGGCGGCGGTGTCCAGCAGGGGCGCGCCGCAGTACGCCCGGCCGGTGCCCGCCTTCGGGGCGGTCACCGGCACCCGCTCGGCGTACGGGCCCAGGGCGTCGGCCAGGGCCAGCGCCTCGGCGCGGTCGGCGGCCGGGACACCGAGGGCGTCGGCGAAGACCACGTCGACCTCCTCCGGGGCGATCCGGGCCTGGTCGAGCGCGATCCGGACGGCGTTGGCCAGCCCCTCGCGGGACTCCTCCCAGCGGGAGGCGCCGGTGAACGTGGCGCCGTGCCCGGCCAGGTACGCCCGGACGGTCGCGCCGCGCCGGCGGGCCGTCTCCTCGTCCTCCAGCAGCAGCATCGCGCCGCCCTCGGCGGGGGCGAAGCCGTTGGCGGCGGCGGAGAACGGCAGGTAGGCCCGGTCCGGCCGGTCGTCGAGGCTGAGCTCGGGGTAGCCGAGCTGGCAGACCATCGAGTACGGCGCCAGCGGGGCCTCGGCCGCGCCGGCCACCACCGCGTCGGTGCCGCGCTCGATGGCCCGGGCGGCGTGCGCGAGGGCGTCCAGGCCGCCGGCCTCGTCGCTGGCGACCACCCCGCACGGGCCCTTGTAGCCGCCCCGGATCGAGACCTGGCCGGTGCTGGCCGCGTAGAACCACGCGATGGACTGGTAGGGGCCGACGAACTGTGGCCCCTGGCCCCAGAGTTGCTGCAGTTCGCGCTGGCCGAACTCGCCGCCGCCGGAGCCGGCCGCGGTCACCACGCCCACCCCGAACGGCTGGTCGGGGTCGGGAACGAACCCGGCGTCCGCCACCGCCAGGTCGGCGGCGGCCATCGCGTAGTGCGTGAAGCGGTCGGTCTGCACCAGGTAGCGGCTGTCGATCACGGACTGCGGGTCGAAGTCCCGTACCTGGCCGGCGACGCGCAGCGGAAAGTCCGCGCAGCCCTCGCGGGATATCCGGTCGAGGACGCTCACGCCCTGCCTGGTGGCCTTCCAGAAGGCGTCGGCCCCCACACCGTTCGGCGCGACCACGCCGAGGCCGGTGACCACCGCCCGGCGGCCCTGCTGACGTGACGTCATGGATCTCACCCCGTTCTGTTGAGCACGACGGCGGACTGGAATCCGCCGAATCCGCTGCCGACCGACAGGATGTGCCGGAGGGGCAGCTCGCGCGCGGTGCGCGGCACGTAGTCGAGGTCGCACTCCGGGTCCGGAGTCTCGTAGTTGGCGGTCGGCGGTACCACGCCGTGGGCCAGTGCGAGGGTGCAGGCGACCACCTCGATCGCGCCGATCGCGCCGAGCGAGTGCCCGACCATCGACTTGATCGAGCTCATCGGCGTCCCGTACGCGTGCTCACCGAGCGAGCGCTTGACGGCCGCCGTCTCGTGCCGGTCGTTCTGTTTGGTGCCCGAGCCGTGCGCGTTGACGTAGTCGACGTCGGTGCGGTCCACCCGGGCGTGGGCGAGCGACTCGTCGATCGCCCGGGACATCTCCAGCCCCTCCTGGGTGAGGCCGGTCATGTGGTAGGCGTTGCCGAAGGTCGCGAAGCCGCCGATCTCGCCGTAGATCCGGGCCCCGCGCCGCCGGGCGTGCTCCAGCTCCTCCAGCACCAGGACGGCGCCGCCCTCGCCGAGCACGAAGCCGTCGCGGTGGGCGTCGAAGGGGCGGGAGGCGTGCTCCGGGTCGTCGTTGCGTTCGCTGGTGGCCTTGATGGCGTCGAAGCAGGCGACGGTGATCGGTGAGATCGGCGAGTCGGAGGCGCCGGTGACGCAGATGTCGGCGCGCCCCTCCTCGACCGCCTGGAAGGCGTAGCCGATCGCGTCCAGTCCGGAGGTGCACCCGGTGGAGACGGTCTGCACCGGGCCGTGCGCACCGGTGCGCTCGGCGACCGCGGAGGCCAGCGTGCTGGGTGCGAAGGCGCGGTGCAGCTGCGGCTCGGCCCGTCGGTGGTCCACGTCCCAGCGCGCGCCGCCGGCGCTGACCAGGGCGTAGTCGTGCTCCAGCCGGGTGGTGCCGCCGACGGCGGTGCCGAGCGAGACGCCGATCCGCCACGGGTCCTCCGCGGCCAGGTCCAGGCCCGAGTCGGCGATCGCCTCGTCCGCCGCCACCATGGCGAACTGCACGTAGCGGTCGGCCCGTTGGACGTCCTCCGGGCTCAACCCGTGCGCCGCCGGGTCGAAGTCGCACTCGGCGGCGATCCGGGAGCGGAATCCGGTGGGATCGAAGAGCGTGATGCCCCTGGTCGCCGTCCGGCCGGAGGTGAGCAGTTGCCAGAAGGCCGGTACGCCCACGCCGCCGGGCGCGACCACACCGATCCCCGTGACGGCGACCCGCCGGGTCACGAAGCCACCTTGGCGTGTTCCGGCGGACCGGAGGTCACCGCTCCCTCGGTCTCCTCGGTGTCGACGTGGCCGAGCTCCGGGCGGGGGGCGAGCGGGCCGAGGTGGAAGACCATCCGGGCCTCGGTGTCGCCGACGTTGCGGAAGCGGTGGCGCATGTCGATCGGGATCATCAGGCCCTGGTCGGGCCGGAGCGAGTGGGTCACCCCGTCCAGGTCCACCTCCAGTTCGCCGGCGACCACGAAGACGAACTCCTCGGAGTACGGGTGGTAGTGCTCGCCGATCCGCTCGCCGGGCTGCACGATGGCCAGGCCCATGAAGCCGCTGGTGGCGCCGCAGGTGGTCGGGGTGAGCATGGCGCGCAGGTCGCCGCCGCGCCGGCGGTTCTCCGGCGCCTCGTCGACGTGCACGATCCGTGGGTACTGCGTGGACATGGTTTCTTCCTTCGGGAGTCGGAGCCGGCGCAGGGCCGATGGACGGTCAGGTGAGCTGCGAGCTGCGGTCGGTGACCGGGCTCATGGCGCGGGCGGCGAGGAGGGCGCTCAGGCCGGCGACGGTGCGCAGGTCGCCCTCGGCGCCGAGGTCCAGCAGCCGGCCGAGGACGGTGGCCTCGCGCTCGCCGGCCACGCCCAGGGCGACGGCCGGCTCGGCCTCGGCCGGGACCCGCAGGTCCACCAGGCGGACCACGACGTCCTCCCGGTGGAAGACGGTGGCGGCCGCGAGCGGGCCGGTCGGGTCGGCGGTGGCCAGGTTGTCGTGCTCGGCGAGCAGGGCGGCCACGGCCGCGCCGTTGCCCGGCTTGACGGGGTAGAGCACGGCGTGCCGGTGCAGCCGGCCGGAGGCCGGGGAGCCGGCGATCGCCTGGTGCTCGGCGGGCAGCGCCGCGCGGGCGAAGAAGGCGCGTGCCGCCTGCGGGTCGCCGAGCTGGCGGGCCTCCTCCAGGTACGGGTTGATGGCCTCCTCGACCGCGCGGACCTCGGGCTGCATCGCCACGTGGCGCAGCGCGTCGCCCAGGTTGCCGACCACCTCGACGGCCCGGACCACCCGGTTGCCGTGCATGAAGAGGGAGGTGCGGCGCAGCTGGGTGGTCTCGTCCACCTCGGCCTTGGGGGACGCGTAGCCGGAGAGGATCCGGGCCACTTCGTGCTCGCTGCCGGGCTTGACGGTGAAGGTCAGGGCGTGCCGGACCACCCCGTCCGGGCCGGGCGCGGCCTGCGGCGGGCCGACGTGCCCGGCCGGCGCGGTGCGCGGCAGGCCGGGCGGCACGTCCACCGGCTTGCGGGTGCCGGTGGCGCCGGCCGCGGAGGTCTCCCGGAGGATGGAGTAGCGCAGCGAGCGGAAGGTGTCGCTGACGCAGCCGTGCATCGGCTTGACCATCTCGCGGTGGGCGGGGCTGTCCACCCACTCCAGGAAGGTCTCCTGGTCCTTCCACTCGCTGGTGATGAGCCACTGCCGCGGGTCGTTGATCGACTGGCAGAGCTGGTCGCTGACGTGGCCGGGGACCGAGGCCACCTGGTGGCGCAGCTTCTCGTACACGTCGAGGAAGCGCTGCTGGGCGCCGTCCTTGATCTCCAGCATCAGCATCACGCGCAGTCGGGTGTGCTGCTCGGAGTGCTGCTCGGCCTGCGGTTCGGACAGAGTCGTCATGATCCACTTTCTTGCTTCGGGCGCTGCCCGCGCCGTGCGCCGGGCGGCTTCCGTCCGGACGGGCCCCGGCGGGGGGAGGGCGGTGCGGTGGCGGTCGGCCCGGGCGGGTGGGGGCCAGGCCTGAGGTCGATCGTGCGCGGACCCCACGAGTGGCGCGAGATATGCGGGCCATCCGGGCGACGAGGCGGCAGAAGGGACCCGCGGCGGGGGATGGAAGAGCGGGGCCGACGTGCGCGCGGGCCCCGCCGAGGGCGACGCCGAGCCCCGTAGCCGGGTCGCGAACCCCCGTACAGGCTGGAGCAATTGATGAATCCGAAGATTGACGACCGGGTGCCGGTCCTGATCGTCGGCGGCTCGCTGGTCGGGCTGTCGGCCTCACTCTTCCTGGGCCGACTGGGTGTCAGACACCTGCTGGTCGAGAAGCACGCCGACACCTCGCGTCACCCGCGTGGCCGAGGCAACAACGTCCGCACGATGGAGCTCTACCGGGGGGCGGGGATCGAGACGGCGATCCGCGAGGCCGCCTCGGTGCTCGCCGCGAACCACGGCATCCTGCAGGCCCCCTCGCTGACCGGCGAGGAGCAGGAGTGGCTGTTCCGGGAGATCGACCCGGGCGGCCGGCTGGCCCGGTTCAGTCCCAGCTCCTGGTGCCTGTGCAGCCAGAACGACCTGGAGCCGGTCCTGCTGAAGGCCGCCCGCGAGCTCGGCGGCGAGCTGCGCTTCGGCACCGAGCTGGTCTCCTTCGAACAGGACGACGAGGGGGTGACGGCGCTGCTGCGCAGCCGGGAGACCGGCGAGGAGCGCACCGTCCGGGCCCAGTACCTGATCGCGGCGGACGGCCCGCGCAGCCCGGCCCGGGAGGCGCTGGGCATCGGCCAGAGCGGCAAGGGCGAGCTGTTCCACAACGTCAGCATCACCTTCCGGGCCAAGCGGCTGGCCGAGGTGGTGGGCGACCGGCACTTCATCGCCTGCTACCTGACCAACCCGGACGCCGACGGCGCGCTGCTGCCGGTGGACAACCACGAGGAGTGGGTCTTCCACGCGCCGTGGCACCCGGAGCACGGCGAGCCGCTGGAGGCGTTCACCGACGAGCGGTGCGTTCGGCACATCCGGGCCGCCGTCGGGGTGCCGGACCTTGAGGTGGAGGTCACCGGCAAGGCCCCCTGGCACGCGGCCGAGCGGGTGGCGACGCGGTACTCCGCCGGGCGGGTCTTCCTGGCCGGGGACTCCGCGCACGAGATGTCGCCGACCGGCGCGTTCGGCTCGAACACCGGCATCCAGGACTCCCACAACCTGGCCTGGAAGCTGGCCGCGGTGCTCTGCGGCTGGGCCGGACCGGGGCTGCTGGAGACGTACGGGCAGGAGCGCCGGCCGGTGGCGGAGGTGACCAGCGAGCGGGCCTCGGCGCGCTCCGCCGAGCACAGCCACCCCGGGTACGCGGTGGTGCCCGGGGTCGGGCGGCAGGCCGGGGTGCTGGCGGTGGCGCTCGGCTACCGCTATCCGGTGGGCGCGGTCGCCGGGGCGGACCCGGCCGGGCCGGTGGTGCCGGAGGCGTTCGAGTCCGGCGGCGAACCCGGCAGCCGGGCGCCGCACCAGTGGCTGCTGCGGGCGGGCGTCAAGCTCTCCACCCTCGACCTGTACGAGCAGGCGATGGTGCTGCTGACCGGCCCCGAGGGCACGGCCTGGCACCAGGGCGCCCGCCGGGCGGCCGACCGGCTGGCCGTGCCGCTGGACACCTATCGGATCGGTACCGGGGCGGAGGACGACCTGGCGCCCGAGCCCGGCGCGGACTTCGCCGAGCTGCACGGCCTCCGGCCGGGCGGCGCGGTGCTGGTCCGCCCGGACGGCTTCGTCGCCTGGCGGAGCGAGGACGCGGTGGCGGACCCGGAGGCGGCGGTGGAGGCGGCGCTGCGTACGGCGCTCAAGCTGTAGCCGCGAGCGGACGGCGAACGCGGGGCGGGCCCGCCGGTGTGTACCGGCGGGCCCGCCCCGTGGTGTCCGACGAGGGGTCAGTGACCGCCGGCGTCGACCACCTCGATGTCCTCGATGTTCTGCTCGATGGCCTCGGCCGGCAGCGCGACCCGGATCGCCCAGAAGTAGACGCCGAGGGCGAAGACGGCGACCACGCCCATGTCCCACCACATCGGGATGTTGCCGCGGCCCTCGCCGAAGCCGCCCTGCCAGGAGATCAGGCCGAGGCCCACCAGGTAGACCGGCAGCCACTGGGCGGCCCGCCAGTCCAGGCGCGGGGCGTTCGGCAGGCCCTTGCGGATCGCGTAGGCGGCGTAGCTGCCGAGCAGCACGTAGCCGAGGACGATCGCGATGCCCAGGCGGGACAGGGTGTGCCAGCCGGCCCAGTAGATGATCAGGCTGGCGACCACGAAGGCCAGCGGCGAGATCACGCCGCCGAGCGGCAGCCGGTACGAGCGCTCACGGGTGGGCAGGCGGCGGCGCAGCGCGCCGAAGGCCAGCGGGGCGCCGGCGTACATCAGCACGCTGGCGGAGGTGATGAAGCCGACCAGCTCCTGCCAGCTCGGGAAGGGCAGGAAGCAGACGACGCCGGTGACGAAGGAGAGGATCAGGCCGAACCACGGCACGCCCCGGCTGTCCAGCTGCTCGAACTTCTGCGGCGCGTAGCCGTTCTTGCTCAGGCCGTAGGAGATGCGGGAGGTGGAGGTGGTGTAGATCAGGCCGGTGCCGCCGGGGGAGACGATGGCGTCGAAGTAGAGCACCCAGGCCAGCCAGCCGAGGCCGACCAGGGTGGCGAGGCCGGCGAACGGGCCCTCGATGCCGGGGAAGTCGAGCTTGTCCCAGCCGTTGGCGAAGGAGCTGAGCGGCAGCGCGCCGATGAAGACGACCTGGAGCAGGACGTAGATCAGGGTGCCGATGGCGACCGAGCCGAGCACCGCGCGGGGGATGTCGCGCTTGGGGTTGCGGCTCTCGCCGGAGATCTGGATCGCCTGCTCGAAGCCCAGCAGCGCGAAGATGATGCCGCTGGAGCTGATCGCGGCCAGCACGCCCTTGATGCCGAACGGGGCGAAGCCGTGCGAGGTGAAGTTCGAACCGTGGAAGTTGGTCAGCGCGAGCACGAAGATCGTCAGCAGCGGGACGAAGATCTTCAGCCAGGTGGCGATCGAGTTGGTGTGGGCCAGCACCCGCACACCGAGGAAGTTGACCGCGACGAAAACGCCCATGAGCAGGACGGCGACGATGAAGCCGCTGGTGGTGAGGGTGCCGTTGTCGTTCAGGAAGCTCTTGGCGAACTCCCAGTGCCCCGCGTACCCGATCATGGCCTCGACCTCGATCGGTGCCACGGTCGCGGCCTGCAGCCAGGAGAACCAGCCGAAGGACATGCCCGCCAGACCGCCGAAGGCGTAGTGCGGGTAGCGGGCCGTGCCGCCGGCGACCGGGAAGAGCCCGCCCAGCTCGGCGTGCACCAGGGCGAGCAGGACGATCGCGACGGCGCCGATGCCCCAGGAGACGAGCGCGGCCGGCCCGGCGACCATGACGGCGTTCTTGGCGCCGAACAGCCAGCCGGAGCCGATGATCGAACCCACCGAGGCCCACAGCAGGCCGATCAGGCCGACCTCGCGGCGGAGCGACCGATGGGTGGGTGTCCCGGAATCGGGAGAGGTGCCGGTGCTCGGCGGGGACAGCTGGTTGAGGGATGCCATGCGAAGTCTCTCTGTGGTGTGGGAACCCGGCGGACGGAGCGCGGAGAGTTGCCACACAGTAGGCGTATTCATAGGCCTATGCACAGATTTCATTACTGAATGTTTACCTACTTCCCCAGACATTCCCGCTGGTAGGGGGTCCTCTGTTCATGTGTGTGTTACGTGACTCGCCAGTAGGTCCAGCATTTGAGCCGGAATTGAGGTTCCGCACAAGATCCGGCAATGTGGACGGCAAATAGGGTTATAGAAATAGTGGCGGCCGCATAGGGATACCGGGCGGAATCGGTGAGGTGCCCTGTGGCCGGGGTCGTTCGTTCGCTACGGTATGCGCCACCACCGCGGCACAGCGTTGTGTCCGTGCGCTCGAACTCCTCCCGAGGTGCGCGCAGATGAGACTCACCCCCCACGAGCAGGAACGCCTGCTCATCCACGTGGCCGCCGAGGTGGCCCGCGCCCGCCGGGCGCGGGGGCTGCGGCTCAACCACCCCGAGACGGTCGCGCTGATCACCTCGCACGTCCTGGAGGGCGCCCGGGACGGCCGGACCGTCGCCGAGCTGATGGACTCCGGCCGCAAGGTGCTCACCCGGGACGACGTCATGGAGGGGATCGCGGAGATGATCCCGGACGTCCAGGTCGAGGCGACCTTCCCGGACGGGACCAAGCTCGTCACCGTGCACGGGCCGATCCAGTGAGCGGCGAGCGGGCGTTCCCGGGGCAGATCCTCCACGGGGAGGGCGCGATCGGCCTCAACCCCGGTTTGCCGGTCACCCGGTTGACCGTCGTCAACGCCGCCGACCGGCCCGTCCAGGTGGGCTCGCACTACCACTTCGGGGAGGCCAACCCCGGCCTGGACTTCGACCGGTCCACCGCGCGCGGCCTACGGCTGAACATCCCGGCCGGCACCGCCGTCCGCTTCGAACCGGGCATCCCGGTGGAGGTCGAACTCGTCCCGATCGCCGGCCGGCGCGAGGTCCTCGGCCTGCGCGGCGCGGTCGGAGGTGCGCTCGATGACTGACCGCCCCGCCCTCTGGCTGACCCGCGAGCGCTACGCCGACCTGTACGGCCCGACCACCGGCGACCGGATCCGGCTCGGTGACACGAATCTGCTGATCGAGGTCGAGGAGGACCGCGGCCGCGGCGGCGACGAGGCCGTCTTCGGTGGCGGCAAGGTGATCCGGGAGTCGATGGGCCAGGCCCGGACCAGCCGCGCCGAGGGCGCCCCGGACACCGTCATCACCGGCGCCGTGGTGCTCGACCACTGGGGCGTCGTCAAGGCCGACATCGGCATCCGGGACGGCCGGATCACCGCCCTCGGCAAGGCCGGCAACCCCGAGACCATGGACGGTGTCCACCCGGACCTGGTGATCGGACCGGAGACCGAGGTGATCTCCGGCAACGGCCGGATCGTCACCGCCGGCGCCGTGGACGCCCATGTGCACTTCATCTGCCCGCAGTTGGTGGACGAGGCGCTGGCCTCCGGGGTCACCACCCTGGTCGGCGGCGGCACCGGACCGGCCGAGGGCAGCAAAGCGACCACGATCACCCCGGGGGCGTGGCACCTCGGCCGGGTCTTCGCGGCACTGGACGGCCTGCCGGTCAACATCGGCCTGCTCGGCAAGGGCAACACCGTCAACCGGGCCTCGATGCACGACCAGCTGCGGGCCGGCGCGCTCGGGTTCAAGATCCACGAGGACTGGGGCGCCACGCCGGCCGCGATCGACGCCTGCCTCCGGGTCTGCGACGAGACCGGTGCCCAACTGGCCATCCACACCGACACCCTGAACGAGGCCGGCTTCGTCGGCGACACCCTCGCGGCGATCGCCGGCCGGGGCGTCCACGCCTACCACACCGAGGGCGCGGGCGGCGGCCACGCGCCGGACATCATCACCGTGGTGGGCGCCGCGAACGTGCTGCCCAGCTCCACCAACCCGACCAGGCCGCACACCGTCAACACCGTCTCCGAGCACCTCGACATGCTGATGGTCTGTCACCACCTCAGCCCGTACGTGCCGGAGGACCTCGCCTTCGCCGAGTCCCGGATCCGGCCGTCGACCATCGCCGCCGAGGACATCCTGCACGACCTCGGCGCCATCTCCATCATCAGCTCCGACTCCCAGGCCATGGGCCGGATCGGGGAGGTGGTCCTGCGCACCTGGCAGACCGCCCACGTGATGAAGGCCCGGCGCGGCCCGCTCGCCGGCGACGGCCGGGCCGACAACCACCGGGCCCGGCGCTACGTCGCCAAGTACACCATCAACCCGGCCGTCGCCCAGGGTCTGGACGGCGAGATCGGCTCGGTCGAACCGGGCAAGCTCGCCGACCTGGTGCTCTGGTCACCCGCCTTCTTCGGGGTCAAGCCGGACCTCGTGGTCAAGGGCGGCCAGATCGCCTGGGCGCAGATGGGCGACGCCAACGCGTCCATCCCGACGCCCCAGCCGATGCTGCCCCGGCCGATGTTCGGCGCCATCGGGCGCTCGGCGGCGGCCAACTCGCTCAACTTCACCGCGGCGGCGGCGATCGAGGACGGCCTGCCCGAGCGGCTGGCCGAACAGCTGGGGGTCGCCAAGGCGTTCAGCGCGATCCGGAACACCCGGGGGGTCACCAAGGAGCGGATGGTCAACAACAGCGCGCGGCCGGACGTCCGGGTCGAACCCGACACCTTCACCGTCACCATCGACGGGGAACTCGTCACCCCCGAACCGGCCGCCGAACTGCCGCTCGCCCAGCGGTACTTCCTCTTCTGATGGGCCTCGCCGCGCTCCTGCTGCTCGCCGACGGCCGGTTCCCCGCCGGCGGGCACGCCCACTCCGGCGGGGCCGAGGCGGCGGTCCGGTCCGGGCGGGTGCGGGACACCGCGAGCATGGCGGCCTTCCTCACCGGGCGGCTGCACACCACCGGTCTGGTGTCGGCCGCCCTGGCCGCGGCGGCCGCCGCCGGCCAGGACGCCGGCCGGCTCGACGCGGCCGCCGAGGCCCGCACCGCCTCACCCGCCCTGCGCGCCACCAGCCGCCGGCTTGGCCGACAACTGCTTCGCGCCGCCCGCGCGGCCTGGCCGCACCCCGGACTCGACCGGCTGGCCGCCGAGTTCCCGCGCGGCGCGCACCAGAGCATCGTCCTCGGCACCGCCGCGCTGGCCGCCGGCCTCACCCCCGCCCAGGCCGCGACCGCCGCCGCCCACGAGAGCGTCAACGGCCCGGCCACCGCCTGCCTGCGGCTGCTGGGCCTGGACCCGTACGAGGTCGCGGCCGCGCTGGCCCGGCTCGCCCCCGAACTCGACACCGTGGCCGAGGCCGCCGTCACCGCCGCCCTGTGCGGGGACCCTGACGCGCTGCCCGCCGCCTCCGCGCCGCTGCTCGACGTCTACGCCGAGCAGCACCACTCCTGGAAGGTCCGCCTCTTTGCATCGTGACCACGCCGACCCCGTCGACGCCCCCGCCCGCCACACCTACACCTCCACCGCGACCGGCGGCACCCGCCGGCGCGCCCTGCGGATCGGCCTCGGCGGGCCGGTCGGCTCCGGCAAGACCGCCACCGTCGCCGCGCTCTGCCGCCTGCTGCGCGAGGAGTTGTCGCTGGCCGTCGTCACCAACGACATCTACACCACCGAGGACGCGGAGTTCCTGCTGCGCAACGCCGTCCTGCCGCCCGAGCGGATCACCGCCGTGGAGACCGGCTGCTGCCCGCACACCGCCATCCGCGACGACATCTCCGCCAACCTGGAGGCCGTCGAGGAACTGGAGGAGGCGGTCGGGCCGCTCGACCTCGTCCTGGTCGAGTCCGGCGGCGACAACCTCACCGCCACCTTCAGCCGGGGCCTGGTCGACCACCAGATCTTCGTCATCGACGTCTCCGGCGGGGACAAGATCCCGCGCAAGGGCGGCCCGGGGATCTCCACCTCGGACCTGCTGGTGATCAACAAGACCGACCTCGCCCCGCTGGTCGGCGCCGACCTCGACGTGATGGCCCGCGACGCCGCCGCCCAGCGCGGCGCCCTGCCCACCGTGTTCTCCGCGCTCACCTCGCCCGACGGCGTGGCACCGGTCGCCGCCTGGGTCCGGGAGCGGCTGGCCGACTGGCGCACCCGGCCGTGACGGCTCCCATGGTGACGGCTCCCAACCTGACGGCTCCGGTGACGACGGCCGCGGCCGGTCCCGTCCCGGCCGACGCGCCCCGGGCCGCGCTGGTGGCCCGGGCCCGGATCCGGGCCGAACCCGACGGGCGGGGCGCGACCGCCCTGCCCGTCCTCTCCGGCGCCGGACCGCTCGCCCCACGGCGCACCCGGGACGCCGACGGCGGAGCCCGGGTGGTGATCGTCGGCTCGATGGCCGCGCCGCTCGGCGGCGACCGGCTGGCACTCGCGGTCGAGGTGGCCGACGGCGCGGCCCTCACCGTGACCAGCGCGGCCGCCACCATCAGCCTGCCCGGCCCCGGCCCCGCCCACTACGACGTCGAACTGACGGTGGGGGAGGGCGCCCGGCTCGACTGGTGCCCCGAGCCGGTGGTCGCCGCCGCCGGCAGCCACCTCCTGCTGCACACCCGGATCACCCTCGCCGCCGGTGCCCGGCTGCGCTACCGCGAGGAGCAGATCCTCGGCCGCCACCACGACTGGGCCCGGGCCGCCGGCCCCGGCCGGCTCACCTCCCGGCTGACCGTGCGCCGGGCCGGCCGGCTCCTGCTGGACCAGCGGACCGACCTCGGCCCCGGCGCCCCCGGCTGGGACGGTCCCGCCGTCCTCGGCGGCCACCGGGCCACCGGCCAGCTGCTCACCGTCGGCCACCCGCCGCCCGCGCCGCCGCGGTGGCCCGAGGCCGGGGACGCCGCTCTGCTCACCCTGCCCGATCCGGACGCCCGGCTGCTCATCGCCGCGGCCCCCGACGCGCTCGCCCTCCGGCGGGTGCTCGACGGGGACTGAGCGCCGGGGCCGCCGCCGCGGGGCCGCCCCGCGCGCGCGGCCGGCCGGGCGCTGATCCGATGCGAATGGTCGGACAAGCCCTAGCCTGGGGCGATGACCGATCGCCGGCCCGGCCGCTACCGCCCGCTCTCCCCGCTGCGCGAGCACCTGAGGGAGTCGTTCTGGTTCGCCCCGCTGGTCACCTGCGTCGCCGCGGTACTGCTCTCCGGGGTGACGGCCTGGCTGGACGAGGCCGTGGTCACCGCCAGCGTCGCCGAGACCGGCTCGGCGGACGAGCTGATGCGGTTCACCGGTGCGGCCAAGAGCGTGGTCTCGACGGTGAGTTCGGCGATGCTCACGTTCATCGGCGTGGTGTTCTCGATCTCGCTGGTCGCCCTGCAGATGGGCGCCAGCCAGTTCTCCCCGCGCGTCCTGCGGCTGTACGTCCGCAGCCGGCTCACCAAGGCCACCTTCTCGGTCTGCCTGGCCACCTTCCTGTTCGCCCTGCTCGTCCAGCTCAGCTACGACGACTCCACCGACCCGGCGAAGGTCACCTCGGTGCCGGTCTTCTCCGGCCTCGGCTCCCTCCTGCTGGTACTGCTCAGCCTGGCGCTGTTCGTGCTCTACGTGCAGTCCACCATGCGGCTGCTGCGGGTGCCGCACGTCATCGACCGGGTCGCCAACGAGTCGGTGGCGGTGATCCTCCAGTACCGACGGATGCCGCCCGAGCCGCAGCCGCCGGCCGTCCCGGAGGGGGCGCCCACCCTGCTCCACGAGGGGCGCTCCGGGGTGCTGCGCGACGTCAACATCGGCCGCCTGGTCCGGATCGCCCGCAAGCACGACGTGGTGCTCCATCTGGTGCCCAGGATCGGCGACTTCATCACGCCCGGCACCCCGATCGTCCGGGTGGCCGGGTCCGCCGACCGGCCGCCGCGCCCGCGGGGGATCGCCCTGGCGCTCAACGTCGGCGTCGACCGCACCATGCACCAGGACCTCAGCTTCGGGTTCCGGCAGCTGGTCGACATCGCGATCCGCGCGCTCTCGCCCGCCGTCAACGACCCGACCACCGCCGTGCAGGCGATCGACCGGATCCACCAACTGCTCGGGATGCTGGTGCACGAGAGCTTCGGGGACCTCTGCTTCCGCGACCGGGCCGGCGTCGTCCGGCTGGTCGAACCGGTGCCGGACTGGCAATCCGTGGTCGACCTCGCGTTCACCGAGATCCGGCTCTGCGGGGCGGGCCACCCGCAGGTGACCCGCCGGCTGGCGGCCGCCCTGGACGACCTGCTGCTGATCAGCCCCGGCCGGCGGCGCTCGCAACTCCTGGAGCAGCGGCGCCTGTTGGACCGTGCCGTGGTCGAACAGCTGCCCGATCCGGAGGTCCGCGCCTTCGCCCTGCTGCCGGACCGGCAGGGCATCGGCTGAGGAGCCCCGGGGCCGGGCCGCCGCCCGACTATCCGGCCGCCACCAGGTCGGAGGGGTCGGTGTTGGCGCCGCAGAGCAGCACCGCGATCCGCTCGCCGGCCACGTCGTCCAGCTCCGTCACCGCGGCGAGCGCGGTGGCCGCCGCGTGCTCGACGGCGATCCGCCGCTCGTCCCAGAGCGCCTGCCGGGCCCGGACGATGGCGTCGTCCGGTACCAGCACGGTGCGGACGCCGTCCTGCCGGGCGGCGTGCACGGCCAGCGCGGTGGCCCGGCGGGCCCCCAGGGAGTCCGCGGCCACCGAGTCCACCGGGACGTCCACCGGGTGGCCGGCCGCGAGGGCCGCGCCCAGGGCCCGGCTCCCCGTCGGCTCCACCGCCACCACCCGGACGCCGTGCTCCCGCGCCGCGGCGGCCACCCCGGCGAACAGTCCGCCGCCGCCCACCGAGACCACCACCGTGTCCAGACCGGGCAGCCGGGCCACGATCTCGTCCAGCACCGTCCCGGCCCCGGCCGCGATCAGCGGGTGGTCGTACGCGTGCGAGGCGAGCGCGCCGCCGTCCGCCGCGAACTCCTCGCAGGCCGCCAGCGCCTCGGCGTACTCGCGGCCCGCCAGCCGCACCTCGGCCCCGTAGGAGCGCAGCCGGGCCACCTTGACCGCGGGCGCGGTCTCCGGCAGGAACACGGTGGCCCGCACGCCGAGTTCGCGGGCCGCCCAGGCGCAGGCCAGGCCCGCGTTCCCGCCGGAGGCGATGGTCACCCCGGCGGCCGGGAGGGTGCCCGCCTCGGTGTGCGCGAGCAGGAAGTTCTGCGCCCCGCGGGCCTTGAAGCTGCCGGTGTGCTGGAGGTACTCCAGGGCCAGCCAGACCCGCCCGCCGTCGTCCCCGGGTGCCACCACCACCGGCCGCACCCGCCCCGCGATCCGCCGCCCGGCCGCCTCGACCTCGCCGTACGTCAGGTGCTCCACGCTGCTGCTCCTCCCGGTCCGGGGGTGGAAGCCGACTTCCACCGCGTCGCCGCCGACGGTACGTCGCGGCGGCCCACCAGCAGAAGATCACGACCGCCCGGCGGGGGCCGCACAGGGGTCGGGTCCGGGCGGCCGCGTAGGCTGACCGCCATGCGTTCCGTGATTCTTCCGCCGCCCGCCCGCTAGCGGGCGCGCTCCACGATTCCCCGCCCGGCGGCGCCGTCGCCACCGGGCCGCTGGATGCCGCCCGCGTCGACCGCGGACGTCACCGGCCCACCATCGTGGAGAACCAACGCATGACCACTCGTTCCGCCGTGCCGCTCCGGCACGGCCTGCTGTCCATCTCGGCCGCCGCCGTCGCCTGGGGCCTGGGCGGCGCCGCCGCCGCGCTGCTGCTGCGGACCACCGGGCTCGGCCCGGTGGCCGTCTGCTTCTGGCGGTTCGCCGTCGCGGCCGGCTGTCTGGCCCTCCTCCCCGCCCGCCGGGGGCGCGCCGGTGCGCGCGGCGCGGCCCTGCTCACCGGGCTCGGGCTGGCGGTGAGCCAGTGCGCCTACTTCGGCTCGGTGCAGTACGCCGGTCTCGGCCTCGGCACCCTGGTCACCATCGGTGCGGGGCCCGTCCTGACCAGTCTCGGCGCCCATCTGCTGCTCGGTGAGCGGCTCACCGCGCGGGCAGCGATCGCGATCGCGGTCGCGCTGGGCGGGCTGGTCCTGCTGGTCGCCGCCCCGGCGGCCGGCCCGCGGCCGGTGCTCGGCGTGGCGCTCGCCGTCCTGGCGGGCGCCGGGCAGAGCGGCCTCACCCTCTGGGCCCGCGGCGGCGGTTCGGCCCGGGCGGACGTCGGCGCCTTCACCACCGGCATGCTCTGCCTGCTGCCCCTGGCCGCGGCCGACGGGGTGCTGCCGACCGCGGGCGGTCCGGCGCTGACGGCGGGCGCGCTGCTCTTCCTGGGGACCGTCCCCACGCTGCTCGCCTACCGCTGGTACTTCACCGGTCTGACGGCCGTCCCCGGGGCGACGGCCGCCGTGCTGGTGCTGCTGGAGCCGGCGACCGCCGCGCTGCTCGCCACCGTCTGCTTCGGCGAGCCGGTGACCCCGGCCCTGCTGGCGGGCTCCGTTCTGCTGCTGGCCGCGATCGCGCTGCTCACCCGCCAGAGCGGCTGACCGCTAGGGCCGCCCGCGCCCCGCCCGGTCGACGGTGGGGCGCGGGCGGCCTCACGGCACCGGCCGCAGCGTCGGCGGAGCAGGTGTCAGGGCGCGCAGCACGAGGTCGACCTGGACCCGCACCGCGCCGGCCCGGAGCAGCGCGGTGGAGACCGCGCGCAACTCCTGGGGGCCGCCGCAGACGAGCCGCAGTTCGAGGTCGGCGTCGCCGGCCAGCGCGAACCCGCTCCGGATGGCCGGGAACTCGGCGGCGAGCCGGTCGAAGTCGAGCGGTACGGGGCCGAAGCCGACCCGGACCAGGGCGTGCAGGGGCCGCCCGCCGCCGGCGTGCGGGGCTCCCCCGGGCCGGGCCGCCGGCCCGGGGGAGCGCTGTCCCGGGCCGGCGGCCCGCCGGTCCGGTTCGGGCGACCGGGCGCCGGGGACGAGCCGGAGCGTCGTCACCGGTGCTGGAGCTCGGTCCGGACAGCCGCCGCGGTGTGGCCGGAGGGCCCGGCGGGCGTGCTGGCCGCGCCCTCCCGGGCGGGCCTGGCGACGGGCGGTGCCACCAGCCGTGGATCCAGGACCAGGGCGTCCACGCCGAGCGGCGCGGCGAGCGCCCGCAGCGCAGGCTCGGCGAGTTCGGTGCACGCCTGGTCCGGTCCGAGGAGCGCGGTCAGCGCCTCGGTGGTGGCGAAGCCCACCGCGCAGCGACGGCCGTCGCGCAGGCGGAAGAGCCGGAGGGCGGTGGTGGATCCGGTGACGGTGACCGGGACGTGCCAGACGACGGGGGCCATGCGGTGCTCCCAAGGAGTGGTGGGGCCTGCGGGAACTGCTTACTCCGACGCTAGGGCGGCGGCGGGCCGTCGGTCGCTCCCCTGACGCGGCGTTGACCGAATGCGGTGCTGTGTTGACGGAGTCCTGACGGTCCCCGGACTTCCCCCCGATCACACCTTCCCTTTCCTTCCCTATATTCCCGATTGTTGTGGTAGTTTGCGTAATGATAAGGAAGATCGAAGGAAGTGAGGCCTGGTGGCGCCCTACTACTCGGTGGAACAGGTGGCCGAACTGCTGGACCTGCACGTGCGCACGGTGCGCGGCTACGTCCGCGACGGCCGTCTCCGGGCGACCAGGATCGGCAAGCAGTACCGGATCACCGCCCAGGACCTCGCGGAGTTCACCGGTGCCCCCGCGCCCGCGCCGTCCGAGGAGCGGCGCCACGCCGAGGCCTCGACCATCGTGCAGATCGACGCGATCGGGACGGTGGAGGCCGCCCGGCTGGCCAACACCCTGATGGCGGCCGTCGCGGGCCCGCGTGAGGACGGACCGCTGCGGGTCCAGACCCTGCACGACGAGCAGCGCTCGACGCTCAAGGTGGTCATCCTCGGGGGTCTGGCCGACACGGCCGAGCTGCTCGTCATCGTCAACGCACTGATCGGGGAGAACGCCGATGTCTGAGTCCGCCGTCACCGTCCTGCGCCTGCCCGCCGACGGCCCGCCGGTGCGCGACGAACGGGATGCCACCGATCTGATCGGTGACGCGTTCGCGGCGGGCGCGGCCTGGGTCGTGGTGCCCGTCGAGCGCTTCGAGGAGGACTTCTTCCGCCTCAGCACCCGGATCGCGGGCGGGATCGTGCAGAAGTTCGCCACCTACCGGCTCGGCCTGGCCGTCATCGGTGACATCTCCCGCCACACCGACGGCAGCGGCCCGCTGCGGGACTTCGTCCGGGAGAGCAACCGGGGCGGCCAGCTCTGGTTCCTGGCCGACGAGGCCGAGTTCGACGCCCGGCTCGCCGCACACCGGTGAGGCCGCCGGCGGGGGGTTCCGCAGGCCCGCGCCCCGCTGCTCCGCTTGCCCGGCGCCCGCCCCGGGACGACGGTGGAGCTGACCGCCGCCGGCCCGCCCGGGCGCGGGAGCGCACTCCGGTACGGGGGGAGGTGGAGCGAAGGGGCGAACACGAGATATCTTGACATCAAGACGTTGGAGACGTGAAGCGGAGTACCGATGACTGACTCGACCATCATCTATACGCACACCGACGAGGCGCCGGCCCTGGCAACGTACTCGTTCCTGCCTGTGGTGCAGGCTTACGCCTCGACGGCGGGTGTGCGGGTGGAGACCCGCGACATCTCCCTCGCCGGGCGGATCATCGCGAGCTTCCCGGAGCGTCTGGAGGAGGGCCAGCGGATCGAGGACGCCCTCGCCGAGCTGGGCGAACTCGCCAAGACCCCGAGCGCCAACATCATCAAGCTGCCGAACATCTCGGCCTCCATCCCGCAGCTGAAGGCGGCGGTCGCCGAGCTCCAGGCGCAGGGCTACGCGCTGCCGGACTACCCGGACGACCCGCAGACGGACGAGGACAAGGACGTCCGGGCCCGCTACGACAAGGTCAAGGGCAGCGCGGTCAACCCTGTCCTGCGCGAGGGCAACTCCGACCGCCGCGCCCCCGCGTCGGTCAAGAACTACGCCAAGACGCACCCGCACCGCATGGGCGCCTGGTCGGCCGACTCCAAGACCAACGTCGCGACCATGGGCGCGAACGACTTCCGGTCCACCGAGAAGTCCGCGGTGGTCTCCTCGGCCGGCTCGCTGCGCATCGAGCTGGTCGCCGAGGACGGCACCACCACCGTGCTGCGTCCGTCCGTCCCGGTCCTGGCCGGCGAGGTCGTCGACGCCTCGGTGCTGCACGTCGCCGCGCTGCACGAGTTCCTGGCGGCCCAGGTCGCCCGCGCCAAGAGCGAGGGCGTGCTGTTCTCGGTGCACCTCAAGGCCACCATGATGAAGGTCTCCGACCCGATCATCTTCGGCCACGTGGTCCGCGCCTTCTTCCCGAACACCTTCGCCAAGTACGGCGAGGCGCTGGCCGCGGCCGGTCTGAACCCGAACAACGGCCTCGGCGGCATCCTGGGCGGGCTCGAGAAGCTGGAGAACGGCGCCGAGATCAAGGCCTCCTTCGAGGCCGAGCTGGCCGAGGGCCCGGCCCTGGCCATGGTCGACTCCGACAAGGGCATCACCAACCTGCACGTGCCGAGCGACGTCATCGTCGACGCCTCGATGCCGGCCATGATCCGCACCTCCGGCCACATGTGGGGCCCGGACGGCAACGAGGCCGACACCCTGGCCGTGCTGCCGGACAGCAGCTACTCCGGTGTGTACCAGGCCGTCATCGACGACTGCCGCGCCCACGGCGCCCTCGACCCGGCCACCATCGGCTCGGTGCCGAACGTCGGGCTGATGGCCCAGGCGGCCGAGGAGTACGGCAGCCACGACAAGACCTTCGAGATCGCCGCCGCCGGCACCGTCCGGCTCGTCGACGACGAGGGCAACGTCGTGCTGGAGCAGGCCGTCGAGGCCGGCGACATCTTCCGCGCCTGCCAGACCAAGGACCTGCCGATCCAGGACTGGGTCAAGCTGGCCGTCACCCGCGCCCGCGCCACCGGCGACCCGGCCGTCTTCTGGCTGGACGAGAACCGCGCGCACGACGCCGTGCTGATCGAGAAGGTCAAGACCTACCTGCCGGAGCACGACACGGCCGGTCTGCAGATCGAGATCAAGAACCCGGTCGAGGCCACCAAGTTCTCGCTGGAGCGCATCCGCCGCGGCGAGAACACCATCTCGGTCACCGGCAACGTGCTGCGCGACTACCTCACCGACCTCTTCCCGATCCTGGAGCTGGGCACCAGCGCCAAGATGCTGTCGGTCGTCCCGCTGATGAACGGCGGCGGCCTCTTCGAGACCGGCGCCGGCGGCTCCGCCCCGAAGCACGTCCAGCAGCTGGTCAAGGAGGACTACCTGCGCTGGGACAGCCTGGGCGAGTTCTTCGCGCTGGCCGCCAGCTTCGAGCACCTGGCCCAGACCACCGACAACGCCCGCGCCCAGGTGCTGGCCGACACGCTGGACCGCGCCACCGGCACCTTCCTCAACGAGGACAAGTCGCCGAGCCGTCGCCTCGGCGGCATCGACAACCGCGGCAGCCACTTCTACCTGGCCCTGTACTGGGCCCAGGAGCTGGCCGGGCAGACCGCCGACGCCGAGCTGGCCCAGGCGTTCGCCGGTCTGGCCGAGGCGCTGGCCGGGCAGGAGCAGGTCATCGTCGAGGAGCTCATCGCCGTGCAGGGCTCGCCGGTCGACATCGGCGGCTACTACCAGCCCGACCCGGCCAAGGCCGCGGCCGTGATGCGTCCCTCGAAGACCTTCAACGAGGCGCTCGCCAACCTCGGCTGATCCCAGCCGGGCGGAGTCGGCACCAGGCCGGCACCAGGCCGGCACCGAGCCGTACCGGGAGGCCCCCGGGTCCGTTCGCGGACCCGGGGGCCTCCCCGCGTCCGGCGGGGCGGGCGGCCGGGCGGCTCACCACCGCCATCCCACCACCGCCCCCGCCGTCGCGAGCAGCAGCACGGCGACTGCGTTCGCCCGGGGGTACATCAGGCCCGTCGCGACCACCTCGCGCAGGACGGCGCTGGGCCAGTAGTACCCGGCCGTCGGCGCGCCGACGACCTGCCCCGGCACCCCCGCCCGGCGGGTGGTCACGGCGGAGCGCAGCACGTGGAAGCTGCTGGTCACCACGGTGCAGTGGTAGCCGGGCCGTTCGCGCTCCATCAGCTCGCGGCTGAAGGCGAGGTTCTCGGTGGTGCTGGTGGCCTTCTCCTCCAGCCGGATCCGCTCCCGCGGGCAGCCGGCGGCGACCAGGTGGTCCGCCATCGCCGAGGCCTCGGTGCAGCTCTCGTCCGGGCCCTTGCCGCCGGTCACCAGCATCAGCGGTGCGTGTCCGGCGGCCTCCTCGGCGCGGTAGAGCGCCATCGCCCGGTCCAGCCGGGCGGCCAGCAGCGGCGGCACCTCGCAGCCGTTCAGCCCGGCGCCCAGCACCACCAGGTAGTCGGCGCCGGGCCGGGGGGCGAGGCGCCGGTACAGCAGGGTGTACCCGAGGAAGCAGAGCAGCAGGAAGGCGCCGTAGCCGCCGAGCAGGACGGCGGCGCCGGCCGCCGCGCGCAGCGCCCGGACGCTGAGGTAGGTGGCCGAGAGCAGCAGCCCGAGCAGGGCGAGCAGGGCGGCGCCGGCGAGCAGGGACAGCAGGCTGGCCGGCCGGGTGCCCTCCCGCCGGACCATGGTGACCCCGTTGGCCACCAGCAGGGCGGCCGCGACCAGGCCGCTCAGCCAGACCGCGCCGGCCACCCCGGCGGTGACGGCGCTCGCGGCCGACGAGGAGAAGTGGCCGACCGCGCTCACCGTGCCGAGCGCCGCGCAGACGCCGATCAGGCCGATCAGCACCCCGTTGCCCAACCGTCTCGGTTCCTGGATCCGGGAGAGCAGGACCACGGCGAGCAGGGCGGCCATCAGAAGCGCTTGCATGCCCGGATCCTAGGCGGTGTCGGCAGGGTCGCGGCGTCGCGGACCCGGCGGGACCCTGCCACCCCCCCAGGCGCACACGCGCGGGCGCCGCCGCCTGCCGGGCTGGTCCCGGCGGGCGACGGCGCAGGTGATGGGGCGGGAAGGGGCCGGAGGCGGGCTCACCCCTCCTCGTGCGGGCGGGCGTGGCGGGGCAGCAGGAAGGCCACCAGGAAGGCCAGCGCGAGCAGGCCCGCGCTGAGGCCGAAGGTCCAGCCGGCCGCGTGCCGGAAGCCCTCCGGACCGGCCCAGCCGAAGAACGCGGTGCCGAGCAGGGCGACCCCGATCGAGCCGCCGAGCTGCTGTTGCGCGTTGAGCACGCCGGAGGCCGAGCCGGTCTCGGCGTCCTCCACACCGGCCAGGGCGATGTCGAAGAACGGCGCCATGATCAGGCCGAGTCCGAATCCGGTGACCAGCAGCGCGGGGATCAGCGCCCAGCTGGTCAGGCCGCCGGCCCAGTGCTCCACCGAGGCCCAGAGCCCGAGCGCGCCGGTGGCGGCGACCGCCATCCCGGCGTGCAGCACCCGGCGGCCGTAGCGGGGGCCGAGGACGCCGCCGGAGAGCACGGCGCCGGCCACGATGCCGAGCGAGAGCGGGATCATGCTGAGGCCGGAGTGCAGCGACGTCCAGCCGAGGCCGAGCTGGAGGTAGAGGGTGAAGGTCAGCAGCAGGCCGGAGAGCGCGGCGAAGAAGACCAGGCCGGTGGCGAGCGCCGAGGTGAAGGCCCGCTTGGCGAACAGCGAGGGCTCGATCAGCGGGGTGCCCCCGCGCCGCAGCACGCTGCGCTGGTGGAGGGCGAAGAGCCGGAGCACCGGCAGCGAGGCGGCCATGGCCAGGTACGTCCAGAGCGGCCAGCCCAGCTCGCGGCCCTGGACCAGCGGGTAGACCAGCAGCAGGACGGCGGTGCTGAGCAGCAGCACGCCCACCGGGTCGAGCCGGCCGGCGCCCTCCGCCCGGGTGGTCCGGTTGGCGGGCAGGATCCTGACGGCGGCCACCACGGCGAGCAGCCCGAGCGGCAGGTTGATCAGGAAGACCATCCGCCAGCCGGTGCCGAACCAGTCGGCGTCGGTGAGGTAGCCGCCGAGGGTGGGGCCGAGGACGGAGGAGAGCCCGAGGATCGGCCCGAACAGCCCGAAGGCGGCGCCGATCTCCTTGGGCGGGAACATCGCCTTGATCAGGCCGAGCCCCTGCGGGATCAGCAGTGCGGCGAACAGGCCCTGGACGGTCCGGGCGGCGATCAGGGTGCCCGCGCCGGTGGCGGCCGCGCAGAGCACGGAGGCGAGCGTGAAGCCGGCCGCGCCGAGGACGAACAGGCGCTGGCGGCCGAAGAGGTCGCCGAGCCGGCCGCCGGTGATCAGCAGCACGGCGAAGGCGAGCGTGTAGGAGGCGGAGATCCACTGGATCTGTGCGTCGCCCCCGCCGAAGTCGCGCTGGATGGCGGGGGAGGCCACGCCGACGATCGTGGTGTCGAGGAGGTCCATCACCTCGGCGGCCAGGATCACGGCGAGGGCGGCCCAGCGCAGCCGGTATCCGGCCGGTTCGGGCTCGGCCGCGGTGGCGGCCGGGGGTGGGGCGGTCTGACTGGTCATGAGGGGGCTCTCCGGGATCCGGGGCTGGGAACGGGACTGGAACTCGAAGTGGGGGCGAACTCTGTTCGCCTGAACGAACACTGTTTTCTTCGACGAACAGTGTTTTCCCATGGAACGGCGTTCGTGTCAAGTACGCTGGGACTCGTCGCCGACCACGAAGGAGCCCCGATGACCAGTGCCGCCCCGCGTCCGAGCTGGCCAGCGCACTGGCGGGAGAAGGAGAAGGCGCCGGCCAGGCGCCAGCCGCTGAGTCGCGAGCGGATCGTCGAGGCGGCGCTGCGGATCGTCGACGCCGAGGGCATGGACGCGCTGAGCATGCGACGGGTCGGCCAGGAGCTCGACACCGGGGCCGCGAGCCTCTACGCCCATATCGGCGGCAAGGAGGAGCTGGTCGAGCAGGTCCTCGACCTGGCCTACTCCGAGATCGAACTCGAGGAGCCCGACGCGGCCGACTGGCAGGAGCAGATCAAGCGGCTGATGCGCCGCTCCCGGGACGCCCTGCTGGCGCACCGGGACCTCGCCCGGGCGGCGGTGGTGGCCAATGTGCCCACCACGCCGCACGCCATGGACATCGCCGAGTCCATGCTCGGCATCCTGCGCGCGGGAGGCCTCGACGAGCAGACCGCCGCGTACGGGGTCGACGTGCTCGGGCTCTACACCACGGCGACCACCTTCGAGGCGTCCACGCGTGGGGGCGGGAACTCCCAGGACTACACCGACCAGGTGCGGGAGTACTTCGGCACCATCCCCGCCGACCGCTATCCGATGATCACCTCGATGGCGGCGGCGCTCACCCGCAACGTCGGTGACGAGCGGTTCGAGTTCGGTCTGGACATCCTGGTGGCCGGCCTCGCCCGCCAGAACGGCTGGAAGGCCTGAGCCGCCAGGGCCCGAGCCGCCGGGGTCCTGAACCCCAGAGGAGCCTGCGGCCGGGGACGACGAAGCCCCCGCCGGTGGGGCGGGGGCTTCGTCACGGTGTCGGGGGCGGTGCCGGCGCGGCCGGTCAGCCCGCGTCGGCCGCCGGTGCCGGGGCGGCCCGCTGGCCGCGCTTGTCCAGCGAGGCCAGGTAGGCGTTGTACGCGGCCAGCTCGGCGTCGCCGCTGCGGTCCTCGGCGCGGTCGCGGCGGCGGGACACCCGCTGCTCGGACCGCATCCACTGGTAGACCAGCGCGATCAGCACGATCGCGGTCGGGATCTCGCCGAATGCCCAGGTGATGCCACCGGCCAGCTTCTGGTCGTCCAGCAGCTTCGTCCCCGGAGGCGCTCCCTCCTCGGTGAAGGTGGTCACCAGCGGGTGGCTGGCCATCATCACCGCGACGCCGAAGAAGGCGTGGAACGGCATCCCCATGAACAGCTCGATGATCCGCATCACGTGGCCAGGCCGGTGCGGGCCCGGGTCCACGCCCATGATCGGCCAGAAGAACGCCAGTCCGGCGGCGAGGAAGTGCACCATCATGAAGATGTGCCCGAGCCGGTACTGCATGAGGAAGTCGAACAGCGGGGTGAAGTAGACCCCGTAGAGGCTCGCGATGAACAGCGGGATGGTGAAGCCCGGGTGCGAGACGACCTTGACGTAGGTGCTGTGCAGCAGGGCCACCAGCAGCTCGCGCGGCCCGCGCGGCCGGCCTTTGCCGGCCGGGCGCAGCGCCCGCAGCGCCAGCGTGATGGGCGCGCCGAGCAGCAGCAGGATCGGCGACAGCATCGAGAGCACCATGTGCTGCATCATGTGCGCGCTGAAGAGCACCATGCCGTAGTCGTTCAGCCCGGTGCAGGTGACCAGGATCACCGAGCCGATGCCCGCCGCCCAGCCGACCGACCGGCCGATCGGCCAGCGGTCGCCGCGCCGGTACAGCCGGACGACGCCGGCGCCGTACAGCGCCAGGCCGGCCAGGCTGCCGATCAGGAAGACCCAGTCGGGGGACCAGGTCATGACGTTGGAGAGGGAGAAGGGGCCCAGCTCGGTCATTCCGCCGTGGTGGTGCATCCCTGACATTCCGTCGCCCATCGGCGGGTCCCGCTTTCCCTCGTCACGACCCTGGGTGGGTCCGGTTCGCCCGTTTTGCTTGCCTCCACAGCCTAGGCGGGCCTTACTCCGCCGCTTCCCCCGCCCCCCGTCCGCGGGGCGGCGGCGCGGGAAGGGGCGGCGCGCCGGTCGCCGACCGCGTGCCGCCCCTTCCGTCCGTCCGGGTGGGCCTCAGGGCCCGCTGTTCCCCTACAGGCAGTACCCCTTGTCGGTGTGCTCCTTCAGGTAGCCCGCCGTGATCAGGCCGCTCACGTCGAAGGTCGTCAGGGTGGGGTCGTTCGGCTTGAGGTCCGGGTCGAGCCACTGCTGGAGGCCGTTGCCGGGCTGCGAGAAGGCGCCCGCGATGTGGCCCTGCTGGACCTTGAACGCCTTCCGCACCTCGAAGCAGTGGTAGTTGGCCTCGCCCCCGTTGAGGGAGTCCGGCGGGAGGGCGCGCTCGGCGAACCGCGTGCCGCCGGGGGCCAGGAACCTGCCGCGGTCGTTGCTGCCGAAGCGGTCGAGCTTCTTGCCCGTCGGCAGGGTCACCTCGGTCATGTCGAGGTTGCCGCCGTTGGCGGTGAAGCCGTTGTGGTCCGGGTACTTCCAGCCCCGCCAGTCCCGGTACCAGTCCAGGAACCGGGCCGGCGTCACCCCGCCCAGCCGGTCGTAGTCCTTCAGCAGCGCCTTCAGCACCGGGCTCGTCGGCAGGGTGACCGGGCCGAGCTCCCGCCGGGTGCAGAGGTACTGGTCCGCGCCGGTGTCGTAGACCTTCGGGACGCCTTCGCACTCGTTGATCGGCACCCGCTGGGAGGGGGACGACTGCGCGACGGCGGTGCCGGTGGCGGCCAGGCCGGTCAGGGGGAGCGCGACCGCCATGGTGAAGGCGGCGAGAGCGGGACTGCGCATGCGTGGTTCCGTTCGGGAGGGGGAGTGGGGGCGCCTCGGTCACCCCGCCCGCCCGGCGGGCCCGGTAGCCGAGAGCACGCGCACAGTTACCCATAGCGACACGGTTGGTGCACGGATGACCCACGCGCACAGCCTGCCGCCCACCCGTTCGGCCCAGGTCCTGTGCGGTGGAGGCCCGTTCGGGGGCTCAGCGGGCCGCCCGCCCAGGACCGCCGGACGGTCCCGCCGACGAGCCGCGCCGTGTCGGGTGCGGCGGCGCGGGGGAACGCCGAGGACCCGTCGCCGCGAGTGGTGACGGGTCCTCGGCGGCGGGGCTCCGGTTCCACCGGGTGGCCCCGGCCTCGTGTCAGAGGCCCTGCCAGGCGGGCTTGGCGGCGTAGGTGTCGCGGAAGTAGTCGGCGAGCTTGAGGCCGGAGGCGGCCGCCTCGTCGACGACGACGGTGGCGTGCGGGTGCAGCTGCAGGGCCGAGGCGGGCACCATCGCGGACAGCGGGCCCTCCACCGCGAGGGCGACGGCCTCGGCCTTGGCCTCACCGGTGGCGAGCAGCACCAGGTGGCGGGCCTCCAGGATGGTGCCGATGCCCTGGGTGAGCACGTGATGCGGGACTTCGTCGAGGCTGTCGAAGAACCGGGCGTTGTCCTCGCGGGTCTGCCGGGTCAGCGTCTTGATGCGGGTGCGCGAGGCGAGCGAGGAGCACGGCTCGTTGAAGCCGATGTGGCCGTCGGTGCCGATGCCGAGCAGCTGGAGGTCGACCCCGCCGGCCTCGGCGAGCGCGCGGTCGTACGCCGCCGCGGCCGCGGCGATGTCCGGCGCGTTGCCGTCCGGCCCGAGGAAGGACGCCTCGGTCAGGCCGAGCGGCCCGACGACCTCGCGCAGGACCACCGAGCGGTACGACTCGGGGTGGCCGGCCGGGAGGCCGACGTACTCGTCCAGCTGGCAGACGCGTGCGCGGGAGGCGTCCAGGGTCCCGGCCTGCACGCGGGCGGCCAGGGCCTGGTAGATCGGCGTCGGGGTGGAGCCGGTTGCCACCCCGAGCAGGGCGTCGGGCTTGTCGGTCAGCAGATCGGCGATCGCCGCGGCGATGAGGCTGCCTCCGGCGGCAGCGTCGGGCACGATCACGATTTCCATACGGATAGCCATTTCTGGAGAGCGACGTAGAGGTCTAGACCACATTCTGCCGCGAATTCCTCCCCCAGGTCCATTCCGTTCCCCCGGGCGTCCCGGAGGGTGGTCGGCCCCGCCCCGGACGGGGCGGGGCCGGGCGGTGGGCGGGCTCCTCGGCGGGTGGCCTCCGGAGCACACCGTCGACGGCGCCCCGTACGTGCACCAGGGTCATGTCGTCGGCTGCGACGCGTTCAGGATCCAGGCGCAGGCCGTCCTGCGGGCGGACACGCTCGACCCGAACGCAGTCGACCGGGACGGCGACGGCATCGCGTGCCCGGACCTCCCCGGGCCGAAGGACCGCAAGCCGGGTCCCCGCCGGGCACCCCGGGGTCAGTTCCCCGGTACCAGGGTGTTCTCGCTGCGCCGGCCGGCTTCGAAGTCGTCGACGTTGCGGACCGTCGCCTCGATGATCTGGCCGACGGCGGTGTGCGTGAAGTAGGCCTGATGGGAGGTGATCAGGACCTGCGGGAAGGTGACCAGCCGGGCGAGCGTGTCGTCGCTGACGCCCTCGACCGAGCGGTCGTAGAAGAAGACGCCGGTCTCCTCCTCGTAGACGTCCAGACCGACGCCGGACAGCCGGCCGGCGCGCAGCGTCTCGACCAGGGCGGTGGTGTCGACGAGGCCGCCGCGGCTGGAGTTGATCAGGATCGCGTCGTCCTTCATCAGGGCGAGCGCCGCGCCGTCGATCACGTGGTGGGTGCTCGGGACCAGCGGGACGTGCAGGCTGATCAGGTCGCTGCGGGCGAGCAGTTCGGCGCGGTCCACGTAGGTCATGCCGAGCGCGGTGCACGCGGGGTTCTCCGCGATGTCCCAGCCGAGCAGCTCGGTGCCGAAGCCGTGGGCGATCCGGGCGAAGCACTCGCCGATCTTGCCGGTGCCGAGCACGCCGACCGTCATCCCGTGGATGTCGCGGCCGAGCAGCCCGTCCAGCCGGAAGTCGAACTCGCGGGAGCGGTTGGTGGCCCGGGTGAGCCGCCGGTTCACCGCGAGTGCCAGCGCCCAGGCGTGTTCGGCGACGGCGTACGGGCTGTAGTACGAGACCCGGGCGACGGTGAGGCCGAGCTCGGCGGCGGCGTCCAGGTCGATGTTGTTGAAGCCGGTGGAGCGCTGCGCGATCAGCTCGGTGCCGCCGGATGCGAGCAGGCCGAGCGTCCGGGCGTCCAGGACATCGTTGACGCTGCTGCTGACCGCGCGGTGCCCGGCCGCCAGCGGGGCGGTGTCGCGGTCGAGGAAGACCGCCAGGCTGCGCAGCGCGTGGCGCTCGGCGAAGGCCTTCTCCAGCAGGGGCCGCTCATCTTGTTGGACGCCGTAGGCGAGGATCTCCATCCCGTCACGCTACCGAGCCGTCCCGCTCCGACGCCCCCGACGCGTCGGGACGTCGCGCCCACCGGACGAATCGACAGTTGTGGCCGGCGGCACCGGGGTTCGGCCACCGGCGGCCGGAGGGAGGCCGTCCCATCGCGCCATCCTGGCCGGGTGGTGCCGGTCACCGGGGAAGGGTCGGGGGCGAAGGATTTTCGGTGCGGGATCTGCACAGCGTGAAGATCGATCCGGGTCTGACGATCATTCAGTGGAGAAACGGGAGATCTTCCTGGGGCGTCCGAGGCGTGGGCAGTCGGGGGATGGCTGAATCCGCGCCAACCGTACGTACCCCCGCCGATCGGCAGTTCACTAGGTCGAGTTGCCCTGCGAGCATCGAAACAGCGAGCACGATCATGAAATCGCCTCGCATTAACGTTTCTGCAAGCTTTTCTGAACGGCGCCCCAACACCAGACGGGGTGCCCAAGGGGGGTACCACCATGTCCGAAGACACCCATGCCTCGGAGCTGACCCGGCGGCGGATGCTGCAGGGGGCCGCCGTGGCCCTGACCGCGGCCGCCGGCACCGTCGTGCTCGGCGTCGCCGGTCCGACCAGCAAGTCGGCGACGGCGGCCGACCCGGGGGCGTCCGACACCTTCGACGAGGTCTTCCAGGGCCGTCGCATCCAGGGCCGCCCGGTCACCGACGGCAGCAGCCACCACCACGGCGGCGCCGGCTACTCGGTGCGGATCGACGGCGACGAGCTGCACATGATGCGCAACGCGGACGGCACCTGGATCAGCGTCGTCAACCACTACCAGACCTTCGCCACGCCGCGCGCGCTCGCCCGCGCGGCCGTCAGCGAGCTGCAGGGCGCCACGCTCGTGCCGATCGCGACGGTCTGAGCACCGAGTCCGAACACCCGGACCAGGAACACCACTTCACACCCAAGGGGGGACTCATGGCAGTCCGCAAGAACCAGGCGACCCTGACGGCCCAGGAGAAGCGCGCCTTCGTCAACGCCGTGCTCGAGCTCAAGCGCAACGGCGGTTACGACTCCTTCGTCACGACCCACAACAACTTCATCATCAGCGACACCGACAACGGCGAGCGGGTCGGCCACCGTTCGCCGTCCTTCCTGCCCTGGCACCGGCGCTTCCTGCTCCAGTTCGAGGAGGCCCTGCAGGCGATCGACCCGACCGTCACCCTCCCGTACTGGGACTGGACCGCGGACCGCACCACCACCGCCTCGATCTGGGGCGCCGACTTCATGGGCGGCAACGGCCGCAGCAGCGACGGCCAGGTGACCACCGGCCCGTTCGCCTTCTCCGGCGGCAACTGGGCGCTGAACGTGCGGCCGGACAGCCGCACCTTCCTGCGGCGCCAGTTCGGCGCCTCGGTCGCCCAGCTGCCGACCCGCGCCGAGGCCACCGGTGTGCTGGCGATCGCCGCGTACGACGCCGCGCCGTGGAACAGCGCCTCGGACGGCTTCCGCAACAACCTGGAGGGCTGGCGCGGGGTCAACCTGCACAACCGGGTGCACGTCTGGGTCGGCGGTCACATGACCACCGGCATGTCGCCCAACGACCCGGTGTTCTGGCTGCACCACTGTTTCATCGACAAGCTCTGGTCGGAGTGGCAGAAGCTCCACCCGTCGTCCACCTACCTGCCGGCGGCCGGCACGGCGAACGTGGTCGACCTCAACGAGACCATGAAGCCGTGGAACAACGTGACCCCGGCGGACATGCTCGACCACACCACCCGCTACACCTACGACACCGGCTTCTGACCGGCCGCGCGCCGACCTGACGCCCGCACGAGACGGCGCCGGCCCCCGAGCGGTTGCTCGGGGGCCGGCGGCCGTGGGCGGGTCTGGTCAGATGACCGTCTCCGCCTCCAGGTAACGCTCCTGCGGCACGGTCTTGAGCTCGGCGACGGCCTCGCCGATCGGCACCAGGTTGATGTTGGTGCCCTGCAGTGCGGTGATGTGGCCGAAGGCGCCCTTGTGGACGGCCTCCACGGCGTGCCAGCCGAACCGGGTGGCCAGCACCCGGTCGTACGCGGTCGGGGTGCCGCCGCGCTGGGTGTGGCCGAGGATCACCGGGCGGGCCTCCTTGCCGAGCCGGTGCTCCAGCTCCCGGGAGAGCTGGGTGGCGATGCCGGTGAACCGCTCGTGGCCGTAGATGTCCTTGCTGCCCTCTTCCCAGTGCATGGTGCCGGGCTCGGGCTTGGCGCCCTCGGCGCAGACCACGATCGCGAACTTCTTCTGCCGGTCGAAGCGCTCGCGGACGACGGCCGTGAGCTTGTCGATGTGGAACGGGCGCTCCGGGACGACGATCGCGTGGGCGCCGGCGGCCATGCCCGCGTTGAGCGCGATCCAGCCGGTGTGCCGGCCCATGACCTCGACGACCATGACCCGCTGGTGCGACTCGGCCGTGGTCTTCAGCCGGTCCAGCGCGTCGGTGGCGACCGAGACCGCGGTGTCGAAGCCGAAGGTGACATCGGTGCACGCGATGTCGTTGTCGATGGTCTTCGGCACGCCGACGATCGGCAGACCGGCGTCGCTCATCAGCTTGGCGGCCTTGAGGGTGCCCTCGCCGCCGATCGGGATGACCGCGTCCAGACCGAGGTCGGCGCAGTACCGCTTGGCGCGCTCGACGCCGTCCCGCAGATGGCTCGGCTGTACTCGCGAGGAGCCGAGGATGGTGCCGCCCTGGGCGAGGATGCCGCTCACCGAGTCCAGGGTCAGGGGGCGGTGGACGCCCTCCAGGAAACCTCGCCAGCCGTCCTCGAACCCGATGATCTCGTCGCCGTGGTCGACCACCCCCCGGTGGACCACGGAGCGGATCACCGCATTCAGGCCGGGGCAGTCACCGCCGCTGGTCAGCACTCCAATACGCATTGCTTTGCAACTCCCGAGCAGAACCGAGGAACGGCCGGACTACAGGCTGGGACGACGAACCGTCACCGTAGCGGTCGGTTCCCACACCGTGATGGCGGGGAGATGACCGAGGGGTGAAGGACCGGTCGATCCGGACAGAACGCCCGAAAACGACCGTGCAGTCGAGCATACGACCCCTGCGTCCGGCCGGGCAGGAGCCGACGCGGGAGCGGCGCCGTCGGCGCCCCCGCGCGGAAGTGCAGCCTGCTGCCGAGGAGGGTGTGCAGCCGGCATCCCCATTGTCGTACGTCCGGGCCCGCCCGTGGACCGCATGACCGCATCGCGGGCACCCGGTCGGAGCGGGCCGGCGTACTACGCGGGGCGCGAAGTGGCCGCGATGCGCTCGGCGCGCAGCGCGTCGTACCAGGTGGTGTCGGCCGGCGGCAGGGCGTTCACGTCCAGCGCCAGCTTGATCAGCATGTCCGCGACCGCGGGATTGCGGGCCATCACGGGGCCGTGCAGGTACGTCCCGAAGACGGTGTCCCGCCAGGCGCCCTCGGTGCCGTCACCGGTGCCGTTGCCCCGGCCCGCGGTGACGGTGGCCAGCGGCTGGACGCCCTGGCCGAGGTGCGTGATGCCCTGGTGGTTCTCGAAACCGGTCAGCTGCGGCAGGGCCAGGCGCGGGTCGACGTCGGCGAGCACGTCGCCGACGCAGCGGGCGCCCTCGCCGCGGGTGGTCCAGACGTCGAGCAGGCCGAGGCCCGGCTCGCGCTCGCCGAGGTCGTTGACGAACTCGTGGCCGAGGATCTGGTAGCCGGCGCAGACGGCGAAGATGATCGCGCCGTTCTCGGCGGCCCGGACCAGCCCGCTGTCGCCCCGCAGGCGCTCGGCGGCCAGCCGCTGCGGCCGGTCCTCACCGCCGCCGATCAGGTAGATGTCACCGCTGGTGGGCACCGCCTGGTCGGAGCGGACGTCGATCCTGGTCACGTTGAGGTGGCGCTGGCGGGCCCGGCGCTCCACGACCAGGGCGTTGCCCCGGTCGCCGTAGGTGCTGAGCAGGTCGGGGTAGACCCAGACCACGCGCAGGCTGCTCTCACTCATCCTCGAAGGCCTTCCGTCGTGAAGTGGGCTGCTGGGCCGGGCATCAGCCGGCCACGACCTTCCGCAGCTGCTGGAAGGCGGTGTAGTTGGCGATCGCCTCGATCCGGCCGGGCGGGGCCATCCGGACGGCCTGCTCCAGCGAGTCCACCACGTGGAACTGCAGCCCGGCGACCTCCAGGCGGACGGCGAGGTCCAGCTTGCGCTGGCCCATCACGAAGACCGGGTGCCCGGCGAGGCGCTCGTAGTCGACGTCCCAGAGCCACGAGGTGTCGGTTCCGTCGGCGTCGAGCGCGTTGACGGAGAGGATCACCGGCGCCGGCGGGCCGTCGATCAGCGAGAAGGTCTCCAGCCAGCCAGCCGGGTTCTTGGCGAGCAGCAGCCTGATGTCCCGGCCCTGGTACTGGACCACGTCGTAGCGGCCGGCCACGGCCGTCACCGACTGCATCCGCTCCAGCGCGACCTGCGGCGGGACGCCGAAGACGGCGGCCACGGCGGCGGAGCTGGTGGCGTTGGCCAGGTTGGCGCGGCCGGGCAGCTGGAGCTGGATCGGCCAGGCGCCGCGCTGCGGGTCGATCACGTGGGTGCCCTGGAGCGCCCAGTGCGGGTTGGGGCGCCGGAAGCCGCAGTCCTGGCAGAACCAGTCGTCACCGGGGCGCTGCATCACGCCGCCGCAGGCGGGGCAGGACCAGGCGTCCTCCTTCCAGGCCTGTCCGGCGGCCACCCAGACCACCTTCTTGCAGGAGGAGGCGGCCCAGGTCACCAGCGGGTCGTCGGCGTTGGCGATGACCACGGCCTCGGTGTCCTGGAGGCCCTCGCGCCACTTCTCGGCCATCATCCGGGTCTCGGCGGCGCGGTCCAGCTGGTCGCGCGAGAGGTTGAGCAGGGCGATCGCCTTGGGGTGGGTGTCACGGGCCACTCCGGCCAGGTACTTCTCGTCCACCTCGATGACGCCGAAGCGGGCGTCCGTGCCGCCGGCCAGGGCGGAGGTGATGCCGGCCGGCATGTTGGCGCCCAGGGCGTTGGAGACCACCGGGCCGGCGGCGCGCAGCGCCTCGGCGATCAGCCGGGTGGTCGTGGTCTTGCCGTTGGTGGCACTGACCAGCACGACGTCCAGGTGGTCGGCGAGGGTGGCGAGCAGGTCGGGGTCGAGCCTCAGGGCGATCTTGCCGCCGATCACCGAGCCGCTGCCTCGGCCCGCCTTCTGGGACAGGGCGGCGGCCACCTTGCCGGCCGTGACCGCGATCTTGGCGCGGGCGGGCAGCGAGGCGTCGCGTGCGCCTGTGGGCTCCGATTCGGTGCCTGCCATGCTCAGTGGTTCCTCCTTGCTGCGGCACCGCCCGGGGCCGGATAACGGGCCGTCGGGCGGCGGGGACGGGGCCAGCCTACCGACTCCGCCGCCCGGCTCGACGCTCCGGACCCCGCGCCGCCTGCTGCGACGGCGCCGGCTGCCTCGTCGGCGCCGCTCTGACGCGGCGTCAGAACGGGCGGTGTACGGAGGGGCCTTGCCCTGCGGGGGACGCCTCGGCCGGGCCGGTCGGTTCCCCCGGCGCGCGCCTGCGAAGGGCCCGCCGAGCCGCCCGGCGGCGCCGGTCCGGGCCGGGCGCGCGACGGTCCGGGCGGCGTGATCGCCGCCCGGACCGGTGTGCGTGCCGAGGCCCGCGGTGAGGATCCGGTGAAGACCGGACTACCTGCCCGGCCGGGTGGGCCAGGGCACGGGCAGCTCCTCGGCGGCCTCCGCCAGGTGCGCGGTGATCACCAGGGTGCCCTCCTCGACCTGGTAGTCCAGCGGCGCGGCCAGCTTGCGCATGGTGGCGATCAGCCCGGTGTTGGAGGAGTGGGTGACGGCGTAGACCGTCTCCACCCCGGCCTCCAGCGCCAGCGCGGCCATCCGCCGCATCAGGTCGAGCCCCAGCCCGCGCCGCTGCCAGTCGTCCTCGACCAGCACCGCGACCTCGGCGCTGCCGTCGTCCCACATCAGGTGCCCGAGGGCGACGATCCGCCCGTCGGCGGCCTCGACCGTGAGGGTCTGGCCGTGCCGGGCGTCCAGCAGGTGGTCCAGATAGCGGTCGGCGTCCCGGACCGGGCCGTGGTAGCGCCGGCGCAGGGTCTCCGGGGAGCAGCGCCCGTGCATCGCCAGCGCCGCCTCCCGGTCGCCCTCGTCCGCGCGCCGCACGGTCAGGTCCGCCCCGGCGGGCAGCCGCAGCCGGGCCCGGACGTCCGGCACCCGGGGGCCGAGCAGGGTGTCCAGCTCGACCAGGGCCTGGGCCCGGGCGAACTCGGTCGGGGTGAACGGCAGGTGCGGGCGGCTGAGCTCGATGAGGTCGCCGGAGGGCACCGGCAGCCGCATCAGGTGCCCGTCCACCCCGGCGCCGCCGCGCCGGGCCGCGCCCGGGTACTGCCGGATGGCGCACTGCCCGAACAGCCGGCGCAGCGCGATCGGCAGCTCGGCGGCGTCCAGCGCGGTGCGGGTCGCCAGTGCCAGGACGTGGGTGGGCACGTCCACCAGGTCGTGCGCGTCGGCCGGGTCGGTCCAGATGTCGTGCCCGCCGGCCGACGCCACCAGCGCGGCCAGGTCGGTCCGGGTGAGGGCGTGCGGCGCCCGGACGAAGAACTCGTCCACGGTGCCGTTCGGCAGCGGGTGGGACTGCATCGAGATGATGTTGACCTGCCGCTCGGCGAAGGCCGTGCAGACCCGGGCCAGACTGCCGGGGGAGTCCTGCACCGTGGTGCGGACCCGCCAGAGCGCGGTCTGCTCGAAGTCGGCCAGCGGCCCCTTCAGCCCCTCCGCCGCGTTCGGCGCGGGCGGACCCGGGGGCGCCGACGCGTCCGGGGCCGGCGGGCCGTGCAGATGGTGCCGGTGTGACCACCAGGTGTGGAACAGCGCCGTGGCGAGCAGGGCCACCGCCGAGGCGGCGAGCACCACCGGGCCCTCCGGGCCGTGCACGACGAGCTTGGCCACCAGGTCGGCGGCGGTCACCGAGAGGAAGACCGCGGCCAGCTCCACGGTGTCGCGGCGCCAGCGGTGGGTTCTGGCGCCGCGCCGTTGGGCACGGGAGGGGGTCGGCGAGTGGTCGGTGGATTCGGTCGTCGTCAGAGGCTCCGTGTGCTCCATGCCATCAATCTGCCGCTCCGGTGTTTCGCGATCACGAATCCCCCGTGACCTGTCGGTAAATGTCTCCGGGCCTCGGTTACCGCTGCTCGCCGGCGAGCAGTTCGGCCGCGGCCGACTTCACCTCGGTGAGCAGCAGGGCGAGGTCCGCCTCGGTGGTCGCGGCGTTCAGCAGGCAGGCGCGCAGCATCTCGTGGCCGTCGAGCCGGGCGCCGGTGACGAAGACCCGGCCGCGCCGCTGCACCGCGGTCGGCAGCTCCCGGTTGAGCGCGTCCAGCGCGGCGCCGTCCAGGCCGGCGGCGCGGTGACGGAACGCCACGATCGAGGTCTGCACCTCGGCCAGCAGCTCCAACTCGTCGTCCGCCTCGACGAGTTCCCCGAGGTGGCGGGCCAGCGCGGTGCACCGGGCGATGTCCCGGGCGATGCCGTCGCGGCCCCGGTGGGCGATGGTGGCCCAGACCTTGAGGGCGCGGAAGGGGCGGGTCTGCTCGGTGCCGTACTCGGAGAACCAGCCGAGCGCCCCGGCGGCCTCGTCGCGCAGGTAGGGCGGCACCAGGCTGAAGGTGGCGCGCAGCTCCTCGGTGTCGCGCACCAGCGCGCAGCCGCAGTCCACCGGGACGCCGAGCCACTTGTGCGGGTCGAGGGCGAGTGAGTCGGCCCGCTCCAGCCCGGCGTAGCGGTGGGCGATCAGCGGGTCCAGTACGCCGAAGGCCCCGTACGCGCCGTCCACGTGCAGCCAGAGGCGCTGCTCGGCGCAGACGTCGGCGATCGGTCCGAAGGCGTCCACGGCGCCGGTGCCGACCGTGCCGGCGGAGGCCACCGCCAGGAACGGCAGCAGTCCGGCGGCCCGGTCCCGCTCGATCGCGGCCCGCAGGACGGCCGGGTCGAGCCGGCCGTCGGGGCCGGTGGCGACGGTGCGCAGGTGCCGGCTGCCCAGGCCGAGCAGCTCGGCGGCCTTGCGCACGCACGAGTGCGTCTCGCCGGTGACGTAGCCGACCAGCGGCGGCAGCCCGGCGAGGCCGTCCTCGCGGACGTCCCACCCGGCCGCGCGGGCGGCCCGGTCGCGGGCGGCGGCGAGGCAGACGATGGTCGCCATCGAGGTGCCCGAGGTGAGCAGCCCGCCGCCGGCCGGGTGGGGGAAGCCGACCAGCTCGGCGATCCAGCGGACCACGGCCCGCTCCAGGTGGACGTCGGCGTGGTCGCCGCCGGCCGAGCTGGGGTTCATGGCGGACGCGGCGAGGGTGGCGAGCACGCCGGCCGGCGCGGGGGCGGAGTTCACCCAGCCGAAGAACCGCGGGTTGCCGTTGCCCATCGGGTACGGCAGCACCTCCGCGTCGATGGCGGTGAGCAGCTCGGTGAGCGGCCGGCCGGCCGCGGGCAGCGGCGCGTCCAGCAGGGCCTGCCGGGCGCTGTCGTCCATCGGCTGCCAGACCGGGCGCGCGGGCAGGTCGGCGAGGTAGTCGCTGACCAGGTCGGCGGCGGCGTGCGCGGCGGCGCGGAAGTCCTCGGAGGTCACGGCGGGCTCCAGGTGGTACGGGGCCTGGTGGCGCGGCGTCCTCGGCGCACCCGGATCAGCCCGATCCTACGAAAGCGGGCCCGCGCCGTGCGGCGCGGGCCCGGTCCTGGGGGGAGGGGGTCAGTCCAGGGAGGCGGAGAGCCCGCTCGCCGAGCGGCAGTAGCCCTGCATCTCCTTGTTCGTGATCTTGGCGCAGAGCCGGCCGGCCGCGCCGCCGTCGGTGTAGTTGACCGTGTAGTAGCTGACCAGGCCCTCGGCGCAGGCCTTGCGCTGCCAGCCGTCGGCGGCGGTCGCGCACTGCTCGGCGGCCCAGTCCTCGCGGTCCAGGTTGTACTTCATGGTCCGCGAGCCGACGCCCCGGCTGCAGTCCACCGCGCCGCCGCTCGCCTTGCCGTTGAGGCACCACTTCAGCGCCTCGCCGTAGACCTCGGGGTGGTTCGGGTAGTCGTGCGAGGAGAGGAAGAAGGTCGGCGCGTAGAAGTAGCAGGCGGACTGGTAGAGGGCCGGCTGGTCCTTGCACGGGTAGAGCGGGTCCTGCGCGAGCTTGTCGGCGGGCAGGTTCGCCTTCGCCTTCTCGTCCTCCTCGTCCGGGCCGAAGAGCTGCATGAACAGGCCCTCCGAGCAGCGGATCCGGTTCTGGTCGGTGGTGAACTTGTTGCAGAGGTCGCGGGCCTTGGCCACGTCCTGCTTGGCGACGAACATCGTGCCGTGCCCGACGCCGTGGATGCAGGGGCCGGTGTTCTTGGGCGCGCAGAGCTTGAGCAGGTCCACCTCGGGCTGGGCGGAGGCGTTCAGCATCTCCTCGACCGCGCCGTGCAGGTAGCCGGCCGCGCAGGTCTCGTGGGGGAAGGAGATGACCTTCTGGAAGTCGGCGTTGTACCGCTTGACCGCCTCGTGCCCGAGCTCGTGCGCGATCGGGTGGCAGAACCGGACGGTGTACGGCAGCTGCTTGGTGATCCGGTCGAGGTCCGCCAGCGCCACCCCCGGGTCGCTCGCCTGCATCTCGGCCATCATCTTGTTGCGCAGCGTCGAGCGGGTCCAGACCGCCGGGTCACCGGTCGGGGTGGCGGTCGCGGCGCCGCCGACGGGGGGTGCGTTGGAGCCGGCCGCGGTGGCGGCGCCGGGGGCGGTCGCCGAGGTGCTCGTCGCGGGGGTCCAGTCGGTGACGGCCACCGACCCGAGGCCCAGCACTCCCAGCAGGAGGGCGGTGAGAATCGCGAAGACTCGCGGCTGCATGGCGGAGATCCCCCGGCGGATCGAGACGGACGGTTCGCTCCCCATCCTGACGCCACGGGGGCGGGAATCCGCGTTTTGGGCAGCCATTCGGGAGGTGTCGGCGACGCTATCGCACGTCGCACCCGGTCAACGAAGCGGGATGCCCGGCGGTCACCACCCGGACGGCGGGCACCCGGCACGCCGCCGTCCGGAGGTGACGGCCGCTCACAGTTCCAGGGAGACCTGGTACTCCGTCAGCCAGGCGTTGAGGTCCAGCGCCAGGTCGACGCCGAGCCGGACGGACTGCGGGTCGGTGTCCGGCGCGAGCGCGTCGGTGAGCGCCCGGCGGTCCAGCAGGCCGAGCACGGGGGCGCCCGGGTCGGCGGCGAGTTCGGCGAGTTCGGCGCGCAGCAGCGCCGGGTAGTGCGGGTCCTGGACGACGGGGTACGGGCTCTTCACCCGGTCGGCGATCTCGGCCGGCAGCAGGTCGCGGACGGCGGCCCGCAGCAGGCTCTTCTCCCGGCCGTCGAAGCTCTTCATCGCCCAGGGGGTGTTGAAGACGTACTGGACCAGCCGGTGGTCGCAGAACGGCACCCGGACCTCCAGGCCGTTGGCCATGCTCATCCGGTCCTTGCGGTCCAGCAGGATGCAGACGAAGCGGGTGAGGTTGAGGTAGGAGATCTCGCGCATCCGGCGTTCCACCGGGTCGGCGCCGGGCAGGTGGGGGACTTCGGTCAGCGCCTCGCGGTAGCGGGCCCGCCGGTACTCGGCCACGTCGAGCTTCTCGGCCAGCCCCCGGTCCAGCAGCTGGTCGCGGGGGCCGGCGCCGGTTCCGCCGAGCTGGGTGACCGCGTCCACCCACGGGAAGTCGTCGGCGGCGACCAGCTTCGGGTCGTGGTACCAGCGGTAGCCGCCGAACAGCTCGTCGGCGGACTCGCCGGACAGCGCCACGGTGGACTTCTCGCGCACGCCCCGGAAGAGCAGCAGCAGCGAGACGTCCATGTCGCCGAAGCCGCCGGGGGTGTCCCGGGCCCGCAGTACGGCGGAGCGCTGCGCCGGGTCGGTGAGCGCGGCGCTGTCCAGCTCGATGACGTGGTGGTCGGCGCCGACGTGCCCGGCCAGCAGCCGCGCGTACGGGCCGTCCGGGGTGGACCGGACGGCGTCGGCCCGGAAGCTCTCGCTCTGGCCGGTGAAGTCGACCGCGAAGGAGCGCACCGGGCCGGCTCCGGCCGTCCGCAGCGCCCGGGCGGCGATGGCGGTGACGGCGCTGGAGTCGAGCCCGCCGGAGAGCAGCGAGCAGAGCGGGACGTCCGCCTCCAGCTGGCGGTGGACGATGTCCTCCAGCAGGGCGCGGACGGTGGCGACGGTGGTCTCCAGGTTGTGGGTGTGCTCGCGGGCCTCCAGCGCCCAGTACCGCCGGGTCGTGACGCCCTGGCTGCGCACCCGGACGACGTGGCCGGGCCGCACCTCGGCGATCCCCCGGTAGACGGTGCGGCCGGGGGTCCGGCTGACGGCGAGCATCTCGCGCAGCCCGTCCAGGTCGACCACCGCCCGGACGTCCGGGTGCGCCAGCACGGCCTTGGCCTCGGAGCCGAAGACCACGCCGTGCGGCGTCCGGAAGTAGTGCAGCGGCTTGACGCCCATCCGGTCGCGGACCAGCAGCAGCTCCTGGCGGCGGGAGTCCCAGACGGCGAAGGCGAACATGCCGTTCAGCCGCTCGGCCAGGCCCTCGCCCCACTCCAGGTAGGCGTGCAGCACCACCTCGGTGTCGCTGCGGGTGCGGAACCGGTGGCCGGCCGCCTCCAGCTCGGCGCGCAGCTCGCGGTGGTTGTAGACCTCGCCGCTGTAGGTGAGGGCGGCCAGTACGCGGCCGTCGTGCTCGACGGTCATGGGCTGGGTGCCGCCCTCGATGTCGATCACGGCGAGGCGGCGGTGGCCGAGCGCGGCGTGCCGCTCCAGGTGGGCGCCGCCGGCGTCCGGGCCGCGGCAGAGCTGGGTCCGCGTCATCGCGTCCAGCACTGGACGCTGGGCGGTGAGGTCGCGCTCGAAGTCGACCCATCCGGTGATCCCGCACATCAGCAAGCCTCCGGTCTTCCGCTACGCATCTCCGATGCGTATGCGGAGTATCACGCTACGGGGCGTAGTGGTGTCGCTACAAGGGTGTGTCGGCCGGGTGGCGAGCCGGCGCCGGTCGGGGTGGCGCGCCGCCACCCGAGGGCCGGAAGGGGCTTCGGGCGCCCCGCCTGCTCCGAATGTCGCAAGGTCTGCCCGGAATCGGGCAGGATCTTTGATCTCGCGGCTCGGTCCGGCCTAGGCTCCCGATTCGTGTCCAGCTCACCCGGCTCCTCGCACCCTCACGAAGACCTGCTCGCCCACCTCACCCGGACCAGCCCGCTCGGGCCCCGCGAGGCGGCGCGGGTGGTGGCGGAGGTGCTGGCGTACTTCTCCGAGACGACCGAGGAGTACGTCCGCCGCCGCCACGGCGAGCTGCAGGCACGCGGCCTGACCAACGAGAAGATCTTCGCCCGGCTGGCCGAGGAGCTGCCCGCCCGGCGCGTCGCGGCGCCCGGGCTCTCGGCCCGCCAGCTGCGCCGGATCGTCTACGGCTGACCGCCGTCGCCCCTCGCCCTCCCCGTTCAAGGAGTCCACCCAGATGTGCGGAATCGTGGCCTACATCGGCCCCAAGGACGCGACCCCCTTCCTCCTGGAGGGCCTGGCCCGGCTGGAGTACCGCGGCTACGACTCGGCCGGCGTGGCCGTCACCGGCCGCACCGGCGGCCTCAAGCTCCGCAAGGTCAAGGGCCGGGTCGCCGACCTCGCCGCCGCCGTGCCGGCCCGGTTCAAGGGCACCACCGGCATCGGGCACACCCGCTGGGCGACCCACGGCGTGCCCAGCGACGCCAACGCCCACCCGCACCTGGACAACGCCGAGCGCATCGCCGTCGTCCACAACGGCATCATCGAGAACGCCGACGAGCTGCGGGCCAAGCTGACCGCCGACGGCGCGGTGTTCCGCTCCGAGACCGACACCGAGGTGCTCGCCCACCTGATCGCCGCGCACGCCGCCGAGGGCGCGGAGCTGGAGGACGCGGTGCGCGCCGCGCTCGGCAAGGTGGTCGGCACCTACGGCATCGCCGTGCTTGACGCGGAGCAGCCCGACCGGATCGTGGTCGCCCGCAACGGCAGCCCGATCGTGCTCGGCATCGGCGAGAAGGAGATGTTCGCCGCCTCCGACGTCTCCGCCCTCGTCCGCTACACCCGCCAGGTCGTCCACCTGGAGGACGGCGAGCTGGCCACCGTCCGCGCCGACGGCTTCCGCACCTTCACCGAGGACGCCCGCACCACCCACCGCCAGCCGTCCACCGTCGACTGGGAAATCGACTCCTACGACACCGGCGGCTACGAGCACTTCCTGCTCAAGGAGATCCACGAGCAGCCCGGCTCGGTGGAGCGCACCCTCAGCGGCCGGCTCGACGAGCGCTTCGCCACCGCCCACCTCGGCGGTCTCAACCTGGACGCCCGCGAGCTGCGCGAGATCCGCCGGGTCAAGATCCTCGGCTGCGGCTCCGCCTACTACGCCGGCGAGATGGGCGCCCAGCTGATCGAGGAGCTGTCCCGGATCCCCGCCCACAGCGAGCCGGCCTCGGAGTTCCGCTACCGCAACCCGGTGATCGAGGCGGACACCCTGTACGTGGCGGTCAGCCAGTCCGGCGAGACGTACGACACGCTCGCCGCCGTCCAGGAGATCAAGCGCAAGGGCGGGCGGGTGCTCGGCGTGGTCAACACCGTCGGCAGCGCCATCGCGCGCGAGTGCGACGGCGGCATCTACCTGCACGCCGGACCGGAGATCTCGGTCGCCTCCACCAAGGCCTTCACCTCGACGGTGGTCGCCTTCGCGCTGCTCGCCCTGCACTTCGGCCGCATCCACGACCTCTCGCCCGCCGACGGCCGCCGGATCGTGGCCGGGCTGAAGGCGCTGCCGGACCAGATCCGGGAGATCCTCGCGCAGGGCGAGGAGATCGCCGAGCTCGCGGCCGCGTACGCCGAGTCCGAAGGCATGATGTTCATCGGCCGGGTCCGCGGCTTCCCGGTGGCCCGCGAGGGTGCGCAGAAGCTCAAGGAGATCTCCTACGTCCACGCCGAGGCCTACCCCGCCAGTGAGCTGAAGCACGGCCCGCTCGCGCTGATCAGCCCCGAGCTGCCGACCGTCGCGCTGGTCCCGGACGACGAGCTGCTCGACAAGAACCTCACCACCCTCGGTGAGATCAAGGCCCGCTCCGGTCGCGTGCTGGCCGTCGCCCACCGCCGGCCCGAGGCCAAGCTCGCGGACCACTGCATCCTGGTGCCCAAGAGCGAGCCGGAGCTGGACCCGCTGCTCCTCAACATCCCGCTCCAGCTGCTGGCCTACTACGCCGCGGTGGCCCTGAAGCGCGACGTCGACAAGCCGCGCAACCTGGCGAAGAGCGTGACGGTCGAGTAGCGGCCGCCCGGCCGCACGGAACCGGCCGCCCGGGTGCGTCGCGCGCCCGGGCGGCCGCGCCGGTCCCGGAGATGATTGACTTTGCCAACCATCTCGGCCTACTGTCGACAGAAGCTTGATGTTGTCAACTATCAAGCGCTTCAAAATTTCCTGTCGGGAGTACTCTCATGAAGGCCATCACCGAATCCGATCCCGCCACCGTCGTCGCCGGGCTGCGCGCCGCCTTCGCGAGCGGCCGGACCCGCCCGGTCGCCTGGCGCCGGGAGCAGCTGGGCGCCCTGCGCGCGCTGCTCACCGAGCGGAGCGAGGATTTCCTCACGGCGCTCCACGCCGACCTCGGCAAGGGACCCGCCGAGGCGTACCGCACGGAGATCGCCTTCACCCTCAACGAGCTCGACCACACCGTCCGGCACCTGGATGAGTGGCTGAGCCCGCGGCCGGCCGACGTCCCCGAGGCGTTCCGCCCGGCCACCGCCCGGGTGGTCCGGGAGCCGCTCGGCGTGGTGCTGGTGATCGCGCCCTGGAACTACCCGCTCCAGCTCGCCCTGGCCCCGGTGGTGGGCGCGCTGGCGGCCGGCAACGCCGTCCTCGTGAAGCCCAGCGAGCTGGCCCCCGCCACCTCCGCCGCGCTGGCCCGGCTGCTCCCGCGCTACCTCGACCCGGAGGCCGTCGCCGTCGTCGAGGGCGCCGTCCCGGAGACCACCGCCCTGCTGGAGCAGCGGTTCGACCACATCTTCTACACCGGCAACGGCGCGGTCGGCCGGATCGTGATGACCGCCGCCGCTCGCCACCTGACCCCGGTGACCCTGGAACTCGGCGGCAAGAGCCCGGTGGTGGTCGACCCGGACACCGACCTGGAGGTCACCGCCCGGCGGCTGGCCGCCGGCAAGTTCCTCAACGCCGGCCAGACCTGCGTGGCCCCCGACTACGTCCTCGCCGTGGGCGGCACCGGCCCCGCGCTGGCCGGGCACCTGGCCGAGGCCGTCCGCGCGCTCTACGGCGAGGACCCGGCGGCTGATCCCGAGTACGGCCGGATCGTCAACACCCGCCACTTCGACCGCCTGGCCGCGCTGCTCGGCGACGGCCGCGTGGTCACCGGCGGCGGCCACGACCGGGCCACCCGCTTCATCGAGCCCACCGTGCTGGCCGACGTGGATCCGGACGCCCCGGTGATGCGCGAGGAGATCTTCGGCCCGGTGCTGCCGGTGCTGGAGGTGGCCGATCTCGACGCGGCGATCGCCTTCATCACCGCGCGGGAGAAGCCGCTCGCGCTCTACGCCTTCACGGAGTCGGAGACGACCAAGCGCCGGCTCGCCGAGGAGACCTCCTCCGGCGCCCTGGTCTTCGGCCTTCCGGTGTCCCATCTGGCCGTGCCCGAACTGCCCTTCGGCGGCGTCGGGGAGAGCGGCATGGGCAACTACCACGGCGAGTACTCGCTGGCGACGTTCAGCCACACCAAGGCGGTGCTCGACAAGCCGCTGGGCTGAGCCCGGGGGCCCGTCCAGGGGCGCCGCCCGCCTCCCGGGGCGGGCGGCGCCCGCGTTCGGAAGCGCCCGCGCGCGGCCGGGCCGGACGGTGCCGGATGCCACACCGCGGACGTGGCCGGAAAAGGACCCCGTTTCGCGCCCGCACCTGCTAGAGTCGACGTCAGTTGCAGTTTTGGTTCCCATGAACTCTGTGTGCGCCTGCCGGTTGTAACCGCTGGCGCATTTTTGTTTTCCCCGGATTTTCCTCGGGTGGGCCTCATCGCGGCGACGCGGGACTTCGCGAGGTGCGAAGCTCCGGATTTGCCCTTTCAAGGAGAATTTTTATGGCTAATGGCACTGTGAAGTGGTTCAACGCGGAGAAGGGCTTCGGCTTCATCGAGCAGGAGGGTGGCGGCCCGGACGTCTTCGCCCACTACTCGAACATCAACGCCCAGGGCTTCCGTGAGCTGCTCGAGGGCCAGAAGGTCGAGTTCGACGTCACGCAGGGCCAGAAGGGCCCGCAGGCGGAGAACATTCGCCCCCTGTAGTACGCACCGCTGAGCGGCCCCGGCCGAACAGCACGGGCCTGCACTGCGCTTCGCGCACGGTGCAGGCCCTTCGGCGTTCCCGTGGGCGGGCCGGGCGGCCGTGGGCGCCCGCGGCCGACAGGCGGCGCCGGGACCGGCCGGAGCGAAGCCGGCGGGCCCGGGACCCTGACTCCGCCGGGTCCGGTCCGTTAGCCTGGCGGTATGCCGAACCCGGATCCGTTGCTCATCAGTATCACCGCGATGGTGGAGTCGACGGGCAGTAATCAGATGCCGATCACCGTGGTCGTCCCCGGCGCAGTCATTACCGGGCGGCTCGCCGCCGAGACTGTCTGGCGGGAACGAGTCGCCGAAGTCCTGGAGGCGTCCGACCACCTCAAACCCTTCGCGCCGCTGTTCGCCGATGCGGTGACGGACGCCGACGCCCCGGTGACCCACCTGCACCTGCACCTCGCCAAGATCCTGCAGGGCAGCTTCGGCCTCCCGCACACCGGCGGGATGTACCGCATCGCGATCGACGACGTCAGCAGCTGGACCCTGGGGGACCTCAGCTACTCGGACCAGTGACGGCGGCGGGTGCCCGGCCGGTCGCGCAGGCCCGCCGGGCACCCGTCCTCAGCGCACCGCCGCGGCGGCGCGGAGGACGGCCGCGGCCAGCGCGTGGTTCTCCGGCGCACCACCGCCTTCGGTGCTGAACCTGCGGCGGGTGTAGCCGTACGCCACTCCGCTGCGAGGATCGGCGAACGACTGGGCGCCCACCGCGCCGCTGTGCCCGAAGGCGTCCGGCCCCAGGAAGGGGTAGCGCGACCCCTGCGCCTCGAAGCCGAGGCCGAAGTGGTCGCGCTCACCGGTGACCAGGTCGACGCCGGTCGTCCGGACCGGGCCGAACTCGGCGATCGTCTCCGCCGTCAGCAGCGGCGGCCGGCCGTCGAGCCCGAAGGCGGCCGCCGCGTACATCGCCGCCAGCCCGCGGGCGCTGCCCACCCCGCCGGCGGAGGCCGGGCCGAGGGCGCGGACCGCGGGGGTGCCGGCGAACTCCACCAGGTCGGTGGGCGGGTCGGCGTTCAGGTTGAAGGCGATCCCGGTGAGGCTGTCCGGAGCGGGCGGCCCGCCGGCCGCCGCGCGCTGCTCCGGCGTGGGGCGGGCGGCCAGCACCGGCAGGTGGCGCGGCTCCAGACCGGCCGGCAGGCCGAAGTGGAAGTCGAGCCCGTACGGCGCCCGGACCTCCTCCTCGTAGAGCTCCTGGATGGACCGGCCGGTGCGGCGGCGGACCACCTCGCCGGTGAGCGCGGCGATGACGAAGGCGTGGTAGCCGTAGGCCGTCCCGGGCTCCCAGTAGGGCTTCTGACGGGCCAGCCGGGCGGCGATCCGCCGGTCGTCCGCCAACTCCTCGACGGTGAAGCCGCCGTCGACACCGATCAGTCCGGCCCGGTGCTCCAGTACCTCCCGCAGGGTGATCCCGGCCTTGCCCTCCGCCGCGAACTCCGGCCAGTGACGGGCCACTTCCTCGTCCAGGCCGAGCACGCCCCGCTGCACCAGCAGCGCCACCACCAGATGGGCGGCGCCCTTCGCCGAGGAGTAGAGGGAGAGCAGCGAGTCACCCGCCATGCCCTCGCCCGTCCAGAGGTCCACCACCCGGCGGCCGTCCAGGTGGGCGGCCAGCTGGGCGCCGCCGTGGCCCGGATCGGTGGCCACGACGGCGGCGAACTCCGCGCGCACCCCCTCGAATCCCGGCGCCACGCTGCCATGGACGGTGGTACTGCTCGGCATTGGTTCCCCCGGGGTCGCGCACTTGGTCAGGCCTTGATCATCGGCCTGTCGAAGCGTCAACCACCGGTGGGCCGGGCGCATTCCTGCCGGGCACGCGGTTCCTTCGGGGCCGGCCGGGCGTGGTCACCTGTCGGCCCGCTGCGCCGCGAGGGTGTTGAGCAGGGCGGCTCCGCGCTCGGCGTCGTCGACGCTGACCGCGAACTCCGCGCCCGTGCGCGGGTGGACGACCAGGCACTCGCCGCGCCGGAGCATCACGGTGGTGCCCAGCCCGCTCAGCCGGTAGCCCCAGCCGCCGACCTGGGCGGGCGTCCGCTGTTCGACGCGGGCCGACTCGATGTCCTGGACCGGCCAGCGCCGGACTGGCCAGCCCGCCGGGCCGAAGGCCACCTCCAGGCCCTCGGGCGTCACCCGGGCCTGGACGGAGGAGCAGCCGAGCACCGCCGCGGCGGCGAGGGCCAGCGGGGCGATCGCCGCCCAGGGGGCGTCGATGAGCCCGCCGGCCGCGGCGATCGCCCCGGCCGCCGCGGCCAGACCGAACACGGCGGCGGTCAGCTGGAGCCAGGGGTTGGTCGTCCAGGAGAGCCAGACGAACCGCTCTCCCACGGGGACGTCGAGCACCGGTCCGCCGGCCGGGGCCGCGGCGGCCGTCGTACCGCGCCGGCCGACGAGCAGGCCCAGCAGACCGGCGAGCAGGGCCGCGCCCAGGGTCAGGGCGACCGCGGCGCCGACCCCGTCGGCCTCGGCCCAGTCGGCGCGGTCCAGGTTGGCGTGCACGATGGCGGCCTGGGCGCCGGTCAGCAGGACGCCGGTGAAGAGCAGCGTCGCGCCGAACCAGGGGCGCGCCGGCGGGGTCGTGCGCCGGGTCAGCAGGGCGAGGACCAGCACCAGGACCGCCCAGATCAGGGCGGGGAAGAGCGGGACGGCCCAGCGGGGCAGCGAGCCGTCCGGGTGCCCGCCGTCGCCCCAGTGGGTGGCCACCCGCTCGGGCAGCCGCCCGGCGGCACTCACCGGCAGGGCGACCAGCGCCGCCAGGACGCCGGCCACCCAGGCCGCCGCGCTCCAGCGCGCTCCACGATTCCGGTTCCCCCCACTGCTCACGGCAGCCTCCTGATCAGTTCGACGAGATCGGCCCGGCTGTACCCCAGGCGGGCCGCTTCGGCGACCAGTTCGGCCGCCTGCCGGGCCAGTTCGGCGCGCTGGCCGGCGCCGCCGGCGACGGTCACGCCGCGCCCCCGGCGGAACTCCAGCACTCCCTCGTCCCGGAGGGACCGCAGGCCCCGCAGGACGGTGTTGGCGTTGACGCCGAGCGCGCGGGAGAGCTCCCGGGCGGGCGGCAGTCGGTCGCCCGGCGCGCACTCGCCCTCGGCGATCGCGCGCCGGATCGCACCCGCGACCTGCTCGTGCAGGGGGCGGTTGTCGGTGAGGTCCAGCTTGAGCAACATGGTGATATCGACAGTAGCACCATGTGGCGATAGTGCCATCGCCGAGGGAGCGGCCGGACCGCCGCGTCCGCGCCGGCCGAGGCCGTTCACGGGGCCGCAGGCCCGCCGGATTCCGGGCGCCGGGGGCTCGGCGCTCCGGGGGGCTCAGTAGTCCGCGCTGGGCGCCGCCGCCGTGGGGCCGAGGTCCGGCGTGTCGCGGAGTTCGACCGCCTCCCCGTGGGTCTCCAGTTCGAGGACGACCAGCTCGTTGCGGCCGGCCCGCCAGAGCGGGGCCGGCGCGTACAGCGTGCGCTGCGGGCCCTGCCGGGTGTAGCGGCCGAGCAGGAAGCCGTTCAGCCAGAGCAGGCCCCGGCCCCAGTCCGGGAGGGCGACGAAGGCGTCGGCGGGGGCGTCCAGCGCGGCCTCGAAGCGGTGGAAGACCGGGTCGCCGTCGGCGGCCGGTGCGGTGGCGTCACCGAAGGCGAGCGGGCCCAGGTCGTCGAGCGGGAGCGGGCGGATCTCCCAGTCGAAGAGGCGCTGGGAGCCGTGCGAGACGCCGCGGCCGATGCCCTTGCGGTCGTCCAGCTGAGGGCCGTAGTTCACCCGGCCGAGTGCCTCCACCAGGACGTCGAGCGCCGCACCGGCCGGGCCGCTCTCCAGCGGCAGCGTCCCGCCGGGGGCATTGCGGTCCAGGACGCCGAGCGGCACGCCGTCGGCGAAGACGTGGGCCCGGTCGCCGATCCCGTCGATCCGCAGCGCCGCGGCCGGGCGGGGGCCGGGCACCCGGGTGCGGTAGTGGATCAGGCCGAGGGACTGGCCGACCCGCTCCATCGGCTCCGGCGTCGCGCTGCGGACCGGCGTGGACAGCGCGTCGAGGGAGGCCAGCAGGCGGGCACGGCCGGTCGGGCTTGCGAGCCGCTGCGGCGCGACGCGCGGGGCGGGCTCCGGCAGCGCCGTGTCCGGCAGTGGGGCGTACTTGGCGATGACGGACCGGAACGCGTGGAACTTCTCGGTCAGTTCACCCGCCTCGCCGATCGGCGCGTCGTAGTCGTAGCTGGTGGAGGTGGGCTCGTACCCGGCGTCGTACGGATGGGCGCCGAAGTGGTTGGCGCCCGACCAGAAGCCGAAGTTCGTGCCGCCGTGGGCCATGTAGAGATTGACCGAGGCACCGGTCGCGAGGAGTTCGTCGAGGGAGCGCGCGGACTCCCCGGCGTCGCGGACGTGATGCGGCCCGCCGACCCGGTCGAACCAGCCGATCCAGAACTCCATCGCCGTCAGCGGGCCCTTGGGCTGATGGCGGCGCAGGACGGCGAAGCGCTCGGCGGCCCGCGACCCGAAGGTGGCGGTGGCCAACTGGCCGGGGATCGCGCCACCCTGCTGCAGGGCGTCCTCGGCGCCGTCCGTGGTGAAGAGCAGGCAGTCCAGGCCCCGGCCGAGCAGGCCGTCGCGCAGGTGGGCCAGGTACCCGGCGTCGTCGCCGTAGCTGCCGTACTCGTTCTCGATCTGGACGGCGACCACCGGGCCGCCGCGGCTCGCCAGCAGCGGCAGGATCTCGGGCACCACGGCGTCGAACCAGCCGTCCACCTCGGCCAGGAACGCCGGGTCGGCGCAGCGCAGCCGCAAGCCGTCGGCGGCGAGCAGGCGGGCCGGGAGGCCGCCGAACTCCCACTCCGCGCAGATGTACGGGCCGGGGCGCAGGATCACGTCCAGGCCGTTCGCCCGCGCCAGCCCGGCGAACCGGGCGATGTCCCGCCAGCCGGTGAAGTCGACCTCGCCGGAGGACAGTTCGTGGAAGTTCCAGGGGACGTAGGTGTCGACGGTGTTGGCGCCCATCGCGCGCAGCCGGCGCAGGCGGTCGTCCCAGAGGTCGGGGTGGACGCGGAAGTAGTGCAGGGCGCCGGAGATGATCCGGTGCGGGGCGCCGGCGCGGCGGAACCCGGTGTCGTCGTAGTCGAGCAAGGGGGCCTGCCTTCGGTGGGAACACGGTGGGATCGCGGAGTGATCGTGGTGTGCCGGGCGAGGGTCGAGGGGCCGACGGTCGGTGTACGGGTGATCTTCGGAGCCTACCCGGGGCGGCCGACGGGATGCCGGAGCACGGGCCACCGGTGCGGGGCGTCGGGCTACGAGTCGGCCCGGTCCCGGAGGTCGGCGTGCCAGGGCGGGTTGGGGCCGGCGACCGAGCAGGTCAGGGCGGCCACCCGGGCGGCGAAGCGGCAGGCGTCGTGCACCTCCTCCGGGGTCAGCGCGTCGAGGCGGCCGCCGAGCCGGCCGATCCCGCCGAGGTGGTGCAGCAGGCCGCCGGTGAAGGCGTCGCCGGCGCCGATGGTGTCGACCACGTCGGTCCGCGGGGCGTCGACGGTCAGCCGCTCGCCGTCCAGCGAGGCCAGCGCGCCCCGGCCGCCCAGGGTGATCACGACCAGTCTGACACCGGCCAGGTGCCAGTCGTCGCAGGCGCGTTCGGGACTGACGCCGGGCAGCAGCAGGTCGAGGTCGTCCGCGCTGAGCCGCAGGATGTCGGCGGCCGCGCACCAGTGCGGGAGCCGGGACCGGTAGCGTGCCGGATCGACCAGCAGCGGACGCACGTTGGGGTCGATCGACACGGTCGGGCGGCCGGGGGCCCGGGTCAGCAACTCCTCGACGCGGGGGCCGCCGGGCTCGCGGACCAGGGCGAGCGAGCCGGTGTGCAGACAGCCCACGCCGGCCAGCGGGAGGGCGCCGAGCTCGGCCGCCGTCCAGGCCCAGTCGGCGGTGCCCTCGGCGTGGAACGAGTAGCGGGCCTGGCCCAGTTCGTCCACGGTGGCGATGGCCAGGGTGCTGGGTTCGGCCGCCGCGACACTGCCGCCGAGGTCGACGCCGGAGGAGTCGAGGTGCTGTCGGAACAGCGCCCCGAAGGGGTCGGCGGAGATCCGGCCGAGGAAGCGGGTCGGGGTGCCCAGCCGGGCCAGCGCGACGGCGGTGTTGGCGGGGCCGCCGCCGGGCAGGACGCGCAGCGCGAGTTCGCCGGGGCGCCGCTCGGCGGAGGAGTCGGTGAACGCGTCGGCGACGCACTCGCCGAGTACGGCGACCGGGAGTCGGGTCATGGCGGACCGCCTTCGGGAGAGGGCTCGTTGGGTGCTGCCGGGCGTCCCGGGCGACACCGCAGGGGTGTTCCCGGGGCACCTCAGCGTACGGGGGGATGCCGCCGGGGCGGGAGCACCGAAGGCCCGCACGGCGTCGGGCGGGCGTTGCTCACGGCGTTGCCCTCGGCGCGTCGGATCGGGCATCCCGGACCAGGGCCGGACGGCCGGGCCCGCCCGCCCCGGCCGTCCGGTGGGGTGTCCGGGCGGGCGGAGCACGCCTAGACTGCGGAACTCGCGCGGTATTACCGACCGGTAGGGATGGGGAGTTCGGATGGCCGAGGAGCGGGTCCACGCGTTCGGGGACGACGCGTTGGGGGAGCACGACGCGGTCGCGCTGGCGGCGCTGGTACGGTCCGGCGAGGTCGCTCCCGGTGAGCTGGCCGCCGCCGCGGCGGCGCGCGCCGAGCGGGTCGACGCGGCGCTGGCACCCGTCGCGTTCGCGTCGTACGGGCAGCCGCGCAGCGCCCCGGCCGGTGGTGGGGCCCCGCTGTTCGGGGTCCCGAGCTACCTCAAGGACAACGTGGACCTGCGGGGGATGCCCACCGGGCAGGGCAGTTCGGCGTTCCGCGCCAAGCCGGCACGGCGCGACGCCGGCTTCGCCGAGCAGTTCCTCAGCACCGGCCTGGCGGTGCTGGGCAAGACCAGGATGCCGGAGTTCGGGCTCAACGCCTCGACCGAGTTCGCCGAGGCCCGGCCGGTCCGCAACCCGTGGCGGACCTCGCACTCGCCGGGGGCCTCCTCCGGCGGCGCGGCCGCGCTGGTCGCGGCGGGCGTCGTGCCGATCGCGCACGCCAACGACGGCGGCGGGTCGATCCGCATACCGGCCGCCTGCTGCGGCCTGGTCGGCCTGAAGCCGACCCGCGGCCGGCTGGTCGCCAACGACCAGGGCCGCCGGCTGCCGATCGACCTGGTGACGGACGGTGTGGTGACGCGCTCCGTCCGGGACACCGCCGCCTTCTTCGCCGCCGCCGAACTCCACCACCGCAATCCGGCGCTGCCGCCGCTCGGACTGGTGGAGGGCCCGGGGGACCGGCCGCTGCGGGTCGGCCTGGTGGTGGACTCCCCGATCGCCGTCACCGACGGGCCGACCCGGCAGGCGGTCGAGCGGACGGCGGCGCGGCTGGAGGCGATGGGGCACAAGGTCACGCCCGCGACGCTGCCGTTCGGCGAGGACTTCTCCCGCGACTTCACGCTCTACTGGGGCTGCATCGCCTTCATGATCGCCACCACCGGCCGGCTGCTGCTGGACCCGGGCTTCCAGGCGCGGAAGCTGGACGGTCTGACCACGGGTCTGCGGCGGCGCTTCCACCGGGAGTTCCTGCGCACGCCCGGCGTGCTGCGCCGGCTCCGGCAGGCGGAGGCGGCGTACGGCGGACTGTTCCGCGAGCACGACGTGATCCTCTCGCCGGTGCTGGCCCATGTCGCGCCGCCGATAGGGCACTTGAGCCCGAACGTGGCGTTCGACGAGCTGCTGGACCGGCTGGGCCGGTACGTGGCCTTCACCCCGGTGAACAACGTGACGGGCGGTCCGGGAATCTCGCTGCCCGCCGAGTCGGCCGGGAACGGGCTGCCGATCGGGGTGCACCTGTCGGCCGCGCACGGCCGGGAGCGGCTGCTGCTGGAGCTGGCGTTCGCGCTGGAGGCGGACCGGCCCTGGCGGCGGATCCAGGACTGAGCGCGGGGTCGGCAGGCGTCCCGCGTGGTGCGTGCTCACGCCGGGCCGGGGGAGGCGTCCCGCGTGAGGGGGGTGCCGGTGCTCAGCCCGGGCCCGGGGAGGCGATCGCCCGGGCGGCCCGCACCTCCTGGCGCAGCGGCGCCAGCACGCCGTCCTCGGTGGACTCTCCGCCGGACTCCTCGCCGGTCTCCGGCCCGGTCTCTCCGCCGGTCCGCCCGGTGCCGGCGGCCGGGTCGGACGGCGGAGGGGTCGCGGGTCGCGGAGCGTCGGCGCGCAGGGCCGCCGCGAGCTCGTCGAGCTCACGGGTGATGGCGGCGACCTCGGCCGGCGGCGGCGGGGGCACCCCGTGGTCGATCCGGACCCGGGTGGCGGTGGTGGCCTCCACGATCCGCTCGACGGCGATGACCAGCGGCCACCACGCGGCGGCCCGCGCCCCGGTGGGCGGGGGTTCGGTGAGCGCCCGCTGGAACTCCGACCGCACGGCGGACAGGTCGCGGTAGAGCCTGCGCCGGTGGCGGAGCCGGGCCGACTGGTCCCGGCCGGGGTCCGCGTCGAACGCCAGCCTGACGTAGGCCGCGGTGTCCGCCGCGGCGTCCGCGAGCCGGTCGCCGATCCGGGTGTGCCAGGACTCGAGCCAGAGCAGGTAGCCGGCGATCAGCGAGACCCCGCAGCCGATCAGCGAGTCGTAGAGCCGGGGCGCCACCAGCCGGAACCCCTGGTGGTTGAGCAGGTCGGAGAGGAGCAGGATGACCGGGGTGATCGCCGCGGTCTGGAAGGCGTAGCCCTTCGCGGAGAACGCCGGGATCAGCATCGCGAGCAGGGCGATGGTCGGCACGTCCCACCACCCGCGCGGCACCTCGGCGAGGACCGGGATGGCGATCAGCAGGCCGACCGCCGTGCCGAACGCCCGCAGGACGGCGCGCGAGAAGACCGAGCCGAAGTCGGGCTTCATCACGAAGGTGACGGTCAGCGCCACCCAGTACGAGCGGGGCACGGCGATCACCGAGACCAGCGTCTGGGCGACGCCGATGCACAGGGCCAGCCGCAGGCCGTAGCGCCAGGACGCCCCGGACAGCAGGGCCGCGCGGGCCGTGCGGCGGGCCCGGACGTGCAGCACGGCGGGGCGGCCGAGCCGGTCGGCCCCGCCGAACGGGTCCGGCGCGGGCTCCCCGGCGACGGCGGCCGCGTACCGCAGCGCCTGGTCGACGGCCCGCTCCGAGGGACCGGTCGGCGGTGGCAGGTCCAGCGTGTGCGGCTCGCCGGGCCGCCCCCGCTCGACGGTGTCGGCCAGGGCCCGGGCCGCCGCCTGGTAGGCGTCCGGCAGCGGGCCGAGCGAGGCCGGGCGCAGCTTCGCCGCCGAGGCGGCCTCCACGACCGGGATCACGGCGTTGAGCTGGGCGAGCAGCCGGGTGAGGCCGGGGGAGCGGCCGTGCCGGCGGGTGCGGTGGGCGAGCAGCAGGTCGTAGGACCGGTTGAGCGAGTGGGTGACGGCCAGGCGCCGTTCGTCGTGCGCGGGGGTGCCCGCCGCCCGGAGGAAGTCGGCGACGGTCCGGTACGTCTGCGCGACCGCCGTCCGCTCCGGGACGCCACCGCGCAGCGGCCAGGCGAACAGGGTGAGCGCGAGCACCACCAGGCCGCCGAGGAGGAGCAGCAGCGGCGGCTTCCACCAGGGCGCCGGCATCGGCAGGCCGGCCCCGACGACGGCGTTGAGCAGGAGTAGCAGCCCCGACACCGAGGCGACCGAACCGATCGAGGAGATCATGCCGGAGACCAGCGCGATCAGGGTGAGCACGACGACGGCGAGCCAGCCCTCCCCGTACACCAGGGTGCCGAGGGTGACGCCGACGGCGCCGAAGAGCTGGGGGACGGCGATGTTGTAGACCCGCATCCGGTAGGCGTCGGCGGTGTCGCCGATGACTCCGGAGAGCGCCCCCATGGAGGCCAGCGCGCCGTACTGGGGCTGCCCGGCCGCGAGACCGACGGCGAGCGGCGCGGAGAGGGCGACGGCGGCGCGGGCCACGGCCGCCCAGGGGATCGGTGCGGGCTGTGGGCGCAGGCCCGCGGTGATCCAGCTGGGGGGTGCGAGCCGGCCGGCTCGTGCGCTCCGTGCCATACGAGAAACGTACGGCTCCGGGCCGGGGCGGGCCCGGTGTCGGCGCGCCGGACGGCTCGGTGTCGCGGCGCCGGGGGCGGGGTGCCGGGGGGCGGGGTGCCGGGGGGCGGGGTGCCGCCCCGTCAGGGTCGGCCGACCGGGGTGGGGGAGGCGGCCGGGGTGGCCGGCGCGGCGGAGCCGTCCGGGAGGTCGCGCAGGCGGGGCAGCGGGGACAGCCAGAGGACGGCGGCGGCGAGCGGGACGGCGGCGGTGGCCAGCCACATCGCGGGCACCACCCCGACGGCGGAGGCGGTCGCGCCGCTGGCCAGGGCGCCGAGGGGGATGGCGCCGTAGTTGAGGAAGGAACCGCTCGCGCTGATCCGGCCGAGCACCCGGGCGGGGACGTGGCGCTGCTGGAAGGTGGCCCGGAGGACGTTGCCGGCGACGATGCCCGCCGAGACGGCGAAACCGCCGAGGACGTAGCAGGCGACACCGGCGCCCGGCCCGGTCAGCGGGATCAGCAGGGCCAGCATCGGCACCCAGAACAGGAAGAGCATCAGGGCGCGGGCGGTGCCGATCGCGGCTCCGACCCGGCGGGCGACGGCCGCGCCGAGGACGCCGCCGGCACCGGCGGCGCCGACCACCGCGCCGATCGCGCCGTCGGAGAGACGGGCCTGCTCGACCAGGAAGACGACCTGGATCGACTGGTAGGCCATCAGGGCCATGTTGGCCAGCGCCCCGTGGAGGGCGAAGGTGCGCAGCCAGACGTCGCCGGTGATCAGGCGTAGGCCCTCGGAGACCTCGCGCCGCAGGTTCGGGCGGGGGCTCGGGGCGGTGCCCGGGTGGTCGCCGCGGCGTGCCGCCGGGGCGGGCTCGCGGGTGCGGATGGCGGCGGTGGAGAGGAGCGAGAGGAGGAACGTGGCGGTGTTCGCGAGCAGGCTGTTGACCGGGCCGAAGGTCTGGGCGGCGGCGCCGCCGGCGCCGAGCCCGACGATCTGGGCGGCCGAGGCGCTGCCGTGCAGGGCGGCGTTCCCTTCGGCGCGGTCCGGTTCGGCGACGAGGGTGGGGAGGTAGGCGGTGTACGCGGTCTGGAAGAAGACCTCGGCGGCGCCGGTCGCCGCGGCGACCGCGAGGAGCTGGCCGGTGGTGAGGACGCCGAGCACGGCGGCGGCGGGGACGGTGAGGTGGAGCACCAGGGAGACGGCGGTGGAGACGAGCATGACCGTCCGTCGGCGCATCCGGTCGACCCAGGCGCCGGCCGGCACGCCGATCAGCAGCCAGGGCACCCACTTCGCGGCGACCAGCAGGGCGGCCTCGAAGGCGTCGGCGTGCAGGACACCGACGGCGATCAGCGGTAACGACAGATTGGTGAGGGCGCCGCCGAACCTGCCGGCGACCTCGCCGGTGAAGAGAAGCCGGAAGTCCCGGTTGCGGCGGAGCAGCGAGCCGGGGGCGCCGGCGCTCATTCGGCACCGCGCGAGGTACGGGGGAAGGACTGCAGTTGCACCACGACCGGCAGCGCGTCCGGCGCCGGGTCGGCGTCCGGGGCGGGGGTGTGGCGGCCGATCACCTCGAACAACTCCTCGTTGAGGGCCTTGAGCTGAGGCGGCGTCAGGCGCAGGTTGGTCCAGTCCGCGATGGTGCCGGAGTTGCGCCAGTCGCCCGCCCAGTCCTCGCTGAGGTAGGAGGTGACGCGGTTGAAGTACTGCTGCACCAGCTCGTGCGTGTAGAGCGCGACCGCGCCCCGGCTGTCCGGGTCGTCCCGGAACTCGGCGGTGTTCAGCTCGTTGCGGACGGGGATCCGCCGCCACCAGCGCTCTCGCTTGGTGCCGCGTCCGGTGTCCTCCTCGATGAAGCCGTGCTCGGCGAGGTGGCGCAGGTGCCAGCTGACGGTGCCGGTGTTCTCGCCGAGCCGTTCGGCGAGCCGGGTGGCGGTGGCGGGACCGTCCAGCTTCAGCAGCTCGAAGATCCGCATCCGCAGCGGATGGGCCAGCCCGCGCAGGCTGCGGGCGTCCAGCCGGCGGAGCGGCCGGTCGGCCGGCGGCTGCGGCTGCGGCTGCGGCTCGGTCGGGTCCGGCGGCTCGGTGGGGGCGGGGTGTTCGGTCATGGCGCCATCGTAGGGTGCAGAGAGTTCTCTGCATAGGCGTCTCTGCAGAGAACTCTCTGCAAGTTGCCTCGGAGTGATGCCCGGAGGAGTGTGGGGAGCGTGCGGAGCGGGCGGGTAGAGAACCGGAGTGACGTCCTCCGGGGACGCCGGCCTGCCCGGGGCGGTGGCCGGCGGTCGATCGACTCGGTGATCTTCTAGAGTCGCCAGCGGTACGACTGTATGACCACCGTGCGGTCCCGGAGACTGTGCGGAGCGCGACACCGAGAGGCGGCACCACCATGAACGACCAGCAGGCACCCGAGCCGTTCGAGCCCGTCGACGAGGACTGGCAGACCGCGCTGGCGGTCGTCGCCCACCCCGACGACATGGAGTACGGCGGTGCCGCCGCCGTCGCCCGCTGGACGGCCCAGGGCAAGAAGGTGGTCTATGTGATGGTCACCAGCGGCGAGGCCGGCATCGACTCGATGAGCCCCGAGGACTGCGGCCCGCTCCGCGAGGCCGAGCAGATCGCCTCCGCCGCCGTCGTCGGCGTCGACACCGTCGAGTTCCTCGGCCACCCGGACGGGGTGCTGGAGTACGGGCTGCCGCTGCGCCGGGACATCGCCCGGGCCGTCCGCCGCCACCGCCCGGACATCGTCATCACCAGCAACTTCCGTGAGACGTACGGCGGGGTCTTCCTCAACCAGGCCGACCACATCGCGGTCGGCCGGGCCACCCTGGACGCGGTCCGGGACGCCGCCAACCGCTGGGTGTTCCGCGAGCTGGTGGCCGAGGGGTACGAGCCGTGGAACGGGGTGCGGGCGGTCTGGGCGGCCGGCTCGCCCGAGTCGCGGCACGCCGTGGACACCACCGAGCACTTCGACAAGGGCGTCGCCTCGCTCGCCGAGCACAAGGCGTACCTGGCCGGGCTGGGCGGTGCGATGGCCGATCCGCAGGAGTTCCTGGAGGGCTTCGGCCGGGGCGCCGGCAGCCGGCTCGGCACCCGGTTCGCTGTCCCCTTCGAGGTGTTCCCGCTGCGCTGAGGCGTGCCGCGCGGGATCAGGAGCCGTGGTCGGCGTGCTCGCGGCGGCGCCGCCGGTGGCGCAGCAGCTGCCGGGCGGCGAGCGCCGCGCAGAGCACGCCGACGGCGACCAGCAGCCACAGCTGGTACCGGACCGCCGTCCGGTACACGGCCCCGATGTTGGCCCCGGCCAGGTAGCCGAAGGCGGACCAGACCCCCACCCAGAGCGCTGCGCCGAGCACGTTGAACGGCTGGAACCGCCGCCAGGGCATCTCGGTGGTGCCGGCGATGATGCCGTTGGTCTGGCGCAGCCCGTCCACGAAGCGCGCCACGGTGACGACCTTGCCGCCGTGCCGGGCGAAGAAGCCGTCGGCGCGCTCCATCCGGGCGGGGGTGAGCAGCACGTAGCGGCCCCACCGGTGGACGAAGGCGCGGCCGCCGGTGCTGCCGATCAGATAGCCGAGGCTGTTCCCGAGGACGGCGGCCGCGAAGGCGATCCCGACCACGGCGGCCAGGTCGAGGTGCCCGGCGCCGGCGTAGACGGCGGCCAGCACCAGGATGGTCTGGCCGGGCGCGGGGATGCCGCAGTTGTCCAGCAGGACGAAGAGCGCCACGGCCGCGTAGCCGTACTCGTCGAGCAGCGGGGCGAGCCCGGCGAGCGGGCCGGGCAGTGCGGGCTCGGACACGTGGCTCACCACCCCGCGCCGGTCGGGCCCGGGGTGGCGGCCGGATGGGTCAGCGGAGCGCCTGGCGGGGCTCGATGTTGCAGTCGGGGCCGGGGTAGATCAGCCCCGTGTGGCCGTCCTCGAAGCGGACCATGTACGGCGGCTCGCCCTCCGCGCCGCGCACCTCGATGATCTCGCCCTTCTGGTCGACCATGCCCACCGCCCTGCTGTGGATGTGGAGCTGGTCACCTACCGCTGCGTGCATGGTCTGCTCCTCGGGTCGCGATGGCCGCGCGGGCGGCCGTTCTGCTTCCACTCTGCTGCGGCGGGGGCGGGCCCGCAACGGCTTGGCCGTGCGGCCGGTGCGGGGGGCGGGTGTCGTCGTGGGCCGGTCGACGTCGCCGGGCGGGGCACGGGGCGGGCCCGGTCAGTGGGAGCCGAACTGCTCGGCGAGGTAGCAGCGGACCAGTCGCTTGCACTCGCCGATCAGCGCCGGATCCCCGTCCGGAGCGCTCCGGAAGGCGAGCTTGAGCACGGCGTCCGCCGCCTCCAGGGCCACCCGCAGTGCGAGCGTGAGCGCCGCCGGGTCGGCCGTCGCGAACAGGTCGCCGCCGAGGGCCTGGAGGCGCAGCGCGACGGCGGTGTTGTTGTCGAGGTCGGTGTCGAGCAGGTGCAGGTCGTCCCGGACCCCGGCGGGCACGGCCGTGCCGGCCAGCCCGAAGTCCACCTGGCCGAAACCGGGGACGGCCCGCTTCATCGCCACGAACTCGTCCACCGCGAGGTCGGTGAACCCCGCGGTACCGGTCGGCGCCGCGTCGAGCAGCCGGCGGTCGAGGCGCTCCAGGTAGTGGTCGAGGTTGCGGCCTGCGAGCGCGGCCAGCAGGTCCTCCTTGCCGGCGAAGAACTGGTACAGCGTGCCGATTGGCACCTGGGCGCGGTGCGCGACCTCCTTGGTGGTGAGCGCGGCCGCGCCGACCTCGTCGAGCAGTCCCGCGCAGGCGTCCAGGAGCCGCTCGTAGCGCTCCTGGCTGCGCTGCTGCACCGGCCGCCGCCGGCCCGGTCCGCCCTGCCCGGCCACCCGGTGACTCCTCGTGTCCGCGCTCATGGGGCCACTGTGCCGCATCGGGTGTTCCACGGGCGAATCATCGCTGTGAGCCGTGCTCATATTCTTCGCCGCGGCGCCCCGGCCGAGCTGTCCGTCGCCCGGTCGCCGGCGGGTCGTCGCCGTCCGGCCGCCGGGACCGCGACGCCTGCTGCCGGGGCCGGGCGCGGGCAGCCGTGGCCGGGCGGCCGCGTGTGCCTGCGGCCGGGGGAGAGTGTTCCGCCATTGCGGCGACATCGCCCCGGCGCTGCCCGGTCCGATGATCCGAGCCGCATACCCTGTCGCCTTGCCGTCGCCCGACGGTGAGGCGGCGTGGGTCGGTGGACAGGGGTGCGGCTTGGTTTCGTCGGGTTCAGCCGATCCGGGGGCCGCGGCGTCGGGGCGGCAGCGCTTGCGCGCGTGGTTGCTGGACGGGCTGGCCGACATGGCCAAGCAGTACCCCGGGCCGCACGCGCAGGCGCCCGTCGAGCACCAGGGCGCCCGCTGGTGGCGGGTGATGTGCCTGACCGGTCTGGACTACTTCTCGACGCTCGGCTACCAGCCGGGCATCGCCGCGCTGGCGGCCGGCCTGCTGTCCCCGGTGGCGACCATCGTGCTGGTGCTGGTGACGCTGTTCGGCGCCCTGCCGGTGTACCGGCGGGTCGCGAAGGAGTCCCCGCACGGCGAGGGCTCGATCGCGATGCTGGAGCGGCTGCTCTCGTTCTGGAAGGGCAAGCTCTTCGTCCTCGCGCTGCTGGGCTTCGCCGCCACCGACTTCATGATCACCATCACCCTGTCGGCCGCCGACGCCACCGCGCACCTGGTGGAGAACCCGCACCTGCAGAGCGCGCTGAGCGGCCGGCAGGTGCTGATCACGCTCGTCCTGGTCGCGCTGCTGGGCGGCGTCTTCCTGAAGGGCTTCAGCGAGGCGATCGGCCTGGCCGTGGTGCTGGTCGCGATCTACCTGTCGCTGAACGTGGTCGTGGTGGCCACCGGGCTCTGGGAGGTCGCGCGCTCCCCGCACCTGGTCACCGACTGGTCGGACGCGCTGACCACCGAGCACGGCAACGTGGTCGCGATGATCGGCGTCGCACTGATCACCTTCCCCAAGCTCGCGCTCGGCCTGTCCGGTTTCGAGACCGGCGTCGCGGTGATGCCGCACATCGAGGGCGATCCGGAGGACACCGAGGAACGGCCGACCGGCCGGATCCGGGGCGCCCGGAAGCTGCTGACCACGGCCGCGCTGATCATGAGCGTCTTTCTGATCACCACCAGCTTCATCACCACCCTGCTGATCCCGAAGGCGGCGTTCGAGCCCGGCGGCGAGGCCAACGGCCGGGCCCTGGCCTACCTGGCGCACGAGTACCTGGGCAGCGCCTTCGGCAGCGTCTACGACCTGGCCACGATCCTGATCCTCTGGTTCGCCGGCGCGTCGGCGATGGCGGGCATGCTCAACCTGATGCCCCGCTACCTGCCGCGCTACGGCATGGCGCCGGCCTGGGCGCGGGCGGTGCGGCCGATGGTCATCGTGCTCACCCTGATCGCCTTCCTGGTGACCTGGATCTTCGACGCGAGCGTCGACGCGCAGGGCGGCGCGTACGCCACCGGCGTGCTGGTGCTGATCAGCTCGGCCGCGATCGCCGTCACCATCGCGGCGCACAAGGCCCGCCAGCGCAACTGGACCATCGGCTTCGCGGTGATCGCGGCGGTCTTCGTCTACACCACGGCGCTGAACATCGCCGAGCGGCCGGACGGCGTCAAGATCGGTGCCTGCTTCATCGCCGGCATCATCCTGCTGTCGCTGCTCTCCCGGCTCAAGCGGGCCTTCGAGCTGCGGGTGACGGACGTCGCGTTCGACGAGGCCGCCGAGCGGTTCGTCCGCGACTACACGCACCGCCCGCTGCGCCTGATCGCCAACGAGCCGAACAGCCGGGACCTCGCGGAGTACCAGGAGAAGAAGCGCCAGATCCGGGCGGACAACGACATCCCCGCCGAGGACGACCTGGTCTTCGTCGAGGTCACCGTGCTCGACCCGTCGGAGTTCGAGACCGTCCTGAACGTCCGCGGGGAGGTCCTGCACGACCGCTACCGGGTGCTCACCCTGGAGAGCTCCAGCGTGCCGAACGCCCTGGCGGCCCTCCTGATGGAAGTCCGGGACCGGACGGGGCAGCAGCCGCACATCTACTTCGAATGGACCGAGGGCAACCCGTTCGCCCAGTTCCTGCGGTTCTTCCTGTTCGGCCACGGCGAGGTCGCGCCGGTCACCCGCGAGGTGCTGCGGGAGGCCGAGCCGGACCGCGGCCGGCGCCCCCGCGTCCACGTCGGGTGAGCGGGACTCCGGGGGCTGCGGGGGTCGAGGCGGGCCGGGCGCTCAGACCGGAACGACCGCGACCGGGCAGCCGGCGTGCCGGACGACCGCCTGGCTGGTCGAGCCCAGCCTGCCGAGTGGTCCGCGCTGCTCACCGTGGCGTCCGACGACGACCAGTCGCTGGGTCTGCGACCCGGCGACCAGCTCGCGGGCCGGGTTGGACCGCACCGCGGTCGCGGTGACGGTGACGTCCGGGAACTGTTCGCGCGGGCCGGCCAGCACCTCGGCCAGCAGCCGGTCGTGCTCGGCGGCGATGTCCGCCTCCTCGTAGACCAGCGGGAGGTCGTGCGCGGGCCCGGCGACCAGCGGATAGGCCCAGGCGTGGACGGCGAACAGGGGGAGGTTCCGGCGCCGCGCGGAGTCGAAGGCGTAGGCGAGTACCTCGTCGTCGTGTCCCTTGCCCTGGACGCCCACCAGCACGCCGCCGCCGGCGCCGGCCCCGGTGTCGTGCACGACGACGACCGGGCAGGCGGCGTGGCCGGCGGCCCGGAGACTGGTCGAGCCGAGCAGCAGGCGGGGGAAGCCCCCCGTACCCCGGGCGCCCAGGACCAGGAGCAGGGCCTCCTCGGCCGCTGCCGCCAGCGCCTGCCGCGGATGGTCGTCCACCAGCTCCGTGACGATGGCGAGGCCGGGGTGCCTCAGCAGGGCGCGTTCGCGGGCCGCGTCGAGCAGGCTGGCGCCCGCGTCCTTGCTGAGCCGGGTCTCCTGACCCGCGGGAGCGTGTGCCGCCTCACCGAACCAGGCGTGGACCACGCGGAGCGGCGCGTTGCGCAGCCAGGCCTCGTCCGACGCCCAGTCCACGGCCTCCAGGCTCGACTGCGAGGCGGCGACGCCCACGACGACGGGGTTTCTCATGGCCGGCTCCTCCTGACTGCGGGGCGGCGTCGCGGGGCAGCCCGGTGCTCGCACGGCACCGCGTCCGGTCCTGCGTCCAGGCTATGCCGCGACCCGCGCGGTGGCAGGGCGGGCGGGTCGCGGGCCGGGGGTCGCGGGTCGGGGGCCGGGTGCTCGTCCGGGGCCGGGGGCCGGGGCCGGGGCGGATGTCGGGCGGGCCGGTGGGGTGCCTGCGGGTGGCGTCGTGGCATCGCCTGGCGCGTGGGTGGTGCCATCTGGTGTCATCTGGTGTCATGAGACGTCATGAGGCGCCCCGGGTGCTGTCTCCAGGGGCTGCGGGGTGCGGGGTGCCCGGTCGTTGGGGGGTGCTTGCTCCGGGATCGGGCCGATGGGAGGCCCGGGAATGCGTGGCACGAGGCCGATGTCAGGGTGGGTGCCATAAAGGCTTGCGTATGGCGCCATCATGGTGCCACCATAGCGTCATCGGCCTCGCGACGTCAGTGATCCCGGAGACGATCGACGACGTCGTGGGCCGAAAGAACCACACCCGGCAGAGCACCATCGACCTCCTCCGTGCCGCGGCCTGAGCCCCGGCACCGCCACCTCGCACACGCCCCAGTCACTTCAGTTCTCGAACGGGAGGGCTCATGCCTTCATCCGCCATGCCCACACCCAGGCGGGCCGACGGTCACCTGCCACCGGTCGCCGTCTCCGCCGTCGGTCTGCGCAAGTCCTACGGCGACAAGACCGTCCTCGACGGCATCGATCTGCGGATCCCGGCCGGGTCCGTGTTCGCGCTGCTCGGCCCGAACGGGGCCGGCAAGACCACCGTCGTCAAGATCCTCTCCACCCTGATCGGGGCCGACGGCGGGCAGGCCCGGGTGGCGGGCCACGACATCGCCACCGCGTCGCAGGCGGTGCGCGCCGCGATCGGTGTCACCGGGCAGTTCTCCGCCGTCGACGGCCTGATCACCGGCGAGGAGAACATGCTCCTGATGGCCGACCTGCACCACCTGTCCAAGCGCGAGGGCCGCCGGGTCGCCGCCGAACTCCTGGAACGCTTCGACCTGGTGGAGGCGGCCGGGAAGCCCGCCTCCACCTACTCCGGCGGCATGAAGCGCCGGCTGGACATCGCCATGACGCTGGTCGGCGGCCCGCGGGTCATCTTCCTCGACGAGCCGACCACCGGCCTCGACCCGCGCTCGCGCCACACCATGTGGCAGATCATCCGCGAACTCGTCACCGGCGGCGTGACCGTCTTCCTCACCACCCAGTACCTGGAGGAGGCCGACCAACTCGCCGACCGCATCGCGGTCCTGAACGACGGCCGGATCGCCGCCGAAGGCACCGCCGACGAGCTGAAGCGACTCATCCCCGGCGGCCACGTGCGGCTGCGCTTCGCCGATCCGGCGGCCTACCGGTCCGCCGCCCTCGCCCTGCGCGACGTCACCCGCGACGACGAGGCCCTGGCCCTGCGGACCCCCAGCGACGGCAGCCAGCGCGACCTGCGCGCCGTCCTCGACCGGCTGGACGCCGCCGGCATCGAGGCCGACGAACTCACCGTCCACACCCCCGACCTCGACGACGTGTTCTTCGCCCTGACCGGCGGCACCGACCAGTCCAAGGAGACCGTCCGATGAGCTCCCTCTCCCTCGCCGTGCGCGACTCCTCCACGATGCTGCGCCGCAATCTCCTGCACGCCCGGCGCTACCCGTCACTCACCCTGAACCTGCTGCTCACCCCGATCGTCCTGCTGCTGCTCTTCGTCTACGTGTTCGGGGACGTGATGAGCGCGGGGATGGGCGGCGGCGCCGACCGCTCCGCGTACATCGCCTACGTCGTGCCGGGCATCCTGCTGATGACCATCGGTGGCACGGTGGTCGGGACGGCGGTGTCCGTCTCCAACGACATGACCGAGGGCATCATCGCCCGCTTCCGCACCATGGCGATCCACCGCGGGTCGATCCTCGTCGGACACGTCATCGGCAGCGTCCTGCAGTCGGTCGCCAGTGTCCTCCTCGTGGGCGCCGTCGCCGTGGCCATCGGCTTCCGCTCCACGGACGCCACCGCCCTGGAGTGGCTGGCCGCCTTCGGTCTGCTCGCGCTCGTCGCCCTGGCGCTCACCTGGATCGCGGTGGGGATGGGCATGGTCAGCCCGAACGCCGAGGCGGCGAGCAACAACGCGCTGCCGCTGATCGTCCTGCCGCTGATCTCCAGTGCCTTCGTCCCGGTCGACGCGATGCCGGGCTGGTTCCAGCCGATCGCCGAGTACCAGCCGTTCACGCCGGCCATCGAGACCCTGCGCGGCCTGCTGCTCGGCAGCGGGATCGGCTACAACGGCTGGCTCGCCGTCGCCTGGTGCCTGGCGCTCACCGTCCTTGGTTACCTCTGGTCGAAGTCGGTCTTCAACCGTGATCCGAGGTAGCGCCGGGCGGCCGGGGTGGGGTGGGGTACGCGGACACCGCGTCGGCGCACCCCGCCCCGGTGGCGGTGGCCCGTGGCCGGGGGTGGCGGCCGGCGCGGCGCCCCTTCGGCCGCGCCACCCGGGGCCGCCGCACCCGGCTGACGCGTCGTCCGGGCTGCCTCACCGGGTCGCGTCACCGGGCTGCGGCGAGGTCCTCGACCAGGCTGGCGGACGGCTGGGGGATCTCGCCGAAGTCCTCGTCCTCGCCGTCCACGACGAGTTGGTTGAGGACGGCCTGCAGCCGGGGCGGGAGGCGGGGGGCGAGACCGTCGTGGCAGCGGGCGAGGATGTCGTGCCGCACCTGCTCGGGGAGCAGCGCGGTGGCGGGGCGGTGGGGTCCGGCGCGGTGCCGCGAGTTCTCGGCCAGGTTCTCCGCCTGGGCGCGCCAGTAGGCGGCGTCCCGCGTCTCGCCCGCCTGCTGGTGGTGCAGGTGGAGGAGGTACGCGGCGGTGGTGCTGCCGGAGCCGGCCGCGAACTGCCACCAGAACTGCGCGGCGTCCACCCGGCCGGTGAGGGCCAGCAGACAGGCGAGGACGAGCGCGCCCTCCGGGTGGATCCGGGACCCGTTGACCAGCTGTTTCAGGGACGCGCCGGCCTGCGGTGCGTTGAGGACCAGGGCGATGGCGAGGGAGAGTTCGTGGGCGGCCTGCTCGTGGGCGGAGGGGAAGGGTGCCGGTGCGACGGTGATCCGCGGCGGCTGCACGGGCGGTGCGGCCGCGGTGCCGGTGAAGACCTCGGTCCGGCCTCCCGCTTCCGTGTCGGTCGGCCAGCCGTTGCAGGCCGGGCCGCCGTCGAGCCAGGAGGTGAGGCCGGGGTGGTCGAGATTGCGGTTCACCGGGACTCCCTGTCCGAGAGGTCGGGTCGGCCGATGGCCTTGGCTATCCGCCGGCGGGCGTGGCGGCGGTTGGACCGCAGGGTGGCGGTCGGCGTGCCGAGGTAGGCGGCGGCCTCGTCGTCGTCCAGGTCGAGGCAGTAGGTGAGGACCATGATGTCGCGTTGGCGCTCGGGTAGGGCGAGGATCGCGGTGAGCAGGCCGATCTGCTCGGGCAGGGTTTCCAGGCTGAGCCGGGCCTGTCGGCAGAAGTGTCCGATCACGGCGTCCATCGCGGCGATCTGCACCGCGGTGGGCTGGCTCTGGGCGTCCAGCCAAGCGCCGAGGTGCTCCTTGAGCAGGCGCCAGGCGTAGGCGGCGGGGATCTCCTGGCGCAGGGCGAGGGACCAGTTGCGACGCAGGTGGGCCTTCATCTCGGCGACGATCAGTTCGGCGGCGCCGTGGTCGGCGCCGACCTGGGTGCGGGCGAAGCCCGACCAGGCCCGCTCGTGGGTGGCGCAGAACGCCTCGAAGGTGAGCCGCAAGCGGGGACCGTCCGGTGCGCTGCTGTCGTTCATGGCTTGCCCTCCCCTGCGCCCGCCCGTCGGGGGCGGCGCCTGCCGGTCGATCGTCATGTCGGTCCTCCTCGTGTCTGCGGTGTGGGGCCACCGAGCCTGAGCGAGGGAACGGTTGAGGCCCCCGTGGAACATGCAAGCGCAGCAGGGGCGGCTGTGTGCAAAGAGAGAATCAAGAATACTGACTGAAAGTAATATGATGAATACGCAGACGATACTGATGGATCGTCACATGCCGGTGGCATAGCTTGGACCGGTTCAGTGAGGCGCCGGTCGCAGCGGCCGCCGCGCCGGTTGACCGGCATCGGTCGTGGGCAGATGTCTCCATTGAGAGGTGCGCCCTGGCGCGCCTGAGCGCGCGCCGCATGGCGCATGGGGGTGGCGCGGCCACGGGCCGACAAGGCGGGGGGACAGATGGCGGGGAGCAGGGGAAGTCACGACGGCGTCGAGGTCGATCTGCAGTTGCACCGGGCGCACTCGGCCCGGATGTACGACTACTACCTCGGCGGGACCACCAACTTCGCGGCCGACCGCGAGGCCGCGGGGCAGGCCCTGGCCGTCTTTCCCTGGGCGCCCGTCGCGGCCCGGGCGAACCGGGCGTTCATGCACCGGTCCATCCGCTTCCTGGCCGGTACGGGGATCGACCAGTTCCTGGACATCGGTACCGGCATCCCGACCAGCCCCAACCTCCACGAGGTCGCCCAGCAGGTCAACCCGCAGGCCCGGGTGCTCTACACGGACAACGACCCGATCGTCTTCGCCCACGCCCAGGCCCTCCTGCGTTCCAACCCGGCGGGCCGCACGGTCTACCTCCAGGCCGACATCCACAAGCCCGAGGCCATCCTGGAGTCCGCGGAGCTGCGGGAGGCCCTGGACCTGGCGCGGCCGGTGGCCCTCAGCCTCGTGGCGCTCCTGCACTTCATCCCGGACGAGCGGCAGGCGCACGCCGTGGTGGACCGGCTCAAGAGCGCGCTCGCCCCCGGCAGCGCCCTCGTGATCAGCCACGGCACGGCGGACTTCGCGCCCGCCGCCGCCGAGCGCGTCAGCCAGGTGTACGCCGCCGCCGGCACCCCGGTGCGGATGCGCGGCCGCGAGGAGGTCCGGAGCTTCCTCGACGGCTGGGAGATCCGCGACCCCGGTGTGGTGGCCACCCACCGCTGGCGGCCCGATCCGGACGGCTCCGGCCCGGAGATCACCGAGGCCGAGGCCTCCGCCTACGCCGCCGTGGCCGTCAAGCCCTGACCGGCGCGCGGCCGCCCGGGGGAGGGGCCGGCCGTGGGAGAGGGCCGGCCGCGGGGCCGGAGAGCGGTGCTGTTTCGGCGGGTGACAGGGGTGTGTCGTGAGCGGTCCCCGGTTCAAGGGATCATTGCCCTGGCACGTTGCGTCGAGACCTCGTGCGAACGCCTTGCAGACGGGCTGATCGGAGAACACATGTCACCCCTGGTACGTCGGCGGACCGGTCGTCGGGTCCTCGCTGTCGCCGCCCTGACCGCGGTGGCGGTCGGCGTCCCCGCGGTGCTCACGGCCATCCCCGCCTCCACGCCGGAGGCGGCCCCGCCCGGCTGGTCCGCCGGGATCCGCTCGTACCTGGTGATCAGCGCACCCGCCGACGTCCACTCCGCCAAGGCCGCCGTGGTGGCGAAGGGGGGCACGGTCTTCGCCTCCTACGACGCGATCGGCGTGGTCGTCGCGCACTCGACCACCGGCGACTTCGCCACCACGCTGCGGGGCGTGCCCGGGATCCAGCAGGTGGGCGCCACCCGCACCGCCGACGTGCCGGCCGACGCCTACGCCCCGGCGGTGCCGGCCGCCCCCGACGAGTCGGACGAGGCCCCCGACGAGACCGTCGGCTGGAACATGAGTCAGATCAGGGCCGACCAGGCCTGGGACGTGACCACCGGCTCCCGCACCGTCAAGGTCGGCGTGCTGGACACCGGTGTGGACGACCTGCACCAGGACCTCGCGCCCAACTTCGACGCCGCCGACTCCGTCTCCTGCGCCTACGGCAGGACCGACACCCGGGCCGGATCCTGGCGCGCCATCGGCTCGCACGGCACCCACGTCGCGGGGATCATAGCCGCGGCCAGGAACGGCGTGGGCGTCGTCGGCGTCGCCCCGGGCGTGGAGATCGCCTCGGTCCGGACCGCGGAGCCGGGCAGCCTCACCTACGCCGAGAACGCCGTGTGCGGGCTCGTCTGGGCCGGTGACCACGGCTTCCGGGTGACCAACAGCAGCAACGAGACCGACCCGTGGCTGTTCAACTGCCCGGACAACCCGGACCAGGCCGCCATCATCGAGGGCGTCAGGCGCGCCCAGGAGTACGCCGAGAGCCGGGGATCGCTCCAGGTCGCCGCCGCCGGCAACGCCAACCAGGACTTCGCCGGAACGCCGACGGACACGTCGAGCCCCAGCGACTCCGAGCCCTTCGAACGGACCGTCACCAAGGCCTGCCTCGACGTCCCCGCCGAGCTTCCGGGCGTGGTGGCCGTCGCCTCCACGGCCGTCGGCGGCGGCTGGGCGTCCTACTCCAACTACGGCGAGGGCGTCATCGCCCTCGCGGCGCCGGGCGGCGACGGTGACGCCGACGTGTACTCGACCGTGCCCGGCGGGGGCTACGGCATGATGAGCGGCACCTCGATGGCCTCCCCGCACGTCACCGGTGTCGCCGCGCTCATCGCGAGCACCGACCCGTCGCTCACCCCGGCCGGGATCCGCGAACGCCTCGCCGCCCAGGCCGACCCGCAGCCGTGTCCCGCCTCGGACACCCGCTGTGTCGGCACCGAGGGTGACAACGGCTTCTTCGGCAAGGGCGAGGTCGACGCGCTGAAGGCGGTCGGCGGCGCCGTCGCCGCCACGCGGCGGCCGGTGGCCGTTGCCGGCGGCTCCCCGGAGTAGCGACCCGGCGGTCCGGGGCCGTCGTCGGGGCGCCGTGCCCCGCCGCGCCCCGGCGTGCCCGCCGGTGCCCCGACGCACCCGCCGGCGCCCGGACCCACCGCCGGTCAGGGCCGTCCCGGGTGCGGTGCCGGCGGGCGGGGGAAGTCGGCCGGGTCGTGGGCGCAGATCAGTCGGACCTCGTCGTGGTGCGCGCGGCGCAGTTCGCGCAGGCGTTCCCGGTTCTGCAGGCGGGCGCCGTTGTCGAACGCCATCATGCGCTGGAAGGCCGTCAGCCCGGGCGGGCGGCGGGGTGCGGCGGGGTCGACGTCCGTCTGCGAGAAGTAGGCGTCGCCGCAGTGCAGCAGCCAGCGGTCGGCCTCCCGGACGGCGACGCCGCAGTGGCCGCGGGTGTGCCCCGGCAGGGGCACGAGCAGCAGGTCGGGGGCCCCGCGCCAGGGCGCCGGGATCGCGCGGAAGCCGTACCAGCTCTCGGTGGCGGCGTCCGGTCGGTGCTCCACCCAGCGCGGACCGTGGGCCCACTGGACCGGGCGGTAGCGGTCGCGTTCCCCGCGGGTCGCCAGGGCCTCGACGGCCCGGAGCTCGTCGGCCAGGACGTGGACCCGGGCGTGCGGGAAGTCGCCGATCCCGCCGGCGTGGTCGGGGTCGAGGTGGGTGAGGACGATGTCGCGGACGTCGCGCGGGTCGTGGCCGAGCGCGCGGATCCGGTGCACCGCGGTGGCGGCCGGCCGGAGCCGGGGCCGGACCGTCCGCAGGAAGGACCGCCCGAGCCGCCGCGGGTCCGCGACGTCAGCGGTCCCGAACCCGGTGTCGACCAGGACCAGTCCGTCCGTGCCTTCCACCAGCAGGCAGTGGGCCGTCAGCCGGCCGATCAGCGGTCCGCCGCTGCCCAGGAGCAGTCGGCCCCCGACGGGGCACATGGTCGCGCAGTTCAGGTGATGGATGGTCATCTCGTCTCCGGTGTCCCGTGCTAAGCGAGTCGCAGGCCGTGGCGGGCCCGGGGGGTGGGCGCGATCGCGGTCGGGCCCGCCGGGGTCCGGCGGCCCGCCGGTCCGGCCAGCCGCCCGTCCAGGTCCTCGGCCAGCCGGACGTCCCCGTGCGCGGTGTACAGTTCGCCCGCCGCCCGGAGCTGGTCGCCGGCCTCCTCGGTGCGTCCCGTCCCCGCCAGGAAGTCCGCGAAGTGACGCCGCGCCAGGGCGTGCAGCCGGACGTTGCCGCTCGACCCGCACAGGTGCAGCGCCTCCCGCCAGACCCGTTCGGCCGCCTCCGGTTCGCCCAGCGCCTGCCGGGCGAGGGCCTCGCTGACCATCGCCCACAGGTGGGCGTTGGCGGTCGGACGGTCGGACAGCAGCGCTCGCGTCTCGCGGGCGTGCTCCAGCGCGGCCACCGGCTCGCCCATCACCACCTTGATCGCCGCCGCGTTGCTGAGCACGGTGGCGGCGTGCTCGCGCAGTCCGCTCGCCCGGATGAGGGCGAGGGCGGCCCGCGCGATCCGGTCCGCCTCGGCCGGGTCGCCGGACAGGGCGGCCATCGAGGACCGTACGGAGAGGGCGTGGATGTGCAGTTCGCCGTCGTCCGGGGTGGTCCGGCCGACGGCCCGCCCGGCGAGCGGCAGCGCCTCGGCGACGCGTCCGCTGGAGCCGAGGGCGCAGGCCGTCGCCGCCTCCATGGCGGCCAGCCCCTCCCGGCCGCCGTCCAGCCGGGCGGCCCGCAGCCCGACCCGCAGGCAGTCGAGCCGGTCGGCGACCCGCCCGGCGCCGTAGTAGAGGATCGAGGCCGACCGGGCCAGGCGCCACGCGCGTTCGTACTCGCCGCGATCGGTCGCGGCCGTCACCAGCGCGCGGAGCACCGGCTCCTCGGCGTGGCACCAGGCGAGCGTGGACCGGACGTCGCCGAGCCGCGGCAGCGCGCGCGGCCCGGGCCCGGCCAACCGGAACGGCTCGTGGTACGGGTTGATCCGCCGGACCGCCAGGCCGGTCGCGACGAGCTCGTAGTCGACCAGGCGCCGGAACGCCGCCCGTCGCCGCTCGGGGGCGAAGCGGGCGAACAGCTCCGAACCGTAGAGCCGGACCAGGTCGTGCCGGCCGAAGCGACCGGGCGTCTGCTCCGCCAGTAGGTGGTGCGCGGTGAGCGGGCCGAGCGCGTGCCGGGCGCCCTCGGCGTCGGTGTCCAGCAGCGCGGCGGCCGCGTACGGGTCGGTGGTGCTGCCCGGGTGCACGGTCAGCAGCGCGAGCAGGCTCCGCGCGCCGTCCGGGAGATGGTGGTGCGTCAGGGTGAGCGCCGCCCGGACGCTGACCGCCCCGCCCTGGGTGCCGAGCGCGGCCAGCCGGGTGCCCTCGTCGCTCAGCTCGTCCACCAGGTCGGCGATCCGCCAGCCCGGGCGGGCGGCGAGCCGGGCGGCCACGATCCGCAGCGCCAGCGGGAGCCGGTCGCAGAGACCGATCAGCCGCCCGGCCGGCTCCGGCTCCGCCGCCACGCGCTCGGCGGTGAGCAGGCGCTCCAGCAGCCGGTGCGCGTCGGCGGACGGCAGGGCGGCGAGCTGGAGCAGCGCGGCGCCGTCGGTGACGACCAGGTCCTCCAGGCTGTTCCGGCTGGTGATCACGGTGGCGCAGCCGGGCCCGGACGGCAGCAGGTCGGCCACCTCGGCGGCGCACCGCGCGTTGTCCAGCACGACGAGCAGCCGGCGCCCCTGGGTGCGGTCACGGAACAGTGCCGCGCGCACGGCCCGGTCCTCCGGGATCGCCTGCTCGGGGAGGCCGAGCGCGCGGAGGAAGCGGCCCAGGGCCTGGGCCGGGTCGCCCGGACCGGCGGGGTCGAAGCCGCGCAGGTCCGCGAAGAGGACGCCGTCCGGGAAGCCCGCCGCGACGCGGTGGGCCCAGTGGAGCACCGTCGCGGTCTTGCCCACCCCGGCGGGGCCGGTCACCACGGCCAGGCCGTCCCCGGTCCGGTCGGGCCCGCACTGCCGGTCGAGCCAGTGGTGCTCCGACGAGCGCCCGACGAAGCCCCGGGGCGGCCCGGGCAGGTCCCCGACGGCCGCCGGCGGCCCGACGGCGGCCGTGTTGTCGGAGGTGTCGGAGGTGTCTGGGGTGTCTGGGGTGTCGGGGGCCTGACGGGTAGGGGCGCCCCGGCCGGGGGGGTCGGTGGCCGGCAGCTCGGCCAGGGCCTCCTGCAGCGCGGGCCCCGGTGCGACGCCCAGTTCCTCGTCCAGCCGGACACGGGCCCGGTGGTAGACGCGCAGTGCGTCCGCACCGCGCCCGCTCTGGTGCAGACAGCGCATCAGCAGGGCCGCGGTGGGCTCCCGCAGTCCGTCCGCGCGGACGCTCTGCTCCAGGACGGGGACGGCCGCGTGGCCCAGGCCGAGCCGCAGCTGGCGCCGCGCCCACGCGGTCAGGGCCTCGGTCCGGCCCTCGTCGAGCCGGCCGGCCAGATCGGTGCAGAGCGGGGTGGCCGGAAGATCGGCCAGGGCGGCGCCGCGCCAGAGCCCGAGCGCCCGCTGGAGCAGCCCGGCGGCGGTGGCGTCGTCGGCGGTCTCGGCGGCCCGCGCGGCCAGTGCCCCGGCGGCGAGGGCGTCTACCGCCCCGGGGTCGCCGTCGAGCCGGTAGCCGGGCGCGCGGGTGGTGAGCGTGAACCCCGAGCCGGCCAGCACCTTGCGCAGCGCCGCGACGTGCCCCTGCAACGCCGCCTTCGCCTGGATCGGAGGCTCGTCGCCCCACATCAGCTCGAAGAGCCGCTCGACCGCCACCGTCCGGCCCAGCTCCAGCGCGAGCAGGGCGAGCACCGCCCGCCGCTTCGCACCGCCGACCGCGGCGCCTCGCCGTCCGCGCGCCACAGCTCGACCGGTCCGAGCAGCCGTATCCCCATCGTCCCCGTCCCGCCTGTGCCGTGCTGTGCCCTGCTGTGCTGTGCCCTGCGGTGCCCCTGCTGTGCTGTGCTGTGCCTGTTCCGTGCAGGGGTGGCATCCTACCGACGGGTAGCATCCCGGTGGCACCCGTCGTCCGACGGGGGAGGGGCGGCGGGCGGGCGACCTCCTGGCGCCCGCCCCGGGGGCCGGGCCGGGCGCCGTTCCGGGTGCCAGGTCGGGCGCCGGGCCCGGCGTCGCGTCAGAGACTGCCGAGCCCCGGGGGGTCGTCGACGGGCGGCCCGGTGCGTGGGCCTTCGGGCCAGGAGACGGCCCCGGAGAGGGGGCCGAGCCTGCCGGTGAAGCCGCCCCGACGAACGGCGGTGGCGAGCAACTCGGCGTCGTGCGCGGAGAGATCGTCGTTGGTGCGGGGGATCCACGGCTCGTGGTCGGCGTAGTGGGCCTCCAGCGCGGCCCGCCCCGCGTCCGTCCGGCTGCAGTGCCAGTAGTGGCCGCTCACCGGCGGGGCGGCGGCCTTCCAGCCGACCGCGAGGAGGACGGCCGTGGCCACGAGCGGGACCAGGAACGCGCGGCCTCCCTCGGCGGCGGCCAGGCCGACGGCGGTCAGTCCCATCGCGACGGACGCCACCTGGGCCCACACCAGCCAGGTGTGGCTCCGCTGCGCCGCCCGGGACCGGCCGGGGTGCCGCACCAGCCCCTGGTCGCCGAGCCGGTCACCGATCGCGAGGACGGCCCGGCTCCACTGGAACCGGTCCATCCGGCGCCAGGTCCGGCGGCTCGGCGAAAGCCCGATCACCTTGATCACGTCGGCTTCGACCGCGTCGCGCGGCACGGGATCGATGACGGTGAGCACCTTGTCCCGCGCCCTCAGCCGCCCGCCCGGCACCATCGCGGCCATGGCCGCCCGGGCGACCCGGTCCTCGTAGAGCTGCAGGAAGGCCACCTCGTAGAGCGTGAACTCCTCGCCGGGCGCCCGCGGAACGACCGGAGCGTCCAGGAAGACGCGGAGTGCGCGCCGGTACCGGACGGCGCAGGCCGCGGTCGACCCGTAGGCGACGACAAGCAGCACCCACCAAGGCACGGCACAGTCCCTCCACCCCACCGACAGGCCACCCGCCCTCTACCCTGCCCGGTCGCGCCCGACACGGCGGAGCCCCCGGCGACCGGGCTGCCCGGGCGGTAAGGGGACGCGGGGTTCCGACGGGGCGTCAAAAGTACGTCCAGGACACCTGCAACCTCGCCGGGGTCGGCACGTCTATGAGGTTGAGACGGTCGGGAAGCCCGGGTGTCTCGATCCGAAGCACAGGTACAGAGATCCCATGGGGGAACCATGAACAACCACGTCCTTGCCAAGCGCCGTCTCGGCTCCGCCGCCACTGCGGTCGCCCTCGGGCTCGGCGCCGGGCTGCTGGCCGCCGCCCCGGCCTCGGCGTCCGGGATGTCCTACGTCCCGCTCTCGGCCGACTCCACGGTGGCGCTCCAGAACGCCGAGACCGGCAAGTGCCTGGGAGTCGTGGACTTCCGCACCGACGACGGTGCGCCGGTCCGCCAGTCGTCCTGGTGCTCCGACACCGCGCAGCAGTGGCGGGTCAGCGACGGCTTCCTCGTGAACGTGTACAGCGGCAAGTGCCTTGAGGTGCCGGGCTGGAGCACCGACCAGGGCACCGCGGTCAACCAGTGGACGTGCAACGGCGGCGCCAACCAGCGCTGGGGCAAGGTCAACGTGAACGGCGCCACCTCGGCCGTCGTCAACTTCCACAGCGGCCTCGTCCTCGACGTCTCCGGCGGGGACCCGAGTGACACCACGCCCGTGATCCAGTGGTCCCCGGGCGGCCCGGCGAAGACGAACCAGCAGTGGGCGCTCAACCCCGTCGACTGACCCGCCCCGGCCGCCCGGCCCGGCGCTTCCGCCGGGCCGGGCGGCCGCCCTTGCCGGACGGGTGCGGTCGGCGCAACGCGCCCGCGCCCGGGGCTTGGTCAGGCTTTCGGGGCGATGTCGGCGCGGGGTCGCCGATGCCGACGGGTCCGCGGTGGCACGTCAACCTCCGGATGTCCTGGCCGTCCACCTCTGGTGCTTCGGCGTCCGGCCAGTAACATGAGCCCTCCTCGCGTTTCTGTAGGAGGTTGTCATGCAGGCTCGACTTGAACTGCCGTCCGGGTTCCGCTGGGGCGTCTCCACGGCGGCCTACCAGATCGAGGGGGCCGTCGAGGAGGACGGCCGCGGGCCTTCAATCTGGGACGTGTTCGCCGCCCGGCCCGGTGCGGTGCGGGACGGGCACACCGGGGCGGTGGCCTGCGACCACTACCACCGGTATCCCGAGGACATCGCGCTGATGCGGGGCCTCGGGCTGGACGGTTACCGGTTCTCGATCGCCTGGCCCCGGATCGTGCCGACCGGCGCGGGCCCGGTCAATCCCGCCGGGCTCGACTTCTACGACCGGCTGGTGGACGCCCTTCTCGCCGCCGGCATCACCCCGCTGCCCACGCTCTTCCACTGGGACCTCCCGCAGGCCCTGGAGGACGCCGGTGGCTGGCTGAACCGCGACACCGCGTACCGGTTCGCCGAGTACGCGGCGGTGGCCGCGGACCGGCTCGGCGACCGGGTACCCGCCTGGATCACCCTCAACGAGCCCTTCGTGCACATGGTCTACGGCTACGCGATGGGCATCCACGCCCCCGGCCGGACCCTGATGCTGGACGCGCTCCCGGCCGCCCACCACCAACTGCTCGGCCACGGCCTGGCCGCCGCCGCCCTGCGCGAGCGCGGCCTGCAGGTGATGATCGCCAACAACCTCACCCCGGTCTGGCCCGACTCCTCCTCGGAAGCCGACCTGGTCGCCGCGCAGGCCTACGACGCCCTGCACAACCGCCTGTTCACCGACCCGCTCCTGCTCGGCCGCTACCCCGACCTCGCCGCCTACGGCGTCGGCCCCGACCTCGGGGGCAGCGTCCGGGACGGCGACCTGAAGCTGATCGCCGGGACGCCCCTCGACGGTCTCGGCGTCAACTACTACAACCCCACCCGCATCGCCGCCCCCACCGACCCCGGCCTCCCCTTCGCCGAAGCCCCCATCGAGGGCGTCCCCCGCACCGCCTTCGGCTGGCCTGTCGTCCCCGACGGCCTGCGCGAACTCCTCGTCGGCCTGCGGCAGCGCTACGGCGCCGCCCTCCCACCCGTCACCATCACCGAGAACGGCTGCTCGACCACCGACACCCTCGACGACCAGCCCCGCATCGACTACCTCGCCGGCCACCTCGACGCGGTGGCCGCAGCGGTCGCCGACGGCGTGGACGTGCGCGGCTACTACACCTGGTCACTGCTCGACAACTACGAATGGGCCGAGGGGTTCCACCAGCGCTTCGGCCTCGTCCACGTCGATTTCGAGACGCAGCGGCGCACGCCGAAGGCCTCGTACGCCTGGTACCGCGACCTGATCGCCACTCATCGAGCGAATGAATGAGGCTGGTGCCGCATCGGACAACGTTCGCCCGGCCACGGGCGGTTGATCCATGGGGTGATGGGGAGATAAGTCTGGGCTCAGGTCAGGGGGAGGGACGGTGCGCGGGTCGCTTCCGGTCGGATCGGGGCGTGATGCGGCCGGGGGCCCGGCATCGTCGTGCTGTCCGCGGTGAGCAGGAGGGCGTTCTCGTTCTCGACCCGCTCTCCTGCCCGACGGGTCCCGGCGGCGGGAACCGCTCCTTCCGTCCGCCCGTCCTTTCCAGGGGCTACCGCAGAATCGACGATGAACTGCCGAGGCCCGAGGAGGATCCATGGTCGACACCGTCAGCTCGCTGGCCACCCGTCTGCACGAAGTGCTGGTGGAGTTCCTGACCAAAGGACCCGCCGCGGCGGGGACCAGGGGCCTCCACGACCTCGTCGCGCGTGCCGCGGCGCTCGGCCCCGACGGTGCGTGGCTCGCCGCGTCGGGCCGTGCGAGCCTCGGTGAGCTGGCGTGCGCGCAGGGAGATGCGGAACTGGCCATCCTCCATTTCGAGGCCGCCGTGGCAGGGGGCTTCAACGACTGCGTGGCACTCCACGCGGCTGTCCTGGTCCCGTTGCACCAGGACCCCCGTTTTCGTGCCCTGTACGAGCGGATGCGCATCACCCAGGCCGACCTCGACGAGTTCTTCTGGTTGCACCAGGAGATGCGGATCGCGGTGCGGGAGGCCCAGGACGCGAGCGTCGACAACATCGGCCGCCTCGACACCGGGGTGTCGCTGCTCCCGCAGGCCCCCATGCCGACCCGTGAACCGAACACCCTCGGCGTCCTGATCACCCGCATCGATCTCGCCGCCGTCCAGACCGCGCTCCAACAAGCCGCCGTGAAGGCGGAGTTCCAGCGCAGCGCCGGCAACACCAGCCTCAGTCTCATCGACGACTCGTGGGACTACCCCCGGGCCCGGATCGACGCCTGGCACGCCGACGAGCTGGAGACCCGACGCCAACAGGCCGCCGAGGCCAGGGCCTTCGTCGAACGCCCCGGCGCCGGCACCACACTCATCCCCTGCCCACCGCTGGGCTCGATCGGCTACCCGGCCTGAGTGTCCGCCACCGCGCCTGCGCGGTGGCGGACACTCAGGCTCCGGCCAGCCAGTCTTCTTCGAGACCGCCGAGAACGAAGCCGTTCTCGAAACGCACCGTGTACCTGGTCCGAGCGCCGGCTCCGGCGCCCACTGCTCCCATCCCGACGACCCGCTGACGGAGGTCGTCGATCAGGCCGGCGGTGAAGCTGTCGAACCGGCTGCCGCGGACTTGCTGGTCGAAGCTCGCGAGCATGTCCGGGGACGCGCCGCCGGCTTGTACTGCCGAGCCGGAGACGATGCCCGTCAAGCCCCCGGCCAGGAACAGCGGACCGGGGAGGCCGGTTCCGGCCGTCATGCCGTCCGCGCTGACCTGCACATCCCTGGTCAGCCTCACCTTCGCGCCGATCTCGTACGGCATGGGTGATCCCCCCTCGTTCGGTCTTGGCCGTGACCGGGACAAGCGTAGTCGGGGGGCTCAGGAGGAAGGTGGGTTCGGCAGGATCAGGACGGAGACCGGCCGGCAGCGCGTACTGCTCTCCCGGTACCGGGTCTCCGGCACCGTGGCCGGGGTCATCGGCCGGGCCGGCGGGCCCGTGCCTCGCGGCGGTAGGCGCCCGGTGGGGCTCCGAAGTGGCGCTTGAAGGCCTTGGCGAACGCGAGCTCCGACGTGTACCCGCTCTTCGCCGCGACGGTGGTCAGGGAGAGGTCGCCGTCCCGCAGGAGTCGTCCGGCCGTCGTCATGCGCCACGTCGTCAGGTAGCTCAACGGCGGATCGCCGACCACGGCGGTGAAGCGCCGGGCGAAGGCCGCCCGGGACAAGCCCGCTCTGCCGCCGAGGGATTCGACGGTCCACGGATGCCCGGGGTCCTCGTGGATGGCATGCAGCGCCGGTGCGATCACCGGATCGGTGAGGGCCGCCGCCCAGCCCCCGGCGCGCTCGTGCGACTGCTCGTCGTACCAGCAGCGCAGGATGTAGACGAGGAGCAGGTCCATCAGCGACCCGACGACGGCGTCGGATCCGGGCCGCGGGGCGTTCATCTCGACGCAGAGCTGATCGACCGTCGCCTGGAGCGCCGGATGACGCCCCGGGCGGGCGGGAAGGTGGATGGCCTCCGGGAGTTCGCGCAGCAGCGGATGCCGGTGGTCCACGTCGAGCTTGTAGGCGCCGCACAGCAGGCGGGTCCGCGCGCCGGGGCCGTCGGCGACGAGGCGGCCGATCGGCGAACCCGCGTCGACCGGTACCGGAGCGAAGTCCACGACCGGGCTCGACAGCGAGTCGGTCAGGACGTGGCCGCTGCTCCGGCGCAGGAAGACCACGTCGCCCGCGCCGAGTTCGATCGGGTCCCCGGTCGGCGGTACGAGCAGGCACCGGCCCTCGCCGACCACATGGAACGCGGCCCCGACGACGGCCTGGACGCGGAAGCCCCACGGCGCTCGCGCCTCGGTGCGGACGGCGCTGGGACGTCCCGTTCGCAGTGCGGCCAGGGTGTCGCTCAGGATGTCCACGACGCGATCATAGTGCCGGGGGATCGAGACGATCGGACAGCGGATCGAGATCCTTGGCCATTCATCGTCTCGCGGCACTGGCATAGCTTCACCTCATGACACTGAACCAGAAGAAGATCGTCGTCATCGGCGGCACCTCGGGCATGGGCTACGCGGTCGCCGAGCAGGCCGCGAAGGACGGAGCCCGCGTCGTCGTCGCCTCGCGCAGCCAGGAACGCGTGGACGCGGCCGCGGACACGCTGCCCGGCGACACCGAGGGCCGTCGCATCGATGTGACGGACGAGTCCTCGATCGCCGCGTTCTTCGCCGGACTCGGCGAGTTCGACCACCTCGTCTACACGGCCGGAGACACCCTGCTCCTGAAGGGGATCGAGGACCTCACCTCGGCCGAGGCCCGCGCCGGCTTCGAAGTCCGTTACTGGGGAGCCTTCCTGGCCGTGAAGTACGCGGTGCCGGCCATCCGTCCGGGCGGCTCGATCGTCGTCACGTCCGGAGTGGTCGCGACCCGCCCGCTGCCCGGCTCGCCGATCCCCGCCAGCACGACGGGAGCGATCGAGTCCCTGACCCGAGCGCTCGCCCTGGACCTGGCCCCGCGGGGGATCCGTGTCAACGCGGTACGCCCCGGCGTCGTGCGGACCGAACTGTGGGACGGCCTCGTCCCGGAACCGGAAGCGTTCTTCCGGAGCCAGGGCGGCGGGCTCCCGGCCGGTCGGGTCGGGCAGCCCGGGGACGCCGCGGCGGCCTATCTCCTCCTGCTGGGCAACCCCTTCGCGACCGGCTCCGTGCTGACGCTCGACGGCGGCGGGTCCCTCGTCTAGACCGGTCGGCAGACGGCTCACGTGAGGCGCCGGGGGTGGGGCGGCCGTCCCGGCGGTAGCGGTCGCCGCGGGGCGTCCGAGCGGGCGCGGGTCACGGGGCTCGCGACCCGCTCGTAGGTCCTCCGCGATCGCGGTTACTCGGCGTAGGGCTGGTCGGTTCCCTGGGCGCTGTAGCCGAGGCTCCAGATGTAGCCCTCCGGGTCGGCGAAGGTGCCGCCGTACCCGCCCCACGGCAGAGCGCCGGCGGGCTTGAGGACGGTGGCGCCGGCCTGCTGGGCCTCCGCCATGATCTCGTCGACCCGTGCCTCACTACGGACGACGTAGGTCAGGACCAGGCCGCTGAAGCCGCTGCCCTCCTGGTCCGTGCCGACCTGCTCGGCCAGGCCCTCGCGGCCGTAGAAGCCGACCGGCGAGGCGCCGTCCGATGCGAAGAACACCGAGATGCCGTAGTCGTTCTGGATCTTCCAGCCGAGCCCCTCGGTGTAGAACCGCTTGGCCCGGTCCATGTCCCGGACGCCGAGGAGGATGGAGCTGACGTGCGCCTTCATGGCTCACTCCTTGTACTGGTGGATGTGTGTGCGCTACTGGTGGAGGTGTACGCGACGTGTGGGGGTGTACGCGTCGGCGATCCGGGCCGGGGCCCGGCTGTCGTCGGCGGCGCGGACGATCGATCGGGGCTGGGCGCGCAGGACCCGGTGGCCCATCGGAGGCGCGGCCCGTCGTCAGGACGGCGTGGGGGCGAGCGCCTCGGCGGCCTCCCAGACGAACCCGTCCTGGTCCGTGAAGGCCCCGGCGGCGCTGCCGAGGACGATGCGGTGCGAGCCCGTGCCGTCGACGGGGACGCCGAGGTCCTTGGCCAGCGCGCGGCGCTTGTACAGCGCCAGCTTGACGGTGCCGGCCCCACCGGGGGCGAACTCGGTGTACTTGCCGCCGAAGCTCTTGGCCACGGTCAGGCCCCGGTCGACGTAGACCTGCTTGGTGGCCTTCACGTCCTCGACACCGAGCAGCAGGACGACCTCGTCGATCTCGCGGGTGGCGGGGCCGGTGTCCTTCTTCGCGGAGGTCGCGATCTTCCAGATCGTCCCGTCCGGGGCCTGGACGACGCCGCCGTAGCCCCACAGCGACTTCGCGGCGGGCTTCAGGACGGTCGCCCCGGCGTCCACGGCGGCGCCGACGAAGCCGTCGACGGTCGCGGGCCCGGACACCGTGAGCGCCAGGGTGAAGCCGCGGAATCCGGTGGAGTGCGCCCCGGACGCCCGCAGGCGGATGTGCGTGTCCACGCCGAAGGCGCGGTAGAAGCGGAGGGCGGCCTCGGGGTCGGCCACCTCAAGGGTGACGGAGGCGAGGGACGTGTGGGCTGCGGTGGAAGCGGTGGTTGCCATGACCATCACGCTAGGCGCTGCCCGGCGGCCGGGGCTTCTCGATTCCTGACCGGTCTCGCGACCCGCCTCGCCACCCACGCGGGCATCCCGTCCAGGATGATCGCCGGCCCCGCCGCAGGAGCGGGACGGCCGGCCGCCGCGTCCGCCGCGTCCGCCGCATCTGCCGCACCCGCCGCACCCGCCGCGTCCGCCGCCCGGCGCCGGAAGGCTCCTGGCGGCATGCCGACCAGCTCGGTGAAGCGGGTGGTGAACGTACCCAGCGACGCGCAGCCGACCGCGCGGCAGACCTCGGTGACGCCGAGGTCGCCCCGCCGCAGCAGCGCCGCCGCCCGCTCGATGCGACGCGCCATCAGATACGCGTACGGCGACCGGCCGTAAGCGGCGCGGAACTCCCGACTCAGCTGCCCGGCGGGCATGTTCGCGTCGCGGGCGAGCGCCGCCACGTCCAGCGGCCGCGCGTACTCCCGGTCGATCCGATCGCGGACGCGGCGCAACCGCGCGAAGTCGGCCAGGCGCTGCGCCTGGACGAGCGCTCGCCGCCATTCCGGCCTGCACATGGGAACCCCCTCGTTCTCCGTCTGCCCTGTCCGTCTGCCCTGCCCATCGGCGCCTTCGAGCGACCGGGGGTGGCCGAGACGGCTGCCCCCGGACGCGTCCACGTGCCGCCGGCACCCCTCACGGGTGGTCGCGCGGCGGCTCGCACAGCCGCGCCGGTACCCGTACGGCTCAGCGCAGTTCCTGGATGCGGATCAGATTGCCCGCGGGATCGCGGAACGCGCAGTCGCGGACGCCGTACGGCTGGTCGGTCGGCTCCTGGACGACCTCGCTGTCACCGGCCTGCACCTTCTCGAAGGTGGCGTCGAGGTCCGGGGTGGCCAGCAGGATCCAGCCGTAGGTGCCCTTGGCCATCATCTCGGTGATCGTGCGGCGCTCGTCCTCGGTGATGCCGGGGTCGGCGGCGGGCGGCGCCAGCAGGATCGACGTGCCCGGCTGCCCGGCCGGGCCGACCGTGATCCAGCGCATCCTGCCCTGCCCGACATCGCTGCGGACCTCGAAGCCCAGGACGTCGCGGTAGAAGACCAGTGACGCGTCCGGGTCGTCGTGCGGAAGGGTGGTGGTGTGAATGCTGATGTCCATGGCGTGGAGGCTAGAGGCAACGCCGTGGCCCGCGCTTCTCGATTCCTGATCGATCGGGACACATTCGGACGTCGGCGGACATGTCGGGCGGCGCGCCCTCGCGTCCCGCGCCAGCGGCGGGGCGGAGCGGGGAGACCCCCGCCCCGCCCCCGCCCCCGCCCCGTCACGTCACGTCACTCGGCGGGCAGTCGAGGGGCGCGCGGCGGTTCCGTGCGGCGGGGGGCCGTCGCCTCGAAGGCGGCGCCGAGGGTCAGGAGCGCGTTGTCGTCGTAGGCGCGGCCGGCGAAGGTGAGGCCGACGGGCATGCCGGTGTCGGTCATGGTGCCCATGGGCACGGTCACCGTGGGGATGCCGAGGTGGCGGGGGACCAGGTTGCCGTTGGCGACCCAGACGCCGTTGCGCCAGCCGAGGTCGGCGGACGCCTCGGAGACGTCCATGTCGGCAGGGCCGACATCCGCGACCGCGGGGAACACGACGGCGTCCAGGCGCAGTTCGTCCATCCACTCCTCCAGGTCGACCCGGCGGGTCTCCTCCAGTCCGCGCAGGCCCGCTTCGAGGTGCGGCATGTCGGTGAAGGAGGCGTACGGGCGCTCGCGGACGAAGCGCGGGTAGTCGCCGATCGAGTCGTCGAAGCCGGCGTAGCGGTCGGGGAGTTCGCCCTGCCGCTCGGGCCAGATGCGGTCGCCGTCGACCTCGGCGAGGGTGGCGAGCTGCGGGTCACCGTTGGCCCGCAGGAAGTCGTCCCACGCCCAGGCGGAGAGGTCCTCGATCTCGACGGTGAGGTAGTCACGGCCGACCAGGCCGCGGGTGAGCAGCGAGGGCGTGCCGGGGCGGTCGGACTCGTAGTTCGACACGACGGGGAAGTCGACCTCGACGACCTCGGCGCCGGCGGCCTCCAGGTCGCGGCGTGCGGCTTCCCACAGGGCGATCACCGAGGGGCGGGTGTCGATCCGCTGTCCGGTCTGGCCGCCGATGCCGCCCTCGGGGTTCGTCCCGGCCTCGGGGTCGGCGTTGATGTACATCCTGGGCACGCCGACGCGCTTGCCGGCGAGCGCGGCGCGCGCCGCCCCGGCGTCGGCGGGGGCGAGGGCCGGGTACGAGGCGGGCCGCACCCGGGAGGCGGCGGGCAGCGGCACCCACGGCTGGGCGCGCCACAGGTCGCCGCGGGTCTCCGGGTCGTCGGCGACGATGACGTCGAGCAGCTCGAACAGGTCGGCCATGGTGCGGGTGTGCGGGACCACGACGTCCATGGTCGGCACGAGCGGCCAGTTGCCGCGCACCGAGATCACGCCGCGGCTGGGCGTGTAGGCGCACAGCGCGTTGTTGGAGGCGGGGGCCCGGCCCGAGGACCAGGTCTCCTCGCCGAGGCCGAACGCGCCGAACGACGCGGCGGTCGCGGTGCCGGAGCCGTTGGAGGAGCCGGAGCCGTAGGCGCTGGTGAGCCAGTCGGCGCTGTACGGGCTCTCCGCGCGGCCGTAGACGCCGCGCTGCATGCCGCCGTTCGCCATCGGCGGCATGTTGGTCAGGCCGATGAGGACGGCCCCGCCCGCGCGCAGCCGCTCGATGGCGAAGGCGTCGCGCCGGGCGACGAGGTGCTCGAAGGCCGGCGAACCGGCGGCGGCCGTCAGCCCCTTCGCGAGGTAGCTGTCCTTCGCGGTGTACGGGATGCCGTCCAGCGGGCCGAGCGTCTCGCCGCGCGCGCGGCGTGCGTCGGAGGCCTCGGCCTCGGCGCGGGCGTCCGGGTTCATCACGACCATCGCGTTGAGGGCGGTGGCGGTGCCGGGCCGGTCGTACGCGTCGATCCGTGCGAGGTAGGCGTCGAGCAGCTCGACCGCGGTGGTCCGGCCCTTCTCCAGTGCCTCGCGCAGGTCGGCGATACAGGTCTCCACAACGTCGAATCCGCGCGTCATGCGGGTGCCTCCTGGGTGGGGGTCGGGCAGGTGGATCGCCGGGCGGCGGGCCGGTCGCGCGTTCGCGGCCGCCACGCCTCCGGCGCACTGACTAGAATTTCAGTCTAGACTACGGATCTAGACCCCCAGGATCGAGGTGCGGCCATGTCGACGCGAGAGACCGAGCCGGTGACGGGTGCCGCGCAGGGTGCCGAGGCGGGCGGCGCGTCGGGTGCTGGGACGGGCACTGAACCGGGCGCCGCTCCCCAGCCCGCCCCGGCCGCGGTCGACCGGAAGCGCCAGCCCAGCGGCGACGAGGCGCGGGGGCGGGCGATGCGGGCCGCCATCAGCGTCATCGCCGAGAAGGGCACCGCGGCCGTGCGGATGTCGGACATCGCCGCGCGGGCCGGCATGAGCACCGGGCACATCCTCTACCACTTCGGCAAGAAGGACCGGCTGCTGCTGGAGGTCCTCGCGTGGAGCGAGGCGGACCTCGGCTCCCGGTTCGAGCGGGCCGCGGACGAGGCCGCGTCCCCCGCCGAGAAACTGGCGCTGTTCGTCCGCTACTACCTGCCCCGCCACCCGGGCGACGAACGCTACGCGCTGTGGACGCAGGTGCTGGCCCAGTGCCACGACGACGCCGGCCGGCAGGTCCTCACCGACCTGTCCGACATCTGGGAGGAGCGGCTGGAGGCCGTCCTCCGGGAGGGGCGGGCGCTGGGGCAGTTCGCCGACGTGGACCCTACCGAGTTCGTCATCAGGGCGGTGGCCATGCTCAACGGGCTCTCCGGGGACGTGATGTTCGGGCGGGCCCGTTGGCAGCACGCCTCCGCGCACGCCTTCGCGCTGGCCGCGCTCGAACGCGAACTGCGGCCGGCCGGCCGGGCCTGAGGACGCGCCCCGCTGCCGTCGCACGGGTCCGGCGGGCCGAGGGCCACCGCGTGCGGCGCGAGGACCGGCGACGACCGGCGGGGGCCGGCCGGTGCGGCCTGACCGGCCGGCGCGCGAGGGCGCTCCCGGCGGGACGGGGCCCGGCGGGCGCCCCCACGGCGGCCGGGCTCGCGTTCACCCTCCTCGTACCGCCGCCGGGCGGCACCGCCGGGCAGGTGCTCCACTGGATGGCCGTTCTGCCCGGCACGGCGGCGTCCACCGGGACGGCGTGGGCCCTGTTCGCGACCGGCGCCGCGGCGTACGCGGCCGCAGGTCCGAGGCGGTAGCGGGCACTCCGGCGGTCGGTCGGGGCCGTGGAGACGGGTCCGGCGAGGCGTTCGGACAGGGCCATGATCCGCTGGGCGGGCGGAAGTTCGGTGCCGCCGAACTATTGGTAGGGAACTTTACTATCCATTAGGCTGTCGGTCGGCGGCTTGGCACGGCACCCCGGCTCGAAGGGGGTGTGACGTGCTCAGCGAGAGCTCTGACCCGGCCGCTGCGGTGGCGCGGTTGCCGCTCGCCCGGTGAGTTCGTGTGCTGTGGACCGGAGTCCAGCTCTCGCCATCTACTCAAGGTCATGGAGTTCAGGGATGCGTCTGGGTGTCTCGGCAAGACCTGTTCGTGTCGGAGTGTTCGCCGCTGTGATCACGTTGCTCGGCGGCCTGGTGCTCGGCTGGTCCGGGCAGGCGGGGGCGGCGGTCGACCCGCTGCTCTCGCAGGGGAAGGCCGCGACGGCCTCCTCCACCGAGGGGTCGTCGTACGCGGCGGGGAAGGCGTTCGACGGGAGTACCTCCACCCGGTGGGCCAGTGTGGAGGGGAAGGACCCGCAGTGGCTGCGGGTCGACCTCGGGGTGAGCGCCAACGTCTCCCGGGTGAAACTGAGTTGGGAGGCCGCCTATGCGAAGGCGTACCGGCTGGAGGTGTCGGCGGACGGGGTGACCTGGACGGCGGTGGCCGAGGAGAAGGCCGGCAACGGCGGGACGGACGACTGGACGGGGCTGGCCGGACAGGGCCGCTACGTCCGGATGTACGGGACGGCGCGCGCGACGTCGTACGGGTACTCGCTGTTCGAGATGCAGGTGTACGGAGTGCCGGACGGCACCCCGTCGCCGACCGGCACCCCCTCGCCGACCGGTACCGCGCCGGGCGGGGCGTTCACCGTGGTGGCGGCGGGCGACATCGCCGCCCAGTGCACCGTCGCGGACAGCGGCTGCGCGCACCCGAAGACGGCCGCGCTGGCCCAGCAGATCAACCCCAAGTTCTACCTGACGATGGGTGACAGCCAGTACGACGACGCCCGGTTGGCGGACTTCAAGGCCTACTACGACAAGACCTGGGGGGCGTTCAAGGCGAAGACCCACCCGGTGCCGGGCAACCACGAGACCTACGACCCGGCCGGGTCGCTCGCCGGGTACAAGGCGTACTTCGGCAGCATCGCCTACCCGCAGGGGAAGAGCTACTACAGCTTCGACGAGGGCAACTGGCACTTCGTCGCGCTGGACTCCAACGCCTTCGACCAGAGCGCCCAGATCGACTGGCTGAAGGCCGACCTGGCGGCCAACGGGAAGAAGTGCATCGCCGCCTACTGGCACCACCCGCTGTACTCCTCCGGCGGCCACGGCAACGACCCGGTCTCCCGGCCGGTGTGGAAGATCCTCTACGGGGCCAAGGCCGACCTGGTGCTGAACGGGCACGACCACCACTACGAGCGGTTCGCCCCGCAGGACCCGGACGGGAAGGCGACCGCGGACGGGATCGTCGAGATCGTCGGCGGGATGGGCGGCGCCGAACCCTACCCGATCGAGCAGGTCCAGCCGAACAGCCAGAAGCGGATCAGCGGTGACTACGGCGTGCTGAAGCTGGACTTCACCGACTCCGGCTACGGCTGGAGCTACGTCGGGACGGACGGCCAGGTCAAGGACACCAGCCCGAAGTACAGCTGCCACTGATGATGTACCTCGCCACCACGGGCCGCCGTCCGGACGCGCCGTCCCGCCCCGCCGGGGCGGGACGGCGCGTCCCGGGCACGGTCGTCGCGCTCGGCGCGGTCAGCCTGGTCACCGATGTCTCCTCGGAGATGGTCACCGCCGTGCTGCCGCTCTACCTGGTGCTGGGGCTCGGCCTCTCGCCGCTTCAATTCGGTTTCCTCGACGGGCTGTTCAACGGGGCGACGGCACTGGTCCGGCTGCTCGGCGGCAAGCTCGCCGACCGCGGCGGCGGCCGGCACCGGACGGTCGCCGGGGTCGGCTACCTGCTGTCGGCGCTCTCCCGGCTCGGGCTGCTGCTGGCCGGCGGCGCGGCCGCCGGGATCGCCGCCGCGCTGGCCGCCGACCGGCTCGGCAAGGGCGTGCGGACCGCGCCGCGGGACGCGATGATCTCGCTCAGCGCGCCGCCGGAGGAGCTCGGCCGGGCGTTCGGGGTGCACCGGGCGATGGACACCACGGGGGCGCTGCTCGGCCCCCTGGTCGCGTTCGTGGTGCTGTGGGCGACGGCGGACGCGTACGACGCGGTCTTCGTGGTCAGCTTCGCCACCGGGCTGTTCGGCGTGCTGGTGCTGGTGCTCTTCGTCCCGGCCGGGGCGAGGCCGGCGGTCGGCGTGAAGCCGAGGCCGGCGGTCGGCGTGAAGCCGAGGCCGGCCGGCGGGAAGACCGGCGAGCGCGGCAGGACGGGGAAGAAGCCCAGGGCACTCGGCGACCCGGTGTTCCGGCGGGTCGTCACGGCCGCCGTGCTGCTGGGCGCCGCGACGATCGGCGACTCCTTCCTCTACCTGCTGCTCCAGCGCGGCCTGGACCTACCGGCCCTGCTCTTCCCGCTGCTGCCGCTCGGCGCCGCGGCGTGCTACCTGCTGCTGGCCGTACCGGCGGGCCGGATCGCGGACCGGTCCGGGCGGCGCACCCCGTTCCTCTGGGGGCACGGTGCGCTGCTCGCGGCCTACCTCGTGGTGATGGCCCCGCCGGGCTGGCCGGCCACCGTACTCGTCCTGGTCCTCCTGGGCGTCTTCTACGCCGCCACGGACGGTGTGCTGATGGCACTCGCCGGGCCGGTCCTGCCGCTCGACGGCCGGGCGAGCGGGCTCGCGGTGCTGCAGACCGGTCAGGCGCTGGCCCGGCTGGTCGGCGCGGCGGGCTTCGGTGCGGCCTGGACGTGGTGGGGGCCGCGTCCGGCCCTGGCGGCGGCCGCGCTCGCGCTGGCCGCCGCACTCGTCGCGGCACGGCGGATCCTGCCGGAGCGGCCGGAGAGGGAGGTCTCGTGAAAGCGCGTTCGCTGGTGCTGATCACCGCGGCCCTGGTGCTGCTGGGCGGTTCGCTGGGGTACGTCCTGCACGCCAGGGAACGCGGCGGCGGGCAGCGGCTGGTCGCCGCCGCTAGCTCGTTCACCCTGGACGAGCCCGGGCTCTACTACCGGGATTCCGCCACCGGGCGGGTCGCCCGCAGTCCGGGGGTGGCGGACGGCCCGTCCTGCGTCCGCTTCCACGCCGCGGGGGACCGGGCGCTGTGCCTGCGCGCGCTGCCCGGCACCCCGGCCCGGACCCAGGCGGTGGTGTACGACCGGAAGTTCACCGAGCTCCAGTCGGTGACGGTGCCCGGGATCCCGAACCGGGCCCGGGTGTCGGCCTCCGGGCACCTGCTCGCCTGGACCGCCTTCGCGGTGGGGGACTCCTACGCGGCGGGCACCTTCTCCACCCGGACGTCGGTCCTGGACCTGCGTACCGGCTACCTGGTCAAGTCCATCGAGTCCATCCCGCTGACCGTCGACGGCGCCCGCTACCACGCCGCCGACGTCAACTACTGGGGCGTCAGCTTCGCCGCCGACGACAACCGCTTCTACGCCACCGTCTCGACCGGCGGCCGGACCCACCTGGTCGAGGGGGACCTGCGGGCCTGGTCGGCCCGCACCCTGCGGGAGAACGTGGAGTGCCCCTCGCTCTCGCCGGACGGCACCCGGATCGCCTTCAAGAAGAAGGTCTCGACCGACCCGGCGGCGCCCTGGCGGCTCCACGTGCTGGAGCTGGCGGGGATGGGCGAGCACCCGCTGGCCGAGTCGCGCAGCGTGGACGACCAGGCGGTCTGGCTCGACGGGGAGACGCTCGGGTACGCGCTGCCCGGCCAGGGCGGCAAGGGCACCGACGTCTGGAGCGTGCCGGCGGACGGCGGCGGGGCGCCGCGGCTGCTGGTGCCCGGCGGCTCGTCGCCGGTGGCCGTGGCCGCGGCGCCGAACTGAGCCGGGGGCCGGCCCCGCGGCCGCGGCCGCCGGCGCGCTCGGCGCCGCCGGGCTGCTGCCCCCGCTGGTCGCCCTGCTCGGCGACGACAACCCGGACGTCCGCGAGGCCGCCGTACGGGCCCTGACCCGGTCGACCGGTGACCAGGCGGTCGCCGCGGGCCCGCGGGAACGGCTCGCCGACTCCGACGCGGACGTGCGGGCCTACGCGCGGCTGGCCCTGCGGCGGGTGAGCCCGGCGGGCGTCGGCGGTGATCAGGCGTAGATCCGGGCGTAGAGCTCCTGGATCTGCTCGGCGGTGGGCACGACGGGGTTGTTGGCGGGGGAGCCCGACCCCAGGGCCTGCTCGGCCATCAGGGGCGTCAGCCGGGCCCACGCGGCCGGGTCGATGCCGTGGGCGCGGGGGGTGGGGACGGCCAGGTCGTGGCAGAGCTCGTGGAGGGCGTCGACGAGCTTGGCGGCGGCCGCGCCCTCGGCGTCCGTCGCGCTCGCGGCGCCCAGGGCCCGGGCGCAGTCGGCGTACCGGCCGGGGGCCGCGGCCACCGAGAAGGCGGTCACCGCGGGGAACAGCATCGCGTTCGACAGGCCGTGGGCGACGTGGAAGTGGGCGCCGATCGGACGGCTCATGCCGTGTACGAGGGCGACGCTGGAGTTCGAGAAGGCCATCCCGGCCTGGGTCGCGGCGAGCATCATGGCCTCGCGCGCCACGGCGTCCGAACCGTCCGCGTAGACGCGGCGCAGATGGCGGCCGATGGTGGCGATCGCGGTGAGAGCCAGACCGTCGGAGAAGGCGTTGGCCTTGCGGCTGACGTACGCCTCGACGGCGTGGGTGAGGGCGTCGACGCCGGTGTCGGCGGTCAGCCGGGGCGGCATCGACAGGGTCAGGTCCGCGTCGACGACGGCGGCGATCGGCTGGAACGCCGGGCCCAGGCAGAGCATCTTCTCGTCCGTGCCGCTGTCGGTGATGACGGTGACCTGGGTCGCCTCCGAGCCGCTGCCGGCGGTGGTGGGGACGGCGATCACCGGGAGCGCCGGCCCGTGGTTGACGCGCGGCGCCTTGTAGTCGCGCATCCGACCGCCCTGGACGCCCAGCAGGGCGAGCGCCTTGGCGCTGTCCATCGGGCTGCCGCCGCCGAACCCGATGACCGAGTCCGCCCGGTGCCCGTGCAGCGCCTCCAGGCCCGCGGCCAGCGAGTCGGTGGTCGGGTCGGGCACGGTGCCGGCGAACAGGCGGGGGCTAAGCCCGGCCCGGACCAGTGTCGCGGTCACCCGCTCCGCCGCGCCGGTCCCGACCAGGAACGCGTCGGTGACGAGCAGGGGCCGGCTCAGCCCCAGTCCGGCGACGACGTCGCCCAGTTCCTCGACGGCGCCGCGGCCGACGCGCACGATCCGGGGCAGGGACAGGCCGGCGACCATGGGGGACCCTCTCGACGCGGGGAGGAACGGCGGCCGGGTGCGCCGGCCGACGGTGCCCCGACTCTGCCGCCCCCGAGTCGTGCGCTCAAGCACCAATCGTGCAGACGGGGTGTGCGCGAATGCAGATACGCTGCCCCGGTGCCCTCCCGTACCCGCCCGGTCGGCGACGACCCGGAGCCGCCGCCGCGGCCGGAGCACGGCGGTCCCGACCCGCGCGCACTCCGCGCGGACGACCTGCGGTACCTGCTCGCCGTCGCCCGCACGGGCCGGCTGGTCAGCGCGGCCGACGCGCTCGGCGTGGACCACACCACGGTGTCCCGCCGGATCACCGCGCTGGAGAAGAGCCTCGGGGTACGGCTGATCGAACGCGGCACGGAGGGCTGGGGCCTGACCGACGCCGGCCGGTCCGTCGCGGACAGCGCCCGCGCGATCGAGGACGCCCTCGTCCGGGTCGTCGACGCGGTCTCCGGTCAGGACGCGCCGTCCCTGCACGGCACCGTCCGGGTGAGCGCCCCGGACGGCTTCGGCACCGTCTTCGCCACCCCGGCACTGGCCCGGGTACGCCGGCGCCACCCCCGACTGCGCGTCGAACTCATCACGGCCACGCGGCAGTTGAATCTGCGCCCGGCCGGCTTCGACCTCGCCCTGGCAATCGGCCGGCCACCGCGCAGCCGCCTGGTGACCGAGCACCTGACCGACTACGCGCTGGGCCTGTACGCCGCCGACGAGTACCTCGCGCGGTGCGGCCCGCCCGGCTCGGTCGCCGAGCTGCGGGAGCATCCGCTGATCTTCTACATCGACTCGATGCTCCAGGTCGGCGACCTCGACATCGAACGCCATCTGCCGGGCGTCACACCCGCGTTCTCCTCCACCAACGTCTTCGCCCAGGTCGAAGCCACCCGACTCGGCGCAGGGATCGGCGTGTTGCCGGCCTTCCTCGCCGAACGGGCCCTGCTGCGAAGGCTGTTGCCGGACGAGGTCGACATCCGGCTGCCGATCACGCTGGCCGTACGGCGCGAGGCGGTGACCCACCCCGCCGTCCGGGTCGTCCGCGACGCCCTCCACCACGAGGTCGCCCACCGCACCGCCGAACTCCTCCCCGCCGACTCGACCCGGGAGCCGGGACCACCGCCTTCGAGCCGTACATGATGATCCGTCAGGCCGGAACGGCCTCGACCACGGAAAGGACGGTGGGGGTGGGGAGGAGGCGGGAGAGGCGTAGGCCGGCGCGGTCGAAGAGGGCGGCGAAGTCCGCCTCGGTGCGTTCGCGGCCGGTGAGGGAGGCCATCATCATCAGGTCCAGGGTCTTGGACTGGTGCGGGGCGTTGCCCCGGGGGACCACCGCGTCCAGGACCAGGACGCGGCCGCCCGGGTGGAGCGAGCGGCGGCAGCTGGTCAGCAGGGTCACGCAGGTCTCGTCGTCCCAGTCGTGCGTGATGCGCTTGAGCAGGTGGATGTCGCCGGGCGGTGCGGACGCGAAGAAGTCGCCCTCCGCGAGGGTCCAGCGGCCCGCGATCTCCTTGTCGGTGTCGAGGCGATGGCCGGCCAGGACGTGGGCGCGGTCGTAGAGGACGCCCGCCACGCCCGGGTTGCGGCGCAGCACCTCCAGCAGCAGGCCGCCGTGGCCGCCGCCGACGTCCACGACGGTGCCGGTCTCCGGGAAGTCGTAGGCCGCCGCGATGACCGCGTTCTCGGCGTCGGACATCGCCGCCATGCCGCCGTGGAAGACGGCGGCGGTCCGCGCGTCCTGGGCGAACCAGTCGAAGAACGGCATGCCGAAGATGGCCTCGAACGACGCGGTGCCCTCGGTCAGGCAGCTCGTCAGCTCGCCGGCCGGCTGCCACATGGTGCGGTCGGTGAGCATCTGCACGGCCGTCCGGGCCGAGCAGGGGACGTCGCTGCGCAGCGCCTGCCCGGCGTCGGTCAGCGTGAACCGGCCCGCGTCGTCCTCCGCCACCACGCCCCGGGTGGCGAGCAGGCGCAGCACCCGGTGCAGGCTGCGGGCGTCCAGGCCGGTCGTGGTGGCGAGTTCGGCGGGCGTGCGGGGGCCGTCCGCGAGGTGGTCGGCCACGCCGACGTCGGCGGCGGCGCGGAGGGCGGCGGGGAAGAGGAAGCCGAGGGCCTCGTCGATGAGGAAGGCCGAGGAACGGCGGTAGCGGGCCTCGGGATCGGCCGCGCCGCCGGGCTCGGCGGCGGTGTCACCCGCCGCCGTCCGCTCGTCGAAGTGCTTGGCCTCGTCCTGGCGCATGCCGTCCTCCTCGCATCCGTGCCCCCGCCCGGGAAGACTGCCCACGGGCGACGGGACCGAAGCGCACCACCCACCGGTCGGGTGCGGACGTTCGCCGGGGAACGACCCGCCTGGCCGTAGGGTCGTCGTGACACGTGACGGAAATCCTCGAAGGAGCGGCCCGATGGCGACCGGCCGGCGCATCCTCAAGGTCAACGGCGCGGAGCTGAGCGCCGACCTCCTCGGCGATCCCGCCGATCCCGCCGTCCTGCTGATCCACGGCGCGGGCCACTGCGCGCTCAACTGGAGCGACGGCTTCGTCCGGCGGCTGGCCGACGGCGGCAGGTTCGTCATCCGGTACGACAGCCGCGACGCGGGGGGATCGACGACCTACCCGGTGGGCGCTCCGCCGTACGGGCTGCCGGACCTGGCCGACGATGCCGCCGCCCTGATCGGCGCCCTCGGCCTGGGCGCGGCCCACGTCGTCGGCATGTCGCAGGGCGCCGCGGTCGGCCAGCTGCTGGCCCTCGACCACCCGGAGCGGGTGGCCACGCTCACCTGCGCGTCGTCCACGCCCGGCATCCCCGGACAGGAGCAGGCGGACCTCCCGCCGATGTCGGACCGGCTCGCGGCCTTCTTCGCCCGGTCCGAGGCCCAGTCCGAGGCCGGTTCCGGGGCCGGGCCCGGCCCCGGGCCCGGAGTGGAGGACGGTGACGGCGAGGCCGGAGCGGACGGCGGTGGTGGGGTCGACTGGTCCGACCGGGACGCCGTCATCGCCTCGATCGTCGAGGGCGAGCGTCCCTTCGCCGCCGTCTCGCGGCCGTTCGACGAGGACGCCGTGCGCCGGCTGGCCGCCCGGGTCGTGAACCACGCCGCCGACATCGCCGCCCAGTCGACCAACCCCTACCTCCTCGATGCCGGCCGCCCCTGGCGCCACCGGCTCGGCGGGATCACCGCGCCCACCCTGGTGCTCCACGGCGACGAGGACCCGCTGTTCCCGGTCGAGCACGGGCGCGCCCTGGCGGCGGAGATTCCCGGCGCCCGCTTCCTCGCCCTCGAACGCACCGGGCACGAGGTCTTTCCCGAGGGGACGTGGGACGTCGTCGTCCCGGCGCTCCTCGCCCACACCCGCCGGCCGGGCGGCCCCGCCGCCCCGGGCCGGCCGTAGCGGGGAACGCGGAGAGACCCCCGCGTCGCAGCGCCGGGGCGCCGCGTCGCGGGGGTCTCCCGGGTGGACCGGTCAGCAGTGGACGCTGCGCTCGCACTCCTCGTAGCGGCGGATCTGCGCCTCGATGGCGGCCGCGCGGGCGTCCGTGACGTTGGCCTCCTGGAAGTGGCCCTGGCTGCGCAGGCGCTGGGCCTGCTGGCGCAGCTTGGCGGCCTGGACCTGCAGCTCACCGATGTTGACCGAGACGGAGGCGCGGGCCTGGGCGGGCGCGGCCTGGGCGGGCGCGGCGGCGAGGAGCAGGCCACCGGCGAGAACGGCCGAGACGGTCAGTGCGGACATGCAACGGAGCATGGTTTCCCCCTGGTTGTTCGATGGTTCATGTGCTGTTCGGTCATCCGTCGAACTGATGACTGCTCAGTAGCGTAGGTGATCATGTCCGATGACCGGGCACCGGACGCCGCATTACGGACGTTCGGCGGGTCGGCGACCCTGCCGATCGGCGGGGGTGGGGCGGGGTGGTGGGGTGATCCATCGACGGCTACTGGCGAGTAATGTGGCTGATCATCACCTCCTCTGATGGGCCATCAGCTCGCTAGGCTCGACGGCCGGGCGGAGTCGCGAGGTCCGTGCGGTCCGTGGTGTCCGCATGGTCCGAGTGGCCTCCGTAATCCGAGCGATCCGAGCGATCCGAGCGATCCGAGCGATCCGAGCGATCCGAGTCGCTCCGAGCGGGCTCCGAGGATTCGCGTGATTCCAGTGGTTCGAAGGCAGAGGGAGCAGTGATGGAACGATCCCACCCCCGTCCCGGCCGCCGGGCGGCCAGTGCCGTCCTGGTGGCGGCGCTCGCGCTCGGTGGGGCCGCCGTCGCACGGCCCGCCTCCGCGGCGGCCGCGGAGGCGACCCCCGCGAGCGGCCCGGCAGCCGGCCCCGCCGCCGGCGCCGTCGGGTCGTTCCGGCTGGCCGACATCCCGGCGAACGACGGCGTGGTGCTCAAGGCGGACGTGTTCGCCCCGGCCCCCGGCAGTCCGGGGGCCGACCCGCGGGGGCGGTACCCGCTGGTGGTGCAGCCGGCCAGCTGGGGGCAGAACGACCTGGAGTACGTCGCCCAGGGCCACGCGCTCGCCGCCGCGGGCTACGTGGTCGTCACCTACACGGTGCGCGGCTTCTGGGGCTCCGGCGGCGAGGTCGACGTCGCCGGGCCGAAGGACGTCGCCGACATCTCCACGGTGATCGACTGGGCGCTGGCGCGGACCCCGGCGGACCCGGAGCGGATCGGCATGGTGGGGCTCTCGTTGGGCGGCGGCCTCACCCTCCTCGGCGCCGCCTTCGACCCCCGGATCAAGGCCGTCGCCTCGCTGAGCGGCTGGGCCGACCTGACCGACTCGCTGTACAGCGGGCAGACCCGGCACGTCCAGGCGGCCGCGGTGCTCGCCGGGATCCAGGCGCCGACCGGCCGCCGGAGCCCCGAGTTCAGCCGGGTGCTGGACGACCTCTTCGCCGACCGCGACCTGCCCGAGGTCGTCCGGTGGGCGGACACCCGCTCACCGGCCCGCTACCTGGAGCGCATCAACGCCAACGGCACCGCCGTCCTGCTGGCGAACGCCTGGGGCGACAGCTTCTTCAACCCCGGCCAGGTGACAGCCTTCTACCAGCGCCTCACCGGGCCCAAGCGCCTCGAACTGCGCCCGGGCGACCATGCCAGCCAGGAGTTCACCGGCCTGCTCGGCCTCTCCAACGCCGCCTGGAGCAGCGCCCGTTCCTGGCTCGACCAGTACCTCAAGGGTGCCCCCGGCGACTCGCGTCCGCCGGTCGACCTGGCGGTCCGCCCCACCGGTGCGCACGAGGCCCGCCCCGACTGGCAGGCCGTCAGCTCCCGGACCGAGACGCTGGCGCTGGGGGCCGAGGACCTCGGCGGACCGGTCGCCGGGGACTGGCGGTCGACGCTGCGCGGCAACGCCGCCTCCGGGGCCAGCGGCGGCGTCGCCCTGCTGTCCGGGCTGGCGGACCAGGTGCTCCACCGGGCGCCGACCGCGGTCGTCCCGCTGCTGGACCGCTCCGCCGCCGTCGTCCGGCAGTCGCCGCCCCGGCCGCGGGGCCTGGCGGTGCGCGGCGCGGCCCGGGTGCACACCACGGTGACCGCCTCCGCCCCGCAGGGCACGGCCGTCGCCTACCTCTACGACGTGGACGCGCTGGGCGTGGGCCGGCTGATCTCGCACGGCCCGCAGAGCTGGTCCGACCGGACGCCGGGGCAGCCGTTCCCGCTGGACGTCACGCTCTTCGCCACCGCCTACGACCTGCCCGCCGGTCACCGGCTCGCGCTGGTGCTCGGCACCCGGGACGCCCTCTACGGCGGTCGCACGCCGTCCGGCTCCACCGTGACCTTCGGCTCCACGCGGGCCGACCCGGCCGTGCTGGACCTGCCGGTGCGCTGAGCCGGCGGCCGTTCGGCGGCTACGGCCCGAGGTCCTCCAGGACGGCCTGTGCCGCGTTGTGGCCGGGGATGCCGCTGACGCCGCCGCCGCGGACCGCCCCCGCGCCGCACAGCAGCACGTTCGGGTGCGCCGTCGCCACGCCCCAGCGGGCGGCGGCGCCGTCCGGCTCCCCGGTCGCGTAGGGGAACGCGAGGTCCCGGTGGAAGATGTGACCGCCCGGCAGACCGACCTCCCGCTCCAGGTCCAGCGGCGTCCTGACCTCCACGCACGGCCGCCCGGCGGCGTCGGTGGCCAGGCAGTCGGCGAGCGGCTCGGCCAGCACCTCGTCGAGCCGGGCCAGGCTCGCCGCGAGCGCGAGCTCCTTGGCCGCCGGGTCGGTGAACAGCCGCGCGGGCATGTGCAGTCCGAACAGGGTGAGCGTCTGGAGCCCCTGCCGGAGCGCCTCGGGCCCGAGGATCGACGGGTCGGTGAGGGTGTGGCAGTAGATCTCCGACGGCGGCATCGAGGGCATCCGGCCGGCCGACGCCTCGGCGTGGGCCGTCTCCAACTGCCGGTACCCCTCGGCGATGTGGAAGGTCCCCGCGAAGGCGTCGCGGGGATCCGCGGCCGGGTCCCGGAGCCGTGGCAGCCGGCGCAGCACCATGTTGACCTTCAGCTGGGCGCCCTCCGGGGCGGGCCCGGGGTCCTCGCCGAGCAGCCGGGCCAGGACGGCCGGGGCGGCGTTCGCCAGGACCCGGCGGCCCACCGCGGTGGCCTCGCCGCCCCGGTGGCGGTAGGACACCTCGGCCTCTCCGGTGCCGTCGGTGGCGACGGCGGTGACCTCGCAGCCGGTCCGGATCTCCGCGCCGGCCGCCAGCGCCGCCTCGGCCAGCGCGCCCGTCACCGCGCCCATCCCGCCGACCGGGACGTCCCAGTCGCCCGTCCCGTTGCCGATCACGTGGTACAGGAAGCAGCGGTTCTGCAGCAGCGAGGGGTCGTGGGCGTGGGTGAAGGTGCCGATCAGCGCGTCCGTCAGCACCACGCCGCGGACCAGGTCGTCGGTGAAGGTCCGCTCGATCGTCTCGCCCAGCGGGCGTTCGAAGAACGACTCCCAGACGGCGTCGTCCGCGACCCGCCGGCGCAGCCCGGCCCGGGCGGGCAGCGGCTCGGTGAGCGTCGGGAACACCCGCTCGGCGAGCTTCCCGGTCGCCGCGTAGAAGCTCTGCCAGGCCTCCCACTCGCGCGGGTCACCGGTCAGCGCCCGGAAGGACGCCGCGGTCCGGGCGGGGTCGGCGGCGTCCACCAGCAGACCGGTCGGCCGGCCGTCCCGGACGGTGGGCGTGTAGGAGGAGATCCGGCGCCGCCGCAGGTCCAGCCGGAGCCCGAGGTCCCGGACGACCCGGCGCGGCAGCAGGCTCACCAGGTACGAGTAGCGCGACAGCCGGGCGTCCACGCCCGCGAACGCCCGGGCCGACACCGCCGCCCCGCCCACCTGCGGCAGCCGTTCGAGGACCAGCACCCGGAGGCCGGCCCGGGCCAGATAGGCCGCCGCCACCAGGGCGTTGTGGCCGCCGCCGACGATCACGACGTCGTGCCGGGAGACCGGGTCCGCGTTCACGCGGTCACGCTACGCCTCGGCGGGCGGGTGGGGAACAGGCCGCGCGTCAGGTGGCCGGTATCCGCCGCGGGCGGTCGTCCGCCCTACCTACCCCATCGGGGCTCTCGGGGTGTGCCGGACGGCGCTGTTCGCCCCCGGGACCGGGGGTGCCGGGCGGGCGCGCCGCCGGCGCAGCCAGATGTACAGCAGCACGCACGGCAGCAGCAGGCCGCCGACGTTGAGCGCGACGAACGCGGTGAGGCTGCCGATGTGGTCGACCAGCCAGCCGAAGTTCTGGCCGAAGAAGCCGACCACGAAGGACAGCGGGAGGAAGACGGTCGCGACGATGGTGAGCCGCTCCATGGTGGCGGTCTGCCGGAGGTTGATCCGGTTCTGCTCGACGGAGATCACCGCGATGTTCGCCTCCAGGACGGTGGCCAGCAGGTCGCGCTGGGCGGCGACCTCCTCGTTGACCAGCAGCAGGTGGTCGTGCACGTCCCGGAAGTACGGCAGCAGTTCGGGCGCCGACCGGCCGGGCTGGAGCCGCCGGGCGAGCACGGCGAGCAGGGGGTGGACGACCCGGTAGAAGTCGGTGGCCTCGCGGCGCAGGAAGTAGATCCGTTCGGTCGGGGCGACCGTGCCGGAGAACACCGTGGCCTCGATCTCCTCGATGTCGCGTTCGAGTTCGGTGACGACGGGCGCGTAGCTGTCGACCACCTGGTCGAGGATCGCCCACAGGGTCGAGGCGCTGCCGGTCCGCAGCAGTTCGGGGCTGCGTTCGAGCCGGTTGCGGGCGCCGGCCAGCTCGCTGGCGATGCCCTGGCGGACGGTGATCACGAAGTGCTCGGCGAGGAAGACGCTGATCTCGCCGGAGTCGACCTCCTCGCGGTCGTCGTCGTAGCGCGCGGTGCGCAGGATGATCAGCTCGGTGCCGTCCTCGTACCGCTCGGCCTTGGGCCGCAGGTGGTGGGCCTGGGCGTCCTCGACGGCGAGTTCGTGCAGTCCGAAGCCCTCGCGCACGGTGGCCAGCTCCTCGGGGGCCGGTTCGAACAGGCCCAGCCAGACGAACCCGCCCTGCGCGCAGCGCGCGGCCGCCTCCTCCAGCGGCATGGGGCCCTCGTGCTGGCGGCGTCCGTCGCGGTAGTGCGCGCAGTCGACGATCATGGCCTTCCTCCTCGTGCCCGGCCGACCGCGCCGAGTGCCGCCGCACCGGCGGGCGCGGCCGCCGCGGTCGCCCCCGCACTCGATGCTCCTCCGATTCGGCCGGACGTGCCGCACCGGCGGGCCCGGGTACCCCGGTACCCCGCTGCTCCGGCGGACCGGCCGGTCCGCCGCTCGCCGGGGCTCGGCCGCTCAGCCGGTCGACGGGAGCGGGTCGCCGAGGTAGCGGCGGCCGGCTATCTGCTCGAAGATCAGGTTGGTCCGGGTCTGCGCCACCGCCGGGTGGGTGGTGAGGTGGTCCACCACGAAGTCGCGCAGGCCCTCGGGCCCGGCGACGCCGACGTGCAGCAGGTAGTCGTCGGACCCCGCCATGTGGAACACCGCCAGGACGCCGGGCAGGTCGGGGGCGGTGCCGCGGAAGCTCTCGTTCTGCTCCCGGGTGTGGGCGCGCAGCCGGACGGAGATCATCGCCTGCAGCGGCAGGCCGATCGCGGCGGGGTCGACGTCGGCCCGGAAGCCCCGGATGATCCCGCGCTCCTGGAGGGCGCGGACCCTGGCCAGACAGGTGGAGGGGGCGATGCCCACCGCCTCGGCGAGCGCGTTGTTGGGCAGCCGGGCGTGGTCGGAGAGGACGCGCAGGATGGCCCGGTCCACGTCGTCGACGGGCGCTCTGCGGGGCGGTGGAATGTTCGGCATGCCGGGCAGGATTCCAGCTGATTCCGCCGATCCGCAAGATCTCGGGCCGTGCCACCGAATCTTGTGCGGAGGAACTTCCCCCGGGTGCCGGGAAGTTCCATCCTGACCGCGAGCGTCGAACGCCCCTGCGGCGTTCCCCGCCGGTGGACGGCCCGCGGCGACCCCGTGCGGCCCCCACCGCGACCCCCACGTCGCCCCCCCCACACCAACACCCCTGGAGTGCCGCGCCCATGAGCCCGACCGCCACCTTCGCCGCCGCGACCGCCGTCGACCCGGGGGCGGAGCTGGACGGCCGCGACTTCGTGCTCCCCACCGGCGGGCTGGACGACGACCGGCGCCTGCGCGCCCTGGACACCGTGGACGAGTACCTGACCCGCAAGCGCCGGCACCTGGTGGGCTACCAGGCCACCCAGGACATGCAGGGCTGCGCACTGGACCTGGCCCGGTTCATGCCGAACAACATCAACAACCTCGGCGACCCGTTCCAGAGCGGCGGCTACAAGCCGAACACCAAGGTGGTCGAGCGCGCGGTGCTCGACTACTACGCGGCCCTATGGAACGCCGAGCGGCCGCACGACCCCGCCGACCCCGATTCCTACTGGGGCTACATGCTCTCGATGGGCTCGACCGAGGGCAACATGTACGCGCTCTGGAACGCCCGGGACTACCTGAGCGGCAAGGCGCTGATCCAGCCGCCGACGGCCCCGTTCGACGCCCTTCGGTACGTGCAGGCCGCGCCCGACCGGGACAACCCGAACGCGCACCGGCCGGTGGCCTTCTACTCCGAGGACACCCACTACTCCTTCGCCAAGGCGGTACGGGTGCTGGGTGTCGAGACCTTCCACGCCGTGGGCCTGGAGAAGTACGCGGACCGGTGCCCGCTGGTCGACCCCGCCACGGGGCGCCGCGAGTGGCCCACCGAGGTGCCCTCCCGCCCCGGCCCCTCGGGCCTCTCCTGGGACGGCCCGGGCGAGATCGACGTCGACGCCCTCGCGGTGCTGGTCGAGTTCTTCGCCGCGAACGGGCACCCGGTCTTCGTGAACCTCAACCTCGGCAGCACCTTCAAGGGCGCCCACGACGACGTCCGGCAGGTCTGCGAGCGGCTGCTGCCGATCTTCGAGCGGTACGGCCTGGTCGAGCGCCAGGTGGTCTACGGCATGGACCCGCGGACCGGGGAGCCGCTGGTCGACCTGCGCCGGGGCTTCTGGATCCACGTGGACGGCGCGCTCGGCGCCGGCTACGCGCCGTTCCTGCGGCTGGCCAACCAGGACCCGGCGTACGGCTGGACCCCCGACGTCGAGCTGCCCGAGTACGACTTCGGCCTGAGGCTGCCCACCCGGGAGCACGGCGAGCTGGACATGGTCTCCTCGATCGCGATGAGCGGCCACAAGTGGCCCGGCGCGCCCTGGCCCTGCGGCATCTACATGACGAAGGTCAAGTACCAGATCTCGCCGCCGTCCCAGCCGGAGTACATCGGCGCGCCGGACACCACCTTCGCGGGCTCCCGCAACGGCTTCTCCCCGCTGGTCATCTGGGACCACCTGTCCCGGCACTCCTACCAGGACCAGGTGGACCGGATACGCCGGGCCCAGGAGCTGGCCGGATACCTGGAGCGGCGGCTGCGGGGGATCGAGCGGGAGACGGGCGTCGAGCTCTGGCCGGCCCGCACCCCGGGCGCGGTCACCGTGCGGTTCCGCAAGCCGAGCCCCGAGCTGGTGGCGAAGTGGTCGTTGTCCTCCCAGGACGTGCTGATGGTCCCGGGTGACGAGACCACCCGCCGCAGCTACGTGCACGTCTTCGTGATGCCCTCGGTCGACCGGGCGAAGCTGGACGCCCTGCTGGCCGACCTCGCCCGGGACCCGGTCGTGCTCGGGTCGGCCGGATGACGGGAAGGGCCGCCGGGTGACGTGGTCGGCCGGGTGACGCGCAGGGCCGGGTGACGGGAAGGGCCGCCGGGCCCGGCCCCGCGGGTCAGGCGGAGCGGCGGTAGTAGGCGTCGACCACCTGGGCCGTGGAGAGGCCGTGGATGCGCCGGGCGCTGGCCACCTCCTGGGTGAAGCGGTGCCGGAACTCCGGGTCCTCCCCGAGTTCGGGCCGGACGACCTTGAGCGCCACCGGGCGCCCCCGGGCGCTGCGCCGGTATCCGGAATCGCACCGGATCATCACCCCGACTGTAGTTTCAGTCAGGTTCGGCTCGGAAGGCATCCACCGGGCGGACCTCCCGATAGGATCATCCCCCGTGGCTGACCGTCGAAGCTTGATCATGGAAGCGGCCGCGCGGGTCATCGCCCGGCGCGGTGTCCGCGGGCTGCGGGTGGAGGAGCTGGCGTCCGAAGCCGGCGTGTCCACCGCGCTGATCTACTACCACTTCAAGGACCGCGCGGGGATCCTCCGGGCGACGCTGGAGTTCATCAACGACCGGGCCGGTCGCTACACGACCGAGCGCGCCCCGGACGCCCCGCCGCTGGACGCCCGGGGTGAGCTGGAGCAGACCCTGCTGCTGGAGCTCCAGGACACCCCCGAGGTGCGGGAGAACAGCACGGCCTGGGGCGAGCTGCGGGCGAGCGCGGTGTTCGACCCGGACCTGCGGGAGGACCTGGCCCGCGCGACGCTGGTCTGGGTGCAGGAGGTCGCCGACCTGCTGGGCAAGGTGCGGCCGATGAACGGGGCCGCCGCGCTGGCGAGTTCCGCCGAGCGGCTGACCGCGCTCATGGAGGGGCTCAGCGTCCGGTGGCTCAGCGGCAGCCTGCCGGGGGAGCACGCGCGTGAGCTGATGGCCGGTGCGATCGACATCGAGCTGGAGCGGCTGCGCCGCTAGGCGCCGAGGTCCGGTCCGGACCGGTCCGGACCTGTTCGTGCCGGGGAGCGGGCCCGAGTCGGCGGGTCACACCCGTGTCCGCGATCTTGATCGAACTTTCAGTCAGACTGAGAGCGGGGCTGTGGCGCCGGGTACGACGGCCCGACCGCCCACGGCAGGGCCACCGGTCACCCGTTGGGCACTCGCCGAGGCGTTTCCCGGGCGCGAGGTCGTCCAGCTCGACGTCGACCGCCTGGTGGCCGGGGTCGGCGGCATCCACTGCTCCACGATGCCGGGGCCGCTCCCGTAGCAGCGGCCCCGGCCCCACGTTCCGCGCCGCCCAGTTCGGGGACTCCCCGGCCGACGCCGCGGCGAAGGCGAAGCTCCAGTCGCTCTTTCCCGGCCGGGTCGTGGAGCAGCTGAACATCGACCGCATCGGCCTCGGCGGGGACGGCTCCACTGCGTCACCCAGCCGCAGCCGGTCCCGTAGCGGCGGCCCGGCCCGGCGGGTGCGCGCCGGGCCGGGGTCTACCGGCCGTTCGGAGCCCCCGAGGCGGCGGGGTGGACCCGGCCGCGGCAGGCCCAGGCGGTGGCCGCCGCGAGGAGCGCGGTGCCGCCGCCCAGCAGCATCACGGCGGTGGTCGACCCGTGGTCCACCACCGTGCCGCCCGCCAGGGCGCCGATCGACAGGGTCGCCTGGAACGAGGAGGTGAACACCACCCCGGCCGCCTCCGGTGCCTGCGGCGCCGCGGCGAGGAACCAGGTCAGCGAGCAGACCGGGACGGCGCCGTACGCCACCCCCCAGAGCACCAGGACGACGGCGGCGCCCGGACCGGAGCCGCCCAGGACCGGCAGCAGCAGGGTCGCGCCGGCGAGCAGGGCGGCGGCGCCGGCCAGCGCCGCTCCGGGGGCCCGGGCCGCCCGGTCACCGGCGAGGACGTTGCCGAGCAACCCGGCCGCGCCGTAACCGAGCAGGAGCCCGGTGACCAGCCCCGGCCCCGCGTGGGTGACCTCCGCCAGGAACGGCGAGACGTAGGTGTAGCTGCCGAAGTGGGCCAGCACGATCAGGAAGGTCACCGCGAGGCCGCTGCGGGTGCCCCGCCCGGCGAGCAGCCCGCGCAGCACGCCGAGACCCGTGCCGGCCCCCGGCGGGAGCGGCGGCAGCGAGACCAGGAGTGCGAGGAGCACCAGTACGGTCAGCGCGGCCATCGCGGCGAAGGCGGTGCGCCAGCCGGCCAGTGAGCCCAGCAGGACCCCGGCCGGCACGCCGATGACCGAGCCGAGCGGCACGGCGGTGAAGAACACGGTGTTCGCCCGGGCCTGCCGCTCCGGTGCGACGAGGCGCGGGGCGAGCCCCGACCCGATCGACCAGAAGGCGCCGATCACCAGGCCCAGTGCGACCCGGGCCGCCAGCACCGCCCAGTAGGCGGGGGCGAGCGCGTTGAGCAGGTCGGCGAACGCCAGCAGCGCCAGCAGGCCGCAGAGCATGGTGCGGCGGTCGGCGCGCCGGGTGGTGACGGTGACCACCGGCGCGGCCACCGCGGCGACCAGGCCGGGCAGCGTCATCATCAGTCCGGCCGTGCCGTCGGAGATCCGGAAGGAGGCGCCGATCGGGGTGAGCAGGCCGATCGGCAGGATCTCGGTGGTGACGAGGGAGAAGACGCCGACCGTCACGGCCAGCACGGCGGGCCAGCCGCCGGTCCTGGCGCGGGGGCCGGGCGGGGCGCCGGCGGGTGTGGGCGGGGCGGGTGCGGGCGGGGTGGGGAGAGCGGTGTCGGGCACGCCGGCGGTCCTGTCCGTGTGGGGTGGGTTCAAGTCGAAGTCCACCAGTTCGGCCGGGTGTCGGGCTGGCGTGAATCCGACGTGAACGTCCGGTCCGAGCGGCTTTCCACCGCCCGCGCCCTGGACGGATAGCTCTCACTGAGAGCTAAAATGGAGGCATGACCGCGGATGTCACGGACACCTCCGCCACCGCCCTGGGCGACGAGTTCTCCACCCTCCTCGTCGGGATCCAGCGCCTGGTCCGACGACGGCTGCGGGAGGGCCTGACCGAGCCCCGGCTGCGCGGCGCGCAGGTCGAACTGCTGCGCCTGGTGGCCGACTCGCCGGGCCTGCGGGTCTCGGACGCGGCCGCGGAGCTCTGCCTGGCCGGCAACTCGGTCTCCACCCTGGTCAACCAACTGGTCGCGCTGGGCCTGCTGCGCCGCGAGGTGGACCCGGCCGACCGCCGGGCCGCCCTGCTCCACGTCACCGACGAGGCGGCCGAACGGCTCGCGGCCTGGCGGGCCCGGCGGTCGGCGCTGGTCGGCGAGGTGGTGGCGGGGCTGTCCGCCGAGGAGCGGACGGCGCTGGACGCCGCGCTGCCCGCGCTGCGCGGCGTCGCGGCGGGCCTGCGCGCCCGACCGGAGACGAGGCCGGAGGCGAGGCCGGAGACGACGAAGCCGGAGAAGCCGGCGACGAAGGAGACGAAGGAGAGGGTGCGGCGGTGACGTCGGGCGAGGACGAGGCGGTGGTCTGCCGCGGCCTGGAGTACTCCTTCCACCGCGGCCGGGGGAAGGACGGTGCCACCAAGGCGGTCGACGGGGTCGACCTGACGGTCCGCACCGGCGAGGTGTTCGGCCTGCTCGGCCCCAACGGCGCCGGCAAGACCACCACGATCCGGGCGATCACCACCCTGCTCCCGACGGCCGCCGGCATGGTCCGGGTCTTCGGCCACGACGCGACCCGGCAGCGCACGCAGGTGCGCCGGCTGCTGGGCTACGTCCCGCAGCAGCTGTCCGCCGACGCGGGGCTGACCGGTCGCGAGAACGTCGCCCTGTTCGCCCGGGTCTTCGACGTGCCGAGGTCCGAGCGGTCCGAGCGGGTCGCCCAGGCGCTGGCCGCCGTCGACCTCACCGAGGCCGCCGACCGGATGGCCGGCACCTTCTCCGGAGGCATGGTGCGCCGGCTCGAACTCGCCCAGGCCCTGGTCAGCGCCCCGCGCCTGCTCGTCCTGGACGAGCCGACGATCGGCCTGGACCCGATCGCCCGGGCCGGCGTCTGGGAGCGCGTCGACGCGATCCGCCGGGCCACCGGGATGACCGTCCTGGTGACCACCCACTACATGGACGAGGCCGACCGGCACTGCGACCGGATCGCGCTGATGGACCGCGGCCGGATCCGCGCGCTCGGCACCCCGGGAGAGCTCAAGGACCGGGTCCGGGAACAGGACCCGCGGCAGTCCGAGCCCAGTCTGGACGACGTGTTCCGCCACTTCTCGGGCCGCGGCCTGGGCCGTGGCGAGGCCACGGAAGGAGACTTCAGCGATGTCCGCCGAACCCGTCGCACGGCCGGCCGTGTCGGCTGAACCCGCCGGCCCCGCCCCGGCCGCCGACCTGCCCGACCTCGCTCTGCTGCTGGTCCCGCCGCGTGCCCGCACGGGGTGGCGGGTGGTGCCGGCCCGGGTGGCCGCGATGTGCGTGGTCGAACTGCAGAAGCTGCGCCACGACCGGACCGAGCTGTACACCCGGGCGGTCCAGCCGGCGCTCTGGCTGCTGATCTTCGGCGAGACCTTCACCCGGCTGAAGGCGATCCCGACCGGCGGGATCCCGTACCTGGACTTCCTGGCGCCCGGGATCATCGCCCAGTCGGCGATGTTCATCGCGATCTTCTACGGCATCATGATCATCTGGGAGCGGGACTCCGGCGTGCTCACCAAGCTGCTGGTCACCCCGACCCCGCGGGCCGCGCTGGTCACCGGGAAGGCCTTCGCCGCCGGGGTCAAGGCGGTGCTGCAGGCCGCCGTGGTGGTGCTGCTCGCGGCGGCGCTCGGGGTCGCGATGACCTGGAACCCGCTGCGGCTGCTCGGCGTCGTGGTCGCGGTGGTGCTCGGGTCGGCCTTCTTCTCGTGCCTGTCGATGGCCATCGCCGGCCTCGTGCTCACCCGGGACCGGCTGATGGGCATCGGCCAGGCGATCACCATGCCGCTGTTCTTCGCCTCGAACGCGCTCTACCCGGTGGACCTGATGCCCGGCTGGCTGCAGGCGGTCAGCCGGGCCAACCCGCTCAGCTACCAGGTCGACGCGCTGCGGGGGCTCCTCATCGGCACCCCCGCGCACCTTCCGCTGGACTTCGCGGTGCTGACGCTGGCCTCGGGGCTCGGCATCGCGGCGGCCTCCGGGCTGCTGGGGCGGCTCGCGCGGTAGCGACCGGGCCGCGTCGGTGTCCGGGTGTGCCACGACGCCGCTGGACCGGACCGGGTGGTCGGGTGCAGCGGCGTTGTCGTGCCCGGGTGGGCGGGTGTGGCGGGTGGTGCTGGGGGTGCTGAGGGTGTTACTTGGTGAGGCCGGCCTTGACGGAGCAGACGGGCCAGGCGCCGGGGCCCTGGGCGGCGAGGACCTTCTCGCCGATGGCGATCTGCTG
>NZ_JBITSA010000016.1:0-192777 GCF_044540385.1 Kitasatospora sp. NPDC086009
GGAAGCTAAGCCTCACAGCGCCGATGGTACTGCAGGGGGGACCCTGTGGGAGAGTAGGACGCCGCCGAACAATCATTCCAAAGAACCCCCCGATCTACGGATCAGGGGGTTCTTTGCGTTTCCAGAGGCATTCTCCGGCGGCATTCGCGATGGGTGGCTGCGGCTCGCCGGGGACCATAAGGGCAAGCTTCGGGCCGCAGGCGGCACTTCGTTGCGGGGTCACCAGGCGCCGGTGGCGAGAGACGACAGCAAGCCCTGGGGGCAGGCAGGCCTCCTCGCTCGACCGCCAGCAGAGTAGAGGGCGGTTGGTGGCCACCACAGGGCACCAGGGACAGAGACCCTCCCCGAAGCGGCCGAAGCAGCCGAAGCGGTCGTCAGGGCGCCCGCTGACCGGACGTCCGTCCACGGGCAAGGCGTACGACTGAGCCCCCGCCACATCCGTGGCGGGGGCTCAGTCTTGCGGTCTCACACCGGCCGCACGGCCGGGGGCTCAGAGGCGGCCGGCGGCCTTGAGGGCGAGGTAGGTGTCGGCGAGGGCCGGGGCCACTGCGGTCGGCGGGGCGTCCAGGACGGTCACGCCGTGCCGGGTGAGCCGGTCCGCGGTGAGCCGGCGGTCGGCGCGGGTCTGCTCGGCGGCGGCCGCGCCGTACACGGCCTCGACGGTGCCGCGACCGGTGGCCAGTTCGTCCAGGTGGGGGTCGGCGACGGAGGCCAGAACCACTTCGTGGCGCTTGGTCAGCAGCGGGAGCAGCGGCAGCAGCCCGTCCTCGACCGGGGCCGCGTCGAGGCCCGTGAGCAGGACGATCAGGGAGCGGTGCGGCGCCATCTTGAGCGCGGTCGCCACCAGCGAGCGCATGTCGGTCTCGTAGAGGGCCGGTTCCAGGACAGCCATCGCGTTGGTGAAGGCCGGCAGGATCTCGCTGGGGGAGCGGCCGGCCACCGAGACGCGCTTGCGCAGGTCGTGGGCGAGCAGGTCGACCCGGTCGCCCGCCTTGGTGGCGAGCGCGGTGAGCAGCAGCGCGGCGTCGAGGGAGGCGTCCAGGCGGGGTGCGTCGCCGACGCGGCCGGCGGAGGTCCGGCCGGTGTCCAGGACGATCAGGATGTGCCGGTCGCGCTCGGGGCGCCAGGTGCGGACGGCGACGGTGTTCCGGCGGGCGCTGGCGCGCCAGTCGATGGAACGGATGTCGTCGCCGGGCAGGTACTCGCGCAGGGAGTCGAACTCGGTGCCCTGGCCCCGGGTCAGGACGGAGGTGCGGCCGTCGAGTTCGCGCAGCCGGGCGAGCCGGGACGGCAGGTGTTTGCGGCTGTTGAACGGCGGCAGGGCGCGGACCGTCCAGGGGACGAGGTGCGAGCCCTGCCGCCCGGCCAGTCCGAGCGGGCCGAGCGAACGGACCGTCACCCGCTGGGCGTGGTGGTCGCCGCGCCGGGTCGGGGTGAGCACGGTGGTGGCCCGGCGCCGCTCGCGGCCGGGAATGCGCAGGGTGTGCCGGGAGGCGGCGATCTCGGTGCCGCGCCGCCACGCGGACGGGGCCCAGGCGTCGCGGACGCGGCCTCTGAGCGGGCGGCCACTGGGGTTGGTGACGGTCAGTTCGACGGTGGCCGGCTCGCCGAGCCGGACGGTGGTGTCGCCGCCCCGGGTGATCCGCAGGCTGCGGACGGGGGCGGCGAGCACGAGGTCGACGACGACGGCGAGCAGGACCGTGCCGGTGACGGCCGCGATCCCGCCCCAGGACGGCAGGAGCAGGCCCACGACGAGCGCGCCGAGTGCGGCGAGCAGGGCGGTTCGCCCGGTGAGGGCCATGCGGTTGCGCTCCTTCGTGAACGGGGCGGGGCGGTCGGTCAGCGGGGGGCGGGCGTCTGGGCCAGGACCGCCTGGATGACGGAGTCGGCGGTGACGCCCTCCATCTCGGCCTCGGCGCGCAGCGCGACGCGGTGCCGCAGGGTCGGCAGGGCGAGTGCCTTGACGTCGTCGGGGGTGACGTAGTCGCGGCCGGCCAGCCAGGCCCAGGCGCGGGAGGCGCCGAGCAGGGCGGTGGCGCCACGGGGGGAGACGCCGATCGAGAGCGACGGGGACTGCCGGGTGGCCCGGCAGAGGTCGACGATGTAGGCGAGCACCTCGGGCGAGACGGTGAGCTTGGCGATCTGCTCGCGGGCGGCGGTGATGTGTTCGGGGCCGGCGACCGGGCGCACGCCGGCCGCGGCGAGGTTGCGCGGGTCGAAGCCGCCGGCGTGCCGGGCGAGGACCTGGAACTCCTGGTCGCGGTCGGGCAGCGGCAGGATCAGCTTGAGCAGGAAGCGGTCGAGCTGGGCCTCGGGCAGCGGGTAGGTGCCCTCGTACTCGACCGGGTTCTGGGTGGCGGCGACCAGGAACGGGACCGGCAGCGCGCGGGGCGAGCCGTCGACGGTGACCTGGTGCTCCTCCATGGCCTCCAGCAGGGCGGCCTGGGTCTTCGGCGGGGTGCGGTTGATCTCGTCGGCGAGCAGCAGGTTGGTGAAGACCGGGCCGGGCTGGAAGGAGAACTCGGCGGTGCGGGCGTCGTAGACGAGGGAGCCGGTGACATCGCCCGGCATCAGGTCGGGGGTGAACTGGATCCGCTTGGTGTCCAGGCTGAGCGCGGTGGACAGGGTGCGGATCAGCAGCGTCTTGGCGACGCCGGGGACGCCCTCCAGCAGCACGTGGCCGCCGCAGAGCAGGGCGACGACCAGGCCGGTGACGGCGGCGTCCTGGCCGACCACGGCCTTGGCGATCTCGGCGCGCAGGGCGGTGAGCGCCTGGCGCGGGTCGTCGGTGGTCCCGGGGGTGCCGGTCGCCGTGCCGGGGGTGGAGACGGGGGTGGCGGTGGCCTGTTCGGTCACGGCTTCCGTACCTGCCTTTCGAGGGCGTCGAGGTCGTCGGCGAGCCGCAGCAGCGCGGCGTCGTCGGTCGGGGGCGGGCCGTAGAGGAGGGCCCGTACGTCCCCGGCGGGTCGGTCGGGGAGGCGGTCGAGGACGGCCGCGCAGAGCGCGGTGGCGTCGGGTGCGCCGCCGGTGGGCGGCACGCCGAGGACGGGCGCGAGGCGGTGGGCGGCGGCGCGGCGCAGGGCGTCGGCGGCGCGGCCCCGGGCCCTGGCCCGGCGGTAGAGGCGGGCGCGGCCCTCGGTGGTCTCGGCGGCGCGGACCACGACGGGCAGGTTCTCGCTGATGACCGGGCCGAGCCGGCGGGCCCGCCAGAGCGCGGCCAGCAGGGTCGCGATGCCGAGCTGGACGGCGGCCCAGCGCCAGCCGTCGGGGATGTAGTCGGTGAACCGCTTGTCGCCGACGCTGTCGCCGAGCGGGGCGGTGTAGTCCGGCAGGTGCCAGGTGAGGCGGGGCTGGGAGCCGAGCAGGCCGAGCGCGAGCGAGGCGTTGCCGTCCTTCTTGATCAGCTCGTTGCTGAGGAAGTCACCGCTGCCGAGGACGACGACGTCGGTGCCCTGGCCGGTCCGGACGGCGACCAGCGGGTAGCCGTGGCCGCGCGGGTAGCAGCCCTCGCCGCGGCTGCCGGCGGTGTACAGCAGGCCGCCGAGGTGGGCGGTGCCGGCCCGGACGGCCTCGGTGAGCGCGCACTGGGCGGCGGTGCTGCGGACGGCGGCGTAGGGGGCGCCGCCGCCCTCCTCGGAGGGGCGGACGCCGGGGGCGAGCGCGCTGAGGGCCGCGGGGCCGGGGGAGACGAGGACCAGCCGGCCGTGCCGGGCGGCGGCGAGGGCGCGCAGCTGGTCGGGGCCGAGCAGGTCGGGTTCGGGGACGACGAGGGTGTCGTTGCCGGTGGAGCGGGCGGGGAGGTCGGCGGTGACGTCGACGTCGAGGCCCTGGCGCTGGAGCAGCGCGACGACGGCGTGGGAGCCGGAGGCGTCGTAGGAGCGCGGGTCGAGCGGGGGGTAGCGGCGGTCCTGGTTGAGCCCGGCCAGCACGGCGGCGGCGAGCAGCAGGAGCACGGCGGTGAGCAGGTACCAGCGGGAGCGGTGCCAGAGGCCGCGGCCGGTGGGCGCGAGGCTGCCGGCCGCGGCGGGCGCGGTCTGCGGCGGTGCGGCGGGCGGCGGCCCGCCGGGGGCCGGCGGAGCGGCCGGGCCGGGGGTGGGGCTGGTCATGCCGCTCCTCCCGCGGCCGGGGCGAACGCCGGGCGGGCGCGTTCCAGGGTCTGGTCGAGGTCGCGCAGCAGCTGGTACGCGGTGCGGTCGGCGGTGCGGTCGCCGTAGGCGATGTCGTCGAAGGTGCGGGCCGCGGCGCGGAGGGCGTCGGCGTGCGCCGGGAGGGCCCGGCCGGCCTCGGCGGCGGCTTCGTCGGCGGTGCGGCCGGGCCGGGCGTCGAGCAGGGTGCGCTCCTCCAGGGCCCGGACGAGGGCGCGCATCTGCTCGCGGACGGCCTCCGTCCACCGGCCGGCCGCGGCGTGCTGTTCGGCGTCGGCCCGGTACTGGTCGGCGCTGCGCGGTCCGGCGGTGCCGAAGACGTCGAGCACGGTGCGGGCGGCCCGCTTGGGCGCGCCGAACCGCCACCAGAGGGCGGCGGCGATCAGCACGGCGATCACCAGGAAGAGGATCAGTCCGGTGGTGCCGCTGGTGCCGTCGCCGGCGATGGTGGTGAGCGCGTCGTCGATCCGGTCCATGACCCAGTCGTAGACCCGCTGCTGCAGGCTCGGGTCGTGCCGGTGGTACTCCGCGTTGAGCAGTTCGTCGCGGGCGGCGTCGCGGGCCGGGTCCCGTGGAACGGTGACCGGGGCGCCGCTCGCCGCCAGCGTCCTCTCCCCCCAGTTCGGCATCCGGTTCAGAGCCTCGCCGGGTTCTGGCCGGCCTGGTCGCCCCAGCCGGTGCCGCCGTACTCGGTCAGGCCCGCGGCGCGGGCGAGCTCGATGTCCAGGGCCTCGCGCCGGATCCGCTGGTCGACGTAGAGCAGCACGCCGATGGTGGCGGTGAACGGGATGGTGACGGTGGAGGCGATCACGCCGGCGATCGCGGTGGTGATCAGGACGGCGGTGGGCAGGGTGGCCGGGTCGCCCGCGTCGACCTGGCCGACGAGGTCGTCGAAGCCGAGGGCCAGGCCGACGATCGTGAACGGCACGCTGATGATGCCGGCGACGATGCCGGCCAGGACCTGGCTGAGGAGGTTGATCCCGAACAGCCGCCACCAGGAGCCGCGGACCAGCCGGCGCGAGCGGGAGAGCGCCGTGATGACGCCCTGCTTCTCCAGCATCAGGGCGGGGGCGGCCAGGCTGAGCTGGATCCAGATCCAGATCGCGACCGGGATGCTGAGCAGGCCGACCACGAAGAGCAGGCCCGCGATGGCGGGTTCGTCCGCGCCGGTCAGCAGGTAGCCGATCATCGGGGCGAAGCCGATCAGCACCACGCCGGCGCCGATCAGGGCGGTCAGCAGGGTGAGGCCGGTCAGCTGGAGCAGCCGGGGGCGGGCGTCCCGCCAGGCGTCGCGGATGGTGGCGGACTGCCCGAGGATGGCGCGGCTCACCACCATGGTCAGCAGGGCGGCGGCGACCACGCTGAGCAGCATGGTCACCGGCAGGCTCACCAGGGCGGAGATCACCGGGGTGAGGTCGCCGGTGTCGCCCCGCACGGCCAGCTGGGTGCCGGTGACGGCGGCCTGCTCGACGACGGCGACGCCGAGCGAGAGGCCGAGCGTCGTGCGCCAGTGCGTGCGGATGGTGGAGACGGCTCCGTCGAGGATCTCGCCGAGGCCGAGCGGGCGGAGCGGGATGATGCCCGGCTTGGGGCTGACCGGGGCGCCCCAGCCGTACTGGCCGTGGGGGCCGTGGGGGCCGTGGGGGCCGTGCGGGCCCTGGCCGCCGTACTGGGGGCCGCCCGGTCCGGGGCCGCCGTAGCCGGCGCCCCAGGCGGGGGGCGCGGCCTGGGGTGGTACCGACGGCCCGGGCGCGGCGGCGGACGTGTCGGCCGGGGGCCGGTTGTCGTCGCGGGACGGCTCGGACGAGCTGGGCGAGGCCCAGCCCGGGGTGTCGGTCATCACTGCTCCTCGGAGGGGCGTCAGGGTTCGCGGGGCCGGGTGGATCTTCACCCGCGCGCAGCGCCCATCGTGCCATGGTGGTCGGACGGCCCCCAGGGGTATCCGGTTGCTGAACGGCAACGGGAGGCCGTCGGGCGGGCGGGACGAGGTCCGGACGCGGCCCGGGGGTGACCGGTGGGGCCGGAGGGGCCGGTTCGGGCCAGGTCATTCGTCCGGTATGGCCGGAATTCGCCGGGCTGCCACTTGGCCGTTCTGGAGCAAAGGGACTGCTGTGCGGCAGGTCACAATCCGGTAATGAGAAGATGGACGCATGAAGGGACGCGTCCTCGTCGTTGATGACGACTCCGCACTGGCCGAGATGCTCGGCATTGTGCTGCGTGGTGAGGGTTTTGAGCCGTTTTTCGTCGCGGATGGGGACAAGGCACTAGCTGCGTTCCGGGAGACCAAGCCCGATCTGGTCCTGCTGGACCTGATGCTGCCCGGACGGGACGGCATCGATGTCTGCAGGCAGATCCGGGCGGAGTCCGGCATCCCGATCGTCATGCTGACCGCGAAGACCGACACGGTCGACGTCGTGGTCGGTCTGGAATCGGGTGCCGATGACTATGTCACCAAGCCGTTCAAGCCCAAGGAGCTGGTGGCCCGGGTACGTGCCCGACTTCGCCGTGCCGAGGAGCCGACTCCCGAGCAGCTGACCATCGGCGATCTGGTGATCGACGTGGCCGGCCACTCCGTCAAGCGGGACGGCCGGGGCATCCCGCTGACCCCGCTGGAGTTCGACCTGCTCGTCGCACTGGCCCGCAAGCCCTGGCAGGTGTTCACCCGGGAGGTGCTGCTGGAGCAGGTCTGGGGCTACCGCCACGCGGCGGACACCCGACTGGTCAACGTCCACGTCCAGCGGCTCCGGTCCAAGATCGAGAAGGACCCGGAGCGTCCCGAGATCGTGGTGACCGTCCGTGGCGTCGGCTACAAGGCCGGACCCAGCTGACGTGACGTACCAGGCTGACGACACCCCGTCGGAGTCCTCGACCGACGGGGGCTCCGCCGTGCGCGGCGACGTGCTGAGCTCGACCACGCGCAGCCGCCGCCGTCGAGGGCCCGCGGCACTGCTCGCGCCGGTGACCCGTCAGCTGCGCCGGCCCCTGCACCGGGTTTCGGCGCTGTACCGCCGTTCCATCCAGCTGCGGGTGGTCGCGGCCACCCTGATGCTCTCCGTCGTGGTGGTCCTGGTCCTGGGCGTGGTGGTGGTGGCCCAGGTGCGCAACGGACTGCTGGGCACCAAGCGGGACTCGGCGCACAGCCAGGCCCGGGCCGGCTTCCAGACCGAGCAGAAGAAGATCGACGAGGCCAAGGACCTGCGGCTCAAGGTCGGCGCACCCGCCGACCAGGCCGTCGAGGAGACCGGTACCTGGCTGCTCAACCAGGTCGGCGACCTCGCGGCCAGCGGCCAGAACGTCTACTCGGTGATCGCGGTGGTGCGCGGCGGCAAGACGGTCTCGCCGGAGACGGCCGGCCTCGGACCGCGCTACACCGGTGACATCTCGCCGGTCAGCATCCCCGACACGCTGCGGGCCAGGGTCTCGGCGGAGCCCGGCCAGATCTTCGACCAGCCGACGCGGATCCACCGCGTGGACGGCGCTGGGCGGACCGAGCCCGGACTGGCCATCGGCATGCAGTTCACCGGCCCCAACGGCGTCTCCTACGAGCTGTACTACATCTTCTCCTTCGGCCAGGAGACGGACACCCTCGACCTGGTCACCGGGACCCTCGCCACGGCCGGGGTCTTCGTGGTGATCCTGATGGGCGGGATCGCCTGGCTGGTGGTGCGCCAGGTGGTCACCCCGGTCCGGATGGCCGCCGGGATCTCGGAGCGGCTGGCCGCGGGCCACCTGGAAGAGCGGATGAAGGTCACCGGGACGGACGACATCGCCCGCCTCGGCGAGTCCTTCAACCGGATGGCGAACGCGCTGCAGGCGCAGATCCGCCAGCTGGAGGAGCTCTCCCGGGTGCAGCGGCGGTTCGTCTCCGACGTCTCGCACGAGCTGCGCACCCCGCTGACCACCGTCCGGATGGCCGCCGACCTGATCTACGACAGCCGAGAGGACCTGGACCCGATGGCGGCCCGCTCGGCCGAGCTGCTCCAGGGCCAGCTGGACCGTTTCGAGTCGCTGCTCGCCGACCTGCTGGAGATCAGCCGCTTCGACGCCGGCGCCGCGATCCTGGACGCCGAGCCGGTCGACCTGCGCGAGATCGTCACCCGGGTGGTGGAGGCCGCCGACCCGCTGGCCCAGGCCAAGGGCAGCGCCGTGGTGATCCGCGGCGACGGCGAACCGGTGCTGGCGGAGGTCGACTCCCGCCGGATCGAGCGCATCCTGCGCAACCTGGTGGTCAACGCGCTGGAGCACGGCGAGGGCCGGGACGTCGTGGTCCGGCTGGGCTCGGCGGACGGCGCCGTCGCGGTCGGCGTGCGCGACTACGGCATCGGGCTCAAGCCCGGCGAGGCGTCCCGGGTCTTCCACCGCTTCTGGCGGGCCGACCCGTCCCGGGTGCGGACCACCGGCGGCACCGGCCTCGGGCTGTCCATCGCGGTCGAGGACGCGCACCTGCACGGCGGCTGGCTGCAGGCCTGGGGCGAGCCCGGCGGTGGCTCGCACTTCCGGCTCACCCTGCCGCGCACCCGCGGCGGCGACATCAACCGGGCACCGTTCCGGCTGGAGCCGGAGGACTCGCGCAACAACCGGGGCCTCGGCTCGTACGGCGTGCCGTACCGCCGGGCGATCCGGCCGGGCGGCGCCACCGCGCTGACCGCCACCGACGAGCCGGCCGTCCCGGAGACCCCGGAGGGCTCCGGGGGCAGTGGGTTCGGCAGCGGCCTCGGCGGCGTACTGAGCATCGGCCCGGGCCTGGGCACCAGTCGGCTGCCCCAGGGCCCGCGGGCCGACCCCTCGGACGTCCGGACCGCCGGCGCCGGGTACGGTGCCACCGGAGCCCAGGTGATGGTGGACCCGACGCCCGGCTGGCCGTCGGTGGCACAGCGGACGGCGGAACCGGGCCCGGCGGAGGCCGGGCACGGCACGGCCGGGACGGACACGGAGGGGTCGCAGCGTGCGAGGGACGAGCGGGACTGAGCCGCGGCTGGCCGCGGTGGCCGGCGTGGTGCTGGGCACCCTGCTGGCCGGCGGCTGCGCGGCCATGCCGGACTCCGGCGGCGTCAGCAAGGTCGAACTGGCGCAGGACTCGGTGGACAAGAACCTGCAGGTCAGGGTCTTCCCGAAGGCGCCCGACAAGGGCGCCAAGCCGCGCGACCTGCTGGCCGGGTTCCTGGACGCCGTCACGGCGGACGAGAGCTACGACACCGCCCGGATGTACCTCACCGAGGAGGCGGCGGCGAAGTGGAAGCCGGACGAGCGCATCCAGGTGCTCTCCGCGACCCCGTCGCTGCCCGTCCAGACCCTGACCGAGGCCGACACCTCCTTCGCCGTCCCGGTGTCCGGCATGGTGGTGGCCGAGGTGGACGCCAAGCACTCGTACACCTTCCTGGACGGCCAGAAGGACGTGGACTTCCAGTTCTCGTTCGTCCGGGACAAGAAGAGCGGCGAGTGGCGGATCGACGCGCTGCCCGACGGCCTGCTCATCAACGAAACCAACTTCCGCAACAGTTACCGCCAGGTGGACCGCTTCTTCTACGCGGCCGACGACCCGTCCGCGGCCGCGACGCTGCGCTCCCCGGCCGTGCTGATCGCCGACCCGATCTACCTGCGGCGCCGAATAGACCCGCTGACCTCGGCCGCCAGGGCCGTGGTCGCCGGGCCGTCCGACTGGCTCTCGCCGGTGGCCCGGAGCGCCTTCCCGACCGGTACCGCCGTCGAGCGGGTGAGCGTCGACGAGGCCCGCACCGCCCACGTGGTGCTCACCGGTGTCGACCTCGGCGGCGCGATGCTCTGCAAGCGGATGGCCACTCAGCTCTTCTACACCCTCGCCGACCAGGGCAAGGGGCAGGTGGACAGGCTGGACCTGAAGGGCCCGCGCAACAGCGGCTGCCAGGCGACCCGCGGCGACCTCCCGCAGACCGGACCGGGCGCGCTGACCGGGGCCGGCTCCCAGCGGCAGTTCTTCCAGCGGGCCGACAACGGCGTCCTGACCGAGGCTCAGGAGACCGGCGACGGCAGCCCGGTGCGCGGCCCGCTGGGCCGTCCGCAACCGGCCGGCCGGGACCCGCTCGGCACGATCGCGGTGGCCCGGGACGGCGAGCGGGCCGCGGCGATCGGCGGCAGGGGCCACCAGCTCTACACGGTGCCGCTGGCGGACGGCGTGCAGGCCATGCCCGAGCCGGTGCTCACCACCCCCGTCCGCACCGGGCAGAAGGACGAGGACGGCCTGACCTCGCCCAGCTGGGACGGCCGCGGCGACCTCTGGGTGGTGGACCGCGACCCGCAGAACCGGCGGGTGGTGATGGTGCGCGGCAACCAGCCCCCGGTCCCGGTGCCGGTGGACAGCCCCGACGGGCAGGTGCTGCAGGACCTCAAGATCTCTTCGGACGCCGTCCGGATCGCCCTGGTGTTCAAGGACCAGCGCGGGGCGCAGTCGCTCTGGCTCGGTCTGGTGGTGCACGGCGGCACCAAGGACGCCCCGACCGCGCGGATCACCGGACTGCGCCGGGTGGCCCCCGCGATCACCGAGGTCTCCTCGGTGTCCTGGGCGGAGGCCGACCAGCTGCTGGTGCTGGGCAAGGAGAAGGGCCGCCTCCAGCAGCTGCACTACATCAGTACGGACGGCTCGCAGAGCAGCGAGGCCCCGCCCCAGGGCGGCGAGGGGATGGCCTCGGCCCAGGCCTCGGAGGCGCCCGCCGACACCATGGACCAGGCTCCGCCGGTGCTCGCGCGGCAGGGCACCGACGGCAAGATCTACCGGCTGGTCAACAGCCAGTGGCGTGAGCTCGTCCTGAACTTCCGGGCGTCCTCCTTCATCTATCCCGGCTGAGCGGGCGGTTCGGTCCCGGCTTCGTCTATCCCGGCTGAGCCGGCGGTCCGGTCCCGGCTGAGCGGGCGGTTCGGTCCCGGCTTCGTCCGAGCTGGTCCGGGGCTACCGGGGGCGGGGCCCACCGCAGGGGTGGGACGCCCGGCCGGCGGGCCGGTGCGGGACGGCGGCCGCGACGGTGGCGGCCGCCTTCGGCGGGAGCCCGGCCGACGCCAGCGCCCGAGCGGCCTCGGCGAGGCTGGCCCCCGTGGTCACCAGGTCGTCCACCAGGACCGGCCGGCGGCCGGTCAGCCGGCGGTCCGCCCGCGGCAGGACGGTGAGCGCGCCGTGCAGGTTGCGCCGGCGCTCGGTGGCGGTGAGGCCGGCCTGGTCCGCGACCGGCCGGGTGTGCCGCAGCAGGGCCGCCGCCCTGGCGTCCACTCCGGCCCGGCGCAGTGACCGGGCGGCCGCGCCGGCCAGCCGCAGCGTCGGATCGTGCCCGCGGGCGCGGACGGCGGAACGGGCCGAGGGCATCGGGACCAGCAGCAGCGGGCTCAGCCCCGCGCGCGGCCCGAGCGAGGAGCGCACGGCCCGGGCGAGTGCTTCGCCGAGCGGCCCGGCGAGGTGCAGCGCGCCGCGCTCCTTGTGGGCGAGCAGCAGCTGCCGGACCGGTCCGGCGTACGGGGCGGCGGCGTGCACCCAGGGCAGCGCGGTGGGGCCGGGCCGGGCGGCGGCCAGGGCGTGCCGGCAGGCCGGGCAGAGCTGGGTGCGGTCGGCGCCGCAGCCGGCGCAGCGGGCGGGCAGCAGCACCTCCAGCAGACCGGCCAGTGCGTGGCCGAACGGCCCTTGGGCGGACCGTGGACGGGTGGGGACGGCGGTGGGCGGCACGGCTGCTCCTGGCGGCGGCAGGCACGGAGAGTGAGCACAGGATGCGCCGTACGGGGGGTGTTGTCCAGGTATTTACCCATGCTTCACTCGCAAGAGGGTAGACAGGGTGCAACAGCTTGACCGCCAGCCCACCGCCTCGGGTCGTACCCGTATTCCCGTTTGGGGAGGCGAAAACCCCGTGTGAGGTGTTCGATGAGGCTCCAGGGGGTTTCAACCGTCCCTGGTGGGGAGGAAGTGAGGTGAGGGCCAGTCGCTTTCGTCGCTCGCGGCGGAGGTGGAGGGTCAGCAGCGAATTGGCTGGTCCGGCTGGGTCTCAGCCCGATCCGGTAGCACCCGGATCGGCGTCAGCACGAGGGATCGGAGTTCTGCGTGGACATCGTCGTCAAGGGCCGCAAGACCGAGGTGCCCAAGAGGTTCCGCGAGCACGTGGCCGAGAAGCTGGAGAAGGTCCAGAAGTTCGACGGCAAGGTGATCAGCCTCGACGTCGAGGTGTCCAAGGAGCACAACCCGCGTCAGGCCGACCGGTCCGAGCGGGTGGAGATCACTCTCCGTACCCGCGGTCCGGTGATCCGGGCCGAGGCCGCCGCCGGCGACCCGTACGCGGCGCTCGACCTGGCTTCGGCGAAGCTCGACGCGCAGCTGCGCAAGTCCGCGGACCGGCGCCGGGTGCACAAGGGCGGCAACGGCCGTACTCCCATCAGCGTCGCCGAGGCGACCGCGGCCCTGGCCGCGCTGCCCGAGACGACCAAGCCGGAGAGCGAGACCAACGGGGCCGTCCGCAAGACCATGATGGGATCCCTGGAAGTGGAGGGCGAAGGCCCGCTGGTGGTCCGGGAGAAGACCCACCCGGCCGCCCCCATGGCGCTGGACCAGGCGCTCTACGAGATGGAACTGGTCGGCCACGACTTCTACCTGTTCGTGGAGAAGGACAGCGGCCTGCCGAGCGTCGTCTACCGCCGGCACGGTTACCACTACGGAGTCATCCACCTGAAGGCCGACGGAACGACCGGGCCGGGTGGCGGTGCCGGCGGCGCCATCGGCGGCGCCGACGACGAGGACTGACCGTCCGAGCGGTGTGGGAGTGGTGACCCCGGTGGCGCTGCCGCCGGGGTCACCGGCGTTCGGGGGGCGTTCCGGGCGCGTTCGGGGGTGTTCCGTGGCGTTCGGGGCTGCTCCGGAGCGGGTGCCGGGCCGGTCCGGGCCGGTGACCGGCCGATTCCGGGCGCCGGGAGGTCACCCGGTGCGAGGGAATCGGCATCGGAGGGTGATCGGAGGACGCCTGCGGCGTGGAATGATTGGCGAACGACGACCGGCGACGGGGGAGGAGCGGATGGGGGATCACTTCGGGCTGGGGCCCGGTGCGGGGCCGGTCGGGGGGGTGGCGCGAGGGTCGGGGGAGGACCTCGACTACGCCCCGCGCCGGAGGGAGCCGATCCGCGTCCTGGTGGTGGACGACCACGCGCTGTTCCGCCGCGGCCTGGAGATCGTGCTCGCCGAGGAGGAGGACATCACCGTCGTCGGTGAGGCGGGGGACGGCGCGGAGGCCGTGCTCAAGGCCGCCGACCTGCTGCCCGACATCATTCTGATGGATGTTCGGATGCCCCGTCGCAGCGGGATCGAGGCCTGCACCGCGATCAAGGACGTGGCCCCCAGCACCAAGATCATCATGCTGACGATAAGCGACGAGGAAGCCGACCTCTACGAGGCGATCAAGGCGGGTGCCACCGGGTACCTGCTCAAGGAGATCTCCACCGACGAGGTGGCCACCGCGATCCGGGCGGTCGCCGACGGCCAGTCGCAGATCAGCCCGTCGATGGCCTCCAAGCTGCTCACCGAGTTCAAGTCGATGATCCAGCGCCGCTCCGACGACCGGGACCTCGTGCCCGCACCCCGGTTGACCGACCGGGAGTTGGAAGTGCTGAAGCTGGTGGCGACCGGGATGAACAACCGGGAGATCGCCAAGGAGCTGTTCATCAGCGAGAACACCGTGAAGAACCACGTGCGCAACATCCTGGAGAAGCTCCAGCTGCACTCCCGGATGGAGGCCGTGGTCTACGCGATGCGGGAGAAGATCCTCGAAATAGGGTGACGGCGGAGCCCGTCGCGGGCCCGGTGCCGGCTCAGTCGGCGAGCAGCTTCTCCAGCGCCGGGCGCATCGCCTCGTCGTGCAGCGCCTCCACCCGGACGCTGTCGCAGCCCACCCATGCGGCCGCCTCGCGCAGCGCGGTCGCCAGCGCCCCGACGTGCCGCGCGGAGTCCAGCGAGACCTGACGGGCCACCAGGGTGCCGCCCGCCCGGGCCGGATCGACCCGGCCGACCAGCTGCCCGCCGGCCAGCAGCGGCATCGCGAAGTAGCCGTGCACCCGCTTGTGCTTGGGGGTGTAGGCCTCCAGCCGGTGCGTCATGCCGAAGATCCGCTCGGTGCGCGAGCGGTCCCAGATCAGCGAGTCGAACGGCGAGAGCAGCGTGGTGCGGTGCCGGCCGCGCGGGGCGGTGGCGAGTGCGGCCGGATCGGCCCAGGCCGCGGCGGGGGCGCCGGCCGGGCCCCAGCCCGCGACCCGCACCGGGACCAGGCCGGAGTCGGCGAGCACCGCGTCCAGCTGCTCGGCCTTCAGGCGGTGGTAGTCGAGCAGATCGGCCCGGGTGGCCACGCCGAGCGCGGCGCCGGCCTGGGCGACCAGGGTGCGCAGGCAGTCCTCGTCGGTCGGCTCCGCCTCGAACAGCTCGGTGGGGATGGCCTGTTCGGCCAGCGCGTAGACCCGCTTCCAGCTCCGGCGCTCGGTGCAGACCACGTCCCCGAAGGCCAGGGCCCGCTCCACCGCGATCTTGGTGTCGGACCAGTCCCACCAGTCGGCCGTCTTCTTGGCGCCGCCCAGCTCGGTCGAGGTGAGCGGCCCCTCGTCGCGCAGCTTGGCCAGGACGGCGCGGTAGGTGGCGGCGTCCACCTGCATGCCCCAGACGTGGGCGCGCTCGCGGTAGCGCCGGCGGCGGAACGCGAAGAGCGGCCACTCCTCGATCGGCAGGATGCAGGCCGCGTGCGACCAGTACTCGAAGCTCGCTCCCGACGCCCAGTAGGCCGCGTCGACGGCGGGCCGGCCGACGGCGCCGAGCCGGGCGTACGGGACCAGCTCGTGCGAGCGGGCCAGCACCGAGATGGTGTCGAGCTGGACGGCGCCGAGGTGGCGCAGCACTCCGCGGACGCCGCCCCGGCGGTCCGGCGCGCCGAGCAGGCCCTGTGCGCGCAGGGCGATCCGGCGGGCCTCGTCGGCGCCGAGGGTCGTGGCGGGAGTCATGACGGTCATGTCGGCGAGCGTAGACCGCGGCACCGACAACGCCCCGGCCCGGAAGGACCGGGTGCCGGGGCGTGGTCGGCGGCCGCCGGCGGGGTGTGGCGGCGGGGCGGGGCCTCGGAGCCGGGGTACGGAGTCGGGGTACGGGGCCGCTCAGTCCGCGAGGTCGGTGGCGAGGTCGGTGGCGAGCAGCCCGCCGACCCAGGAGTCGCGGAACTCGCCGCGCTGCTCGGCGTACGAGCGCAGGGTGCCCTCGAAGCGGAAGCCGACCTTCTCGGCGACCGCGCGGGAGCCCTCGTTGCCCACGTACGCCGTCCACTCCAGCCGGCGCAGGCCCAGCTCGGTGATCGCGTGGTGGGCGACCGCGCGGGCGGCCTCGACGGTGTACCCGCGGCCGCGGTGCTCCCGGGTGGCCCACCAGCCGACCTCGGCGGTCCCCGGCCTGCCCGGGACGCGGACCAGCCCCTGGGCGCCGACCAGGGCGCCACCGGCGCGCTCGACCACGCACCAGACGAGGTTCTCGCCGGTGCGACGGCCGTTCACGGCCAGGTCGTTGACGAAGTACTCCGCGTCCTCGCGGCGGTACGGGCTGGGAACGACCGTCCAGCGCTGGATCTCCGGGTCCTGGCAGGCCTCGAAGATCGCGTCCAGGTCGGATTCCCGGGGCGGTCGCAGGAACAGCCGCTCGGTGACCAGGAGGCCCGGAACGGAGTCGGGCGCGGTGGGCTCGGTGTGCTCTGCCATGAACGGATTATTCCGTGCAGAAAGGAAAGCGGGCATCCGAATAACCGGCTCGACCGCTCAACCGCCCGGGCAGCTGACCGTTTTGCCCCGGTGGGCGATGCTATCGGGCCATGTGCCCGCACGGGTGACACGGGAATAGCGTGCTGACGCACCTCCCGGGGTGTTGGACTCCTCGCATACGATGGCCCGTGCGGTGGGGTAAACCCGTCGTGCAGTCGTCCAGTGCCAATACAGGCAAGGAGCCCGCTCAAGTGTCCGTCTTCGACAAGATCCTGCGCGCCGGCGAAGGCAAGATCCTTCGCAAGCTGCAGCGGATTGCTGCCCAGGTCAACTCCATCGAAGAGGACTTCGTCAACCTCACCGACGCCGAGCTGCGCGCGCTGACCGACGAGTACAAGCAGCGGATCGCGGACGGTGAGTCCCTGGACGACATCCTCCCCGAGGCGTTCGCGACCGTCCGCGAGGCCGCCCGGCGAGTGCTCGGGCAGCGGCACTACGACGTCCAGATCATGGGCGGCGCCGCGCTGCACTTCGGCTACGTCGCCGAGATGCGCACCGGTGAGGGCAAGACCCTGGTCGGCACCCTGCCCACCTACCTCAACGCACTGACCGGCAAGGGCGTCCACCTGATCACGGTCAACGACTACCTCGCCGAGCGCGACTCGGAGTGGATGGGCCGGGTGCACCGCTTCCTCGGCCTCGAAGTCGGCGTGATCCTGGGCAACATGACGCCCGCCGAGCGCAAGCGCCAGTACGCGATGGACATCACGTACGGCACCAACAACGAGTTCGGCTTCGACTACCTGCGCGACAACATGGCCTGGTCGAAGGACGAACTCGTCCAGCGCGGCCACAACTTCGCGGTGGTCGACGAGGTCGACTCGATCCTCATCGACGAGGCCCGTACCCCGCTGATCATCTCCGGCCCGGCGGACCAGGCGACCAAGTGGTACGCCGACTTCGCCAAGCTGGTGCAGCGCCTGAAGATCGAGCGCGACTACGAGGTCGACGAGAAGAAGCGCACCGTCGGCGTGCTGGAGGAGGGTGTCACCCGGGTCGAGGACTACCTCGGCATCGACAACCTCTACGAGTCGGTGAACACCCCGCTGGTCGGCTTCCTGAACAACGCCATCAAGGCCAAGGAGCTGTACAAGCGGGACAAGGACTACGTCGTGATGAACGGCGAGGTCATGATCGTCGACGAGCACACCGGCCGCATCCTGGCCGGGCGCCGCTACAACGAGGGCATGCACCAGGCGATCGAGGCGAAGGAGGGGGTGGAGGTCCAGAACGAGAACCAGACGCTGGCCACCATCACCCTGCAGAACTTCTTCCGCCTGTACGACAAGCTTTCCGGAATGACCGGTACCGGTACCACCGAGGCCGCCGAGTTCCACCAGATCTACAAGCTCGGCGTGGTGCCCATTCCGACCAACCGGGACCCGCTGCGCATCGACCAGCCCGACCTGATCTACAAGTCGGAGCCGGCCAAGTTCGCCGCCGTGGTCGAGGACATCGCCGAGAAGCACGAGAAGGGCCAGCCGGTGCTGGTCGGCACCGTGTCGGTGGAGAAGTCCGAGTACCTGTCGCAGGAGCTGCGCAAGCGCGGCATCCCGCACGAGGTGCTGAACGCCAAGCACCACGAGCGCGAGGCGCAGATCGTCGCGCAGGCGGGCCGCAAGGGCGCCGTGACCGTCGCCACCAACATGGCCGGCCGTGGCACCGACATCATGCTCGGCGGCAACTCCGACCACCTCGCCGCGGCCGAGCTGGCCCAGCGCGGCATCACCCCGGTGGACACCCCGGAGGAGTACGAGGAGGCGTTCCCGGCCGCGCTGGAGAAGGCCAAGGCGTCCGTGAAGGCGGAGCAGGACGAGGTCAAGGCGGCCGGTGGCCTCTACGTCCTCGGCACCGAGCGGCACGAGTCCCGCCGGATCGACAACCAGCTGCGCGGCCGTTCCGGCCGTCAGGGCGACCCGGGCGAGTCCCGCTTCTACCTGTCGCTCGGCGACGACCTGATGCGCCTGTTCAAGGCCGGCATGGTCGAGCGCGTGCTCTCGATGGCCAACGTGCCCGAGGACGTGCCGATCGAGTCCAAGATGGTCACCCGCGCCATCGCCTCGGCGCAGACCCAGGTCGAGCAGCAGAACTTCGAGATCCGCAAGAACGTCCTCAAGTACGACGAGGTGCTGAACCGCCAGCGCGAGGTCATCTACGGCGAGCGCCGCCGGGTCCTGGAGGGCGAGGACCTGCAGGAGCAGGTCGGCCACTTCATGGACGACACCGTCGAGGCGTACGTCAAGGCGGCCACCGGCGAGGGCTACGAGGACGACTGGGACCTCGACAAGCTCTGGACGGCGCTGAAGCAGCTCTACCCCGTCACCCTGGACCTGGAGCAGCTGGAGGAGGACGCCGGCGGCACGGCCGGACTCACCCCGGAGTTCCTCACCAAGGTCATCCAGGAGGACATCCAGGGGCAGTACGGCGCCCGCGAGGACCAGCTCGGCGCGGAGATCATGCGCGAGCTGGAGCGCCGGGTCGTCCTCTCGGTGCTGGACCGCCGCTGGCGCGAGCACCTCTACGAGATGGACTACCTCCAGGAGGGCATCGGCCTGCGGGCCATGGCGCAGCGCGACCCGCTGGTCGAGTACCAGCGCGAGGGCTTCGACATGTTCACCGCCATGATGGAGGGCATCAAGGAGGAGTCCGTCGGCTACCTGTTCAACCTGGAGGTCCAGGTCGAGCAGCAGGTCGAGGAGGTGCCGGTCGAGGACGCCGAGGTGCTGCTCGACAAGCTGGAGAAGGACGCCGCCCGTCCGGAGATCAAGGCCAAGGGCCTGGAGGCCCCCAAGCCGCAGCGGCTGCACTACACGGCCCCCTCGGACGAGGTCGGTGGCGGTGTCGTCGAGGGTGACTTCGAGGACCTCGCGCCGGAGGACGAGGGCGACGGGCTGACCCGCGCCGAGCGCCGCAAGGCCGCCAAGTCGGCCAAGGGCCGCCGTCGCAAGAGCTGAGGCGGGGCCGGTCCGCCCGGTCCGCCGCCACGCAGGGCGCCACTCCCGCAGGGGGGTGGCGCCCTGCGGGATTGCGCCGGTGCCGCTGCCGGTGCCCACGGCGTCGGCGGGCCGGTCGGACCGTGGGGCGGGGTCGGACCGCGGGGTCCACGCGGCCCGTGCGGGCCGCGTGGCGCCGTCGCGGAAGCCGCCGGGGGCACCTGGTGCGGGCCGGCCGCCGCGGCCCGGTGCGGCGCCCGTCCGGGACCGGGGGCGGTGCGACAGGACGGTCGCGCCGGGCGGGTTCACCGGGCCTCCACGGCGGTGCACTGCCACTGCCCGGCCGCCCCGCGCTGCTCCAGCCGGAACGCCACCATGTGGTGCCGGCTGCCGAGGTCGACCCGGACGCAGGCCTCGATCGCGTCGGGCGAGGGCGACCGGTTGTGCACCGGCCCGAGCCGGGGCCGGTCGGCGGCGCCGCCGCGCCGCAGGATGCCGATCCGGACGAGCGAGGCGAGCTGGCCGTAGCCGTCCAGGCTGGTGTGCCGCATCAGCTGGCCGGACGGCCGGGCGCCAGTGAGCACCTCGACCAGCTGGTGGGCGAACCGTGTGCTCAGCCCGGTGTGGGGGCCCGGGGCGGCGGGGGCGGCGCAGGCGGTCCGGGGCCGGCGCGGTCGCCGGCCGTCGTAGGGGTGGTGGCCGGTCCGGGCGGTGGGGTGGTGCGGCCGGTGCGGGTGGGCCGAGGGGCGGACGGGCCGGCCACCGTGGCCGCCGGGCGGTACGGCGGCCGGCCCGGCGGGTCGGGGGGCGGGCTGGGCGGCGGCGGGGACCGGGCTGGTGGTCATGGGGCCCTCCCGGGCAGTTGGTGCGGGTACGGACGGGTCCTTGGTAGCCCGGTGCCGCACGGGGCGGCAAGCGGGTTCGGCGCATCCGGCGGGCCCGCCCGCGGTCTCACCTATCCGGGTGAAAGACCCGGTGCCGCAAGGGCCGCCGGGCCCGTCGGGAGGGCGCCCGGTTGACGTACCGGGGCCAGCGGGAAGGCCCGAAAGGGGACACCCCGGACCGTCGGGACGGGCGGCGCGCCCGCCGGGCGCGACGTTGCGCCGCCCGGCCCTGGGCGCGCACGATCGGAGCCGGTCCGGGAACCGTGGAGGACGGACCACGACAGCGCCCCGACGAGGACAGGCGGCCGGCATGACGACATGGGTAGCGCAGACACGGGCGTCGTCGTCGGCGCCGCCCGCCGACGGCCGGCCCCGGCGCGGCCTGGTGCTGGGCGGTGGCGGGATGCTGGGCGCGGCGTGGACGGTCGGCGCGCTCTGCGCCGTCGAGGAGGCGGTCGGCTGGCGGCCGGGCGGCGCCGAGGTGGTGCTCGGGACGTCGGCGGGCGCGATCCTCGCCGCGATGCTGGCCGGTGGGGTCGGTACCGGCGAGCTCCGCGACCACCAGCGCGGTCTGCCGATTCCGGACGGCCCGCTGGCCGGGGTGGCCTTCGACTACGAGACCGCGGTCGGCGGGGCGCTGCCCCCGCGCCCGCGCGCCGGCATCGGCTCGCCGGGCCTGCTGCGGGACGCCGTCCGCCACCCGCGCGAGTACCCGCTGCTGACCATGGTGTCGGCGATGGCGCCGCACGGCCGCGGCTCGCTGGAGCCCGTCGGCGAGCTGGTGCGCGGTCTGCTGGGCGGGGACGGCTGGCCGGCCGGCTCGCCGCTGCGGGTGGCGGCGGTGGACTATCGCGGCGGCCGCCGGGTGGTCTTCGGCGATCCGGGCGCGCCGGCCGCCGCCGTCGCCGACGCGGTGATGGCCTCCTGCGCGATCCCCGGCTGGTTCGCCCCGGTCCGGGTGAACGGCTCGGCGTACGTGGACGGCGGCTGCTGGTCGGCCACCAACGCCGATCTGATGCTCGGCCGCGGTCTGGACGAGGTGTTCGTGCTCGCCCCGATGGCGCTGCGGCTGCACCCGCGCGGGCGCGCCGAGCCCGGTCGCGGCACCGTGGTGGCGCTGCGCGAGTGGCGCGCCCGGGACCGCCCGCGCGGGGTGCTCGCCCAGCTGGTCGGCCGCTACCGCCGGGCGGTGACCAGGCAGCTGATGCGGGAGACCCGGCTGCTGCGGGCGAGCGGCGTCCGGGTGCACCTGCTCGCGCCGACCCTGGCGGACCTGACGGTGATGGGCCCGAACATGATGGACCCGGCCCGCCGCGGAGCGGTGCTGGAGAGCGCGCTGCGGACCAGCCGGGCGGCCCTGGACGGCGTGCGGTGATCCGCCCGCGCGGGCGGTCGCCGGTGGGGGCAGCGCGTGCGGCGGGTCGTGGCGGCCGGGGGCGCGTGCTCGGGTCGAGGGCGTGCCCGGCCGCCGGGGGCGCCCGGTCCCCTCGCGTGCGGTGATCCGGTCGGCGCCCCGGGTGGTCGGCGGCCGTGTCCGGCACGCCGCAGGGCCGCCGGCCGGCCCGGTTCCCGGCGGCACCGGTGGTGCGCGGCGCCGTCGCCGGGAGCCGGCGGTGCGGGCGGGAGTGAGCGCGTGATCACGGATGCCACCCCGGCGCTTATTCTTGGGGCGCTGGAAGCTGTGCCGCTGGACGAACCGGAGAGTGCCACCGATGCGCGTGTACGTGCCCACCACCCTGACCGGCCTGGCAGCGGCGCACCCGGGCGGCGCCCTGGAGCAGTCCGCGGCGTACGCCGTGACCCCCGCGCTGCGCGAGTGGTACGTCAGTGACGACCTCGAAGAGCTGGAGTACGCGGCGCTGAACCGGGCCGCGCAGTCCTCGCTGCGGCTGCTGGCCGCCGACCCGCAGGCGCCGCGCCGCCGGGTGGTGGTGGCGCTGGACGTCGCCGACTCCGCGGTGCGGCCGTTCCCCGGCGACGAGTACCAGGACCAGGCCTCGCTGGGCCGGGTGGTGCTGGCCGGGCCGGTGCGGCTGGCGAAGGCGGCCGCGGTGCACGCGGACGTGGCCGACCAGGAGGTGGTCGCGGACGTCGAGGCGGCGGTCGCGGCCGTCGCCGCGGCCGACGAGGGCGATCAGGACGCCCAGTTCACCGTGGACGGCGCCGAGGACCACGAGCTGCTCTGGTTCGCCACCCAGGAGATCGCCGCTCTGCTGCCCTGAGCCCGGCCCGGGGCGGCCTGAGCGGCCCGCCTCGCGCCGCCCGCCCGCCGGGCCCCGGCCACCCCGTCGTACCGCTTCGTCGGTGACCGGGGTTACCGTTCCCTGCGTGCGCACTCATATCGTCTGGGACTGGAACGGCACGCTCTTCCACGACATGGAGGCGGTGCTCGGCGCGAGCAACGCCGCGTTCGCGACCATCGGCATCGGCCCGATGACCATGCAGGAGTACCGCGAGCAGTACGAGATCCCGATTCCCCGCTTCTACCAGCGGCTGCTCGGCCGGATGCCCTCCGACGCCGAGTGGCTGCGGCTCGACGACGTCTTCCACGACCGCTATCTGGAGCTGAGCGTGGCGTGCGGGCTGACCGAGGGCGTGCTGGAGCTGCTGAGCGGCTGGGGGGAGGCCGGGCACAGCCAGTCCCTGCTGTCGATGTACGAGCACCACAAGCTGCTGCCGGTGGTCGACGGCTTCGGCCTGACCGGTCACTTCCTCCGGGTGGACGGCCGCAGCGGGCCCGCCGGCGGCCAGAAGGCGGAGCACCTGGCCAGGCACCTGGCCGCGCTCGGGGAACAGGTGGACCCGGCCCGCACGGTGCTGATCGGCGACGCCGCGGACGACGCGCTGGCGGCGCTGAGCGCGGGTGCGCACGCGGTGCTGTACACAGGTGGCTCGCACACCCGGGCGAAGCTGGAGCCGGTGGGCGTCCCGGTGGTGGACAGCCTGGCCGAGGCCGTCGAGCTGGCCGCGAGCCTGGTGGGCTGAGTCCGGCCCGGTAGCCCGGCGTCCGGTGGCCCGGCGCCCGGACGTGGCGCGAACCACGTCCACCGGTGGCGTGTCCGAGCGGGCGAACCGGCCCTCCGCTCGTCAGTCTGGATTGACGCCAGGCCATCAGGACGACGAGCGGAGCCGCCATGCCCATCGACGCAGTCACCCAGGTCCCGACCCCGGGCAACGAGCCGGTGCACGGGTACGCGCCCGGCAGCCCGGAGCGGGCCGGGCTGGTGCGCCGGCTGGACGAGCTGGCCGCCGAGCAGATCCCGCTGCCGATGACCATCGCCGGCGAGCAGCGGTTTGGCGGCGGCGAGCGGATCGAGGTCGTCCAGCCGCACCACCACGCGGCGAAGCTGGGGGTGCTGGGCAACGCCACCCGGGAGGACGCCCGGGCCGCGGTGGACGCGGCGCTGGCGGCCGGGCGCGAGTGGCGCGGGCTGTCCTTCGACGACCGGGCGGCGGTCTTCCTGCGCGCCGCCGACCTGCTGGCCGGCCCCTGGCGGGAGACCCTCAACGCGGCCACCATGCTGGGCCAGTCCAAGACGGTCCAGCAGGCCGAGATCGACTCCGCCTGCGAGCTGATCGACTTCTGGCGGTTCAACGTGCGGTTCGCCCGCGAGATCCTGGCCGACCAGCCGATCTCCTCGCCCGGGGTGTGGAACCGCACCGACCACCGCCCGCTGGAGGGCTTCGTCTACGCGGTCACCCCGTTCAACTTCACCGCGATCGCGGGCAACCTGCCGACCGCGCCGGCCCTGATGGGCAACACCGTGGTCTGGAAGCCGGCGCCCACCCAGACCCTGGCCGCGTACTACCTGATGCGCCTGCTGGAGGCCGCCGGCCTGCCGCCCGGGGTGATCAACATGGTGACCGGCGACGGGCAGCAGCTCTCCCAGGTGGCACTCACCGACCCCGCCCTCGCCGGGCTGCACTTCACCGGCTCCACCGCCACCTTCCAGTCGCTCTGGCAGACCGTCGGCGCCAACATCGGCGGCTACCGGACGTACCCGCGGATCGTCGGCGAGACCGGCGGCAAGGACTTCCTGCTCGCCCACCGCTCGGCCGACCCGGCGATCGTGCGGACCGCGCTGATCCGCGGCGCCTTCGAGTACCAGGGCCAGAAGTGCTCGGCGCTCTCCCGGGCCTACCTGCCGCGCAGCCTCTGGCAGACGATCAAGGACGAGTTCCTGGCCGAGGTGGACGCGCTGGCCGTCGGCGACGTCACCGACCTGTCCAACTTCATGGGCGCGCTGATCGACCGGCGCGCCTTCGAGAAGAACCGCGACGCGATCGACCGGGCCAAGGCCGACCCGACGGTGGAGCTGGCGGCCGGCGGGCAGTACGACGACGCGATCGGCTGGTTCGTCCGCCCCACCGTGCTGGTCTCCTCCGACCACCGGGGCGAGATCTTCCGCACCGAGTACTTCGGTCCGATCCTGGCCGTCCACGTCTACGAGGACTCCCGCTGGGAAGACGTCCTGCGACGGGTGGACTCGGGCGCGCCGTACGGCCTCACCGGTGCGGTGATCGCGCAGGACCGCTACGCCATCGCACAGGCGGTGGAGGAGCTGCGCTTCGCGGCGGGCAACTTCTACATCAACGACAAGCCGACCGGCGCGGTGGTCGGCCAGCAGCCGTTCGGCGGCGGCCGGGCCTCCGGCACCAACGACAAGGCCGGCGCCGCCCAGAACCTGCTGCGCTGGACCTCGGCGCGGTCGATCAAGGAGACCTTCGTCCCGCCGACCACGTATGTTCACCCGCATATGGGCTGATGGCGAACACAGCGGGTCGGATTGGACATGGTGTCCAGGACGGCGGGATCTTCCTGCAGGATTGCGCCTCCCTGTCCCCTGACACCTTCGAATCGGCCCGTTAGGCTGGCTGGCGTCGTCGGGTGGCTGCAGGCCGAACGTCTCGTCCTACCCGCTGCGGAGGTGTTTCATGCGCGCCATGGAGACCTTTCAGCCGGTTGGTGCGGCAGGATTGCGGTGGACCCGGCGGTGAGACCACACACCACCGAGTCACGCAACGGCGCGCGACAGGAGCCAAGAAGTCATGCAGACCAAGCTGGACGCAGCCAAGGCCGAACTGCTCACGAAGGCAGCAGCAGCCGCTGAGAACAGCCAGGTGGGGGGAGCGGCGCCGGGGGAGGGTCTGAGCAACGGCGCTCTGACCGCGTACCTGCACCACTACTACCTCCACACCGCGCCCGAGGACCTGGTCGACCGCGACCCGGTCGACGTGTACGGCGCGGCCGCCTCCCACTACCGCCTCGGCCTCAAGCGCCCGCAGGGCACCGCCGAGGTCCGCGTGCACACCCCGTCGGTGGAGGAGAACGGCTGGTCCTGCGGCCACACCGTGGTCGAGGTCGTCACGGACGACATGCCCTTCCTGGTCGACTCGGTCACCAACGAGCTGTCCCGCCAGGACCGGGCGATCCACATCGTGATCCACCCCCAGCTGGTGGTCCGCCGTGACATCACCGGCAAGCTGCTGGAGATCCTGGACATCGACGCCTGCGCCCGCAGCCAGGCCGCCGGCGCCGAGTGGCCCGCCGACGCCGTCGTCGAGTCCTGGATGCACATCGAGGTCGACCGCGAGACCGACCGCGAGGACCTCCGCGCGATCGAGGCCGACCTGCGCCGGGTCCTGGGCGACGTCCGCGAGGTCGTCGAGGACTGGACGAAGATGCGCGAGTCCGCGCTGCGGCTCGCCGACGAGCTCGCCGAGGAGCCCCCGGCCCACCTGCCCGAGCAGGAGGTCGGCGAGGCCTGGGAGCTGATGCGCTGGCTGGCCGACGACCACTTCACCTTCCTCGGCTACCGCGAGTACGACCTGGTGGAGCACGAGGGCGAGGAGGTCCTGAAGGCCGTCGCCGGCACCGGCCTCGGCATCCTGCGCTCCGACCCGCTCAGCCACGACGACGACCACCACCCGGTCAGCGAGGCCTTCGGCCGGCTCTCCGCGCCGGTGCGCGCCAAGGCCCACGAGAAGAAGCTGCTCGTCCTCACCAAGGCCAACAGCCGCTCCACCGTGCACCGCCCGGCCTACCTCGACTACGTCGGCGTGAAGAAGTTCGACGCCAACGGCGAGGTCGTCGGCGAGCGCCGCTTCCTCGGCCTGTTCTCGGCCGCCGCCTACACCGAGTCGGTCAGCCGCATCCCGGTGGTCCGCCGCAAGGTCCAGGACGTCGTCCTCAGCTCCGGCTTCTCCACCGAGAGCCACGACGGCCGCGACCTGGTGCAGATTCTGGAGACCTTCCCCCGGGACGAGATCTTCCAGACCCCGGCCGAGGAACTGCTCCAGATCGCCACCAGCGTGCTCTACCTCCAGGAGCGCCGCCGGCTGCGGCTCTTCCTGCGCCAGGACGAGTACGGGCGCTACTTCTCCGCGCTGGTGTACCTGCCGCGCGACCGCTACACCACCCGCATCCGGCTGCGCCTGATGGACATCCTGGTGCAGGAGCTCAACGGCGCCTCGATCGACTACACGGTCTGGTCGACGGAGTCCGTGCTGACCCGGCTGCACTTCGTCGTCCGGGTCACCCCCGGCAGCGAGCTGCCGCACCTGACCGACGCCGAGATCGAGCGGATCGAGGGCAAGCTCGCCGAGGCCGCCCGGTTCTGGATGGACGGCTTCAACGACCAGCTGCACCTGGAGCTGGGCGAGGAGCGGGCCGCCGAGCTGTCCCGCAAGTACGCCAACGCCTTCCCCGACGGCTACCGCGCCGACTTCACCGCGCGCACCGCCGTCGCCGACCTCAAGCAGATCGAGTCGCTGCACGGCGAGGGCGACTTCCGCCTCAACCTGTACCAGCCGGTCGGCGCGGGCGACGACGAGCGCCGCTTCAAGATCTACCGGGTCGGCGGCCCGATCTCGCTGACCGAGGTCCTGCCGGTCCTGCAGCGCCTGGGCGTCGAGGTGCTCGACGAGCACCCCTACGCGCTGACCCGCTCGGACCAGACCACCGCCTGGGTCTACGACTTCGGCCTGCGGCTGCGCGAGGCCGTCGAGCTGACCGACGAGGCGCGCGACCGCTTCCAGGAGACCTTCGCCGCCACCTGGACCGGCAAGGCCGAGAACGACGGCTTCAACGAGCTGGTGCTGACCGCCGGGCTGACCTGGCGCCAGGCGATGATGCTGCGCGCGTACGCCAAGTACCTGCGCCAGGCGGGCTCGACGTTCTCCCAGGACTACATGGAGGACGCGCTCCGCAACAACACCCACAGCACCCGGCTGCTGGTCAACCTCTTCGAGGCCCGGCTGAGCCCCAGCCACCAGCTGGGCGCGGCCGAGCTGACCGACGCCATCCTGGAGGAGCTGTCCGGCGCGCTGGACGAGGTCGCCTCGCTCGACGAGGACCGCATCCTGCGCTCCTTCCTGCACCTCATCAAGGCCACCCTGCGCACCAACTTCTTCCAGCACACCGGAGAAGCGGGCGCCTGGCACTCCTACGTGTCGATGAAGTTCGACCCGAAGGCCATCCCGGACCTGCCGGCCCCGCGCCCCGCGTTCGAGATCTGGGTGTACTCGCCGCAGGTCGAGGGCGTGCACCTGCGCTTCGGCAAGGTCGCCCGCGGCGGTCTGCGCTGGTCCGACCGGCGTGAGGACTTCCGCACCGAGATCCTGGGCCTGGTCAAGGCGCAGATGGTGAAGAACACCGTCATCGTGCCGGTCGGCGCCAAGGGCGGCTTCGTCGCCAAGCAGCTGCCGGACCCGTCGGTGGACCGGGACGCCTGGCTGGCCGAGGGCATCTCCTCCTACAAGACCTTCATCTCGGCGCTGCTGGACATCACCGACAACCTCAAGGGCGGCGAGGTCGTCCACCCGGCGGACGTGGTCCGCCACGACGAGGACGACACCTACCTGGTCGTCGCCGCGGACAAGGGCACCGCGACCTTCTCCGACATCGCCAACGGCGTCGCCGAGTCGTACGGCTTCTGGCTGGGCGACGCGTTCGCCTCCGGCGGTTCGGCCGGCTACGACCACAAGGGCATGGGCATCACCGCCCGCGGCGCCTGGGAGTCGGTCAAGCGCAACTTCCGCGAGCTCGGCCACGACACCCAGTCCGAGGACTTCACCGTCGTCGGCATCGGCGACATGTCCGGTGACGTCTTCGGCAACGGCATGCTGCTCAGCGAGCACATCCGCCTGGTCGCCGCCTTCGACCACCGGCACATCTTCCTCGACCCCAACCCGGACGCGGCCGTCTCGTACGCCGAGCGCCGCCGCCTCTTCGAGCTGCCGCGCAGCTCCTGGGACGACTACGACAAGTCGCTGATCTCGACCGGCGGCGGGGTCTTCCCGCGCAGCGCCAAGTCGATCCAGCTGACCTCGCAGGTGCGGGCCGCGCTCGGCGTCGAGGAGAGCCGGCTCACCCCGGCCGAGCTGATGAAGCGGATCCTCCAGGCGCCGGTCGACCTGTTCTGGAACGGCGGCATCGGCACCTACGTCAAGGCCTCCACCGAGACCAACGCCGAGGTCGGCGACAAGGCCAACGACGCGATCCGGGTCAACGGCGAGCAGCTGCGGGTCCGGGTCGTCGGCGAGGGCGGCAACCTCGGTTGCACCCAGCTCGGCCGGATCGAGTACGCGGCGTCCGGCGGCCCGCAGGGCGCCGGCGGCTGGATCAACACCGACGCCATCGACAACTCGGCCGGGGTGGACACCTCGGACCACGAGGTCAACATCAAGATCCTGCTCAACCAGGTCGTCGGGGACGGCGACATGACGGTCAAGCAGCGCAACCAGCTGCTCGCCGAGATGACCGACGAGGTCGGCCACCTGGTGCTGCGCAACAACTACGCGCAGAACGTGGTGCTGGCCAACGCCGTCGCCCAGGCGACCAGCATGGTCAACGTCCACTCCCGGATGATCAACCGCCTGGAGCGCGACGGCCGGCTCGACCGGGGGCTGGAGTTCCTGCCCACCGAGCGGCAGATCCGCGAGCGCCAGCAGAACGGCCGCGGCCTCTCGCAGCCCGAGCTGTCGGTGCTGCTCGCCTACACCAAGATCACCCTGGCCGACGAGCTGCTCGCCACCGAGCTGCCCGACGACCCGTTCTTCCGCACCGCGCTGCACGAGTACTTCCCCAGCGCGCTGCGGGCCCGGTTCGCCGAGGCGATCGACAACCACGCGCTGCGCCGCGAGATCATCACCACGCTGATCGTCAACGACACGATCAACCGCGGTGGCTGCACCTTCGCCTTCCGGCTGAAGGAGGAGACCGGCGCCACGTACGAGGAGATCGCCCGGACGCACACCGCCGCGCGGGCCGTCTTCAGCCTGGAGCAGATCTGGTCCGAGATCGAGGCCCTGGACAACCGGGTCCCGGCCGGCGCCCAGACCAGGATGCGGCTGCACTCGCGCCGGCTCGTCGAGCGCGCCACCCGGTGGATGCTCAACAACCGCCGCCAGCCGCTCGACATCGCCGGCACCATCGAGTTCTTCCACGACCGGGTCAACCAGGTCTGGGGCTCGCTGCCCAAGCCGCTGCGCGGCGAGGACCTGGCCTGGTTCGAGTCGGTCTACGGCGAGCTCGCCGCGGCCGGCGTGCCGGAGGAGCTGGCCACCCGGATCGCGGGTCTGTCCTCGACCTTCCCGACCCTGGACATCACCGAGGTCGCGGACCGGTCCGGCAAGGACGTCGCCGAGGTCGCCGAGCTGTACTACGACCTGGCCGACCGCCTGCAGATCACCCACCTGCTCGACCGCATCATCGAGCTGCCGCGGACCGACCGCTGGTCGTCGATGGCCCGCGCGGCGATCCGCGAGGACCTCTTCGCGGCCCACGCGGCGCTGACCGCCGACATCCTGGCCTGCGGCCCCGAGGGCGCGACCCCCGAGGAGCGGTACACCGCCTGGGCGGAGCTCAACTCCACCCTGCTGAACCGGGCCAAGAGCACGCTCGACGACATAAGGGGTTCGGACAACTACGAGCTGTCCAGCCTCTCCGTCGCGATGCGCGTCATCCGCACCCTGCTCCGCACGGGTTCGATGCGCTGACGACCGGGAGCCGGACGGCCCGGACGGCGGGGCCGCGTCTTCGGACGCGGCCCCGCCGTCGTCGTTCTCCGGGTCGGCGGCCGGGGCTGCGGCCGGGTCGGTGGCCGGGGGGAGGGCGTCGAGGCGGAGCGTGTCAGGGCGGTCACTCCGGGTGCGAATCCGTTTGTGGCCCGGATGTGAGGTGCGGGTGAACGCGGGGTCACAATGTCCGGTACGTCGGCCCCGAAGTGTCGTCAGGTGGCGGAGTTCCTCCCCAACTGCCCTGATTGGCAACTGTTCTGACATGCCAAGAGTTGCAGTAAGCTAACTCCGCGATAGGCGTTGCCGCAGGTCCCGTGCCGGAAGAGCTCCACCGACGTGCTGGAACAACAGGTGTCTTTCGGCGGGGAGCAGGCCGCCAGTCCCACCCGCGCAGGGCGGTCCGGACCAGTTCCTGACGCGATGCCACCTGAAGAGAGTTTCATGACGTCATTTGTGCAGGAACCCTTTTTCTGGGTCTCCATCGTGGTGATGCTCGTAGTAGTCGGGGTCTCCCTCCAAGCCCGCAGGACGAACCTCTCCCTGCGCAGGCGAAACGTTTCCCTTGAGGAGACGGCCGCCCAGGCGCAGCGGCAACGCGACGAACTCGGCGCGCTGAACTCGCGCCTGCAGAGCCAGCACGCGGCCGTGCTGGCGGAGGTCCGCCGGGATGCCGAGGAGGACACCAAGGCCGTCCTCAAGGCGGCGATGCGGACCCTGCAGGGTCTGGCCGACGAGCAGCAGGTCGTCATCGACAAGGTCCAGCGCAAGTACGGCGACAGCCCGCAGATCCTCGCCGACCTGATGCTGATCGACCACACCAACAGCCAGTTCGGCCGGCGCGCCCAGGGCATCGCGGTGCTCTGCGGCGGCTGGCTGGGCCGCCGGGAGACCGTCGCCTCGATCTACGACGTGGCCCGCAGCGCCCAGGGCCGGATCCGGCACTTCGACCGGGTGCAGATCCACTCCCGGGTCAGCGTCTCGCTGGTCAGCAAGGTCGTCGAGCCGGTCGCCGTCGTGTTGGCCGAGCTGCTGGCCAACGCCACCAACTACTCCGCGCCGGACACCCCGGTGGAGATCAGCGTCCAGGCCGTCCCGACCGGGGTCTGCCTGATCATCGACGACGCCGGCCTCGGCATGGGGCAGGAGGAGAAGGACCGCGCCGCCGCGCTCCTGAACCCCGGTGCGCCGATCAGCCTCACCGGCCTCGGCAACCCCCCGAAGTTCGGCTTCGCCGTCTCCGGCATGCTGGCCGCCCGCTACGGCTTCCGGGTCTCGGTCGACTCGGTCTCCCCGTACGGCGGTGTGCGGGCCGTGGTGCTGCTGCCCGCCGAACTGCTCAGCAGCGAGGTCGCGCCCCCGGCGGCCGCCGGCCACGGCGACTACAGCGGCGCCTACCAGGGCGCCCAGCAGAACGCCTACCAGGGCGAGTACGACGGCGCCCAGCAGAGCACGTACCCGAGCACGTACCAGGGTGAGTACCAGGGGGAGCCGGTGGAGCAGCCCGTACCGGCCCGGGCGCAGCGGCTCGCGTCGCTGCCCGAGCCCGTTCCGGCCGCCCTCGCCCAGGTCGCCCCGGCCGCGGCGCAGGCGGTCCCGGAGATGACGGCGGACGGACGGCTGCCCAGGCGCCGCCGCCAGCGCACTGTCTCGGTGGTCCCGCACCCGCAGGACTCCGGCCGCGTCGACGAGCCGGTGCCGAGCACCGGCCAGGAGACGGCGTCCCGCCTCGGCGCGTTCCAGCGCGGGACGCTGTCCGGGCGCAACACCATGACCACGGAAGGAACCGAGATCCAGTGAGCCCTGATCTGACCTGGGTGCTCAACGACGTGCTGCAGGTGCGCGGTGCCCGGCACGCCATTCTCGTCTCCGCCGACGGCCTCCTGCTCGAACGGTCCAGCGAGATCGGCCGCGACGAGGCGGAGACCAACGCCGCCGCGATGAGTTCGATGCAGTCGCTGAGCCGCGCGGTGGCCCCGTTCGTCGGCGGCAACGGCGGGACGTGGCGCCAGACGCTCCTGGAGTACGACCACGGCTGGATCTTCCTGATCGCGGCCGGCAGCGGCGCCTACCTCGCGGCCTCCACCGCCTCCGACGTGGACATGGAGGCGATGTCCTTCCGGATGCAGCAGCAGGTGGGCGCGCTCGGACGGGCCATGACAGCGGCGCCGCGCCAGAGCACACACAGCGGCTCATGACGGTTCCCGGCGAGGAGCAGCGGGTTGCCAGCGGATTCATCCGCTCCTATGTCATCACCGGCGGCCGTGAGCTGCCGAGTGCGGACGACCTGTCCCTGATCACCCTGGTCACCGTCGCTCCCGAGCAGGGCCTCCCGGCCCGGCCGAGCCCGGAGACCACGGCGATCTGGGAACTGTGCTCCGGCGGCTACCTCTCGGTGGCCGAGGTCGCGGCCCACCTGGTGCTCCCGGTGGGGGTGGTCCGGCTGCTGCTGACGGACCTGATCCGCGAGGGGCGGCTGCTGCGCCGGGCGGCCCCGCCACCGGCCCAGGCCCCGGATCCGAGACTTCTAGAGAAGGTACTGCATGGACTTCAACGCCGGTTCGCCTGAGGACATCTACGTCCCGGGCGGGGTGACGACCGCCGTCAAGATCCTGGTCGTGGGCCACTTCGCGGTCGGCAAGACCACGCTCATCGGCGCCCTGTCGGAGATCGCCCCGCTGAGCACCGAGGAGAAGATGACGCAGGCGTCCACCGGCGTCGACGACCTCCGGGGCGCACCGGACAAGAAGACCACGACCGTGGCCCTGGACTTCGGCCGGCTGACGCTCGGCGACGACCTGGTGCTGTACCTGTTCGGCACGCCGGGCCAGCAGCGCTTCATGCAGCTCTGGGAGGACATGGCGCGGGGGGCGCTGGGAGCGCTGCTGCTGACCGACCCGACCCGGCTCACGGACACCTTCCCCGTCATCGACCTGATCGAGCAGTACGGCCTGGAGTACGCCGTGGCGGTCAACAGCTTCGACCGACAGAGCGACTACACCGAGGACGAGCTGCGCGAGGCGCTCGACCTGCTGCCGCACACGCCGGTGGTGTTCTGCGACGCCCGCGACCAGCGGTCGTCGGCCGACGCGCTGCTGACCCTCGTCCGGCACCTGCTCGAACGCGCCTCCTGACCCTTCCCCGTCACCGCCCCCCGTCACCGCCTCCCGGGGCCGCACCCGCCCGGGGCCATTTCCGAGGAACGACCCATGGAATCTCCGCAGCGCTCCGCCCCGCAGTCGCCGCCCCCGGGCTGCCCGATGCACGGCGGCCCGACCCCGCTGTACGGGGAGATGTTCTCGTCCGACCCCGAGGCGGTCTACGACGCGCTGCGCGCGCACGGCCCCGTCGCGCCCGTGGAGTTGTCGCCCGGTGTGGACGCCACGCTGGTGACCTCGCACGAGGTCGCCCTGCGGGTGCTGCAGAACCCGGGGCTGTTCGCCCGGGACTCCCGGCGGTGGTCGGCGCTGAAGGAGGGGCGGGTGCCGATGGACAGCCCCGTCCTGCCGATGATGTTCTACCGGCCCAACTGCCTGTTCACGGACGGCACCGAGCACCTCCGGCTGCGCAAGGCCGTCACCGAGAGCCTGGAGCGGCTCAACGACAACCGGCTCAACCGGCACGTCGAGCGGATCGCCGGCTACCTGATCGACCAGTTCAGCCCGCTGGGCCGGGCCGACCTGATCAACGACTACGCCAAGCTGCTGCCGCTGCTGCTGTTCAACCAGCTCTTCGGCTGCCCGGCCGACATCGGCGACCGGCTGACCCGCAGCATGTCCGCGCTCTTCGACGGGCTGGACGTGCTCCAGGCCAACGAGGAGCTGAACGCCTGCCTGATGGACCTGGTCGCGCTGAAGCGCCGCCAGCCCGGCGACGACATCACCTCGTGGCTCGTCCAGCACCCGGCCGGGCTGCGCGACGAGGAGCTCAAGGACCAGCTGGTCATGCTGATGGGCGCCGGGGTCGAGCCCGAGCGCAACCTGATAGGCAACGCGCTGCTCCTGCTGCTGTCCGGTGACGCCGGCTCCGGGATGCGCATCGAGGACGCCCTCGACGACGTGCTGTGGAACAACCCGCCGATCGCCAACTACGCGACGCACTTCCCGATGCAGGACGTCGAGGTGGGCGGGGTCCGGATGCCCGCGGACAGCCCGGTGGTGATCAGCTTCGCCGCCGCCAACACCGACCCGGCGCTGACCGACGCCCGACTGACCCTCAGCAAGGGCGCCCACCTGGCCTGGGGCGCCGGCCCGCACGCCTGCCCGGCCAAGTCGCCGGCCCAGCTGATCGCGCTGACCGCGATCGAGTGCCTGCTCAACGCGCTGCCGGACGTCACGCTCGCGGTGCCCGCGCAGAGCGTGGGCTGGCGGCCGGGCCCGTTCCAGCGCGGACTGGTCTCGCTGCCGGTGCGGTTCAGCCCGGCGCCCGTCCGCCCCCCGGTGGCGGGCACGGGAGCCGGCCTCGGTGGCCCGCCGGCCGGCCAGGCCGCCGCCAACGGGACGCCGCACCCGCCGGCCGCCACCGCCGCGGCGCCCGCCGCGGGCCGGGCCCCGGCCAAGCAGAAGGGGTGGTGGAGTTCCTTCCTGGACGTCTTCCGGCTCTGACCGGGACGGCGCGGGAGACCGGACGACCGCTCAGCGGTGCACGTGGTCCGGTGACTTCGCGCATGTGACGGGGGCAACTCCGTTCGACGCTTGAGCGTGCTCCCGGTGGGTAGGTCGCCGCCGTACTGCCCGCCAGCGCAAGGAGCCCCGTGTGACCGCCATGATGGAAGCCCGCCCCGGGACGCCGGAGTGCCGTGCTGGAACCGTCGACCGCCGCGCCGCCGTGCCGTTGCTACGGCGGCTGCGGTCGGCGGAGGGGCTGGCCGATCCGTTCCCGATCTACGACGAGCTGCGGGCCATGGGCGATCTCGTGCCGGCGCCGTGGGGCGGGTACCTGGTCACCGGTTACGACGCGTGCGACCAGGTCCTGCGCGGCAGGAACTGGCTCGTCCCCGACCTGGCCTGGCAGGGGCGGCAGACCGAGACCGAGCGCTGGCAGGCCGTCGCCACCCAGGAGATGAGCCGGACCCTCCACCGGCTCAACGCCCCCGTCCACACCCGGCAGCGGCAGGGCCTCGGGAACCTCTTCGGCCGCCACACCCTCCAGGCCCTGGCGCCGGAGATCGAGGCCGACGTCACCGAGCTGCTCGACCGGCTGGCCGAGCGAATACGCGTGGACGGCGAGGCGGACCTGGCCTCACTGGTCGGCGACCGGCTCCCGATCAACACCATCGGGCGCTGGCTGGACCTTCCGCCGGAGGACTACGCGCACATCCTGGAGATCACCCACAATCAGGTGCACGCCCAGGAGCTCCTGCCCACCAAGAGCCAGTTGGCGATCTCCGAAGCGGCCACGCTGCACCTGCGCCGGTACTTCACCGACCTCGTCCAGGAGCGTCGTGCCCATCCGGGTGACGACGTGGTGTCCGGTTGGATCCGCACCTGGGACGCGCTGGAGTCGGACCGCGAGGCCACCGACCGGACCGTCTACGAGCTCACCATGTTCGTCACCATCGCGTCGCTGGAGGCCACGGCGGCGTCGCTCTCCCTGATGGTGTGGTCGCTGCTCCGGTCCCCGGGCACCTGGGACTGGCTGCGGGCCCGGCCGGAGCACATCGACGACGCGGTCGAGGAGGCGCTGCGCTACGACCCGCCGGTCCGCCTCAACAGCCGGGTGGCGGGGGAGGACACGGAGCTGGCCGGGGTGTTCATTCCCAAGGACACCATGGTCCACGTGATGTACGGCGCGGCCAACCGCGACCCGCGCCGCAATCCGGCTCCGCACACCTTCGACGTCCTCCGCAAGGGCTCCCACATCGCCTTCGGCGGGGGCGCCCACTACTGCCTCGGCGCGGCCCTGGCCCGGCTGGAGGCGCGCACCCTGCTGGGGCAGCTGCTGCGGCGCTTCCCGACCCTGCGGGTGGTGGGCCAGCCCGAGTTCGCACCCCGGATGGTCTTCCACCGGGTGATGTCCTTGAGAGTGGCGGCATGAACGTTTCCTCCGAGGCGATCCCGTACCCTCCGTACCCCCTCCAGCCGCCGGCGCCGCCCGGGCGGGCCCCCGCGGGCGAGGCGGCCCATGACCGCGCCGCGTACCAGGCGGGCGATCCGGAGCCCGCCGGTTCCCACACCCCGGCGCCCCGCGCCGTCCACGCCGAGCGCCGGGGCGCGGTGCTGTACGTCGAGCTGGACAGCCCCGAGACCGGCAACGCCGTCACCGAGGCCGTGCTGCGCGACCTCCTCGCCGTGCTGGCCGCGCCGGACCCGGCCGTCCGCGCCGTGGTGCTGTCCGGCGCCGGTCCGGACTTCTGCCTCGGCGGCGACCGGGACGAGTTCGCCGACTCGCTCGGCGCGGACCCCACGGGTGGCGGCATCCGCACCGCCGGCACCCTGGCCCGCCAGGTCTGCGCGGCCCTCACCGACAGCCCGGCCGTCACCATCGCGCGGGTCCAGGGCCGGGCGATCGGCGCCGGCTTCGCGCTGGCCCTCGCCTGTGACCTGCGGGTCGGCGCCGACACGGCCGCCTTCCGGCTGCCCGAACTCGCCCTCGGCCTGCCCGTCGCGTGGGGCGGCCTGCTGCCCCGACTGCTGCACGAGGTGGGCGCGGCCCGGGCCCGCGAGATCATCCTCACCGGCCGCCCGGTCGGTGCCGCCGAGGCGTACGACCTCTCCATCCTCCAGCGGGTCGTCCCCGAGGAGGAGCTGGACGTGGCGGTGGCCGAGTGGGTCCGGCCCGTGACGCGCCGCCCCGAAGCCGCGCTGCGGGTCACCAAGACGCTGCTCAACTCCCACGCGGCGGCGACCAGGCTGGCCGACACCTCCGTCCTGGACGCGGAGTTGATGGCCGCCGTCCTCGCCGGCGCCCACTACGCCCGCGGGACCGGCGCTCCGCCGTCCTCCTGAGCCGCCGCGCCTCCTGTGCCGCTCGCCGCGGTGGGTCCGTGTCCGTGGCACGGACCCACCGGCCGCGACGCCGATCCGGCTTCGGTACGGTGGCCCGCGACAAGGGGGAAGATCATCATGACGACGACGCGCATCAGGCGCACCGTGGGGACCGCGCTGACCGTGGCGCTGCTCGTCACGGGGGCGGCGGCCTGTGACTCCGACGGGAAGACCGCGGCCGCCCCGGCGGCGACCAGCGCGAGCCCGGCCCCGGAGCCGTTCGGCGCCGCCGGCTACCGGGGACTCAAGCCCGGCATGGCGAAGGACGCGGCGCTGGCCGTCGGCGCCCTGGAGGCGGCCCCGGTGTCGCTGCTCAACGGCTGCACCGACTTCGTCTACAAGGGCGGCCCGGCGCCGGACGCGGCCAGGATGGCGGCCGAGGCGGCCCTCCAGGCCAAGATCGACGAGCTGGAGGCCAAGGCGCAGGCCGGGCGGAGCACCCCCGGCGCGGTGCCGCCCCTCCCGTCCAATCCCACGCTGCAGGACCTCAAGGCGCACTCCGCGCTGCTGCTGGCCGAGACCGAGCGGATGAAGGCCAACCAGGGGACGCTCGAACAGCTGGCCAAGGCCACCGACGAGCTGAAGGCCGCGCGGGCGACCCGTGACGCCGCGTTCCTGGCCACCGGCCGGGCCGGGTTCGGCCCGGAGGGTCTGCGCGAGCTGGTGGCCCCGGCGGGCGCCCGGACCGCCGAGGGCATCGGGGCCGGTTCGACGGTCGAGGCGCTCAGGCAGGCCTACGGCGACAAGGGGCTGGAGCTGGCCGAGAGCGGTAAGTACGAGATGCCGGTCGAGGGCGGCCGGGGCACGCAGGGCTGGAAGTACGAGTTCACCCTGGACGGCGACAAGGTCGGCGGCCTGGCCGTGGCGAACCGCGGCATGTACTGCTCCTGAGCACCCGCGCGCCGGACGACCGGGGGCGGGGCGGACCGGCGACCGGTCCGCCCCGCCGCCGTGTCAGTGCGTGGCCGCCCGCTGGAGCGCGCTCGCCAGCAGGGCGAGGTCGGTCGGGCCGTTGCCGAGCTCGCGCACCGGCCGGCGGGCCGGCGGGGCACCGAGCTGGAGCGGGTCTATCGCGACCACCGTCGGCCGCAGGGTGGCGGTCCGCGGGATGCGGCCGCTGATCCGGGCGCTCTGGAACGCGGTGACACCGCCGTCCGGCAGCCGCAGATAGCCGCGGCCGGGGGTGTCCTCGCCCAGGGCGGCGGCGTCACCGAGGTGGATCAGCAGGTCCGAGTCGGCCGGGTCGTCGGTGCGCAGCGCGATCCGCAGCAGCGCGGCCTCGTCGACCTCGGTGCCGGCGCTCTCCTCGGGGCGGCCGGTGGTGACGGCGAGGTGGACGCCGAGCGGGCCGCCGCGGCGGGCGACGGCCGCGAGGGCGCGGGCCAGGGGCCGGCCGGCCGGGGAGGTCGGGGCGAGCAGGGCGTCGTAGTCGTCCACCACGACGACCAGCCGGGCGGGCACCACGGGGGCAGGGGCGGCGGACCGGGGGGAGTCGCCGTTGCGGGGGTGGATGATCCTGGCGGTGGTCGCCGGCGCCGTGGTGCCGGCGGCGCCGACCGCGGCGGGTACCGGGACGGCCGGCCGCCCCGCTTCCAGGCCCCGGGCGTCGTCCTGCCCGCGCTCGCCGTCCAGGCCTCGCTCTCCGGCCAGGCCCCGCTCGCCGTCCAAGATGCGGGCCGCGTGCCAGGAGGCGAAGTCCAGGCCGTCGAACAGCCGCTCGCGCAGGGCGAGTTCGTCCTCCAGTGCCTCCGCCGCGAGCAGTGCGGCGCGCGGGTCGGTGGCGGCGTTGACCAGCCCGGTGACGTGCGGCAGCTCGGTACAGCCGTCCAGGCCCTCCTCCGTCGCCCGGCCCTCGATGAGGGAGACGGCCAGCCGCTCGGGCCGCTCGGAGACGGCCAGCGAGGCGACCAGGGTGCGCAGCAGCTCGGTCTTGCCCGAGCCGCGCGCGCCGCCGATGAGCAGGTGCGGGCCGCCCGGGTCGGGCGAGGGCAGGGTGAGCTCGGGGTCGGCGAGGTCGAGGGTGCAGAGCTCGTCGCGGGTGGTGCCCAGCAGGGCGGTGGCGGCGCCGATGCCGCCGGCGTGCGCGGCCCAGCGGGCCGAGAGCTTGGCCGGGGTGACGGTGTCGAGCTGCAGCAGGTCGAGCAGGCGCAGCGCGTCGGGCAGCGGGCCGCGGGCGGCGGGGACGGCCTCGCGCAGCGGGGCGAGGACGCGGGCCAGCCGTTCGGCCCAGACGTCGGAGACGGCGTCCAGCGAGACCTCGTGCAGCGTCTCGCGGCCCCGGGCGACCGGCCGGTCGAGGGAGAGCTGGGTGCCGACCTCGCCGGTGATCAGGGCGGTGGCGCCGACGCCGCGCGGCAGCAGCTCGGGCTGTTCGGCGAGGCAGATCGGGAAGATGCCGACGGCCGGACCCTGGCGCAGCAGCAGGTCGAGCGCCTGCCGGGCGGCGTCGCCGGGCGGGCGGCCGTCGACCACGACCACGGTGGCGGGCTGGCCGCCGAGCCCGACCGGGCCGCTGAGCCGGGCGGTGAGCTCGGCGAGGCGGGCGGTGGCCTGCTCGTCGTCGAGGCCGATCAACAGCCGGCAGTCCTGGCCGTCGACGGGGCGCAGGTGCGGCAGCCACAGCGCCCAGGCCCAGGTGTCGACGCGGTCCTGCGCGGGCCGCGCCGGGTCGGCGTCGACCACGACGAGGCTGAGGCCGGTGGGCGGGTGCAGGGCGGCCAGCTGGGCGACGACCGCGCGGGTGAGGGCGTCCAGCCGCTCGCGCGGGCCGCTGAGGCCGAGGCTGCCGGCGGTCTGCAGGTCGAGGGTGACCGGGACGGCGGGCAGCAGCGTGCCGGGGGTGGTGCCGGGCCCGCCGGGCCGGTCGGCCGTGCCGAGGCGCAGGGTGAGCGCGTCGGGGTGGCCGGGGCCGCGCTCCCAGAGCCGCGGGCCCGGGCCGAGGGCGTTGAGCAGCAGGGTGGCGAGGTCGGGCCAGCGCTCGCGCTGGGCGGCGGCCTGCCGGGTGCGGACGGCGGCGTGGTGGCGTTCGGCGCTCTCCTGGCCGGGCGGCTCGGCGCCGGCGCGGCCGAGCCGGAGCGAGAGCAGGCCCCGGCCGCGGCCGGGGGCGGGCTCGGGCGCGGCGGGCGGTTCGGCCACCGGCGGCGCGGGCCGCGCGGGGGCGGGTGCGGCGAGCTGGAGGTGGCCGTGGCCGTCGGGCAGCGCCGCGCGGGCGGGCGCGCCCGGGCCGGACCCGGGATCCGGCGGGGTGACCCGCAGGGTGGACTCGCCGATCCGCAGCAGGGCGCCGCCCTCCAGCGGGACGGCCTCCTCGGGCGGTCCGGGCGGGACGATCCGGCCGTCCAGGGTGGTGCCGTTGGTGGAGCCGAGGTCCCGCACGGTGACCCGGCCGTCCTCCCCGAGGTGCAGCGCGAGGTGGAGGCGGGAGACGTCGGGGTCGTCGAGCGGGACGTCGGCCTCGCCGGAGCGGCCGACCCGGATCTCCCGGCCGTGCAGGCGGTGCACGCCGCCGGCGTCGGGGCCGCCGACCACCCGCAGCTCGGCGGCGGCCGGGCCGTCGTCCGGGTCGTCGGCGGTCGGGTCGGGCTCGTTGAGGCTGAGGACGGCGCCGTCGAGCAGCGGGGGGTGGCCGAGCAGGGTGTGCTCGTCCACCCGGTGCGCCCCGGCGTACAGGTGTACATGGGTGGCGGCTCGTGGGCCGCGCACGCCCACGGCGCCCGCGAGGGCGCCCGCGAGGGAGCCGAGCGCGGTGCCGACGGGCGCGGTGACCAGCACGTCCACGTAGGGGATGGCGGAGCCGGCGGCTGCCGGGCCGCTGCGCGGTCGGAGGACGGTCAGCCGGATCTGCATCTCGCCCGCGGTCCCTTCTGCTGGTGCTGACACCTGGTGCTGACGCTTGCTGCCCGGGCTGCCTGCGGTGGACGCCCCTGCGGGCGGCTGCGACGACGGTGGGCCACAAGAGTGGCGACTGTCATCCTGCCATCCGTCACCGACAGTCCGCGCACGGTACCGGATTTGACGATCTTGCGATCATCGCCATGGTGGGGGCGACGGAGGGTCAGGTCAACCGTCCCCCCGAACGCCCCGCCCGCCGGCCTCGGGGACCCCCCTAGGGGATGTCCCCCAGACCCGTCCGGAACCCTCGCCGGTCGCCCCGAAAACGTGAACGGACCCGGTTAGAGTGGCCGCAACACGGGCCCGGCAGGCTCACCGCACCTGCGGAGGAGCGCCCCGCGCGGGCGGCACGGCGAGGAGTGCGACAGGTGCGGCCAGTCGGCAGCAAGTATCTGCTTGAGGAGACCCTCGGACGGGGGGCCACCGGCACCGTCTGGCGCGGACGGGTCCGCGCGGATGTCGCGGTGCCCGGCAGCGAGCCCGGGCAGCCGGTGGCGATCAAGGTGCTGCGCGAGGAGCTCGCGGCCGACCCCGACGTGGTGATGCGCTTCCTGCGCGAGCGCTCGCTGCTGCTGCGGCTGACCCACCCCAACATCGTCAAGGTCCGCGACCTGGTGGTCGAGGGTGAGCTGCTGGCCCTGGTGATGGACCTGATCGAGGGCCCCGACCTGGCCCGCTACCTGCGCGGCAACGGCCCGTTCAGCCCGATCGCCGGCGCCCTGCTGATGGCCCAGGTCGCCGACGCGCTGGCGGCCAGCCACGCCGACGGCGTCGTCCACCGCGACCTCAAGCCGGCCAACGTGCTGCTCGCCTCCACCGTGGTGGACGGCACCGAGCAGATGCACCCGATGCTGACCGACTTCGGCATCGCCCGCCTCGCCGACTCTCCCGGCATCACCCGCACCCACGAGTTCGTCGGCACTCCGGCGTACGTCGCGCCCGAGTCCGCCGAGGGCCGCCCGCAGACCTCCGCGGTGGACGTCTACGGCGCCGGGATCATGCTGTACGAGCTGGTCACCGGCCGCCAGCCGTTCCAGGGCGACGGCCCGCTGCAGATCCTCCAGGCGCACCTCGCCCAGGAGCCGCAGCGGCCCTCCACCATGCCCGACCCGCTCTGGACGGTGATCGAGCGCTGCCTGCGCAAGGACCCGGCGCAGCGGCCGAGCGCCGTCGCGCTGGCCCGCGCGCTGCGGGTGGTCGCGGCCGGGGTCGGCGTGCACGCCTCCCCGGCGGCGGTGGACGCGGCGCTCGCGGTGGGCGCGCTGCTGCTGCCGGACCCGCAGCCGGCCGCCGTGCCGGGCAACCCGCCGGGCGTCCTGCCCGACGCCGCCGCGGGTGGGCCGGGTACGGAGGACCGGACCCAGGTGCTGCCGGCCGGCCAGCCGGGCGGGCAGCACTACGACCCGGCCGCCGCGACCCGGGTGATGGGCACCCAGCCGCCGCCGGCCGCCCCGTACGGCGCCGCGGACCGTACCCAGGTGATGCCGCCCACCCCGCCGGGACCGCCGCAGCCGGAGGCGCCGCACCCCTGGCAGAGCCAGCTGCGCGCCGCCCGCGACCGCAACCAGCAGACCGAGATCGGCTACTTCGACCCGGCGGACTTCGAGGCTCCGCCGGTTGCCCCGCCGCCGTACCAGGCCCGACCGGGCGGCCGGGCCGACCAGGGCGGCCAGGGCGGTCAGCCCCGGCCGCAGGGGCCGCAGGGCTACCCCCAGCAGCCGCCGCCGCGCGGCTACCAGCAGGCCCCGCCGCCCGGCTACGCCCAGCGCCCGCCGGTGGCCCCGCCGCCCTACCAGGCGGGGCAGGGGGGCCAGGCCCCCGGCGGCCGCCCGCAGCCGCCGGGCGGCTACAACCAGGCCCCGCAGCACAACCAGGCCCCGCAGCCCTACGGGCGGCAGCAGCCGCAGGCCGGCCCGCCCGGCGGCTACCCGGCCCCGCCGCCGCCCGCCCCGCAGCGGCGGGCGGAGCCGCCCGCGCCGCAGCGGCGGGAGCCCCCGCAGCGCCGCGAGGCACCGCCGGAGCCCGCCCGGCGGGAGGCCGCGCCGGCCCGCGAGCCGCGCCGGCGCAGCCGCAACCGGATGTACATCCCGGGCCTCGGCTGCCTCAAGGGCTGTCTGATGGTGCTGCTGGTGCTGGCCGTGGCGGCGGTGGCGCTGTGGAACTTCACACCGCTCCCGCAGTACTGGGCCGACGTCCAGGACTGGTTCAGCAGGGCGAGCGACTGGGTGAGCAATATCGTCGGCAGCTCCAAGAGCTGACCGCGGGGGCCCGGCGCCGCGCCAGGGGCCGGGCCCGGCGGCAACATTGACGCTTTATCGACAATCCACGAGATTTCTCGCCCGTCAGTGCCCGCCGAGCGGCCTCAGGCGGCCCGCGAAGGGCGTTCGGGCGCGTAGGTTGGTCGCTGTTGTCCCGCCCCACCGAGCGCACCGGACCCTCCCCCGCGCGCTCCCGCCGCCCACGGAGCAGCATTGGCACGCAAGATCGGCAGCCGCTACACCGTCCACCAGGTGATCGGCCGGGGTTCCGCCGGGACGGTCTGGCTCGGTGAGGGCCCGGACGGCCCGGTCGCGGTCAAGCTGCTGCGCGAGGACCTCGCCGCCGACCAGGTCCTGGTCGGCCGCTTCGTCCAGGAGCGCGCCGCGCTGACCAGCCTCGACCACCCCCGGGTGGTCGGCGTGCGCGACATGGTGGTCGACGGCAGCGACCTCGCCCTGGTGATGGAGCTGGTCCAGGGCACCGACCTGCGCTCCCGGCTGGAGCGCGACGGCGCGCTCGCCCCGCAGACCGCCGTCTCGGTCATCGCCGACGTCGCCGACGGCCTGGCCGCCGCGCACGCCGCCGGCATCGTCCACCGCGACGTCAAGCCGGAGAACGTCCTGCTCGACCTCGCCGCCGCGCCCGGCCCCGGCGGCGCCCCGCGCGCCAAGCTGACCGACTTCGGCGTGGCCCGCCTGGTCGACGCCCCACGCCGGACCCGCGCCACCCGGATCATCGGCACCCCCGACTACCTCGCCCCCGAGATCATCGAGGGCCTGGAGCCGCGCGCCGCCGTCGACATCTACGCGCTCGCCACCGTGCTCTACGAGCTGCTGGCCGGTTCCACCCCGTTCGGCGGCGGCCACACCGGCGCCGTGCTGCGCCGCCACGTCACCGAGCAGGTGCCGCCCGTCCCCGGGCTGCCCGACGGCCTCTGGCGGATCATCGCCGAGTGCCTGGCCAAGGCCCCGGCCTCCCGGCTGCGCGCCGCCGAGCTGGCCACCCGGCTCCGCGAGCAGCTGCCCGCGCTGGCCGGACTGCCGGTGCTCGCCGTCCCGCAGCAGGGCCGGACCCCGGCCGAGGAGCAGCTGACCCCCGGCGAGGCGGTGTACGCCGAGGTGGACGCCGCCCCCGGCGCCCACAAGCGCCGCCGCGGCCCGGCCGTCCCGCTGGTGCCCGGGGTCGCCCCCGACTCCACCCGGGACACCCACACCAGCCTGCGCCGCCCCTCCGCGCAGGAGCTGGCCTCCTACGCCGCCGAGTCCCGGGCGCAGCGCACCGCCCCGGGCGCCACCCACCGCCGGGACCGCCAGGCCCTGCTGCGCCGCCGCCGGCTGCTGGCCGTCCTGCTGGCCACCGTGCTGCTGCTGGCCGGTGCGGCCGCCGCCTGGACCGCCTTCGCCGCCACCGCGCCGGAGGGCGGGCAGGCGCCCCGTCCGGCCGTCCACTCCGCGCCGCCGCGGGCCCCGTAGGAGGCCCGGCGACCCCGGTGTCGCCAGGTGCCCCCCCGGAACCATTACCCTGGGTGCGTGGCAGCCGTCGATCCTTCCGAAGAGCTCAAGAACCTCGACACGACCATGGGGTCGATCGAGGCAGTCCTCGACCTGGACAAGATCCGGGCCGACATCGCGCGTCTGGAGGAGGAGGCAGCCGCCCCCGACCTGTGGGACGACCTCGCGAACGCGCAGAAGGTGACCAGCCGGCTCTCCTTCCTCCAGGGTGAACTGCGCCGCGTCGAAGGCCTGCGCAGCCGCATCGACGACCTGGGCGTCCTGTTCGAGCTCGCCGAGGCCGAGGACGACGCGGACACCCGCGTCGAGGCCGAGCAGGAGCTCGGGGTCGTCATGAAGGCGGTCGAGGAGCTGGAGGTCCGCACCCTCCTGTCCGGCGAGTACGACGCCCGCGAGGCGCTGATCAACATCCGTGCCGAGGCCGGTGGCGTGGACGCCGCCGACTTCGCCGAGCAGCTGATGCGGATGTACCTGCGCTGGGCCGAGCGGCACGGGTACCCCACCGAGGTGTACGACACCTCGTACGCGGAGGAGGCCGGCATCAAGTCCGCGACCTTCACCGTCAAGGCGCCCTACGCCTACGGCACCCTCTCGGTCGAGCAGGGCACCCACCGCCTGGTCCGCATCTCGCCCTTCGACAACCAGGGCCGCCGGCAGACCTCCTTCGCCGGTGTCGAGGTGCTCCCCGTCGTCGAGCAGTCCGACCACGTCGACATCGACGAGTCCGAGCTGCGGATCGACGTCTACCGCGCGTCCGGCCCCGGCGGCCAGGGCGTCAACACCACCGACTCGGCGGTGCGCATCACGCACCTCCCGACCGGCGTCGTGGTCTCCTGCCAGAACGAGCGCTCGCAGATCCAGAACAAGGCGTCCGCGATGAACGTCCTCCAGGCCAAGCTGCTGGAGCGGCGGCGCCAGGAGGAGCGGGCGGCCATGGACGCGCTGAAGGACAGCGGCAGCTCCTGGGGCAACCAGATGCGCTCCTACGTGCTGCACCCGTACCAGATGGTGAAGGACGTCCGCACCGAGTACGAGGTCGGCAACCCGCAGGGCGTGCTGGACGGCGACATCGACGGCTTCATCGAGGCCGGCATCCGCTGGCGCAAGCAGCGCGAGACCGCCGCGAACTGAGCGTGAACGACGGAAGGCCCCCGACGGAGATCCGTCGGGGGCCTTCCGGCTGTCCGTCGTGGCTCAGGCCAGCGCCTGCCGGGCGATCAGTGCCACCGCGATCAGCCCGGCCAGCAGGGCCAGCAGCATCACGGGGGAGAGCGCGGCGAACGGGCCCTGCTGCTCCTGCAGCCGGGCCCGGTTGGCGCGGCACACGGGGCAGCGGCCATCGCTCACGCGGCCGTTGCAGTTGGCGCACACCAGATGGTCGCAGGTCATGCGATCTCCTCCTCGCTGCTACTGCCAACGCACCGGACGGGGCTTTGGTTCCTGTTCTTGCCCTGTGCGGGGGAGTGGCCGGCCCCGGCCACCACCTCCACTCTGCCAGGTTCCGACCGTTCCGGCCCCTGGGCTGTGAGATGCCCCCAAATTTTCCGGGCATAACCGGACATTGTCTCCCAAGATGAGGTTTCCGTCCCGGGCCGGCCCTGCGAGCCGGACGCCGGTTCGCGTATGGTCCCAAGCCGGGAGCGGCCCTTTCCGCTCCCGCCGCCCGCCCCCGGGCCGGGCGCCCGGGGTGGACCGACCGAGGACTGGCGCCGCCTAGGATGGCCTCCGTGATGCAGCCGTGATCAGATTCGACAACGTCTCCAAGACCTATCCCAAGCAGAACCGTCCCGCCCTGGACAACGTCTCGCTGGAGATCGAGAAGGGTGAGTTCGTCTTCCTGGTCGGTTCGTCCGGCTCGGGCAAGTCCACCTTCCTGCGCCTGTGCCTGCGCGAGGAGCGCCCCAGCACCGGCGAGGTGCACGTGATGGGCAAGGACCTGGGCAAGCTGTCCAACTGGAAGGTGCCGCACATGCGCCGCCAGCTGGGCACCGTCTTCCAGGACTTCCGCCTGCTGCCCAACAAGACGGTCGCGCAGAACGTGGCCTTCGCCCTCGAAGTGATCGGCAAGCCCAAGAGCGCCATCAACAAGGTGGTGCCCGAGGTGCTGGACCTGGTCGGCCTCGGCGGCAAGGAGGACCGCATGCCGGGCGAGCTCTCCGGTGGTGAGCAGCAGCGCGTCGCGATCGCCCGGGCGTTCGTGAACCGCCCGATGCTGCTGATCGCGGACGAGCCCACCGGCAACCTCGACCCGCAGAACTCGGTCGGCATCATGAAGCTGCTGGACCGGATCAACCGCACCGGCACCACGGTGCTGATGGCCACGCACGACCAGGCCATCGTCGACCAGATGCGCAAGCGCGTCATCGAACTCGACAAGGGGCTGCTGGTCCGCGACCAGGCCCGCGGCGTCTACGGGTACCAGCACTGATCCCGTAGGCCGCCGGCCCGTCTCGCCCGACCAGCAACCGACCCTGGAGTTGTTACCCGCATGCGCGCCCAGTTCGTCCTGTCGGAGATCGGTGTGGGTCTCCGCCGCAACCTGACGATGACCATCGCGGTGGTCGTCAGTGTCGCGCTCTCCCTCGCCCTCGCCGGTGCCTCCCTGCTGGTTCGTGACCAGGTGAACTCCATGAAGGGGTACTGGTACGACAAGGTCGAGGTGAGCATCTACTTCTGCACCAAGGCGGATGCCCGCAACTCGCCGCAGTGCCAGGCGGGTGCGGCCACCGACCAGCAGATCGCCGACATCAAGACCCAGCTCGACAAGATGGACTCGGTCGTCCAGTCCTCCGTGTTCGAGGACTCCGCCGAGGCCTACAAGCACTGGAAGGAGATGAACCCGGACAACCCGCTCATCTCCGTCCTCGGGCCGGAGGCCATCCCGCAGTCCTGGCGGGTGAAGCTGAACGACCCGACCAAGTACGACGTCATCCAGAGCGCCTTCGCGGGCAAGCCCGGGGTGAAGTCGGTCGAGGACCAGCGCAAGATCCTGGAGAACCTGTTCGGCCTGCTGAACGGCCTCCAGACCGCGGCCTTCGTGATCATGGTGCTGATGCTCTTCGTCGCGTTGCTGCTGATCGTGAACACCGTCCGGGTGTCGGCGTTCAGCAGGCGGCGCGAGACCGGCATCATGCGCCTGGTCGGTGCCTCGAACTTCTACGTCCAGATGCCCTTCATCGCCGAGGCGGCGTTCGCCGCGCTGCTCGGCGCGGTGATGGCCTCCGGACTGCTGCTCGGCGGGCACTTCTTCGTCCACAGCTGGCTGGCCGAGCGGGTGCAGTTCATCCACTTCATCGGGCTCGGTTCGGTGCTGGCGGTGATACCGCTGCTGGTGGTGGTCGGTATGGGCATGGCCGGCATCGCGGCGTTCTTCACCCTGCGCAAGTACCTCAAGGTCTGACCCCGCACGGCCCCGACGGCCCCGGACGGCACTGCGCCGTCCGGGGCCGTCGGGGTTTCGCCGTCGGCCGATCCGGCCCACCGCCCCGCACGCTGCGCCTACACTCCGATGCCATGCCAGAAACTCCGCGCAGAGCACGTCAGGTGGTCACCCTCAGCCTGGTGTTCGGCGCCGTGCTGCTGGCCGGGGCCGCGACCGGTGCCTGGGGCGACCCGGCCGCGCCGCACCCGCGGCCCTCCGGCGACGCGGCCCCGGCCGCCGTCGCCACGGTCGGGGGCGGCCAGGACCCGGCCGGCGCGGCCCTCTCCGAGCAGCAGGCCGAGCACCTGATCGGCGCCACCGGCGACCGCTGGGGCGCCTACTACAGCGCGCGGGAGTACGCCGAGTTCAGCCAGGGCCTGGACGGCCGCTACCTCGGCGTGGGCCTCTCGGTCGGCCGGGGCCAGGACGGCGTCACCACCGTCTCCCAGGTGCTGCCGGCCGGTCCGGCCGCCGCCGCCGGGATCGCGGTGGGCGACCGGCTGCTGACGATCGACGCGGACCAGGCCGACCGGCTGCCGGTCACCGAAGTGGTCGCCCGGCTGCGCGGCCGCGAGGGCGAGCGCCAGGCCGGCTCCGAGGTGACCCTGACCGTCCGGCGCGGCGATGGCGAGGTCCGCGAGGTCCGGCTGCGGCGGGCCCTGCTGGACAGTCAGCAGGTCGCGGTGGAGCGGCTGGACAAGGGGGTCGTGCGGATCACCGTGCGGGCCTTCACCAGCGGCGTCGCCGAGCAGGTGCGCGCCGCCTTGCACGGCGCCCACGGGGTGGTGCTCGACCTGCGGGGGAACTCCGGCGGGCTGGTCGAGGAGGCCGCCGGCACCGCCGCGGTCTTCCTGGACGGCGGCCCGGTCGGCTCCTACCAGGAGCGCGGCGGGACGCGCGAGCTGACCGCCCCGCCCGGCGGCGACCAGCGCACCCCGCTGGTGGTGCTGGTGGACGGCGGCACCATGAGCGCCGCCGAGCTGCTCACCGGCGCCCTCCAGGACCGCAGCCGGGCCGTCGTGGTGGGCGGCCGGACCTTCGGCAAGGGCACCGTCCAGCAGCCCAGCCGGCTGGCCGACGGCGCGGTGCTGGAGCTGACCGTCGGGCGCTACTACACCCCCGCCGGCCGCTCCCCGGAGGGCGTCGGCCTGGTGCCCGACGTGCCCGCGTCCGGCACCGAGGACGCCGGCGCGCTGGCCCTGCGGGTGCTCGCCGGCCTCGGCACCCGGACCTGAGGCACCGCGGGTAAAGGAGCTGCCCGCCACCGCGTCGAGGTGCGAGAATGGCGGCGCTATGGCAAAGGAAACCGGACACAAGCTGATCGCGCAGAACAAGAAGGCGCGACACGAGTACACCATCCTCGACACCTACGAGTGCGGTCTCGTGCTCACCGGCACCGAGGTCAAGTCACTGCGCGAGGGGCGGGCCAACCTGGTCGACGGCTATGCCTACATCCAGAACCACGAGGCCTGGATCGACAACGTCTTCATCCCCGAGTACACCCAGGGGACGTGGACCAACCACGCCGCGCGGCGCAAGCGCAAGCTGCTGCTGCACCGGCTGGAGATCCACAAGATCGAGGCGAAGGTCCGGGACGCGGGTCACACCCTGATCCCGCTCTCGCTGTACTTCAAGGACGGCCGGGTGAAGCTCGAACTGGCACTCGCCGTCGGCAAGAAGCTGTACGACAAGCGCCAGACGCTGCGGGAGAAGCAGGACACCCGCGAGACGGCCCGCGCCGTGGCCGCCGCCCGGCGGCGCCAGCAGTGACCCGGCGGCCACGTCGGAGTTAATCCGCTGGACCCTCGCAGGCCGCCTCGCGTAGTATGGCGCCAGCACCACGGACGGTTCGCCGTCCGAGTTGTTTCTCAACAAAACATGGGGATGATCGGTTTCGACAGGGGAAGTCGAAACAGGAGAAGCGAGCCGAGGAACGCGGCAATGATCTCGTTAACCATCTGTCGCAAACAAATAATCGCCAACTCTAAGCGCGATTCCCAGCAGTTCGCTCTCGCTGCCTAATAAGCACCGATAGCGCTTGGGTGTCAGACCGGGGAGTTCCCGACCCGGATCCTGGCATAATCTAGGGAACTCAACCGTCCACCCGGGCTGCGGGGGTGGAGGGGAAATCAAACAGCAGCTGGGCCTGTTGGCGGCTTGTCCGCGTGACCGCCAGGGCCGAGAAAATCACAGCGGACTGCGCTCGGAGAAGTCCTGAATCCACTCCACTGGACCCGGGTTCGATTCCCGGCATCTCCACCACCCCATGTTTGAAGATCGAAGGCCGCCCACCGCTCAGCGGGGGGCGGCCTTCGTGCGTCCCGGGTCCCGTCCGGAGCCTCCCGCGCCACATTCCGGCCCTGGTGCGGCGCGGGGGAGGGGTGGGGGCGTAGGATTTTCCGTCCGCTCGTTTCGCCGGGCCGGACCCCATCCATCGCAGGACGTACGTCGGGGGGCTTCTTGGGCGAGACCGGCTCCACCCAGTACTCCGCCGCAACCACCGAGGCCATGCAGAGCAACACGGACACCACCGCCGTCACCGATTCCGAGACCGTCCGCGAGCGCGAGATCGCCGGGGAACAGCGTCACCTCGACACGGTCTACCACCGCCTGGAGGAGAAGCTCGCCGAGGCCGAGTACATCCTGGAGGACGCCGCCAAGCGCGTGCAGGTCGGCACCCCCGGCGCGCTCGCCGAGCGCGACGCCCAGGTGTACCGAGCCGGCGCGCACCTCCAGCGGCTCAACAACGAATTCGAGGACTTCCTCTTCGGCCGGATCGACCTCCAGCAGGCCGATGCGCCGGAGGAGCACGGCATCCCCTCGGACACCCCGCTCGACCCGGCCGACCCGGCCGTCGCCGAGACCCTGCACATCGGCCGGCTCGGGGTGCTGGACGCCGAGTACGGCCCGCTGGTGATCGACTGGCGGGCGCCCGCGGCGGCGCCCTTCTACCGCGCCACGCCGCTGGAGCCGGGCCGGGTGGTCCGCCGCCGGGTGATCCGGTCCAAGGGCCGCCGGGTGATCGGGGTCGAGGACGACCTGCTCCGCCCCGATCTGACCCCCACCCTGGACGGCCGCGAGCTGGCCGTGGTCGGCGACGGCGCGCTGATGGCCTCGCTCGGCCGGGCCCGCAGCCACTCGATGCGCGACATCGTCTCGTCCATCCAGAAGGAGCAGGACGAGGTGATCCGCGCCGCCGCGGCCGGGGCCACCCTGGTCACCGGCGGTCCCGGCACCGGCAAGACCGCCGTCGCCCTGCACCGCGCCGCCTTCCTGCTCTACCAGGACCGCCGCCGCTACGCCGGGGGCATCCTGGTGGTCTCCCCGACCCCGCTGCTGGTCTCCTACACCGAGGGCGTGCTGCCCTCGCTCGGCGAGGAGGGGCAGGTCGCCGTCCGCGCGGTCGGCTCGCTGGTGGACGGCATCGAGGCGGGCACCTACGACACCCCGGAGGCGGCCCGGATCAAGGGCTCGGCCCGGATGACGCAGCTGCTGCGCCGGGCCGCCAGGGGCGCCCTGGAGCTGGGCGCGCCGCAGGAGCTCAAGGTGGTCGCCCGCGGCGAGGTGCTGCGGCTGGACGCCGGCCGGCTGAAGGCCGTCCGCGGCCACGTGATCGGCTCCGGCGGCACCCCGCTGAACCTGCTGCGCCCGCGCGCCCGCAGGCTGCTGCTGGACGCCCTCTGGCAGGAGCTCACCCGGCACCTGCCCAGGCCCGCCGACCACTACGCCCGGGAGCAGCGCCAGGAGGAGAAGGAGTCCTTCGACGACTACGTCTCGGACGAGGCGCCGTTCCTGGACTTCCTGGACGCCTGGTGGCCCGCGCTGACCCCGCGTCGGGTGCTCGCCACGCTGAAGCAGAGCCGGCACACCAACCGGATCGCCCGTCGCGCCGTCACCCCGGAGGAGGCCAGGGTGCTGGCCGGCTCCTGGCGTCACCTGTCCGAGCGCGGCGAGGGCGCGCTGTCGGCGCACGACGTCGCGCTGGTGGACGAGCTCCAGGTGCTGCTCGGCGAGGCGGCCCGCCCGAAGGTCCGCGAGGTGGACGCGGTGGACCTGCTGAGCGGGCTGGACGAGGTCACCACCTTCGCCGACCGCAGCTCCAGACAGCGGGAGAAGGTGCCGGTGGAGCGCACCGAGTACGCGCACATCATCGTGGACGAGGCGCAGGACCTCACCCCGATGCAGTGGCGGATGATCGGGCGCCGCGCCCGGATGGCCACCTGGACGATCGTCGGCGACCCGGCGCAGTCCTCCTGGCCGTTCCCGCAGGAGGCGCAGGCCGCGCTGGACGAGGTGCTGGCCGGCAAGCCGCGCCGGCGGTTCACGCTGACCGTGAACTACCGCAACCCCGCCGAGATCGCCGAGGTCGCGGCCAAGGTGCTGGCGCTGGCGGCCCCGGGCACGCCCTCGCCGAGCGCGGTGCGCCACGTCGGCGTGGAGCCGCGCTTCGCGGCCGTCACCGATCCGTCGCCCCGGGCCTTCGGCGCGGCGGCCCGGGCGGAGCTGGAGCGGCTGCTGGCGGAGGTGGACGGCACCGTGGCGGTCGTCGTGCCGATGGACCGGCGGGCCGAGGCGGCGGGCTGGATCGAGGGTCTGGGCGCCCGTGCGGTGGCCCTGGGCAGCCTGGAGGCCAAGGGCCTGGAGTACGACGCGACCGTGGTGGCCGACCCGACCGGGATCGCCGGCGAGTCGGAGGCCGGTCTGCGGGTGCTCTACGTGGCCCTCACCCGGGCGACCCAGCGGCTGACGGTGCTCTCCGGTCCGGACGACCTGCCGGACGCGGCCGGGGTGCCGGCGCTGCTGCACGGCTGACCGACCGTCGCGTGCCGCGGGCACGAAGAAGGCCCCCCACCGGTGGTGAGGGGCCTTCAGACGTTGATGACACCGACCCGCCATGCTCGCCTCGCGGCAAGTGGTCCCTCGAAGGGACGAAGGTTGGGCCCGGGGGCTTGGATCGAGCCGGTGTCCCGTCCAATGTAACGCATCTGCCCGGGGAGGCAAGAAGTTGTCGAGTCCGCACACTCAATGAACGTTATTTCTGGCTTCGCCCTGGTAGGTGCGACGATCGAGGTCTAGCATGCGCAGGCGAAGGGCTTCAACATTCTGTTGAAGCAGCTGACGGACGGAAGAAGGAAACGTCGATGGCGACGGTGCCCAGTGTCTCCAACTCGATCACGGTGCGGCTGGAGGTCCCGGCCAGGGGCAACGCCGTCAGTGCGATCACCACGGCGGTCGAGTCCTCCGGCGGCTCGGTCACCGGCCTCGACGTGACCGCCTCCGGCCTGGAGGCCCTGCGGATCGACGTGACGGTGGCCGCGTCCTCGGTCGCGCACGGCGAGGAGATCGTCGAGAAGCTCCGCACCATCGACGGCGTGTCGATCGGCAAGGTCTCGGACCGCACCTTCCTGATGCACCTCGGCGGCAAGATCGAGATGTCCTCGAAGCTCCCGATCCGCAACCGCGACGACCTGAGCATGATCTACACCCCGGGCGTCGCCCGGGTCTGCATGGCGATCGCCGAGAACCCCGAGGACGCCCGCCGCCTGACCATCAAGCGCAACAGCGTCGCCGTGGTCACCGACGGCTCCGCGGTGCTGGGCCTGGGCAACATCGGCCCGGCGGCCGCGCTGCCGGTGATGGAGGGCAAGGCGGCCCTGTTCAAGCGCTTCGCCGGCATCGACGCCTGGCCGATCTGCCTGGACACCCAGGACACCGACGAGATCGTGGCCATCGTCAAGGCGATCGCCCCCGGCTTCGCCGGCATCAACCTGGAGGACATCTCCGCGCCGCGCTGCTTCGAGATCGAGGCCCGGCTGCGCGAGGCCCTGGACATCCCGGTCTTCCACGACGACCAGCACGGCACCGCGATCGTGGTGCTGGCGGCGCTGACCAACGCGCTCAAGGTGGTCGGCAAGGAGATCGGCGACATCCGGGTGGTGATGTCGGGCGCCGGCGCCGCCGGCACCGCGATCCTCAAGCTGCTGCTGGCGGCCGGCGTCGAGCACGCCACCGTCGCGGACGTGCTGGGCGTGGTCCACCAGGGCCGTGAGGACCTCAACGACTCGCTGCGCTGGATCGCCGAGCACACCAACCGCTCGGGTCGCACCGGCAGCCTCAAGGAGGCCGTGGCGGGCGCCGACGTCTTCATCGGCGTCTCGGCCCCGAACGTGCTGGACGGCGACGACCTGGCCACCATGGCCGAGGACGCGATCGTCTTCGCGCTGGCCAACCCGGACCCGGAGGTCGACCCGGCGATCGCCCGCCAGACCGCCGCGGTGGTCGCCACCGGCCGCAGCGACTTCCCGAACCAGATCAACAACGTGCTGGTCTTCCCGGGTGTCTTCCGCGGCCTGCTGGACGCGCAGAGCCGGACCGTCAACACCGAGATGATGATCGCCGCCGCCCGCGCGCTGGCCACCACCGTCGCGGACGACGAGCTGAACGCCAACTACATCATCCCGAGCGTCTTCCACAAGGACGTCGCCAAGACCGTGGCCGCCGCCGTCCGGGACGCCGCCCTGGCCGGCCCCCAGGAGGAGCAGGCGCCGTCCCGGCCGACCCCGGGCATCGTCGGCACGCTCGACACCTCGTCCTTCCCCGTCTTCAAGCTCTGATGGCGGTACGCGACAGGTGTCGCGGATCGGTCAAATGACCGATTAGCGTCCTTACCCGCCCAAGTCCGCCCCGAACCCTTGCGACACAAGGGCGAGGGGCGTGTTTGGGCTTGTCGGGCCTAGGGCGTACGGTAGCCCTGCACGGGGCAGGCGTGTCCGACAAGTACGGAACGTCCCCCTGGTCTTCCGGCGCGTCGTCCCGACCGCCGCCCGCGCCCGGTCCGCCGGAGCCGACGGAGCGTCACACCTCCGGCGGGCGGGCTTTGTTCGGGTGGCACGGCCGGGGCCCGATTGGCTTTCTCGGGGCCGGTCGGGGCAGGATTCGTATCCAGGCAGGCAGACGGGCCGTCGACGGCACCGACCGCGGCACAGGGCGCGAACCCGGCCTGCGACCACGCATTGCCTGAATGAGCACTGTGTGCGGACCTGCGGCCTGTCCGGGTGCCCCCGGAGGGGAGCACCGATGGGCCCCCGCACACCGCAAGCGAACAGACCACAGGAGTACACATGAACCGCAGTGAGCTGGTGGCCGCGCTGTCCGAGCGCGCCGAGGTGACCCGCAAGGACGCCGACGCCGTTCTGGCCGCCTTCGCCGAGATCGTCGGCGAGGTCGTCGCCAAGGGCGACGAGAAGGTCACCATCCCCGGTTTCCTGACCTTCGAGCGCACCCACCGCGCTGCCCGCACCGCCCGCAACCCGCAGACCGGTGAGCCGATCCAGATCGCGGCCGGCTACAGCGCCAAGGTGAGCGCGGGCTCCAAGCTCAAGGAAGCCGCCAAGGGCGCCTGAGCAACCCCTTGAACGCCGAGAGGCCGGGTTCCCTTCGGGGAGCCCGGCCTCTCGCCGTGCGGCCGGGCTCCCCGAAGGGAACCCGGCCCCGGGTCAGGCGGTGACCAGCCGCTCGTTGGGCAGCTCGACGTGGGCGCCCAGGTCGCGCAGCTTCTCCATGAAGTTCTCGTAGCCGCGGTTGATCAGGTCGATGCCGTGGACGGTCGAGGTGCCCTCGGCCGCCAGCGCCGCGATCAGGTACGAGAAGCCGCCGCGCAGGTCCGGGATGACCAGCTCGGAGCCCATCAGCTTGGACGGGCCGGAGACGACCGCGGAGTGCAGGAAGTTGCGGGCGCCGAAGCGGCACGGGGTGGCGCCCAGGCACTCGCGGTAGAGCTGGATGTGCGCGCCCATCTGGTTCAGCGCCCCGGTGAAGCCCAGCCGCGACTCGTACACCGTCTCGTGCACGATGGACAGGCCGGTCGCCTGGGTCAGCGCGACGACCAGCGGCTGCTGCCAGTCGGTCTGGAAGCCGGGGTGCACGTCGGTCTCCAGGGCGATCGCCTTGAGCTCGCCGCCCGGGTGCCAGAACCGGATGCCCTCGTCGTCCACCTCGAAGGCGCCACCGACCTTACGGAAGGTGTTGAGGAAGGTCATCATCTCCAGCTGGCGGGCGCCGCGGACGTAGATGTCGCCCTTGGTGGCCAGCGCCGCGCAGGCCCAGGAGGCGGACTCCAGGCGGTCCGGCAGGGCGCGGTGGTTGTAGCCGGAGAGCTCGTCCACACCGGTGATCAGGATCGTCCGGTCGGTGCCCATGGTGATGATCGCGCCCATCTTCTGCAGCACGCAGATGAGGTCGACGATCTCGGGCTCCACGGCCGCGTTGCGCAGCTCGGTGACGCCCTCGCAGAGGACGGCGGTGAGCAGCACCTGCTCGGTCGCGCCGACCGAGGGGTAGGGCAGCTCGATCCGGGTGCCGCGCAGGCGCTGCGGGGCCACCAGGTAGGTGCCCTGCGGGTGCTTCTCGATGCTGGCGCCGAACTGGCGCAGCACCTCGAAGTGGAAGTCGACCGGGCGGCCGCCGATGTCGCAGCCGCCGAGGCCGGGGATGAAGGCGTGGCCGAGGCGGTGCAGCAGCGGGCCGCAGAAGAGGATCGGGATGCGCGAGGAGCCGGCGTGCGCGTCGATGTCGGCGACGTTGGCACTCTCCACGTGGGAGGGGTCGAGGATCAGCTCGCCGTCCTCGTCACCGGTGCGCACGGTGACCCCGTGCAGCTGGAGCAGGCCGCGGACCACCTTGACGTCGCGGATGTCCGGGACGTTGCGCAGTCTGCTGGGGCCCTGCCCGAGGAGGGCGGCGACCATGGCCTTGGGGACCAGGTTCTTCGCACCGCGGACGCGGATCTCGCCTTCGAGCGGGTTTCCGCCGTGGACCAGCAGGACGTCGTCGGTCATCGTTCTCGCAATCCGGGGTGCCAGAGGAGTGGGTGCGGCTCCGGGTGGGAGCCGGGCGGTGGACCGGTCGTACGGGCGCGCTCGGGCCCCCGGCGTGACCGAGTCGGCACCGCATAAGGGCGTCCACCATCAGTAGATGGTAGTAGGCGTATCGGTGGTTCCCGTCTGCCTCTCCCGTGATGGTGCTCCCGTCCGGGGGTGTCGCGCCCGCCGGTGCGTCCGTACGGGTGTTCGCGCCGCCGTCCGCGGCGGGTGGCGGGCCCTCGCCGGCCGGCTTCGCGTCGAGGTGTCCGGCCCCGGTGGTTCTGCGGGATCATGTGAGACATGACGGCGGCCCATACGCACGGAGGCCGGTCGCACACCGGCCGATTGCTCGTCGCTACGCCCGTGCTCACCGATCCGAACTTCGCCCGGGCGGTGGTGCTCCTCCTCGACCACGACGCCGAGGGGGCGCTCGGTGTGGTCCTCAACCGGCCGACGCCGGTCGAGGTGGGCAGCGTGCTGGACGGCTGGGGCGGTCTCGTCGGGCACCCCGCCGTGGTGTTCCAGGGCGGGCCGGTGGCGCTGGACTCCGCGCTCGGCCTGGCGGTGGCGCCGGGGGAGCCGGAGACCGTGGAGCCGCTCGGCTGGCGCCGGGTGCACGGGGCGATCGGCCTGGTGGACCTGGAGGCGCCGCCCGAGGTGCTGGCCGGTGAGCTCGGCGGCCTGCGGATCTTCGCCGGGTACGCGGGCTGGTCGCCGGGGCAGCTGGAGGCGGAGCTGGGCACCGGGGCCTGGTACCTGGTCGACTGCGAGCCGGGGGACATCTCCAGCCCCGAGCCGGAGCGGCTGTGGCGCGCCGTGCTGCGCCGCCAGCGCGGCCCGTTGGCGCTGCTCGCGACGTACCCGGACGACCCCACGCTGAACTGACCCGAGGGCCGGCCGGCGGGCCGGTCCGCGCCGCCCGCGGCGGCCCCGCGGGCGCGGCCGCCGGCACGACACTGGCCCGGTTTCCCGGGGCGCCCATAGACTTGGCACCTATGAGCACTCTTGAGCCCGAGCGCGGCCTCGGCACCGGCACCCTGGTCGAGCCCGTCCCCCAGGTGTCCCACGGGGACGGCGACCACGAGCGCTTCGCGCACTATGTCCAGAAGGACAAGATCATGGAGAGCGCGCTCTCCGGGTCTCCCGTGGTGGCGCTCTGCGGCAAGGTCTGGGTGCCCGGGCGTGACCCGAAGAAGTACCCGGTCTGCCCGATGTGCAAGGAGATCTACGACGGCATCGGCAAGCCCCAGGACGGCAAGGGCGGCGACGACAAGTAGCCCGGCCGCCCGGCCCGGGACGGCGCCGACCCGTCCGCACGGCACCGTTCCGCACAGCGCCGTTTTGCACGGTGCCGTTTTGCACTGTGCGGCATTGTGCAAAGTGGTCTATGCCAATTGACCGGGCCGGGGGCAGGATGGCGGAATGGACCTCATTCCCGCCCCCTTGAGTTCCGTCCGCCTCCAGGACCAGGACTTCCCCCTCGACCGCTCCACCACCCTGACCGCGCCGCCGGAGCTGTCCGGCGCCGAGCGGTGGCTGCGCACCGCGCTGACCGCCGCCACCGGACTGCCGCTCGGTCCCGGGCGGCCCGGCGAGGGCATCGAACTGGTCCTCGACGCGGAGCTGGCCGGTGAGGCGTACCGGCTCTCGGTGCGCCCCGGCCGCGCCGTGGTCACCGCCGGCGGCCCGGCCGGCGCGCTCTGGGGCGCGCAGACCCTGCGCCGCCTGCTCGGCCCGGACGCCTACCGCCGGGCGCCGCTGCGCGACACCGGCTGGGTGCTGCCCGGCGTCGACATCGAGGACGCCCCCCGCTTCGGCTGGCGCGGCGCGCTGCTGGACGTCGCCCGCCACTTCCTGCCCAAGTCCGACGTGCTGCGCTTCATCGACCAGCTCTCCGCGCACAAGCTCAACGTGCTCCACCTGCACCTGACCGACGACCAGGGCTGGCGGGTGGAGATCAAGCGCTACCCGAAGCTCACCGAGCTGGCCTCCTGGCGCGAGCGCTCGATGGTCGGCTACCGCTCCGCCCAGCGCCGCGACGACCGCCCGCACGGCGGCTTCTACACCCAGGACGACCTGCGCGAGATCGTCGCGTACGCCGCCGAACGGGCGATCACCGTCGTCCCGGAGATCGACCTTCCGGGTCACTCCCAGGCCGCGATCTCCGCCTACCCCGAACTGGGCAACACCGACGTGGTGGACACCGCCGCCCTCGGGGTGTGGACGGACTGGGGCGTGAGTCACAACGTGCTCAACCCCTCCGAGGCCACCGTCCGCTTCTTCGAGGGGGTGCTGGAGGAGGTCCTGGAGCTCTTCCCGTCGGAGTTCGTCCACCTGGGCGGCGACGAGTGCCCGAAGGAGCAGTGGAAGGACAGTGCCGCGGCCCAGGAGCGGATCCAGGAGCTCGGGCTGAGCAACGAGGACGAGCTGCAGAGCTGGGTGATCCGGCACTTCGACCGCTGGCTGGCCGAGCGCGGGCGCCGGCTGATCGGCTGGGACGAGATCCTGGAGGGCGGGCTGGCACCCGGTGCGGCGGTCTCCTCCTGGCGCGGCTACGGGGGCGGGATCGCCGCCGCGCAGGCCGGGCACGACGTGGTGATGTGCCCCGAGCAGCACGTGTACCTGGACCACCGGCAGGCCCCGGGCGAGGACGAGCCGGTCCCGGTCGGCTTCGTCCGCACCCTGGAGGACGTGTACCGCTTCGAGCCGGTGCCGGCGCAGCTCGACGAAGCCGCGGCCCGCCGGGTGATCGGCACCCAGGCCAACCTGTGGAGCGAGTTCATGGACAGCGCCCGGGACGTCGACTACCGGGCCTTCCCCCGGCTCGCGGCCTTCTCGGAGGTGGCCTGGTCCGCGCTGCCCGCCGACCCGGCCGAGCGCGACTACGCGGGCTTCGAGCGGCGGATGGAGTCGCACCGGGCCGTGCTGGACGCGCTCGGCGTCGAGTACCGCCCGGTCGACGGGCCGCACCCCTGGCAGCGCCGGCCCGGGGTGGCCGGCCGTCCGATCGAGGGTGCGCCGCCGGCGGTCTGACCACGATCGGCCACCGGGCTCCATGGCGACCGGGAACTTTTGAGTGGTCATCCGACGTCAAGAACAGATGAACATCTGCTCCGGTCCGGTTTCGGGCCGGAGCAGATACCGCCCGGTATGCGTCCCAATCGGGCAGTTCCGTTCGCCCGTCCCGAAATGATCATCGAGCATTGTGTGCCAGAGTTGCCCAACCCGGCCCGATCGCCCGTACCCTACGGGCCAGGCCGGGCTGCCGACGCGGACACCCCGGCCGAGGGCCGCGGGCGGCAGGCGATCGATGAGCAAGTGGAGCACGGTGGGACCCAGGTGAACCGGACGATCATGCTGCCGGCCTCCCTCGACGAGGCCGTCGACGCGCTGGCCGCCACCCCGGCCGCGGTGCCGGTGGCCGGCGCCACCGACCTGATGGAGGCCGTCAACGCCGGGCGGTTGCGCCCCGCGGCCCTGATCGGCCTCGGCCGGATCACCGAGCTGCGCGGCTGGCGCTACGAGGACGGCGGCACCGCCGTGCTCGGCGCCGGGCTCACCCACGCCCGGATGGACCGCCCCGACTTCGCGGCCCTCATCCCCGCCCTGGCCGACGCGGCCCGGACCGCGGGCCCCCCGCAGGTGCGCAACGTCGGCACCCTCGGCGGCAACGTCGTCACCGCCGCGCCGGCCGGCGACACCCTCCCGGTGCTGGCCGCGCTGGAGGCCACCGCGACCCTCGCCCGGGCCGGCGCCACCCGCGAGGTCCCGGTCAGCCACCTGCTCACCGGCCTCGACCCGCTGCGCCCCGGTGAGCTGCTCACCTGGGTGCGCGTCCCGCTGCTGCACGCCCCGCAGGTCTTCCTCAAGGCCACCGGCCGCAGCGGCCCGGCCCGCGCCACCGCCTCCGTCGCGCTCGTCCTCGACCCCGCCCGGCGCGCCGTGCGCTGCGCCGTCGGAGCCGTCGCCCCGGTGCCGCTGCGCCCGCTGGAGGCCGAGGCCTGGGTGGCCGGCTGCATCGACTGGGACGGCAGCCGCGAGATCGACCCCACCGCGACGGCCGCCTTCGGCGAGTACGTGGCCGCCGCGTGCGTACCCGACAGCTACGGCGCCGAGGGCGCCTGGGAGGCCGTGACCGAGGGGCCGAGCGCGGCCGCCGTTCGGCTGCGGCGTACCGTATCGGTGCTGGCCCGCCGGGCACTGGGAAGGGCGCTGAAGTGACCACTGACCCCATCGGAACCCTCGACGCCGGCCCGTTCGACCACGCGCCGCAGGTCAGCCGCGAGCTGCGCCCCTGCGCCTCGTACACCCTGCGGGTCAACGGTTTCGAACGGCCCGTCACCGACGCCTGGATCGGCGAGAGCCTGCTGTACGTGCTGCGCGAGCGGCTCGGGCTGGCCGGCGCCAAGGACGGCTGCGAGCAGGGCGAGTGCGGCGCCTGCTCGGTCCAGGTGGACGGCCAGCTGGTGGCCGGCTGCCTGGTGCCCGCCGCGCTGGCCGCGGACAGCGAGATCAACACCGTCGAGGGCCTCTCGGCCGGCGGCGGCGCCAGCGAGGTCCAGCAGGCGCTGGCCGAGTCCGGCGCGGTGCAGTGCGGCTACTGCACGCCCGGCATGGCGATGGCCGTGCACGACCTGCTCCAGCGCAACCACCGGCCCACCGAGGTCGAGGCCCGCCAGGCGCTCTGCGGCAACCTCTGCCGCTGCACCGGCTACCGGGGCGTGCTGGCCGCGGTGCAGTCCGTCGCCGACGCCCGCGCCCTGGAGGCCGAGGAGGCGGAGGAGGCCCACGCGGCGGCCGCCGGGGCGGCCGCGCCCGCCGGCGACGCCCCCGCGGGCGGGGCACCGGTGCCCGAGCCGGCCGCCCGGGCCGCCGACCTGCCGGTCTACACCGACGCCGACGCCTGGATCGAGCACGTCCCGCAGTCGCACGGCTCGCAACCGCACGCCCCGCAGTCGCCCGTCGAGGAGGCCCCGGCCACCGGCGGGGCGGGCCCGGGCGTGCCCTACGGCGCCCCCGAGGGCCACGGCGGCTACGACACCGGCGTGTACGACACCGCGGTGCTCACCCCCGTCACCGGCATCCCCGCCCAGGCGGCCGGCGAGGGGCAGGGCTACTACCCGCCGCAGGGCTACCCCGAGCAGCAGCCCTACCAGGGCGCCCCCGCACCCGGTGGCTACCTGCCCGGCGGCTACCCGGACGGGGGCTACCCGCAGCAGTCCGGCTACGACGCCTCCCCGTACGACGGCCCGGTCTACGAGCAGACCCCGGCGCACGGCATCCCGGCCCCCGGCGGCGGGTTCGACGGCACGGCCCCGAACGGGGCCGGGTACGACGGCACGCCCGCCCACGGCACGCCGTACGCGCACACGCCCCCGCACGGGGTCCCGGTCGAGGGCGTCGCCCCCGCCGGCGTCCCGTACGGTGCCACCCCCGCCCACGGCATCCGGCTCCCCGAGGACGACCACGCATCATGACGTCGCCTACCGACATCGGCGCAGCACCCCAGCAGGACGGCGACGAGGGCGGCGCACGGGAGCCGTTCGGGCTGGGCAGCTCCCCGCTGCGCAGCGACGCCCTGCCGAAGGCGCTCGGCATCTACCCGTACGCCGCCGACCTCTGGGCCGAGGGCCTGCTCTGGGGCGCGGTGCTGCGCTCCCCGCACCCGCACGCCCGGATCAGGGGCATCGACACCTCGGCCGCGCTCGCGCTGCCGGGCGTGCACGCGGTGGTCACCTCCGCCGACCTGCCGCCCGGGCCGGACGGCACCCCCGACGGCGCCCCGGCCGGGCCGATCGTCGCGGACCGGCCGGTGCTGGCCGCCGGTGTGGTGCGCCACCACGGCGAGCCGGTCGCCGCGGTCGCCGCCGACCACCCGGACACCGCCCGGCTGGCGGTCGGTCTGATCACCGTCGAGTACGAGCCGCTGGAGGCGGTGACCGATCCCGAGCAGGCCTTCACCGCCGGCCCGCTGCACCCGGACGGCAACCTCTTCCGGCACCTGCCGCTGCGCACCGGGGACCCGGACGCGGCCGGCGAGGTCATCGTCGAGGGGCTCTACCAGGTCGGCCGCCAGGACCCGGCGCCGCTCGGCGCGGAGGCCGGTCTGGCCGTGCCGCGCCCGGACGGCGGCGTCGAACTGCACCTGTCGTCCACCGACCCGCACGGCGACCGCGACCGCACCGCCGCCTGCCTCGGCCTGGAGCCGGACCGGGTCCGACTGGTGGTCACCGGAGTGCCCGGCGCCACCTCGGACCGCGAGGACCTCTCCTTCCAGGTGACCCTGGCGCTGCTGGCGCTGCGCACCGGCCGCCCGGTGAAGATGACCCTCACCCGCGAGGAGTCGTTCCACACCCACACCTCCCGCCACCCGGCGCTGCTGCGCTACCGCCACCACGCCGACGCCGAGGGCAAGCTGGTCAAGGTGGAGGCGCAGATCCTGCTGGACGGCGGCGCCTACGCGGACGTCTCGGCCGAGGCGCTGGCCGCCGCCACCGCCTTCTCGGTCGGGCCCTACGTCTGCCCGAACGTCTTCGTGGACGCCTGGGCGGTGCGCACCAACAACCCGCCGGCCGGCCGGATGCGCGGCGAGGGCGCCCTGCAGGCGTGCTTCGCCTACGAGTCGCAGCTGGACCAGCTGGCGGCCCGGGTCGGCGTGGACCCGGTGGAGATCCGCCGGCGCAACGCGATGGCGACCGGAGACCCGATGCCCACCGGACAGGCCGTCACCTGCCCCGCGCCGGTGGCCGCGCTGCTGGACGCGGTCGCCGAGGAGCCGCTGCCCCCGCTGCCGGTGGACGACCCGGACGCCGAGTGGCTGCTGCCGGGCGGGCCCGGCGGGGCCGGCGACCCGGCGGCGGTGCGCCGCGGCATCGGCTACGCGGTCGGCATGGTGCACATGCTGGGCGCCGAGGGCGAGGACGAGGTCTCCACCGCGACGGTGCGGGTCAGCGGCGACCACGCCACGGTGATCTGCGCCGCCGTCGACTCCGGGCAGGGCTTCGCCACCCTGGCGCGGCAGATCGTGCAGTCGGTGCTGGGGATCAACGAGGTCTACATCGCACCGGCCGACAGCGACCAGTCGATCGCCGGGCCCGCCGCCCGGGGCCGGCACACCTGGGTCTCCGGCGGCGCGGTCGAGCGGGCCGCGCTGATGGTCCGCCACCAGTTGCTCCAGCCGATCGCCGCCGACTTCGGGATGTCGGTCGAGCTGCTGCAGATCTCCGACGGAAAGATCACCTCCTACGACGGCGTGCTCGGTATGCCGGTCGCCGAGGCGCTGGAGGGCAAGGAGCTCTGGGCGACCGCGCAGTGCCGCCCGCACCCGACCGAGCCGCTGGACGAGGCAGGGCACGGTGACGCCTTCGTCTCCATCGCGTTCTGCGCGATGCGCGCGGTGGTGGACGTGGACATCGAGCTGGGCGCGGTCCGGGTGGTGGACGTGACGGTGGCCCAGGACGTCGGCCGGGCGCTCAACCCGCGTCAGATCGAGGACCGGATCGAGGCGGGCGTGGCCCAGGGCGTGGGGCTGGCGCTGCTGGAGGACCTGCGCACCGAGGGCGGCCTGCTGCTGAACCCCTCGCTCACCGGCTACCGGCTGCCGACCGCCCTGGACACCCCGGAGGTCCGCATCGCCGCCCTGGTCGAGGAGCGCGACGTGGTCGCCACCTTCGGTGCCAAGGCGGTCAGCGCGGCCCCCGCGGTGGTCGCCCCGGCCGCCGTGGCCGCCGCCGTCCGGGCCGCGACCGGCCTGCCCGTCGGGCGGCTGCCGATCCGGCCCGAGGACGCCGTCGCCGGCTGACCGCGGGGCGGGGCACCCGCCCCGCCCCCGGGGTGAATTCCCGGCGGTATTCCGGGGCCCGGAATATCCGGCCGGGAGAACGCCGAACAGCCGGTCCGCGAATTCTTCGCGGACCGGCGCATTCATTTCGGTGGAGGCCATGACGGGAATCGAACCCGTGTAAACCGCTTTGCAGGCGGTTCCCTAAACCACTCGGGCACACGGCCGTGGGAGGAGCTGTTCCGCAGATGCGCTCAGGCGTGGCGGCAACAGCGACAGGCGCGACAACACCGGGGAGCCGCGGCACAGGCGCGGGGCGCGAGAAGGGCCACCGTCTTCCTGTTCATTGCCGACTCCTGTCGTCGTTCGCCGTGTTGGTGAATTCATCTTGGCGGAATGGCGGGCGGCCCGTCAATGTCCTTGTGTAAATTCTGTGTGGCGGGTCGTGCTACCGTCGAAAGCAGGTGGCCGGACTCCGGCCACTCCGGACGAGCGCGTCGTACCCGGTGACGACAAGACGGCGCAGCACAGCGGCAACCCGGCCGCTGCTGACTGCGGAGGTCCCTCGTCATGGCATGGCTCGTTCTCATCGTCTCCGGTGTCCTGGAGACCGTCTGGGCGGTGGCCCTGGACTCGTCCAAGGGCTTCTCCCGGCTCGTCCCCACCGTGGTCTTCGCCGTCGCGCTGGCGCTCAGCATGGGCGGTCTGGCGTACGCGATGCGCTCCATCCCGATCGGCACCGGCTACGCGGTCTGGGTCGGCATCGGCGCGGTCGGTACGGCGCTCTACGGCATGGCCGTCCTGGGGGACGCGGTCACCGCGGCGCGGATCGGCTGCCTGCTGCTGATCGTCTCCGGCGTGGTGGGCCTCAAGGTGCTGCACTGACCGGGTCGCCCCACGGGCCGGGGCCCCGGTCCTAGGCCCTGCGGACCACGCGGAACCGGTCCACCGGTCAGGGGTCATGGCACCCTACGGGCCTTACGATATGACCCATGACCACAGCCTCCGCCACCTCGGTCGACTCCGGCCCGACACCCCCCGACGAGACCGACCCCGGTGGCGGCGTGCTCACCGGCCGCTACCGGGCGCTGACCCTGGGGATCGTCTCGGTGGTCCTGCTGCTCGCCTTCGAGGCGACCGCCGTCAACACCGCGATGCCGGTGGCGGCCCGCCAGCTGGACGGGCTCCCGCTGTACGCCTTCGCCTTCTCCGGGTACTTCACCACCACGCTGTTCGCCCTGGTGGTCTCCGGCCAGTGGTGCGACCGGCGGGGTCCGCTGCGACCCCTGTTCACCGGCATCGCGGTGTTCGGGGCCGGTCTGGTGGTGGCCGGGGCGGCGCCCGGCATGTGGGTCTTCGTGGCCGGCCGGGCGATCCAGGGCCTGGGCGGCGGGCTGGTGATCGTCGCGCTGTACGTGGTGGTCGGCCGGGCCTACCCGGAGCGGCTGCGGCCGTCGGTGTTCGCGGCCTTCTCCTCGGCCTGGGTGCTGCCCTCGATCGTCGGCCCGGTGGTCTCCGGAGCCGTCACCGACCACCTGGGCTGGCGCTGGGTGTTCCTCGCCGTCCCGGTGCTGATCCTGCTGCCGCTCGCGGTGATGGGGCCGGCGCTGCGCCGCTCCGAGCGCGAGCAGCCGGTGCTGAAGGGCGCGGAGTTCGACCGCCGCCGGAGCAGGATGGCCGCGATGGCGGCGCTGGGCGCCGGTCTGCTGCAGTACGCCGGCCAGCGGTTGGACCTGGTCGGGCTGCTCCCGGCGTTCGCGGGGGTGGCGCTGCTGGTGCCCGCCGTCCTGGGGCTGCTGCCGGCCGGGACGCTGCGGGCCGCGCGCGGGCTGCCGACGGTGATCCTGCTGCGCGGCGTGGCCGCCGGGGCGTTCTTCGCGGCGGAGGCGTTCATCCCGCTGATGATGGTGACCCAGCGCGGCCTGTCGCCGACGCTGGCCGGTCTGACCCTGACCAGCGGCGGTCTCTCCTGGGCGCTCGGCTCCTGGCTGCAGGGCCGGCCGGGCGCGGAGCCGTACCGGGAGGCGATGATCCGCTGGGGCTTCCTGCTGACGGCGGTGGCGATCGCGGGGGCGGCGCTGGTGCTGGTCCCGGCGGTGCCGGCCTGGGTGGCGGCGGCGGCCTGGGGTGTCGGCGGGATCGGGATGGGGCTGACGGTGGCGAGTGTCAGCGTGCTGATGATGAAGCTGTCGACGCCCGAGGACGCCGGGGCCAACTCCGCCTCGCTGCAGATGAGCGACGCGCTCGGCAACGTCCTGCTGGTGGGGCTGTCCGGGGTGCTCTTCTCGGCGCTGGGCGGCGGCTCGGTGGCCGCCGCCCACGGGGGCGCCGAGGGCTCCGGTTCGGTCGGCGCGTTCACCGTGATCTTCCTGACCATGACGGGCGTGGCGCTGGTGGGCGCGCTGCTCGGCGGCCGGGTCCGGAAGGCGGCGTAGCGTCAGCCGGCGGCGGCACCGGCCGGCGCGGGGGAGCCGAGGAAGGTCTCCCAGCCGCCGGTCGGCGCCTGGCCGACGGCGAGGCCCTGCAGCTTGCGGAGCACCGCCGGGTCCTGGGCGTCCAGCCAGTCGACCAGCTGGCGGAACGAGACCAGCCGCACCCCGGGCTTGCCGGCGATCTCCTTGAGCGCGTCCTCGACGGCGTTCATGTAGATGCCGCCGTTCCACTGCTCGAAGTGGTTGCCGATGACGAATGGCGCCCGGTTGCCGTTGTAGGCGCGCTCGAAGCCCATCAGGTAGGAGTCCCTGGCCTGGGTCTGGTACGCGGCGTGCAGCGAGGGGTCGGCCTTGGTGTTGCTGCCGGACTGGTTGAACATGATGTTGTAGTCCATCGACAGCACCTGGAAGGTGTGCCCGGGGAAGGGGATGGACTGCAGCGGGAGGTCCCAGAGCGCCCCGCCCTGGATCTTCTGCGGCCAGACCTGCGTCCCGTTGCCGCTGCTGTCGTAGCGCCAGCCGCGCTTGACGGCGGTCGGCAGCAGGTTGCGCTGGCCCTCCAGACACGGGGTGCGGCTGCCGATCAGCTCCTTGCGGTAGTCGAAGGGCAGCGCCGGCAGGTCGGTGAAGCCGGTGGTGGTCTTCCAGTTGGTGACGAAGTCCATCGCCTGCTGGATCTCGCTGTCCCACTCCTGCGGCGACCACTGCCCGACGCCGGTGGCGCCGCAGAAGTGCCCGTTGAAGTGGGTGCCGATCTCGTGCCCCTCCAGCCAGGCCGCGTGCAGGTTCTCCAGGGTGTCGTGGATGTGCTGGTCCGACAGGTAGCCGATGTCGGAGGCGCCGACCTTGTGCTGCGGCGGACGGTAGAGGTCCTTCTTGGCCTCGGGCAGCAGGTAGAGGCCGCTCAGGAAGAAGGTCATCGACGCGTTGTGCTCCTGCGCCAGCCGGCGGAACCGGCGGAACAGGCCGTTGTCCAGTTCGCCGGCGCCGTCCCAGGAGAAGACCACGAACTGCGGCGGGCGCTCGCCGAGCTTCAGCGGCTCGACGGCGGGCTGGTTCGGCTGCGCACCGGTGTCCGAGGTGGAGCCGTCGCCGATCAGCGTGACGGGGGCCTTCGGGGGCGCGGAGCCCGGGCCGGCGTGGTCCGCCGCAGGGCTGGCCGGGGCCGGTTCCGGGGTCGCCGCCTGCGCTCCGCCGGCCCCGCCCTTGGTGCCGCAGCCGGCCGTGAGGGCGGCTGCGGTCGCGGCTCCGGCGGCCAGTAGGGTGCGGCGGGAGAGAGCGTCCATGGTCACTCCGTTCGTGGGGCGTGCGGCGGACCGGAGGCGCCCGGTCGGACAAGTGCGGTGATAGGCCTGTGAACGGGGTCAGCATGGCACGCGGACACGATCGGTCGCTGATCCACCACGAACGGTCGCAACTGATCGCCCGATTGGTGCAACCGGACACGTGTCCGAGATTGTCGATGGTCATGCAGGTGGACTCGGGAGTGGTCCGTCCGGCGGGATCCGGTCTCTCCCCGTGTTCGCTCCCCTACCCGGAGCACGGATCGGGCCGGTAGCCCTGCCGATCGGGGGGTGTCGATAGGACCATCGTATGGACGTGCCTTAAGGTCCAATCCGGTTGAATTGTTCCCAGGAAACTCTCAGGAACGATCGAGCTGTCAGCAGAGGGGAGCGCCGGGTGGGCGCCCAGCAGAGCAGGAGCCCGTGGCCGGGTACCCTGGCGGTCGGCGCCGCGATCGTCCTCGGGGCCTGGCTGCTGAACGACGGGGGCCACGCCGCACTGCCGCCGGCCCCCGGTGCGGGACAGTCCCTCTCCGGCTTCGCCCCGGTCTCCGTCGTCCCCCCGCTCGGCCCCTCCGCCCCGACCCGAATCAGGATCCCCGCCGTCAAGCTCGACGCCCCCGTCACCGGACTCGGACTGGACGGCGACGGCCGCCTCCAGACGCCCCCGGCGGCCGACCGCAACCTCGCCGGCTGGTACCGCGGCGGCGCCACCCCCGGTCAGCGCGGCACCGCGATCCTCGCGGGGCACGTCGACAACCAGAGCGGGCCCGCCGTCTTCTATCATCTGGGCGCGCTGCACCGCGGCGACCGGATCGAGATCGCCCGCGAGGACGGCGCGACCGCCGTCTACCAGCTCTACGCCATCGAAGTGCACGACCGAAAGGACTTCCCGGACGACCGGGTGTACCGCCAGGCCGCCGACGCCCAGCTCCGGGTGATCACGTGCGGCGGCGGGTACAGCGAGGAACACGGCTACCAGGGAAACGTGGTCGCCTACGGATTCCTGGCCGACACCACCCGGCCGGGGACACGTACATGACCACCGCCACGCTCGCCGTCCAATGGAACCCGATCGACTGGCCGCTGACGCACGGCCCGATCCCGCTCGCCGTGCTCGCCGCCGGCTGGGGCTCGCTGCTCCTGCTCGCGCTGGCCCGCGGCCGGAGCTGGTGGAACCGCCGGCTGCCCGCCGCGCTGTTCAGCGCCGCCGCGCTCAGCCTGGTGCTGGACGTCGTCGTGGACGACTGGTGGCACCCCTTCCCGGAGGGCCTGCCCCGCTACGTCACCTGGTGGATCGCCGTCGCGCTCCTCGGACTCTGCCTGGCCGGCTTCCGGATGCCCCGGCTCGGCCGGCGCGGCAAGCTGCTGGCGGTCGCCGCCGGAGCGCTGGTGCTGCTGATGGCCTCCTCCCAGGTCAACCGCGGGTTCGGCCAGTACCCCAGCGGCCGGGTCATGCTCGCGCCCTGGCTCTCCAAGACCCAGGGCCTCACCACCGGCTTCGACGCCCGGACGGTGAGCCCGCCCCCCGGCAAGGTGCTCGCCGACGTCTGGCAGGCGCCGCCCGGGCTGCCCGCCAAGGGCACCGTCTCGATCGAGCCGATACCGGGCGGAAAGTCCGGCTTCAAGGCCCGCGACGCGTACATCTACCTGCCGCCCGCCTACCAGGCCAGCCCACGCCCGCTGCTCCCGGTGGTGGTCCTGGTCACCGGCCAGCCCGGCAACCCGGGCGACTGGGTGCTCGGCGGCCAGGTGAACGAGGCGCTGGACGCCTTCGCCGCCGAGCACGACGGCCTGGCCCCGATCGTGGTGATGCCCGACCAGCTCGGGTCGATCTGGAACAACACGCTCTGCATGGACTCCAAGCTCGGCAACGTGCAGACCTACCTGGCCGAGGACGTGCCGAACTGGGTGCACCAGCACCTCCAGGCCGCCAAGGGCCGGGGCTCCTGGTCCATCGGCGGCGCCTCGATGGGCGGCACCTGCGCGCTCCAGATGGCCGTCAACGCTCCCGACGTCTACGGCTCGTTCCTCGACATGTCCGGGCAGGAGGAACCCACCCTGGGTACCCGGGAGCAGACCGTCGCCGCCGCCTTCGGCGGTGACCACGCCAAGTTCGACGCGATCGACCCGTTGCAGGTGATGCGGCGCAAGCGGTTCCCGGACACGGCGGCGGCGATCGTCGTCGGCCGCACCGACGGCGAGTTCCGCCCGCAGCAGGAGAAGGTCTACCAGGCGGCGCTCGACGCCGGGATGAAGGCGAGGTTCGATCTGATGCCGGGTGGGCACGGCTGGGTGGTGTTCCGGCCCGGAATCGTCGACCAACTGCCGTGGCTGGCCCAACAGACGGGATTGATCCGGTGATCCGGCTCAGCGCGGCTCCGGCGGTCGTCGCCGCCCGCGAACGCGAGCGCGAGCGTGAACGCGCGCACGACCACGGCCCCGGGCCGGTACCGGTGGCGACCGCCCCCGAGCCGGCCCCCCAGCCCGGGCGGCAGGCCGTCACCGGGATCGCCGACCGGCTGCGCGCCGCGCCGCTGACCCTGGCGCTGCTCGGCCTGCTCTGGACGGTCGGCGCCGCCACCGGCAGTCTGGCCGGCGGCCCCTCCCGGGGCCTGCTGGCCCAGATCGGCGTCGGCCTGCCCACCCTCGGCGAGGGCCGCTGGTGGACGCCGTTCACCTCGCTGCTCTGGTGCTCCAGCGCGGGCTCGTACGTCTTCACCAGCCTGCTGCTGCTCCTGGTCGGCCCGGCCGCCGAGAGCCGGCTCGGCCGGCGCCGGACCCTCCTGGTGCTGGTCGGCGGGCAGGTGCTGGGCACCCTGCTCGGCACCGGACTGGTCGCCTTCGGCGCACGGGCCGGCGAGCAGTGGACCCTCGCCGTCGCCGACCAGACCGCGACCGGCCCGGTCGTCGGCCTGTTCGCGCTGGCCGGCGTGCTCGGCTACCGGCTCACCGTGCTCTGGCGCCGCCGGCTGCACCTGCTGGTGGTGCTCGTCCCGCTGGTGATGACGCTGTACGTCGGCCACCTGCAGAGCGTCCAGCGCAGCGCCGGCGCGCTGCTCGGCCTCGGCATCGGCGCGCTGCTCGCCCGGCGCCGATGGCAGCTGCGCCCGCACCGCTCCTCGCACACCGAGACCCGGGTGCTGGTCGCGCTCTGCCTGGTGGCCGCCGCCCTCGGGCCGCTGGTCGCCTCGCTGTACGACAACGCGGCGGGGCCCTTCAACACCTTCTCCGAGCTGTACTTCTCGCACCGGCTCTCCCCGGACGAGGTCGCCGACTTCTGCGCGATGTCCGCCCACGACTGCGCCCGCGCGCACGCCGTCGAGCGGATATTCGACACCCCGGCGCGGCTGATGGCCGCGCTCTTCCCGGCCCTGCTGCTGGTCCTCGCCGAGGGCCTGCGCCGCGGCCTGCGGCTGGCCTGGCGGATCACCGTCGCCACCGAACTGCTCTGGGCGGCGCTGCTGCTCTGGCTGTTCGCCGGCACCGGCACCGGCGCCGGCGACGTGGTGCAGTACTTCGTCGAGGCGCTGCTGCTGCCGCTGCTCACCACCGGCCTGCTGCTGGCCACCCGGCACCGGTTCGGCCTGCGGCTGCCGGCCGCGGTGCTGCGCCGGCTCTCCCTCGTCACCGGCGGGGCGGCGCTGGCCGCGGCGGCCGCGTACGTGGGGTTCGGCCGGCTGGTGGCCGGCGAGTTCGACCCCCGTGCCGGGGTGGGCGGCCTGGTCGCCGGACTGCCGGCGCAGTTCCTGCCGCCCGCCTACAACGACCTGCTGCCCGACTACCCGATAGCGGTCGGCCCGCCGGCCCGCCTCCTGGAGACGTACTGCGGCCTGGCGTTCTGGGTGGTCGCGCTGACCGCCCTGCTGGTCGCCTTCCGCCGCCCGGTGGTGCACGCCGACGCCGAGGACGCCGCCCGCGCCCGCGCGCTGCTCACCGCGCACGGCGGCGGCACGCTGTCCTTCATCACCACCTGGGACGGCAACCACTACTGGTTCGACGAGGAGGGCCGGGCCGCCGTCGCCTACCGGGTGCTCTCCACCGTGGCGCTGACCACCGGCGACCCGTTCGGCGAGCCGGAGGCCCGACGCCGGGCGGTGGCCGGCTTCGCCCGGTACTGCGACACCCGCGGCTGGACGCCCTGCTTCTACAGCGTCACCCCGGAGACCAGCGACGCCGCCGGGCAGCTCGGCTGGCGCTCGCTCCAGGTGGCGGAGGACACCGTGGTCGCCCTGCCCGGACTGGCCTTCACCGGCCGCAAGTGGCAGGACATCCGGACCGCCCTCAACAAGGCGGGCAAGCAGGGCATCACCGCCGAGTGGTGGGCCTACCACGACGCGCCGCTCGCCCTGCGCGACCAGATCCGCTCGATCTCGGAGGAGTGGGTCTCCGAGAAGGGCCTGCCCGAGATGGGCTTCACCCTCGGCGGCCTGGAGGAGCTGGACGACCCGGCGGTCCGGCTGCTGATCGCCGTCGACGGCGACCGCGTCGTGCACGGGCTGACCAGCTGGATGCCGGTCTACGAGGACGGGGTACCGGTCGGCTGGACGCTGGACTTCATGCGCCGCCGCTCGGACGGCTTCCGGGGGGTGACGGAGTTCCTGATCGCCTCGGCCGCGCTCGGCTTCAAGGAGGAGGGCGCGCGCTTCGTCTCGCTCTCCGGCGCGCCGCTGGCCCGCTCCGGGCAGGACGCGCCGCCCACCGGGCTGCAGCGCACGCTGGACTGGATGGGCCGGGTCCTGGAGCCGGTCTACGGGTTCCGCTCCCTGCTGGCCTTCAAGGCGAAGTTCCAGCCGGAGTACCGGCCGCTGTACATGGCGTACCCCGATCCGGCGGCGCTGCCCAGCATCACCCGGGCGATAGGGAAGGCCTACCTGCCGCACCTGACGGCGGCGCAGGGCGTCCGGCTGATGCGCCGGCTCTCCTCCTGAGCCGCTCCGCTCCCGGCCCGCCGGGACGCCCGCCCGGGCCTCGGCCCCGGGCGGGCGCCGGCGGGCGCGCCACCGCCCCCGCCGGCGCCGGTCAGCCCAGGAGCTCGGCGAGGGCGCGGTCGGCGTCCAGGTGGCGGTGCTCCTCGCCCTCGGGAACGACCAGCCGGCTGTGCCAGAGGAAGCGCCGCAGGTCGGCGGTGTCGAACCGGACCAGCGCGGTGCCCTCGGCCGCGCGCAGCTCGACCATGGTGCGCCGGCCGGGGGCGGGCCGGACGTGGACGTCGCCGTCGCCGGCGGCCAGCTCCAGGCCGGCCGACAGCAGCTGCCGGGCGAAGACCCACTCGATGTCCGGGCCGGCGTCCCGGCCGGAGCCCGGCCCGGCGCCGTCGCCCGGTTCGTCCAGCGAGAACTCGGCGGGGAAGCCCATCCGGACGGCGAGCGGGTCCTCCCGGCGGTAGCCGAGGGCGACCCGCAGCCGGACCGACCGGTGGGCGGACAGGATCAGACGGGCCTGGACGGTCTCTTCGACGGTGGCGTGCACGGCGCGCCCTTTCTGGGGGAGTGAGGTCTTCGCGGTGGCATGAGGCCGGGGTGGCGGCTGTGGAGGGTGGGGCGGCCTCACTGGAGAGAGTCGGGCGGGGCGGTCGCGCTTACGCGGTTCCGGTGGGTGATTTCCGTGATCCGGGTCACATCGGTTTCCGGCCGTCCGGACGTATCGGAGGTCGAGCCTGGCCGCTCGAACGGCGCCGGACCGGTACGCTGGACCGGTTGTCCGATTGCCGCCCGACCGCGGCCGGGGGCCGCTAAACGGCCTCTGACCTGCGATGATCCCCCTCGGAGACCGTGAGTACTGCCGCCGCCTCCTCGATGCCCCTCTTCTCCGACGCGCAGGAGCCGCACGCGCCCGCCCGGGCCGCAGGCCAAGGCGCGTCGGCCGCTTCGCACCACCTGTCGCCGGCCTTCCCCGGCCGGGCCCCCTGGGGCACCGCCGGCAAGCTCCGGGCCTGGCAGCAGGGTGCGCTGGACAGGTACATCGAGAACCAGCCGCGCGACTTCCTCGCGGTCGCGACCCCGGGCGCCGGTAAGACCACCTTCGCCCTGACGCTGGCCTCCTACCTGCTGCACAACCACCTGGTGCAGCAGATCACCGTCGTCGCGCCGACCGAGCACCTGAAGAAGCAGTGGGCCGAGGCCGCCGCCCGGATAGGCATCAAGCTCGATCCGGCCTACTCCTCGGGCCCGCTCTCCCGCGAGTACCACGGCATCGTGGTCACCTACGCGGGCGTCGGGGTCAACCCGATGCTGCACCGCAACCGGACCGAGGCCCGCAAGACGCTGGTCATCATGGACGAGATCCACCACGCCGGTGACTCGAAGTCCTGGGGCGAGGCCTGCTTCGAGGCCTTCGAGCCGGCCTCCCGCCGGCTGGCGCTGACCGGTACGCCGTTCCGTTCGGACACCAACCCGATCCCGTTCGTCCAGTACGAGGCGGGCGGCGACGGCATCCGCAAGTCGGTCGCCGACTACACCTACGGCTACGGGCACGCGCTCGCCGACCACGTCGTGCGTCCGGTGATCTTCCTGAGCTACAGCGGCAACATGCGCTGGCGCACCAAGTCCGGCGACGAGCTGGAGGCGCGGCTCGGCGAGCCGATGACCAAGGACCTGATCGCCCAGGCCTGGCGCACCGCGCTGGCGCCGCAGGGCGAGTGGATCCCCAGCGTGCTCCAGGCCGCCGACCGGCGGCTGAGCGAGGTCCGCAAGGCGATCCCGGACGCCGGCGGCCTGGTGATCGCCACCGACCAGAACACCGCCCGCGCCTACGCCAAGATCCTCCGGGAGATCAGCGGCGAGAAGGCCACCGTGGTGCTCTCCGACGAGGCGGAGGCGTCCCAGCGGATCTCCGACTTCTCGGCGGGCGACGCGCGCTGGATGGTCGCGGTCCGGATGGTGTCCGAGGGCGTCGACGTGCCGCGGCTGGCCGTCGGGGTGTACGCCACCTCGATCTCCACCCCGCTGTTCTTCGCGCAGGCCGTCGGCCGCTTCGTGCGGGCCCGCAAGCGCGGCGAGACCGCGTCCGTCTTCCTGCCGACCATCCCGACGCTGCTGGGCTTCGCCAACGAGATGGAGCTCCAGCGCGACCACGTGCTGGACCGGCCGAAGAAGGAGGGCGAGGGCCTCTTCGACGAGGAGGACCGGCTGCTCGCCGAGGCCGAGCGGGCCAACGACGGGCCGGACGGCGCGGGCGGCGAGGAGTTCTCCTACGAGGCGATCGGCTCCGACGCGGTCTTCGACCGGGTGCTGTACAACGCCATGGAATTCGGCATGCAGGCGCACCCGGGCAGCGAGGAGGAGGAGGAGTACCTCGGCATCCCGGGCCTGCTGGAGCCGGACCAGGTGCAGATGCTGCTGCAGAAGCGCCAGCACCGCCAGATCCAGCGCAGCAAGGCCAAGCCCGCCGAGGAGGCCGACCTGCTGGAGCTGCCGGCCGAGCAGCGGCCGGTGGTCACCCACCAGGAACTGCGCGAGCTGCGCAAGGAGTTGAACGCGCTGGTGGCGGCCTGGCACCACCGGACGAGCCAGCCGCACGGCACCATCCACAACGAGCTGCGGCGCCAGTGCGGCGGTCCGCTCACCGCGCAGGCGACGGTCAATCAGCTGAAGGCCCGGATCGAGCGGATCCGGGAGTGGGCGAAGTAACGGACGTCGGCGAATTGTCCGGCAACGCCCGAAGGTCATGTGACGGTCAGGCGAACGCGAAGAATCTGTGGAGACAGCCGGTGTGATGATCGGCTAGTGTTCCGCGTGCCGCGCCGCCTCCGGGTCTGTCGTGGTTGCGCCCCGCCCCGTCCGGACGGTGGCCGCAGCCCCCGGTGAGCCGGGCCGGCAACCTCACCAGTCGAGGCAGCGACCGTCCCGTCGCGAGCTCGAACATGCCGTCACAAGGAGCACACCGAACGTGTCGTACCCGCCCCACGCCCAGCCCGAGCTCTCCGACAAGTCCAAGGTCGTCGCCGGTATCCTGACGATCCTGCTCGGCAGCCTGGGCGTCGGCCGCTTCTACACCGGCCACATCGGCATGGGCATCGCCCAGCTGCTGACCTGCGGTGGTCTCGGTGTCTGGTCGCTGATCGACGGCATCCTGTTCCTCACCAGCAACGACCGCACGGACGCCCAGGGCCGTCTGCTGCGCAGCTGATCTTGCCCAGGCCATTCGCGGCGCGCCGCCCCGGCTCCGGCCGGGGCGGCTTCGCCGTGCCCGGGGCCGACGGCCCCGCCCCCCGGCTGCCGTTCCTCGCCCGGCTGCCCCTCCCGGCCCGGCTGCGCACCGCGGGACCGCCGCTGGCGGTGCTCGGCGGCGGCCTGGCCGGCTGCGCCTACCTGTGGTCGCGCGACCCGCACCTGCCCGGGCAGCTGCTGCCGTTCTGCCCCTGGCACAAAATCACCGGACTGGACTGCCCCGGCTGCGGCGGCACCCGGATGACGTACGACCTGCTGCACGGCGACCTCGCGGCGGCCTGGCACGACAACGCGGCGCTGTTGCTCTCGCTGCCGCTGGTCGCGCTGCTCTACCTCACCTGGCTGCGGCACGGCCTGGCCGGCCGGAGCTGGCGGCCGACGCTCGGCCGGGGCGGCACGGCGGTGGTGCTGGGCACCGCGGTGGCCTGGACGGTGCTGCGCAACCTGCTCTGAGGCGCGATCTGCTCCGAGCCCGCGATCTGCTCCGAGCCGCGATCTGCTCCGAGCCCGCGATCTGCTCTGAGCCGCGACCTGCTCTGAGGCGCGATCTGCTCCGAGCCGCGCCCGGCGAGCGGCCCCCGCCGCGGCGGGGGCTGTCCGAACTTCGGACTGTGGTCGAACTTGTGCCCAGTCCAGGGCCGTGAAATGTGGGCCTTTGTCCGGGTTCGTCATGCGTGACGAAATCGATCATGCCCGAATTTTGGACAACCACTTCCGCCGCGACAATTCCTTCACTACCTTTCCCACACGCTCCCCCGTCGGGTAACCCCCGTCGGGACGGGCGCTGCAGGACCGCCAGGACGTCAAGGACGACACACCGCGGCCCGAGCGCGGCCACCCACCTGCGCGCGACACCTGAGTCCCGGACCGGCGCCGCCGCTCCGGCGGCCGCCGCGGAAAGGACATGCGCGTCGTGACTGCAGAGACCTCCCAGACCCTGGACCGGGGCGTCCGGGTCCTCAAACTCCTCGCCGACTCGGAACGCGGGCTCACCGTCACCGAGCTCGCCGCCCGCCTCGCGGTCAACCGGACCGTCGTCTACCGGCTGCTGGCCACGCTGGAACAGCATGGGCTGGTCCGCCGCGACATCGGCGGCCGGGCCCGGGTGGGCCTGGGCGTGCTGCGGCTTGCCCACCGGGTGCACCCGCTGCTGCGCGAGGCGGCGCTGCCGGCCCTGCGCAGCCTGGCCGAGGACCTCGGCGCCACCGCCCACCTCACCCTGGTCGACGGCAACGAGGCGCTGGCCGTCGCCGTGGTCGAGCCCAGCTGGACGGACTTCCACGTCGCCTACCGGACCGGGCTGCGCCACCCGCTGGGGGAGAGCGCCGCCGGGCGGGCGATCCTGGAGGCGCGCGGCTTCCCCAGCCAGCGCCGTCCGGAGTCAGGTTTCGTCATCACCCGTGCGGAGGAGCAGTCGGGTGCGAGCGGCGCGGCCGCCGCACTGGTCGGGCTGAGCGGGATCGAGGGCAGCGTCGGCGTGGTGATGCTGAACGGGCTCGTCCCCGAGCGGGTCGGCCCCCGGGTGGTGGAGGCGGCGACCGAGGTCGCCGACGCCCTGCGATAGCGCCGGGTGTGTTTGGATGCCTCTGTGTCCGACACCAAGCTGCCCAAGGCCCTGACCGCCCCCCGCACCCGCGCGCTGGCGCTGTGCGGGGTGCTGGTCGCCGCGCTGTTCGGCGTGGCGGCCTTCGTTCCGCTGCCGTACACGCTCACCTGGCCGGGGGTCACCGCGGACACCCTCGGCAGCTACCAGGACAAGCCGGTGCTGACCGTCACCGGAGCGCCGGTGCGCACCACCGACGGGGAGCTGCGGATGGTGACCATCTCGGCGACCAATCCGGGGGACCGCACCACCTTCTGGCGGTCGCTGCGGGCCTGGTTCGACCAGGACGAGGCGGTCCGTCCGACCGAGACGGTCTACCCGCAGGGCGATCCGGCCGAGGCGCAGGAGGTGACGGCCCAGCAGATGACCGAGTCGCAGGACAGCGCCACCACGGCCGCGCTCTCCTACCTACACCTCTCGCCCGCCCAGGTGAAGGTGAAGGTCGACCTCGGTGACATCGGCGGCCCGAGCGCGGGCCAGATGCTGGCGCTGGGCATCGTCGACAAGCTGGCCGGCGACGGCAAGGGCGGCGACCTCACCGGCGGGCTGACGGTCGCGGGGACCGGCACCATCGACGACCAGGGCGTCATCGGCCCGGTCGGCGGCGTGCCGCTGAAGACCCAGGCGGCGGCCCGGGACGGCGCGACGGTGTTCCTGCTGCCCAAGGACGAGTGCGCGGACGCCAAGGTCAACCTGCCCGACGGTCTGCGGCTGGTGCCGGTGGGCACGCTGAGCGAGTCGATCTCCGCGCTGGACGCGCTGCGCGGCGGCGGGACCGTCCCCACCTGCTGAGGTCCCGGCGGGCACCGCCGGAGCCGGACCGGACGGGCTACTCGGCCGCGGCCTGGTCCACCAACGGCAGGATCCGGTACGGCACCGGGTTCTCCAGCGCGATGGCCGTCGAGGAGCGGACGATCCCGTCGAACCCCACCACCCGGTCGATCACGCGCTGCAGATCGGCGTTGGACCGGGCCACGATCCGCACCATCATGTCCCCGTGCCCGGTGATCGTGTGCAGCTCCAGGACCTCCGGCACCGCCGCCAGGTGGGCCCGCACGTCGGCGCCCTGGCCCTGGGAGATCTCCAGCGTGGCGAAGGCCGTCACCGGGTAGCCGAGCGCGGCCGGGTCCACCTCGGGCCCGAAGCCGCCGATCACCCCCTTGGCCTGGAGCCGGTCCAGCCGCGCCTGGACGGTGCCCCGGGCCACCTGGAGGCGGCGCGAGCACTCCAGCACGCCGATCCGCGGCTCCTCCGCCAGCAGCCGGATCAGCCGGCCGTCCAGGACGTCGATCGCGTCGTTGGCGGTACCCGGAGCGGCGCCCGAAGACGCTTGCCCAGGAGTGGAGTTGGGCGATCCGGTGGAGTTCGGGGAACTCGGGGAGTGGGCGGGGGGCATCGCGGGGCTCCGTCCTCCGGTGGGCATTCTGTACAGCGGTGCGGCCGATTCTCCCGCCCCGGCGCACACCTTGACCAGGAGGAAACGGAACAGTTGCGCGCCGGTCGGCCCGGCGCCACCCTCCAGCCACAACCCCGTGAGCCGGTCCCCACACCGGCCTGCGGGGCAGACCGTGGTCCCGCACGCCCACCGGGAGGGCCGTCATGACCGACACCGCCGCCGAACCCCTGCTGTTCACCGCGGGCCTGGAGGAGCCCGACCTCGTCCCGATGGGGCACGCCGACGCGGTGGTCTTCGCCGTCGCCGACGCGGAGCGTGCGGCACGCCGCTACGCCACGGCGCTCGGCCTGCGCTGTACCGCCTACGCCGGGCCCGACACCGGCGAGCCGGAGACCGTCTCCTACGTGCTGCGCGCACCCGGGACCAGGTTCGTGCTGACCTCGCTGGTCCAGGTGATCGGGCCGCGCGGCCGGGAGCTGGCCGGCCACCTGGCCCGGCACGGCGACGGGGTGCTCGACCTCGCTGTCGGTGTACCGGACGTCCACTACGCCTACGACTACGCGGTGGACCGGGGCGCCAGCTCGCTCGCCGAGCCCTACGAGGCGCACGACCGGTACGGGGTGGTGGTGCTGGCCGCGATCGGGGTGCCCGGCGGCACCCGGCACACCCTGGTCGACCGCTCCCGCTACCGGGGCCCGTACCTGCCCGGGTACGTCCCCTTCGACCGGTGGTGACCGGCCGGGGGGGCGGTCAGCGGACGACCGTCTCCACCGTCGGCGGGTGGCCGTTCCAGGCGACGAAGACCGAGTTGGCCTGGTCGCCCTTGGTGAAGTCCACCCGCATCCACTGCGGGCCGTTCCAGACCTGCATCTGCCAGCCCGGGTCCGGGGTGGCGGAGACCAGCGAGGCGTTGTCCGGCCGGATGTCCAGGGCCACCTTGCCACCGGGGACGGGGTAACTGCGCACGGTGGACGTGGCGGTCGGGGCGGCGGCCGCGGTCGTCGTGGCGGTGGTGGGCGCGGGACGGCGTGACGCGGGCGGGGTACCGGGCGCCGCCGCACTGCGCTGGGTGGTCGCCGAGGCCGGCGCGGGCGTCGGGCCGGAGCTCTCCGGCCGGGGCGCGGACGGCTCCTGGGGCGGCGTCGGAACCGGCGCCGACGCGACCGGGGAGCGTGCTCCGCCGGCGGCCGGGGACGGCAGCGGCAGCGCCGTCGGCTGCTCGAACGCGGCGCCGGTCAGCACCGCGTGCACGCCGAACCAGGACAGCGCCACCGCCGCCCCGGTGGCCGCCGCCCAGGCGCCGAGCTGTACCAGTCCGTTCCGCATCGTGCGCACATCCTGCCGTATTCGGGGCCGCCGCAGGTGGGCAGCCCTGCTATTCAGCAGGCAACTTTCACAAAACACCAGGGGACGGAGCGAATCGGTCCGGAGCCGTCCGGCGGCCCCTCCCGGACCCACCCCGAGGTACAGACCACCGCACGCCGATGGCGTACCGTGCAGCCCCATGGCAACAGTGCTCGTGGTCGAGGACGACCCCTTCGTACGCTCCGCCCTCATCCGGCATCTGGCCGACACCGGTCACGCGGTCCGCAGTGTGGGCACGGCACTTGAGGCGTTGCGCGAGGTGGCCCAGGTCGGCTGCGACCTGGTGATCCTCGATCTCGGCCTGCCCGATCTGGACGGCAGCGAGGCGCTCAAGATGATCCGTGGCCTGACCAACGTGCCGGTGATCATCTCCACCGCCCGGGACGACGAGGCCGAGATCGTCCGGCTGCTCAACGACGGTGCCGACGACTACCTGGTGAAACCTTTTTCCGGGGAACACCTCAGCGCCCGGATGGCCGCCGTACTGCGCCGCCTCGGCGGCGGGACGGCCCCGGTCACCCAGGTGCTCCGGGTCGGCGGGCTCGCCATCGACCTCCAGCGCCGCGAGGCCACCCTGGACGGCCGGGCGCTCGACCTGACCCGCCGCGAGTTCGACCTGCTGGCCTTCCTCGCCGCCCGCCCCGGCGTGGTCGTGCCGCGCAAGGAGATCCTGGCCGAGGTGTGGCGCCAGACCTACGGCGGCGACCAGACCATCGACGTCCACCTCTCCTGGCTGCGCCGCAAGCTCGGCGAGACCGCCTCCAACCCCCGCTACCTGCACACCGTGCGCGGCGTCGGCGTCCGGCTGGAGGCGACCGGGCACCCGGCGGGGCCCGGCCCCGCCCCCACGGAGGGCCGGGCGTGAGGCGGTTCGGGCACTCGTTGCGCTGGGCCCTGATCAAGGCCGCGGTGGCCGGGACCACCATGGTCGCGCTGGCCTTCCTCATCCCGCTCGGGCTGATGGTCCAACAGACCGCGCGGGACCGGGCGTTCACCGCGGCCGAACGGCAGGCGGCGGCGCTCGGCCCGGCCCTCGCCATCACCACCGACCAGGGCGCCATCGCCCGTGCGGTGGCCAGTACCGACGCCGGTGCGCAGGGGCGGATGGCGGTCCATCTGCCGGCCCCGGGCCCGGTGCCGGCCGCGGACTCGCCCTCGGCGCCGCCGAACCCGCTGCCGTCATCGCCGCCCTCCTCGCTGCCCTCCGAACCGTCCTCCGCCGGGGCGCCGATGATCGGGCCGGACGGCGGGGCGACCATCGGCGAGGCCCGTGCGCTGGCCGCCGACGTGGGCACCGCCGGCGGCCAGGGCCGCTCGTTCACCGTCGAGGTGCCCGGCGGCTTCGCCCTCCTGCAGCCGGTGGCCGTCGACACCGGCCGGACGGCCGTGGTCGAGGTGTTCGTGGCCGACGGCGACCTCACCCGCGGGGTCTCCACCGCCTGGCTGGTGCTGTCCGCGGTCGCGCTCGCCCTGGTCGCCATCTCGGTGCTGGTGGCCGACCGGATGGGCACCCGGATCGTCGGCTCGGCCCGCCGGCTGGCCGCCGCGGCCCGCTCGCTCGGCGGCGGCAACCTCGCCGTCCGGGTGCCCGTCGACGACCGGCAGACCGCCGGGAGCCCGGAGGAGCTGCGCGAAGCCGCCCACGCGTTCAACACGATGGCCGACCGGGTCGTCCAGTTGCTCGCCGCCGAAAGGGAGTTGGCCGCCGACCTGTCGCACCGGCTGCGCACCCCGCTCACCGTGCTGCGGCTCAACGCCGCCTCGCTGGGCGAGGGCGACGCGGCCGACGCCACCCGGCACGCCGTCTCCCAACTGGAGCGCGAGGTCGACCAGATCATCCGTTCGGCCCGGCGCGCGCCCGAGGACGCGCCCGCCGTCACCGTCGGCTGCGACGCCGCCGAGGTGATCCGGGAGCGGGTCGGCTTCTGGTCCGCGCTCGCCGAGGACGAGGGGCGCCGCTGGCAGCTGGCCGGCGCCGACCAACCCGCCGGCGTGTCCGTCCAACGCGGCGACCTCGCCGCCGCCGTCGACGCCCTGCTCGGCAACGTCTTCCGCCACACCGCCGTCGGCACCGCGTTCTCGGTCGACGTGCTCGCCACCGACAGCTCGGTGATCGTGCTGGTCGGCGACGCCGGACCGGGCTTCACCGACCCCGAGGCCGCCCTGGAGCGCGGGCAGGGCGACGGCGGCGAGGGCTCCACCGGCCTCGGCCTGGACATCGCCCGCAAGCTCGCCGAGGTCACCGGCGGCGACCTCGCGCTCGGTCGCTCCGCGGGGCTTGGCGGCGCCGAGATCCGGCTGCGGCTGCAGGCCCGCCCCGACGGCGCCCCCGCCCGCGCCAGCCGCCGGCGCAGCCGCGGCACGCTGTTCCAGCGCTGAGCGGTCCCCGGCGCCGGGCGGCCCCGCGCGCCGGTGCCGCGCACCGGTGTCGCGCACCGGGGTCGCCCCTCTTCCTTAAGCGGGCCCTAAGAGAGCTGTACCCCTCGCTCAGCAGGCCCGTTCCGGCCCTCCCGCCCCACTAGCGTCATCCGCGCCGGTCACCCGACCGAGCCGGGTCACGCCGCCCGCGACGGGTCCATCCACCCGCGCCCGGCCGCCGCGACCCCGTCCGGCCCAGCCGTCCCCCGCGCCCTCCGGGCGGGAGGCGCCCCCTACGGAGGTACGCCCATGACGACCCAGCCCGAACGCCGCCGGGGCCGCCGCCGACGCAGCCGCAAGGGAGTCGTCCTCGCTTCCTCGGCCGTCGCCGCCGCGCTGGTCGCGGGCGCGGTCGTGACCCTCGCCTCCTCGGCCAGCGCCGCCTCGCTCGGCGCCGTCTACACCCGCACCAGCGCCTGGGACGCCGGCTACACCGGCCAGTACCTGGTCACCAACCCGGCCGGCAGCGCGATCGAGGACTGGACGCTGTCCTTCGACCTGCCGGCCGGAGCGAAGATCGACTCGCTCTGGAACGCCACCTTCAGCGCCGACGGGCAGCACGTCACCGTCAAGCCCGAGGCCTGGAGCAAGCGGCTGGAGCCCGGCCGGAGCCTGGTGGTCGGCTTCGTCGCCCAGGGCGCCGGCGCCGCGCAGGCGGAGCCCGGCAACTGCCTGATCAACAACGCCTCCTGCAAGGCCGGCGACACCGTGCCGACCCCCTCGGGCCGCCCGACGGGCACCCCCGGCACCTCGCCGACCCCGACCGGCACGCCCGTCGTGACGCCGACCGCGACGGCCACCGCCACCGCCCGGCCGACCACCGCGTCCCCGAGCCCCACCGCCACGACCAGGCCGACCACCCCGGCGCCGACCACCAGCGCCACCCCCGCGCCCACCGCCACCGCGACCGGCACGCCCGCCCCGGCCACCGGCGCCGGCTTCGCGCCGTACGTGGACACCTCGCTGTACCCGCCGTACGACCTGGTCGCCACCGCGAAGGCCACCGGCGTGAAGAACTTCACCCTCGCCTTCGTGGTCTCCGGCGGCGGCTGCACCCCGAAGTGGGGCGGCGTCAGCGAGCTGTCCGCCGACGCGGTGGCCGCCCAGATCGGCGCGCTGCGGGCGATCGGCGGCGACGTCCGGGTCTCCTTCGGCGGCGCCAACGGCAGCGAGCTGGCCCTCGCCTGCGCCACCACGGCCGACCTGACCGCCGTGTACCAGCAGACCGTCGACGCCTTCGGGCTGACCAAGGTCGACTTCGACGTCGAGGGCGGCGCGATCGCCAACACCGCCGCCAACACCCGCCGTGCCCAGGCCGTCGCCCAGCTGCAGAAGAACGCGGCCGCCAAGGGCAAGGCCCTGGACGTCTCCTTCACCCTCCCCGCGCTGCCCTCCGGCCTGACCCAGGAAGGCGTCGACCTGGTGGCCGACGCCAAGCGCAACGGCGTCGCGATCGGCGCGGTCAACATCATGGCGATGGACTTCGGGGACGGCGTCGCCCCGAACCCGCAGGGCCAGATGGGCAAGTACGCCATCGCCGCGGCCACCGCCACCCAGGCCCAGGTCAAGAGCGTGCTCGGGCTGGACGACGCGGCCGCCTGGCGCAAGGTCGCGGTCACCCCGATGATCGGGGTCAACGACGTGGCCAGCGAGGTCTTCACGGTCGCCGACGCCAAGCAGCTCGCCGAGTTCGCCGGGACCAAGCACCTGGCCTGGCTGGCGATGTGGTCCGGCACCCGCGACAAGGCGTGCGCGGGCGGTGCCAAGGCGTACGCCGACGCGAGCTGCAGCAGCATCGTCCAGCAGCCGCTGGACTTCACCCGGGCCCTCGGCGCCTACGCCGGCTGAGCCCCGCGACCCCTCCCCGGGACCCCGGCCGTCCGTGCTCCGCCCGCAACGGAGTACGGCCGGCCGGGGTGCACTTCCACCCGGGCGATCACGCTCGGTAGTCGGCTCGACCGGGCCCGGTCGCCGGGCATCCGGTATCGTCGCTGGTTGGCCGAACGGTGGACGGAGCGAACAGTGACAGCGGTGCAAGACGAGCGCAGCGTGGTGCCGACGGCACCGGACCCGGCGCCCGGACCCCTGTCGGACCGCCTCAAGGACGCCCTCGGCGCGCCCGTCCGGGCCCTGCGGGAGGCACCGCGCCGCCCGCTGCTGGCCGTCTCCGCCGTGGCGCTGCTGTCCCTGGTGGTCTACGCCGTGGTGCGGCACTTCGTCCACACCTCGATGGTCGACATGATCGTCTACCGGGCGGAGGGCGGCGCCGTCGCCGACGGGACCGACCTCTACGCGCTGCGGGTCACCGAATGGAACCTGCCCGCCACCTACCCGCCGTTCGCCGCGATGCTGTTCGTGCCGACGACCTGGTTCCCGGTGCCGTTCCTGCGGGTGGCGATCACACTCGGCAACCTCGGGCTGCTCGCGCTGCTCACCCACCTGTCGTTCAAGCTGGTCGGCTGGCCGCGCCGCGAACTGCGCCCGCTCGGCGTGATCCTGGTCACCGGCGGCGGCGTCTGGCTCGAACCGGTCTTCACCACGCTGCGCTACGGCCAGATCAACCTCGCGCTGGCCTGCCTGATCCTCTGGGACCTCACCCGCCCCGACGGCCGCCGCAGCAAGGGCGTCGCGATCGGCATCGCCGCGGGCATCAAGCTCACCCCCGGCCTCTTCGCCGTCTACCTGCTGCTCACCGGCCGGATCCGGGCCGCCTTCGTGGCCGGCTTCACCTTCCTCGGGACCTTCCTGCTCGGCGCGCTCGTCCTGCCCGACGCCACCTGGGGCTTCTGGACCAAGTACCTGTACGACTCCTCGCGGGTCGGCAAGACCGAGATCGTCGACAACCAGTCGGTACGCGGCGCCGTGGCCCGGCTGCTGCACACCGCCGAGCCCGGGACCGTCGCGACGCTGGCCGGCGCCGTGATCGCGGTGCTCGGCCTCGCCATCGCCGCCTGGGCGGCCTCCAGCTCCCGCTGGCTGCCGCGCGCCGAGGCGTGGGGCGTCTGCTGCGCCGCCGTCACCGCGGTGCTGATCTCGCCGATCAGCTGGACCCACCACTGGATCTGGTGCGTGCCCGTGCTCGCGCTGCTCGCCTGCGAGGCCGCGGTCGAGCAGGCCCGCCCGTCCGCCGTCCGCCGACTGCGCTGGCGCGCGGCCTTCGGGGCGACGCTGATCGCCTTCTTCTCGTTCGGGATGTGGGTCGTGCCGCACCACGGCGACCTCGACCTGCACCTGTCGGCGGTCAGCCAGATCCCGGCCTCGGTCTACCCGCTCGTCGGGATCTGCTTCCTGCTGGCCGCGGCGCTACGGATAAGGGCGCGGCGGCGGGCCGCCGGCGCCCCGCTCGTCCCGCTGCCCGGGCAGCGCAGCGGCGGCGGCCGCCCGGGCACCGCGCACGACCGTCAGCAGGCCCCCGCGGCCCGCTGAGTCGCCGGGGACTCCCAGGCCCACCGGCCCGGGGGTGCTCCGCCCGGCGCCGCCGTGGGCGGAGGTCCCGCTTCCGGGGGTTCCGTGTCCGGGGCTGTCCCGCCCGGGGGTGCCCGGTGCCGGGGCGGCCGGGGTGGGGCGGCGCCGTGCGGCGCGGTCGCTCACGCGAGCAGCTCGGCGAGCGACCCGTCCATGTCCAGCGCGGCCAGTTCGCTGCCCGGCGGCACCAGCCGGTGCGCCCGCTCCAGCCAGGCGGCCACCACCGGCAGCGGGGCCTCCAGCAGGGCGTCCCCGGCGGGCGAACTCAGGGCCATGCAGAGCACGCTGCGCCGGCCCGAGCGGGTCGGCCAGATCCGCACGTCCCCCTGGCCGCACGGCCGGAAGGTGCCCTCCACCAGCAGCTCGCGGGCGAACACCCAGGTGACCGGCGAGCCGGTGTCCAGGTGGAAGGTGATGTGCACCGCGTAGGGGTCGTGGCTGCCGTAGGACAGCCGGGCCGGGACGGGGACGCTGTGCTCGGGAGAGAGCACCAGGTTGAGTTCCAGCTCGTGCTCGACCACGCTCGTCGCGCGCTCCATGATCGGGTTCCTCTCTGACTCCGGTTCGTGCCCGGTTCCGGGCCCTGTGACCTTGGAGAGCGCGGGTCGCGGGCGCTCTTACACATGTTTCCGAGATTTCTTGGCGGAGTTCCCGCGGGCGTGGGCGGGCCGTGGAGACCGTGGGGGGAGCGGGCGCGGGTCCGCTGACGCGCGCCGTCCTCCTTATCCCGGGTGGACCCGGCCTGTCCGGCGATCGCGCAACGTGCCACCTTCGCGCCGCCGAGGTACTACCCTTTGTGACTGCCCCGCGACTGTCCGCCCATGAGGCGGTGTCCTCGCGCGCGCCGACGGGCGAAGCGACCTCCGCCGCCCGAGTCGCCGTCGCGTGGTCCGCCCGCCGGGTGCGCCGCAACGGCCCTGCCAGAAAGAAGACCCCATGACGGACCGGCCCTTCGCCGGCGGCGCGGAGACGGCCGTCGGCCCCACCCCGGGGTACTACCCCGACCCCTCGGTGCCCGGCTTCGTCCGCTACTGGGGCGGTACCGCATGGGTGCCGGGCACCAGCCGCCCGGCCCCGGCCGCGGGCGAGGTGCTGCAGCCGCCCCGGTTCGCGGCCCGCCGCGGCGGCGTGGCGGGTGGCGCGGGGGCCGGCGCGGGGGCCGGGCCCGGGGCGGGGGCGCGCTTCGTGCCGCCGCCGGCGTCGCCGGAGGCCCATCCGCCGTCGTCCGCGGTGCCGTCTTCCGCTGCACCTCCGTCTGTCGCGCCTTCGTCTGTCGCGCCTTCGTCCGTCGCGCCTGCGCGTGCGGTGCCCTCGCCCGCGGTGCCGGCGATCGCCGGGGTGTCCGGGGAGACCGGGCCGGTGTACCTGGACCAGACGGCGGGTGGGGCGTCGTTCAGCGTCGGGCCGCATTTGGCGGCCCGTGCGGCGCTGCGTCCGGCGGTGGCGCAACCGGCCGCCGGTGGGGAGGCGGCGCGCGTCGGAGAGATCCGCGACGGGGCCGCCGGGCGGGAGCGCGGCGGCACGGTCGAGGAGGCGGAGGAGGTCGAGGAGCAGCGTGCGGGCGAGCCGGGGGCCGTCGGCTGGCAGGTCGACCCGCGGGCGCAGCGTGGCCTGATGGAGACCGGCGGTGCGCCGCGCTGGGTCTCCTGGGGCGTGCTGCCGGGGGCGGAGCCGGACTCCGGCGCGGACGGGTCGGCGGAGGATCGGGCGGTGGGTGCGGCGCGGCTGTCCGGCGAGGCATCCGGCGAGCGGGCGGAGCCCGTCGCCGCGCCGGTGGCCGGGCGTGCTCCCGAGGCGGTGCCGGTGCCCGCGTCGGTGCCTGCGCCTGCCTCGGAGCCGGAGTCGCAGCCGGAGTCGGAGTCGCAGCCGGTGTCGGGACAGGCCTCGGGGTCGCAGCCGGACGTTTCGGCCGCCTCAGCCGTCGCTGTGGTGCCCGCCGGCACGGTCCCCCGCACCCTCACCACCTCGTCCGCCGCCACCACCTCGTCCGTTGCGGCCCCCGCACCGGTCGCGGGGCCGGTCGGAGCCCCCGCCCCGGGCGCGCTCGCCGACCCGGCGAAGGCCGGGGCCGCCGCGCCCCGGCCGGCTCGCCGTCGTCCCCCCGCCCCGCTGCCCGCCGGGCTCGGACGCCGGCTGGCCGCCCGGCTGGTGGACACCGCCGTCCTCGCCGTGGTCGCCACCGCGACCGCCATCCCGCTCGGCAACTCCGTGGTGTCCCACGTCCAGCAGAAGCTCGACCAGGCCAGGATGGCCAGCGCGCTGACCCGCCGCCAGGTGGACGTCTGGCTGGTGGACGGGGTGGTGCTGGGCAAGGTGGTCGTCCTGTTCGCCGTCCTCGCCTTCGTCGGGGTGCTCTACGAAGTCCTGCCGACCGCCCGCACCGGGCAGACCTTCGGCAAGCGCCTGGTCCGGATCCGGGTGGTCGACGCGGCCCCGTCGGCCGCCCGGGGCCGGCTGAGCCTCGCCCGGTCGCTGGCCCGCTGGCTGGCCCGGAACGCCTCGGCGGTGCTGCTGCTCGGCCTGGTCTGGCCGCTGTTCGACCGCCCCGCCCGGCGCGGGTGGCACGACCGGATGGCGGGCACCCGGGTGGTCCGGGGCTGACCGCGGTCCGCCGGAGGTTGCCGGGCGAAACGGACTAAATATCCGAAACTTAGCCAATCTGCAATGTTCTACTCGGGGAATGAGCACCCAGAACCCCTCAGGCTCCGAGCCGGAGGGGGGCGGTCAGCCCTCCTTCGACAAGCAGCCCCCGTCCCCGGGTGGCGGCACGCCGGAAGGTGCGCCGTCGGACCCGTCCGGAAACCCGCCACCGTCCTCGACCCCGCCGCCCGGCAGTCCCTACGGCGACCGGCCCGGCGCGTACGGGGGCGACTACGGGGGCACTCCCGGCGGTTCGCCGTACGGGCGACCGCCGTACGGGCAGGACCCGTACGGCGGTCGCCCGTCCGACCAGCCGCCGCCCGGATACGGGCCTGCGGGGCACGGCACGCCCGGCGCCGGGCCCGTCCCCGGGATGCCGCCGCTCGGCACCTGGCCGAACCGGATCCTCGCGCAGGTGATCGACTACGTCCTGGTGCAGATCGTGGCGATCGTCCTGGTGCTGCCCTTCGCCACGCTCAGCGACCGCTCGGGCGAGGCCGGCGCGTTCTGGCTGGCCTGCGGCCTCTACCTGATCTACGACGGCGTGATGCTCAGCCGGGACGGTCAGACCCTCGGCAAGAAGGCCATGAAGATCAGGGTCGCGATGCTGATCGACGGCAGCACGCCGCCACCGGCCGCCGCCTGGACCAGAGCCGCCGTCTTCATCCTCCCTGCGGTCATCTGCTGCGCGGCGCTCTGGTGGCTGATCGACGGGCTGTTCGGCGTCTTCGACAAGCCGTACCGCCAGTGCCTCCACGACAAGGCCGCGAAGACCGTGGTGGTCTCCACGGTCTGATCCCGTCCGCGTGTCCGGACCGCCCGGTGGTGCCGCCTCAGCGCTGCCGGGCGTACGCGTGCCCGGCCGGGGCCGGGGCGTCGGCTTGGAGGGGTGCCGCGCCGGGCGTGGCGGTCACGCCGGCCGTGGCGGTGGTGCGGCGCTGCGCGGCGGTGGACAGCGACAGCAGCGTCACCAGCGTCCCGAGCGCGAGCGCGAAGCCCACCAGCACGGCGATCTCCAGGACGCCCGTGGCGCCGGAGACGGCCAGCAGCGCCACGGCGGCGGCGACGACGGTGCAGGTGCCGAGGCAGAACTGAGCGGTGGTCGGGCGCGGCATGGCGATCGGTCCTTCGCACGTCGGGGGGAACGGGCGGGAAGCGGGGTGGAGCGGTGCCGGTGCTGGAAACCTCTCCACAACTCCTACCCAGTACGGCAGTTCGGTAAGTGCAGCCTAAGCCGCCGGATCCGGGGCACGGGGGGCGCACAGGCTCACTGCGGGGTCGTCCGCGCCACTCGGTACGGTGACCGGGACACATTCCTTGACACCCGACGCCCCAGGGGGAGACCCTCCGTGCCCATCCCCGCCGACTGGCCCGCCACCGAGGCCGAGGCGCTCGCCGAACAGGAACGGCTGCGACCGCTCGTCCAGCCGTACGGCCCCGGCCCGGGGGCCGGCACCGAGGCCGACGACACGCTGATCGCCGGTGTGGACGTCGCCTACGACGACGAACGGGACCTCGTGGTCGCCGCCGCCGTGGTCCTGGACCGCGAGACCCTGGCCGTCGTCGACGAGTCGACCGCCGTCGGCCGGATCGCCTTCCCCTACGTGCCCGGCCTGCTCGCCTTCCGTGAACTCCCGGCCGTGGTGGACGCCCTGGCCGCCCTCCGCCGCACCCCCGGCACCGTGGTCTGCGACGGCTACGGCCTCGCCCACCCGCGCCGCCTCGGCCTGGCCAGCCACCTCGGCGTGCTCACCGGCCTGCGCACACTCGGCGTCGCCAAGACCCCGTTCGTCTTCGACCACCACGAGCCCGGGGCCGCCCGCGGCGCCTGGACCCCGCTCACCGACCCGGCCACCGGGGAGGAGGTCGGCCGCGCCGTCCGGACCAGAGCCGGCGTCAAACCGGTGTTCGTCTCCGTCGGCCACCGGATCGGCCTGTCCGAGGCGGTCGCCACCACCCTGGCCCTCGCCCCGCACTACCGGCTGCCCGAGACCACCCGCCGCGCCGACTCGCTCTGCCGCCGCGCCCTCACGGCCCGACAGCTTGGAACATCCGTGAACTGACGGCCCGCCAGGACGTCGGCCGCTTCGCCGCGAGCACCGTTCAGCTTGCCCCGCCCATGTGTTAGACATGTGTCTCCCGCAGCTGTGCACGACAGCGCGGGGCGGACGCACGGGGGAGGCGCCGGACGTGTCAACGGGGACCGGATCGACGGGCGGGGCCGGTGGCGGCTACCGCGTCGAAGTCGAGCAACTACGGGCCTTCGCCGCCCAGGTGCGGCTCCTGCTGGCCGAGTTCGAACGCCATGCCGACGGCACCCGCACCCACGGACAGAGCGCCGTCGGCAAGACCTCCTTCGGCACCTTCGCCGAGGCCACCGAACTGCACGGCCGGTACCAGACGATGCGTGACGGCCTGCGCGACGTGCTCAACCAGCTCCAGGAGGCCGTCGACGAGGCCCAGAAGAAGGCCGAACTCACCGCCACCAACTACCAGGAGCAGGAGCACCGCACCGCCGGCAAGCTGAAACTCGGCGACGACGGCTGGTCGGTGGCGGCACCGTCCGCCACCAGCACCGCCGCCTACACCCGCACGGTGGCGCCACCCCGGCACGACGGCGGGAAGTCCGAACGATGAGCGCCGACCGGGCACAGCCCCGCGGGAACGGAGGCGGCCGCCGATGACGTACACCAACTTCAACGACTACAGCCACGCCGAACTCCGGAAGATGGCCCAGGCCCTCAACCCCGGAGAGGTGATGGCCGCCGGCGACCCCTGGCGCCGCGCCGCCGACACCCTCAAAGCCATCCGCGCCACCCTCACCCGGGCCAGCACCGAGGCCGCCGTCAGCTGGGAGGGCACCACCAGCGACGCCTTCCACACCCGCATGCTCAACCTCGCCGCCACCATCAACAACGCGGCCTCCTACGCCAACGACGCCGCCAACACCCTCAAGGCGATGTCCGAGGCCATCGCCAAGGCCAAGCACGACATGCCCGAGGAACCCAGCGGCTGGGACCAGGTCAAGGACGGCATCGGCGACACCGTCTCGTCCCTCTTCGGCGACGACGACGAGGACAGCAGAACGGCCATCGCCGAACAGCGCAAACTCGAAGCCGCCGCGGTGATGCAGACGCTCGCCATGCACTACCGCGTCGCCACCCCGATGCTGAAGCCACCACCGCCTTACCAGCCGGGGCCGCTTCGTGAGGAGACTCGCGATGTCACCCCGTCCGACGATGCGGGGGGTGCGCCGTTTCTGAGCGCCCTCACGACCGGCGCCAACTTTGTCGGCGCGGGGTCCACGCCGGCCCCCAACAGTGATTCGGCGCCGCGGATCCAGAAGCCCGGGAACCAGGCCGCCCCGAAGCCGGTGGCGGCGAAGACGGTACCGGCAGCCCCTACCGATCCGGGGATCAAGGGGGGAACCGCTCAGCCGGTACCCAAGCCTCCGTCAGTCGGTCACGTCGGTCCGGGGACCGGGATCGACGGCACGCCGACCACTCTTCCCGCGCCGTCGGGTGGCACCCAGACCACCCACGCCGCTACTCCCGGCGGTCCTACCGGTGCCAGTCCCGGTAGTGGGCCTCTCACCACCGGAGGTGGACCGGTGAGGGGTGCGACGGATGGAAGGCCGGCCGGCGGCCAGGGCAAGGCCGAGCCGCAGGGCAAGGCGGAGGTACAGGGCAGGGCCGGGGCGCCGGGCAAGGACGGGACACAGGGCAAGGGGCCGTTCAGCCGGACGAACCCGCCCGGCCGGCCGGCAGCCCGTGCCGGCAAGGCGTTCGGTGTCGGCGAGGTCCACGAGGGCGGTTTCCGGGCGGCCGGCCGGGCCGCCGCGGGGCCCCGGCCCGGAGAGACCGTGCCGGGGCGGAGCGGAGGCATCGTCGGCGAGGGAGGACGACCGAGCGGCGGGCCCGGGGCGAAGCAGTCGTTCACCGAGGGCGGCTCCGGGCTCGGAGCCCGGAGCCGGGCGGCCAGGGGCGAATCGGGAGGGAGCACTGCGGGGGGCCTGGGGCCCGGCGTGCCGTTCGGTGACACCCGACGACGCAAGGACGACAAGGACAAGGACGGCAAGCGCCCCGACTACCTCGTGGAGGACGAGGAGACCTGGGCGTCGGAGAAGCCGACCAATCCGAACGTGGTGGAATGAGGTCTGTCCGAAGGGACTGGCCGAACGACCGGTCGTCCCGTGGGCCACTGGCCTGCGGGACGCTTCGCTGAGTGGAGTGACCAGGCTTGACGAGCAGTCGAGTAGGGCGTGGGGCAGCCGTGCTTGCTGCTGGAGCCCTGGTGTGGGGTTCGGCAGCTTCCCCGGCGGTCGCGGATCAGATCCGGGACGCCCAGTGGCCGCTGAAGAAGTACCAGGCTGACGTGAAGATCTGGCCGATCAGCCAGGGCGACGGCATCGTCGTCGCCGTCGTTGACAGTGGAGTCAAGGACGACCATCAGGATCTCACCGGTCAGGTGCTGCCCGGCGCCGACTTCTCGGGCGGGACGACGGACGGCCGGGTGGACACGAACGGCCACGGGACCGGGATGGCGAGCCTGATCGCAGGCGTGGGGCACGGCTCCCAGGCCGGAATCGAGGGTCTGGCGCCGAAGTCGAAGATCCTCCCGATCAAGGTCAGAAGTGACGGAGAGTCCCCGGAGCTCCAGCAGTCGGACATCGCACTGGCCATCAGGTTCGCCGCGGATCACGGGGCGAAGGTCATCAACATGTCGGTCGGGTTTGCGCGACTCGATTCGCAGGCGCGCTCCGCAGTCGACTACGCGGCTTCCAAGGATGTCGTCCTCGTGGCGGCCACGGGAAACAGCGGGGACAAGGGCACTCCTGTGGAGTACCCGGCGGCCTTCCCGGGCGTGGTCGCGGTGGCGGCGGTCGATGAACAGGGCAAGGTGTGGGAGAAGTCGACGTTCGGACCTGAGACCACGCTGGCCGCGCCGGGTGTGGAGGTCTATCACGCCACGGCGAAGTCGGTATCGGCCTACGGAGTCGGCCAGGGCACCTCCGACGCCACCGCCTACGTCTCGGCCACCGCTGCGCTGATCAGGTCGAAGTATCCCGGGCTCTCGGCGGGGCAGGTCATCAATCGGATGATCAAGAGTGCGACGGCGCCGGGGGACGGGTCGGCGGTGCCGAACGCGCATTACGGGTACGGGATCGTCGATCCGGCCAAGGCGCTGGAGGCGAATCCCGCGGTGGACGGCGGGCCCAGGGCCAATCCGTTGCTCGGGCGGGCGGAGTCGCAGGGGGCTCCGCCGGATTCCGGGGCGGTGCCCGGCGACGGTGCCTCCGGGCCGCCGATGGCGGCGCCGGTGGCGGGGGCGGGCGGGAACGCGGGGGTCACGTACACGCTGCTCGGGGCCGGGGGGCTGCTGGTGCTGGTGGTCGCCGGGGTGGCGGCGGGGTTGGCGGCGCGGGCGCGGAAGCGTCGGCGGGCCGTCGCGGCGAGCCCCTATCCGTACCCGCCGCAGCAGCCGCCGCAGTGGTGAGCCGGGTGTGCGCGGGCGCCGTCCTCAGAGTCGGCGGTGCATGATGTGCAGGCCGACATAGCCCTTCCGGGGGTGGTGGAAGGCTTCGGGGACGGTGGTGAGGATCTCGAAGCCCAGGGACTCCCAGAGGGCCACCGCACGGGTGTTGGTCTCCACGACGGCGTTGAACTGCATCGCGCGGTAGCCGTCGGCGCGGGCCTGGTCGAGGACGTGGGCGCCGAGGGCGCGGGCGACGCCCCGGCCGGAGTGACGGGGGTCGACCATGAAGCCCGCGTTGGCGACGTGGGCGCCGCCGCCGGCCTGGTTGGGGTGGCTCTCGGCGGTGCCCAGGACGGTGCCGTCCTCGTCGACAGCGACGAAGGTGCGGCCGGGGGCGGGTTTGCACCAGAGCGCGCGGGCCCGGTCCTGGGTGGTGTCGCGGTCCCAGCTGTAGGTCTCGCCGGCGGCGACGATCTCGCGGAGGAAGGCCCAGATGGCCGGCCAGTCGGCGGGGGTGGCTTCGCGGATGAGCATGGTGCCCAGCATGGACCCGGGCACCCCCGCCCGACCAGGGGGTTTCGCCGCGCGACGCCCGGCCCCCCGACACCCAGTCCCCCGACGCCTGGCCGTCCCGACACCCAGTCCCCCGGCGCCCGGTCGCGCCGCCACCCCGTCGTGCGGCCCCGGCTACGCCGCGACGGCGATCTGCTCACGGTGGTGCGCCGGTGCGGCGGCCTCGTCGACCACGGCCACCGCGAGGTCGGCCTGGGCGATCCGCTCGCCGAGGACCCGCGGGCCGCCGACCCGGTAGCGGCCGGTGCCGGGCGCGGTGCGGTCGAGGTCGAGGGGCGGGGTGACGACGACCCAGTCCAGCGCGGGGGCGGACGTGCGCAGCCGGTCCAGTGCGCCGGAGTGGCCGAGCGAGAAGGCGCGGTAGGCCTCGGGGAACGCGGGGTCGTCGTGGACGGCGGTGCCGGGCGCGGTCTCCAGTGTGGTGGCGACGCCCACGTGGACCAGGCGGTGGACCCCGGCCGTGGCGAGGCCGGCCACCAGGGCGTCGGTGGCGGCCCGGTAGAACCGGACGGAGGGCACGTCGGGGGTGTACACGGTGCTGACGGCGGCGGTGTGCCCGAGGGCCGCGGCGGCGACGGCGGCCTCGTCGGTGACGTCGCAGCGGACCAGGGCGGCGCCGGTGTCCGCGAGGTCGCGGTGGCGCTCGGGGTCGCGCACGGCGGCGGTGACGGTCAGCCCGCGCCGCCGGGCCTCGGCGACCACGGCGCGCCCGACCTGCCCGCCCGCGCCGAACACGATGACGTCTGTTCCGACCTGCTTGCCGGTGCTGCTCATGGCGATCTCCGTCCGCTCGCCGGGGGCGCTGTCGCCCGCCGTTGCCGGGACGGTAGACCGGGGGGTGCCGGTTACTTCAACGGTACCGGCGCGGGGCCGGCCGGACGCCGCGTCGGCTACCTTCGGGGCATGACCCGGCCCGTACTCGAACCGCTGCCCCCGGACTTCTTCGACCCGGACTGCCCGGTGCCGACGATCCCGGTGCTGGGCGGCAGGAAGTGGTCCTGGAGGATCATGCGCTGTCTGGAGGGCGGCCCGCGCCGCTTCTCCGAGCTGCGGGTGCCGCTGGTCGGCATCACCTCGAAGGTGCTGGCCGAGTCCTTGCGCGCGATGGAGCAGGACGGCGCGGTGAGCCGCACCGAGTACGACGAGAACCCGCCCCGGGTGGAGTACGCGCTGACGCCGCTCGGCCGCACGCTGCTGGAGCCGATGGACGCGCTCTGCGACTGGAGCCGCCGGAACCTGGCCGGCCTGCTGGAGGCGCGGGAGGCGTACGAGCGGGACGAGGCCGGGCGGAACGGCTGAGCCGGGCGGGACGGCTGAGCGGTGCGGCGCGGCCGTGCGGCGCTGGCAGGATGTCGGCGGTCGCTGGCGGTCGGGCGGCTGGTGGCGGGCCGTTCCCCGCGGCCATCCTGGACGCATGACCAGCCCTGAGAACGCCCCCGCCCCGCAGGCTCCGGCCGCCGCCCCCGGAACCGTCGACACCCCCGACGCCGTCGTCCCGGACACCAAGGACTGGACCTGGGTGCTGGAGCGGGCCTGCCCGGACTGCGGCCTGGACTCCGGGGCCGTGGCCCGCGAGGCCGTCCCCGGGCTGATCCGGGCCAACGCGGACGCCTGGGTGGCGGTCCTGGCCGGCGACGGGGAGGCGCTGCGCCGGCGGCCCCGCCCGGAGACCTGGTCGGACCTGGAGTACGCCTGCCACGTGCGCGACGTCTTCCGGCTGTTCCACGTCCGGCTGAACCTCATGCTCGACCGGGAGGGCCCGGACTTCCCGAACTGGGACCAGGACGAGACGGCCGTCGTCGAACGCTACGGGGAGCAGCGGCCGGACGCCGTCGCGGCGGATCTGGCCGCGGCGGCGCGGATCCTGGCGGACGCCTTCGAGCGGGTCACGGACGAGCAGTGGCGGCGCACCGGCAACCGCAGCGACGGCGCGCGCTTCACGGTGGAGTCGTTCGCCCGCTACCTGGTCCACGACCCGGTCCACCACCTCTACGACGTGACGGGCGAGCGGGTCTGATCCACCGGTCGCGGGTCCGGGCGCCGGTACGCGGCGCGGCGGCCCGGCGCGAGGGCTCGGCCGGGGTCACCAGCCGGAGGCCTCGCGCAGCATGGTGCGGCGGAGTCGGCCGGCCACGCTGGCGGTGTCGGTGCCGATGACATCGGCGATCTCGGGTGCGGCGAGGCCGACCACGTAGTGCAGGATCGCCAGGTCGTCGTCGGCGGCCGGGTGGTCGGGTCCGGGCCGGCGGGTGTGGTCGCCGACCGTACCGCGCAGGATCTGCCAGGCGTGCGCCGTGGGGTTGGAGCTGCCCAGCAACTCACGCCAGTGGACGGCGATTTCAGCGAAGGCCTGTTGGACCGCGCCGGCCGCCTCGGTCTGGTCCGGCAGCCATACCCGGGCGTAGCTGAGGTACCGCGGTCGGTGCAGCTCGCAGAAGGCCGCGAACTCCAGCGGTACGGCAGGCGGTTCGTCGAGCCCCGGGGGAGGCTCGGCGGTGCTGTCATGACGGTTAGTCATCTCGGCTTCTCGGCAAGTGAGATGGGCTTCTGACGGTCGATCATCTGTGCTCACTCTACGGTAGGCGCTCGGTGCGCTGGGTGACCAATCGGATTGAATGCCCGGAACGCACCGCCGCTCGGCCGGTTCCGGCGGTGGCCGGATGCGGGCGAGCGGACGGCAAGGTGGCGCGGGGCCGGTGGTGGAGTGGGGCGCAGTGGTGCGCCAGGCGCGGATCTGAGTGCGTCGTGGCCGGTCAGCGGGGTGGGGCGACGGAGTCGCGGGGCGGTTGATGAGCCACCGTAGGCGGTTCGGCGGCTCACGTCCACGCCATCGGCGTGAAGCCGCACGCGCGCAACCGGTCGCGCGCGTGGCGGGCCTGGGCAGGTGTTCGGACAGTCCCCGGGGCGGGTCGGCGAAGGGGTGGTGCGCTCGCGCCGCCGGGGGGCGGTGCCGGGTGGGAGCCGGCCGGCCGGGGAGGGGTCGCGTGGGGCCGGATGGGGCCTGACGGAGTCCCCGGTGCAGCCCTGTGGGGCCGTGCGTGCTGGGCGGGGCCGTGCGGTGCTGGGCGGCGCTGTGCGGAGACGGTGGGGACGGGTGGACCGGGGCTGGGAGCGGGTCGAAGCGGTGCGGTCGGTGCTGCGGCGTCCGGAGCGGCCCTTCGAGCGGTCCGTCGGGCGGTGCCGCCGGGTCGGTGCGGTCGAGGCGGCGGGGCGGGCGGTCCGGCCCCCTCCGGCCGCCCTGTCCGTGTCGGTGGCGCTCCGGCGCCCGGCGCCCGGTGCGCGGGCGCGTGACGCGGGTCGCTCGTCCGAGCGAACGTCAGCCGGTGCGCCCGGCCTCCGAAGTGGTGATCCGGCCGTCCGCCGCGGCGGCCCGTCCGAGCTGAGTGGGAAACGCCTCGACGGCCCGCCGCCGGGCCAGTTCGGCTGCCGCGGCCGCCGCCGCGGCGGCTCCGGCGGCGCTCGCGCCGGCGGCCGGGTCCGGCCCGGTGGGGTCGTCGGTCCGTCGGTCGCGGCCGACCGCGGTGCGGGCGGCCTGGTCCTCGGCCGCCTGTCTCGCGGCCAGGTAGGCCTGGACGGCGGCCATCCCGTAGACGGGCTGGATCAGCTGGTGGCCCTTGAAGAAGGGCCTGGCCGGGGCGAATCCGGCGGCGACCACCAGGTCGCGGATCTCGGCTATCTCCGCCTCGCTGCGGGCGGTGAAGCGAACCTCCCAGCCCTTTTTGTACGTATGGCCCTGTTCGCCGCTGCGGCGGGCCGGGTCCGGCCGGCGGACGTATCCGGGCAGGCGGCCAAGGCGGAGCTGGGCCGCGCGGAGGCCGGCGGTCTCGTCACGTGACATGCACCAAGAGTAGGCAATCCGGGGAGTGGGAGTGACGTCCGGACGCGCTTCATCGTATGCCCTTGGTCACGCACGGTCAGACACCCTGGTGGTCGATCGGCATCGATCAATGATGACAAGTATATGAACGCCTATTACGCCGAATGAGTGAGGGTATGAGGACTTTAGTGCGGGCTGGTCCCGGTTTCGCGACGGTTGGGTAACAGTGCGTCAGGTGGCCGATGGTCGGTGCGGGCGGTTGGGGATGGTGTCGGCATGAGCTACCGGATCCCCTCGCCGCCGCCCTCCCTGGAGGAACTGGCGAAGCGTCAGCAGAACGTCATCACCGCCAGCCAGCTGCGCGCCCGGGGCGTGCCGGCCCGGGTGGTCACCGAGCACTGCCGCCGCGGCGGCCCCTGGCAGCGGCTGCTGCCCAGGGTCTACCTCCTGCAGTCCGCCGAGCCGACCCCGGAGCAGCGGATGTGGGCGGCCCTGCTCTACGCCGCGCAGAACGGGCGCGAGGAGGGCCGCCGGGAGGGTGCCGTGATCACCGGGACGGCCGCGCTGGCGCTCTACGGCTTCGCCGCCGTGCCCCGGCTGCCCGCCGTCACCGGGGTGGACGTCCTGGTGCCCCGCCAGCGCCGCCTGAAGGACGCCGGCGGGGTGCGGATCCGGCGCACCGAGCGGGAGTTGGTCGCCAGCTCGGTGCACGGTCTGGCCTGCGCGCCGGTCGCCCGGGCGGTCGCCGACGCGCTGCGGGAGTGGACGGCGGACGGCGCCGCGCCGGAGTTCGGCGAGGACGTCGCGCTGCCGGTCCGCGCGGTGCTGCGGGAGGCCGTGGCGCGCCCCGGCATCCGGTGCACCGTCCGGGAGTTGGTCGCCGAGCTGACCGAGTCCGGGCTGGCTGCCGACCTGCGGGTGCGGGCCGCGCTGGACGAACTGCTGGCCGCCGAGCGGGAGGCGGTGCTGGAGCGGGTCGGCGCCCTGCTGGACGAGTGGCTGCTGCCCGCCCCGCTGACCGGTCCCGAGCTGCGGATGCGCGGCGGCACCTACATCGCCGTCCCGGACCTCTACTGGCCGCGGTCGGGGGTGGCGGTGGAGGTCGACTCCGAGCTGCGCTGCGTCAGCGAGGGGGAGGCCGCTTGGGTGCGCGCCGGCCAGCACCGGATGGAGTACCTCGGGGTCCGGGTGGTCTACCTCTCCGGTGCGCGGCTGGCCGACGAGCCGGAGGCCGTCGGCGCCGAGCTGCGCGAGGCCTTCCGGCAGGGCGGCACCGACGTGGTGGAGCTGCTGGTCACCGAGCGGTGAGCCGGCGCCGCTCCGGGGCTCAGCCCCGAACCGTCGGCGTCCCGACCAGTTCGACGCCGGCCGCCCGCAGCTCCTCCAGCGCGGCGGCGGTGGTCCGCGGCGACACGCCGGCCGTGAGGTCGAGCAGGACCCGGGTCGCGAAGCCCGCCCGGACGGCGTCCAGCGCGGTGGCCTTGACGCAGTGGTCGGTGGCGAGCCCGACCACGTCGACCTCGCTGACCTGACGCTCGCGCAGCCACTCGATCGGGCCGCGGTTGTTCTCGTCGACGCCCTCGAATCCGCTGTACGCCGCCGCGTAGGCGCCCTTGTCGAAGACCGCCTCGATCGCGCCGGAGGTGACGGAGGGCGCGAAGTTGGGGTGGAAGCCGACGCCCTCGGTGCCCGCCACGCAGTGCACCGGCCAGCTGTTGACGTAGTCCGGGTGGTCGGAGAAGTGGTCGCCCGGATCGATGTGGTTGTCGCGGGTCGCGAGGACGTGCTGGTAGCCGGCGGGGGACTCGGCGATCAGGTCGGTGATCGCGGCGGCCACCTCGGCCCCGCCGGCGACGGCCAGGCTGCCGCCCTCGCAGAAGTCGTTCTGCACGTCGACGACGATCAGTGCCCGGTGCATGGCTTGCATCCTCGGTGGTGTGGTGGGGGCGGTGCGCTGGTTCTCCGCGCTTCCGGTTGAACTCTACGGTCGACTGTAGGCAGTGGCACCCGGTGGCGGAAGGCCCGGGGAGCGCCCGGGCCCTCCGCCGCCGGCCGTGCGGCCCGCGCCGACCGGCGGTCAGACGATCAGTTCGGTCGGCAGCACCGGGTCGCCCTTGGACAACTGGGTCGCCGACAGCGGCAGCCCGGCCAGGGCCCGGACGAGCCGCTCGCGCGCCGCGCCGAGCGGCTCCCGGCCGACCACCTCGCCGGCCCGCACCAGCGGTACCTGAAGGAGGTGCGGCTCCAGCTCGGCCGGGATCGGCTCGGTGCCGACCACCTCGGCCTCGGCGACGCCGTCCTGGTCGGGGCGGCGGGCCGCCCACTTGCGGCCGCCGACACTGCTCTTGGCGCCCGCCGAGCGCTTGGCGACCGGCAGTAGCGGTCCGTCCGGCACCTGGGCGCGGGCGACCAGCTTGTAGACCATCGCGCAGGTCGGGTGGCCGCTGCCGGTGACCAGGCTGGTGCCGACGCCGTAGCCGTCGACCGGGGCGGCGGCCAGCGCGGCGATCGCGTACTCGTCCAGGTCGGAGGTGACGATGATCCGGGTCTTCTCGGCGCCGAGCTCGTCCAGCTGACGGCGGACCCGGTGGGCCAGCAGGGTGAGGTCGCCGGAGTCGATCCGCACCGCGCCGAGCTCGGGGCCGGCCACCTCGACGGCGGTGCGCACGGCCTCGCGCAGGTCGAAGGTGTCGACCAGCAGGGTGGTGCCCCGGCCCATCGAGGCGATCTGCGCCCGGAACGCGCCCCGCTCGTCGTCGTGCACCAGGGTGAAGGCGTGCGCGGCGGTGCCGGTGGTCGGGATGTCGTAGGTGAAGCCGGCCTCCAGGTCGGAGGTGGCCGCGAAGCCGGCCACGTACGCGGCGCGGGCGGCGGCCACGGCGGCCTGCTCGTGGGCGCGCCGGGCGCCCATCTCGATGCACGGGCGGCCGCCGGCGGCGGCGGTCATCCGGGCGGCGGCGGCCGCGATCGCCGAGTCGTGGTTGAGGATCGAGAGGATCACCGTCTCCAGGATCACCGCCTCGGCGAAGCTGCCCTCGACGGTGAGCAGCGGCGAACCGGGGAAGTAGACCTCGCCCTCCGGGTAGCCGTGGATGTCGCCGGTGAACCGGTAGTCGGCCAGGAAGCGCAGGGTGTCCTCCTCGACCACGCCCTGGCCGGCCAGCCAGTCGAGCTGCGCGCTGGTGAAGCGGAAGTTCTCGACGGCGTCGAGCACCCGCCCGGTGCCGGCCATCACGCCGTAGCGGCGGCCGGCCGGCAGGCGGCGGGTGAACACCTCGAAGACGGAGCGGCGGTGCGCGGCTCCGCTGCGCAGGGCGGCCTGCAACATGGTGAGCTCGTAGCGGTCGGTGAGGAGCGCGGTCGAACCGGCCGCGCGCACTGAAGTGGCGTCCATGGGGATGATGCTACTACCACTTAGCGTCAGATTGACGATTTCTCGTCGGGGGTGTTCGCGGACCCCGGGCCGGAATCGCCCGGAGGTTCCCCGGATGGCAGCATGGGGGCTGAAGGGGTATGTGCGGGAAGAACGGCGAGGAGGACCCAGCGGTGAGTGTCGCGCCCGTGGAGATCGAGCGCCCGGAGGTCGAAGGCCTGCCGGTGGCGGAGCCGGACACGCCCTGGGTGACCATCGTGCACAACGACCCGGTCAACCTGATGAGCTACGTCCAGTACGTGTTCCAGGCCTACTTCGGCTACCCGAAGGACAAGGCCCGGAAGCTGATGATGGAGGTGCACAGCAAGGGCCGGGCGGTGGTCTCCAGCGGATCCCGCGAGGAGATGGAGCGCGACGTGCAGGCGATGCACGGCTACGGGCTGTGGGCCACGCTGCAGCACGACTGACCCGCGGACCGCGTCCCCGCACCCCACCGAAGACGACGAAGACGGGCTGACCGATACAGATGGCTGGGTTGTTCGAGAGTGCCGGCGGCGGGAGCGCGGCGATCGCGCTGGACGAGCTGGAGGCCTCCATCCTGCGCTCGCTGGAGGTGCAGATGCTGGAGCTGATCGGACCGGGCCCGGGCGGGGACTCGGACGACCCGCTCGCCGCGCTGTTCGCCGACGGGCCGACCGAGGCCCCCGCCGACCCGGCGCTGGCCCGGCTCTTCCCCGACGCCTACGGCGACCCGGAGAAGCCGGACGACGCCGAGGCCAGGGAAGCCGCCCGGGAGTTCCGTCGCTACACCGAGCTGGACCTGCGGGCCCGCAAGCGCGAGGACGCGCTGCAGGTGGTCCGCGCGCTGGACGGTCTCGGCGGCGAGGGCGGCGTGCTCAAGCTGGCCGCCGCCGACTGCCTGCGCTGGCTGGGCGCGCTCAACGACCTGCGGCTCACCCTGGGGGTGCGGCTGGAGGTCGAGGAGGAGGACGAGCAGGGCCTGTACGACCTGCCGGACGGCGACGAGCGCAAGCCGCTGGTGATGGCCTACCTGTGGCTGGGGGCGCTGCAGGAGTCGCTGCTGGAGGCGATCGCGGACTGATCCCGCCCCGCCGCCGGGCCGCCGTGACCCCCCGTCCGCATGCTGGACGGGGGGTCACGGCTTTTCCGCTCAAAACGGGCGGAATCATATGACGACATGCTCAAATATCGCTCAGATGAACACCGCTATCCGGAACCTGCGTGGTACGACTGCTCCACCCCACGAGACCCACCCAGGACGGTGCACCATGGCCGAACAGATCTACGACGAGGTCGTCGACTCCAAACCGGACGAGGAGGGCTACGAGCGGGGTCTGGGCAGTCGCCAGATCCAGATGATCGCCATCGGCGGCGCCATCGGCACCGGCCTCTTCCTCGGCGCCGGCACCGCGATCTCCAAGTCCGGACCGAGCCTGATCCTCTCCTACGCCGTGGCCGGCGTGGTGATCTTCGTGATCATGCGGGCCCTCGGCGAGCTGCTCACCTACCGCCCGGTCGCCGGCAGCTTCGCCGAGTACGCCCGGGAGTTCCTCGGCCCCTTCGCCGGCTTCGTGACCGGCTGGACGTACTGGCTGTTCTGGGTGGTCACCGGCATGGCCGAGACCACCGCCGCCGCCGTCTACGTGAAGTTCTGGGCGCCCGGCATCCCGCAGTGGCTCAGCGCGCTCACCTTCCTGGTCATCCTCTACGGGGCCAACCTGATCTCGGTGAAGCTGTTCGGCGAGATCGAGTTCTGGTTCTCGATGGTCAAGGTCACCGCCATCATCGGCATGATCCTGATCGGCATCGGCGTGCTGACCCTCGGCTTCAGCGACGCCGGTGACACCGCGTCGATCACTCACCTCTGGGACAACGGCGGCTTCTTCCCCAAGGGGATCGGCGCCACCGTGATGACCCTGCAGATCGTCATGTTCGCCTACCTCGGCGTCGAGCTGGTCGGCGTCACCGCCGGCGAGAGCGAGAACCCGCAGAAGACCCTGCCGCGCGCCATCAACACGCTGCCCTGGCGGATCGCGCTCTTCTACATCGGCGCCCTGGTGATCATCCTGTCGCTGGTGCCGTGGACCGAATTCCAGCCCGGCGTCAGCCCGTTCGTCGCCGCCTTCGGCAAGATCGGCATCCCCGCCGCGGCCGGCATCATCAACTTCGTGGTGCTCACCGCGGCGCTCTCCTCCTGCAACTCCGGCATGTACTCCACCGGCCGGATGCTGCGCGACCTCGCCCTGCGCGGCCAGGCCCCCGGCCGGCTCACCAAGCTCAACTCCCACCGCAGCCCCGCCGTCGCGATCACCCTCTCCTCGCTGCTGATGGGCGCCGGCGTGGTGCTCAACTACCTCGTCCCGGCCAAGGCGTTCGAGTACATCACCTCGGTGGCCACCGTCTGCGGCCTCTGGACCTGGGCGGTCATCCTGGTCTCCCAGATCCGCTACCGGAAGGCCTGGAAGGGCGGCCACCTGCCGCCCCCCGGCTTCAAGGCGCCCGGCGGCCTCTGGAGCAGCTGGGCCGCCCTCGGCTTCCTCGCCCTGGTGATCGTCCTGATCGCCCTCGACAAGGACAACCGCATCTCGCTGTACGTCTTCCCCGGCTGGGCCGTCCTGCTCGTGGTCGGCTACCAGGTGCTCAAGCGCCGCCGCCCGCAGGCCGTCCACGCCGTCGCCCACGACCACCTGCACGCCCGCAACGGCAACGGCGGCGGCCACTGAGCCGCCCGCCGTCCGCCTCCCGGACCGGCGCCGACCACGCCCCGGACGCTCCGGCGGACACCCGCCGGGGCGTGGCTATCCTGACCGCATGCTGACCATCACCCGAGAACTGCGCGACGCCATCGTCGCCCACGCCCGCGCCGACCACCCGGACGAGGCCTGTGGCGTGGTCGCCGGACCGGCCGGCAGCGGACGGCCCGAGCGGTTCGTCCCGATGCTCAACGCCGCCCGGTCGCCCACCTTCTACGAGTTCGACTCGGGCGACCTGCTGAAGCTCTACCGCGAGATGGACGACCGGGACGAGGAGCCCGTGATCGTCTACCACTCGCACACCGCCACCGAGGCCTACCCCTCGCGCACCGACGTGAGCTACGCCTCCGAGCCGTTCGCCCACTACGTCCTGGTCTCCACCGCCGACGGCAACGGCCCGGACGACCCCTACCAGTTCCGGTCGTTCCGCATCGTGGACGGCGCGATCACGGAGGAAGACGTCCAGGTCGTCGAGGCCTACCAGCCCTGACCGGCACCCCCCTGGGCGCGGCCCGCCGACCGTCCGAGCGACGGCGGCGGGCCCTGCCGTCTCAGCCACAGAAACGGAAACATCCGGATTCCGAGACGGGCATGTCGGAGCGAGCCCGGGAATCTATACGATGAGCCCATGCGTTCCGTCGATGTGAGCACTCAGGCCCCGGGCACCCGCCTCGTGGCGCGCCTGCACGTCGACCTGTGCCGGCTCGCCAGCGCGATCTGTCCCGGCACGCCGGCGCGCTCGCGCTGAGCCGCCCGCCCAGGCCCGCCGCACGCCCTGCGCACCGGGCCGGACCCGACCTGCCGCGCCCGCTGCGGCCCACCCACCTCACGACTCGCACAGGAGCGCACCCATGGCCATCGAGGTCCGCATCCCGACCATCCTCCGCACCTACACCGACGGCGCCAAGGCCGTCGAGGGCACCGGCAGCAACCTCGGGGAACTCTTCCAGGACCTCGACGCCCGCCACCCGGGCATCGCCGCCCGCCTGCTGGACGGCGGCGAGCTGCGCCGCTTCGTCAACGTCTACCTCAACGACGAGGACGTCCGCTTCCTGGAGGGCATCTCCACCGCCCTCGCCGACGGCGACAGCGTCACCATCCTGCCCGCCGTGGCCGGCGGCGCCCGCTGACCTCCGGTCCGCCCGCCCGCCGGCCGCGCGGGCGGGAGGACCGCCGCACCCGATCCTCACCGCCGTTGCCGGAGGCACCCCTTGCGTTACGACAGCCCGCTCGAAGCCGTCGGCAACACCCCGCTGGTCCGCCTGCCCCGACTCTCCGCCGCCGTCCCCGGCAACACCGACGGCCTGGTGACGCTCTGGGCCAAGCTGGAGGACCGCAACCCCACCGGCTCCATCAAGGACCGCCCCGCGCTGCACATGATCGAGCGCGCCGAGGCCGCCGGGCTGCTCACCCCCGGGTGCACCATCCTGGAGCCCACCAGCGGCAACACCGGCATCTCGCTCGCTATGGCCGCCAAGCTCAAGGGCTACCGGATGGTCTGCGTGATGCCGGAGAACACCAGCGAGGAGCGCCGCGAGCTGCTGCGCATATGGGGCGCGGAGATCATCCCCTCACCGGCCGCCGGCGGCTCCAACACCGCGGTGCGGATCGCCAAGGAGATCGCCGCCGAGCACCCCGACTGGGTGATGCTCTACCAGTACGGCAACCCCGACAACGCCGGCGCCCACTACGCCACCACCGGCCCCGAGATCCTCGCCGACCTGCCCTCCGTCACCCACTTCGTGGCCGGCCTGGGCACCACCGGCACCCTGATGGGCGTCGGCCGGTTCCTGCGCGAGAAGGTGCCCGGGGTGCGGATCGTCGCCGCCGAGCCCCGCTACGACGACCTGGTCTACGGCCTGCGCAACCTCGACGAGGGCTTCGTCCCCGAGCTGTACGACGCCGAGGTGCTCACCACCCGCTTCTCGGTCGGCTCCGCCGACGCCGTCCGCCGCACCCGTGAACTCCTCCAGCAGGAGGGCATCTTCGCGGGCGTCTCCACCGGCGCCATCCTGCACGCCGCGATCGGCGTCGGCCGCAAGGCCGCCACCGCCGCGGAGCGCGCCGACATCGTCTTCGTCGTCGCGGACGGCGGCTGGAAGTACCTCTCCACCGGCATCTACACCGCCGAGTCGACCGAGGCCGCGGTCGAGGCCCTGCAGGGCCAGCTCTGGGCCTGACGGAGGCTCCGGGCCCGTCCCCCCTGCGGCCCGGCCCGGCCGGACGCCCCTAGCCCGAGACCGCCTGCCGGGCCCGGGCCCAGATCCGCCCGTCGACCACACCGGCCCGGCGGCGGAAGGCCGAGAGCGGCACCTCGCGCAGCTCGTCGGTCTCCAGCCAGCTGGTCCGCCCCTGGCGGTCGCCCACCGAGCCGGGCGGCAGCGCCAGCACGCCCGGCCGCTCCGCGTGGTGCTTGCTGGTGATCTTCGCGACGGTCGCGGTCCGGCCGCCGACCCGCAGCACCAGGCAGGGGCGGTCCTTCGCCCCCGGGCCGTCCTCGAACGGCACCTCCGCCCACCAGATCTCCTGCGGCGCCGGGCCCGGGCGCCCCTTCGCCGGGCGCGGCCGCGGCGCCGGCCGGGTCGGCGCGGGCCCGCCGCGGGCCCGCCGGACCAGCACCCACACGACAACGGCCAGCAGCGCGGCACCCGCCACGGCCAGCAGCACCCAGAAGCCAGTCATGCGCCAGACCGTACCCGGCACCCGGCCGGCCCCACCACCACGACGGCTGTGACAGTCGGGCATTTATCCGTTCCCTGCTCCCGGTTCGTCACGGAATGACCACGGAGTCCGTTGTGCGCCGGATGCCGCTCCCGGGGCCCGGAAAGCTGATCACGCACGTCCCCCCTGCACCCCGAGGTGACCCGTGAGCCGCAGCACCGACCTGTGGTCGTACGCCGAGATCGCCCGCCACATCAACGTCCAGCCGGAGACCGTCCGCAACTACCGCCGGCACGGCCTGCTCCCCGACCCCGATGCCGTCGACGGCAACGGCCACCCCCGCTGGCACCCCGACACGATCAAGGCCTGGGCCCGCCGGCGCCCCGGCCACCGCTGAACCACCGCACCGAGCCGCCCCCGGCGTTCTGGTGATTCCAGCCACAGCCCGGCACGGAGACGGGGGCAAAGTGCCCCTCCGCCCTTACTCTCGACACGCGAACGCAGTGCTACCCGCCGGTTCACCGGCCGGTACTGCCATTGACCAGCAGCAGCCGAAACGTGTCGGGGCGGAGGGGCTCGGATGAAACTGACCGTGGTGGGGTGCTCGGGGAGCTTCCCGTCCGCCGACTCGCCGTGCTCCAGCTACCTCGTGGAGGCCGACGGCTACCGCGTCGTGCTCGACCTCGGCAACGGCGCGCTCGGCGCCCTGCAGAAGTACGTCAGCCTCTACGAGGTCGACGCCGTCCTGCTCAGCCACCTGCACGCCGACCACTGCGTCGACCTCTGCGCCTACTGGGTCGCCCGCAACTACCGGGCCGAGGGCTGCCCCGACCCGCTGCCCGTCTACGGCCCGGCCGGCACCGCCGAGCGGATGGCCCGCGCCTACGACATGCCCGAGAACCCCGGCATGAAGGGGGTCTTCGACTTCCGGACCCTCACCCCCGGCGCCTTCGACCTCGGCCCGTTCCGGATCGAGGTCGCCCAGGTCAACCACCCCGTCGACGCGTTCGCCTTCCGGCTCGAACACGCCGGCCGCACCCTCGTCTACTCCGGCGACACCGGCGAGAGCGCCGCCCTCGTCGAACTCGCCCGCGACAGCGACCTCTTCCTCTGCGAAGCCGCCTACATCGACGGCCGCGACACCTACCGGGCCGTCCACCTCAACGGCCGCGAGGCCGGCGAACACGCCACCGCCGCCCGCGCCCGCCGGCTCGTCCTCACCCACATCCCGCCGTGGACCGACGCCGAACACAACCGCCGGGACGCCGCCGCCGCCTTCGCCGGACCGGTCGACATCGCGAGAGCCGGCGCCGTCTACGACCTCTGAACGCTCACCCCACCGGCGTCAGCCAGCGCCGGTAGCGCGGGTCCTCGCCGGAGACCGCCGCCTCGTACGCCTCGCGCAGCCGCTCCGTGACCGGGCCGAGGGAGGACGGCAGCTCGCGGTCGTCCAGTGACCGCACCGGCACCACCCCGGCCGCCGTCCCGCACAGGAACACCTCGTCCGCCGCGTACAGGTCCGAGCGCAGCAGACCCTCCACCCGCACCGGCACCCCCAGACCGGCGGCCAGCTCCAGCACCGTGTCCTGGGTGATCCCCTCCAACGCGCCCGCGCTCGACGGCGGCGTCCGCAGCACCCCGTCACGCACCAGGAACACGTTCTCGCCGGTGCACTCGCTCACCGAACCGTCCGACCCCAGCAGCAGCGCCTCGTCGTACCCCGCGTCGCTCGCCTCCCGGCGGGCCAGCACCGAGTTCAGGTACGGCCCGGTCGCCTTCGCCGCAGGCGGCACCGCGTTCGGGTCGTTCCGTCGCCAACTGCTCGTCTTCACCCTGATCCCACCACCGCCGTCCGGCAGTTGGGACTGCCACTGCCAACTCGCGATCGCCGTGGTGGTGGGCGAGAAGCGCATGTCCAGGCCCATCGAGCCGTACCCCAGGAACGCGAAGTGCCGCAGATAGCACGACCGGTGGCCGTTCGCCCGGACCAGCTCCACCGTCGCCTTGGTCAAATCCTCCACACTGTAGGGGAGTTCCATCCGCAGCATCCGCGCACTGCGGTCCAGCCGGCGCAGGTGCTCGGGCAGCCGGAACACCGCCGGACCGTCCGCCGTCTCGAACACCCGGGTGCCCTCCAGCACTCCCGTGCCGTAGTGCAGGCCGTGCGTCAGCACATGCGTCCGCGCCTGCTGCCAGGGCACCAGCGCGCCGTCCATCCAGATCGTCGAAGCCTCGGGAAGAGCCATGGCCCCATCCTGGCCGCCGACGGACCGCGGCCGGGCCCTCCCGGCGCTGCCGCAACCGGACATGACCGGGAGCGGAACCGGCCCGCCGCCCCGCCCCTCGGAAGCCCCGGCCCGCCGTCTCGCTCCTCGGAAACCCCGGCCCGCCCGCGCCCGGCCTCACTACGCTGCGCCGATGCAGCGCATGGAGAGTGCGGCGCGGGCCGACCACCCCGCCGGCGGCCCCGACCGCGACGCCACCCGTCTCTACGCCCGGCTGCTCGCCGAACCCGGCCGCCCGGCCGCCGACCTCGGCCTCGGTTGGGACGAGCCCCGCCTGGCCGCCGCCACCGCCGAACTCCGCGCCCTCGGCCTGCTCCAGCCCACCGCGGCCGCCGGGGCGGACGGCACCGGCACGGCCGGACACGCCGCCGTCTCCGTCGACACCGCCGTCCGCCAACTGCTGCTCGACGCGGACACCCAGGTCACCGCCCTCGTCGAGGCCCTGGGCCGGGCCCGCGACTCCGTCGACCGCCTGCACACCGGCTACCTGCCGGTCCAGCACCGCCGGCCCGGCGGCGCCGCCCTCGAACTCGTCCGCGGCGCCGACCGGATCGCCGCCCTGCTGGAGGACGCGGCCCGCGGCGCCCGCACCCGGGCCCTCTCCCTCCGGCCCGGCCAGGACCTCTCCGGCCCCGCCCTGGCGGGCAAGTTGGCCCGCGAACGCCTCGCCCTCGACCGCGGCGCCGCCCTGCGCTCCGTCTACCCGGCCGCCGCGCTGCGCCGGCCCGCCGTGCTCGCGCACGTCCGGGAGCTGACCGGGGCCGGGGCGCGGATCAGGGTCGCGCACTCGCTGCCGCTCCGGCTGATCGTGGTCGACGCCCGGCTGGCGATCCTGCCCGCGCCGGGCGACCTGTCGGACGAGGTGTCCGAGGACGGGCCGGACGCGGCTGCTCCCCGGGTCCGGGGCCGTGCGGAGGCCGCCGTGGTGGTCCGCGAGCCGGCCCTGGTCGCCCTGGTCGCGGAGCTGTTCGAGTACTTCTGGTCGGCGGCCTCGACCCCGCCGGAACTGCATCCGGGGGCGGCGGGGAGGACGGACCGTCATGACGTGGTGCTGCGGCTGCTCGCGGCCGGGCTGACGGACGCCGCGATCGCCCGGAAGCTGGAGGTCTCCGAGCGGACGGTGCGCCGGCTGGTCGCCGAGCTGACCGCCGACCTGGGCGCGGAGAGCCGCTTCCAGGCCGGCGTCCACGCGGCCCGCCTCGGCCGGATCTGAGGCCGTTCCGGGCGGGACGCCCGCCCGTCCGAGGCGCTCAGCGCCGCCCGGGAACGGGCAGGCCGAGGTGGTCGCGCAGGGTCGTCCCGGTGTACTCGGTGCGGAACACCCCGCGTTCCTGGAGCAGCGGCACCACCTGGTCCACGAAGTCGTCCAGGCCGCCCGGCGTGAGGTGCGGGACGAGGATGAAGCCGTCCGCCGCGTCGTTCTGCACATAGGCGTCGAGCTGCTCGGCGACCGCCGCCGGGGTGCCGATGAAGGACTGCCGGCCGGTCACCTCGATCACCAGCTCGCGGCTGCTGAGCCGCTTCTCGGCGGCGACCGCGCGCCACCGGGCGGCGATCTCCAGCGGGTCCCCGATCCTGGTCCGGCCCTGGACGACGGTGCTGTCGACCACCGGGTCGGCGGTGGGCAGCGGGCCGTCCGGGTCGTGGTCGGACAGGTCGATGCCCCAGACCTGCTCCAGGTAGGCGATGGCGGTCTGCGGTCCGACCTGGGCGCGGCGGATCTCGGCGGCCCGCTCGGTCGCCTCCTCGTCGGTGTCGCCCAGGACGTAGGTGACCCCGGGCATGATCTTCAGCTCGTCCGGCTTGCGCCCGTACGCGGCCAGCCGGCGCTTGACGTCGGTGTGGAAGGCCTGGCCGGCGGTGAGGGTCGAGTGCCGGCTGAAGATGATGTCGGCGGTGGCGGCGGCGAACTCCCGGCCCTCGTCGGAGTCCCCGGCCTGGATCACCACCGGGTGGCCCTGCGGCGGGCGCGGCAGCGACAGCCGGCCCTCGACGTCGAACTGCGGGCCGGTGTGCCGGACCTGCCCGCCGTCCCAGAACTCCCGTGCCAGCTGGACGAACTCGGCGGCCCGGGTGTACCGGTCGGCGCGGTCGAGGAAGCCGCCGCGGCGGAAGTTCTCGCCGGTGAAGGCGTCCGAGGAGGTGACCACGTTCCAGGCCGCCCGGCCGCCGGAGAGGTGGTCGAGCGACGCGAACCGGCGGGCCAGCTCGTACGGCTCGTTGAAGGTCGCGTTGACGGTGGCGGCCAGTCCGAGGTGGGTGGTGACGGCGGCCAGCGCGCCGAGCACGGTGATCGACTCGGGCCGGCCGACCACGTCCAGGTCGTGGATCAGGCCGTTGACCTCGCGCAGCCGCAGGCCCTCGGCGAGGAAGAAGAAGTCGAACCGGCCGCGCTCGGCGGTCTCCGCGAGGTGGCGGAAGGAGGCGAACTCGATCTGGCTGCGGGACGCCGGGTCGGTCCAGACCGTGGTGTTGTTGACGCCGGGGAAGTGCGCGGCGAGGTGGATCTGCTTCAGCGGTCGGTCCGTCATCGGGTCACCTCGGCGTGGGCGGCGGCGGTCGCCGTGGGAGCGGCGGGAGCGGGAGTGGCGGGGGCGTACCGGTTGGCCGGGCGGGCCAGGCCGAGGTGGTCGCGCAGGGTGGTGCCGGTGTAGCCGGTGCGGAACAGGCCGCGCTCGCGCAGGGCCGGGACGACGTGGTCGGCCACCGCGGCGAGGTCCCGGGCCGGGTCGGCGGGGACGAGGTGGAAGCCGTCGACGCCGCCGCCGCCCTCGGTGACCTCCCGGATCAGCGCGCTGATCGAGGCGCCGTCGGGGAGGTCCGCGGTGAGCCTGGCGAGGATCCGCAGGCCCTCGCCCGCCCGCAGCCGCAGTTCGGTGGCGGCGGTCAGCCGGGCCGCCGGGCCGGGGGCGTCCAGCAGGACGACGTCCGCGTACCGGGCGGCCGTCTCCACCCGGGCCCGGCTGCCGGCGGGGGCGCCCGGGGCGAGGTCGGCGGCGGAGACCGGGACGGCGATCACCGGTCGGCCCTGGGGCGGGCGAGGGGTGATGGAGGGGCCGCGGACCGAGAAGTGCGGGCCCGCGAAGTCGATGTAGTGCAGCTTGCCCCGGTCGATGAACCGGCCGGTGGCCACGTCGCGGATCTCCGCGTCGTCCTCCCAGCTGTCCCAGAGCCGCGCGGCGACCTCGGCGGCGTCGGCCGCCTCCGCCCAGAGCTCGTCGGCCGGGGCGACGCCCTTGCGCCCGAAGGCCCGGGCCTGCGCCTCGGTGTCGGAGATCCCGATCAGCCAGCCGGCCCGGCCCTCGCTCACCCAGTCCAGGGTGTTGACCGATATCGAGGTGTGGAACGGCTCGGTGTGCGTGGTGGTGACGGTCGGGACCAGGCCGAGCCCCCGGGTCAGCGGCGCGAGCCGGGCGAAGGTGGCGAGGGCGTCGAGCCGGTGCGGCTCGGGTGCGTAGGAGTCGTCGAGGGTGACGAAGTCGAGCGCGGCGCGCTCGGCGTGGCGGGCGAGGGCGGTGAAGTGCCCGGCGTCGAAGCGGCCGGGGCTGTCGACGGCGGCGGACAGGTGCAACTGGCGCGGCATGGCGTGGCCTTGACTTTCCTCGTGCGTGCGCTGCTTCATCTTCGTTTCGCGCACGGGACGCAGCTGGGTACGTGGCGGTGGCCCGGGTACGGGCCGACACGAGAGGCGGGGAAGCGGGGGCCGGGGCGCGGCGGGAGGTCAGCCGGGCGGCGGCGGGGGGAACGGACGGGTCAGGCGCAACACGCGGCCGACCACACACGACCGAAGTCGATGTGGCAGCGGCTGACCAGGATGCGCGGCGCGTTCACCGCCTCAGTTGACCAGCGCGGTCGCCGGTTCGTCAACCGTCGTCCCACCGGCCGGGCGGTGGCCGCGGGCCGGGCCGGGACGCGCGACGGCCCCGCCCCGCCGCTCGGGGGAGCGAGCGGCGGGGCGGGGCCGTGGAGTGGTGCGGGTCGTTCCTCGGCGTCAGGCCTTGGTGACGTCCTCGATCTCCTCGTCGTCCTCGCGACCGGGGGTCTTGAGGTTGAACTTGACGATCGCGAAGCGGAACAGGAAGTAGTACAGCGCTCCGAACACGAGACCCAGCGGGATGATCATCCACGGGTCGGTGGCCTTGTTCCACGCCAGCAGGTAGTCGATCAGACCACCGGAGAAGGTGAAGCCGTCGTGCACGCCGAGCGCCCAGGTGACGGCCATCGAGACGGCGGTCAGCAGCGCGTGGATCACGTACAGGACCGGGGCGATGAAGACGAAGGAGAACTCGATCGGCTCGGTGACACCGGTCACGAAGGAGGTCAGCGCCAGCGAGAGCATCATGCCGGTGACGGCCTTGCGGCGGTGCGGCTTGGCGGTGTGGGCGATGGCGAACGCGGCGGCCGGCAGGGCGAACATCATGATCGGGAAGAAGCCCGACATGAACTGTCCGGCGGTCGGGTCACCGGCGAAGAAGCGGGTCAGGTCGCCGTGCACGACGGTGCCGTCGGGCTTGGTGAAGTCACCGGTCTGGAACCAGGCGTAGGAGTTCACGAACTGGTGCATGCCGACCGGCAGCAGACCGCGGTTGACCAGGCCGAACGCACCGGCGCCGAACGCGCCGGCACCGATCAGGGAGTCGTTCAGGCTCTTGATGGCGTCGCCGATCGGGCCCCAGGTCAGGGCGAAGACCACACCGACGGCGGTGCCGACGAAGGCCATGATGATCGGGACCAGGCGGCGGCCGTTGAAGAAGCCGAGCCAGTCGACCAGCCGGGTGCGGTGGTACTTCTGCCACAGCACGGCCGAGAGCAGACCGATCACGATGCCGCCGAGCACGCCCGGGTTCTGGTACGTGGCGGCCGCGTCCTTGCCGGGCAGGACCTGGGCCTCGGTGACCGGGAACGCGGTCAGCACGTTCTTGTACACCAGGAAGCCGACGAGGGCCGCGAGCGCGGTGGAGCCGTCGGCCTTCTTGGCGAAGCCGATCGCGATGCCCACCGCGAACAGCAGCGGCAGGTTGTCGAAGACGGCGCCACCGGCGGTGTTGAACACCGCGGCGACCTTGTCCCAGCCGAGGCCGTCCTTGCCGAACACGTCGTCCTGGCCGAGCCGCAGCAGCAGACCGGCGGCGGGGAGAACGGCGATGGGCAGCTGGAGGCTGCGGCCGATCTTCTGCAGACCCTGCAGCAGGTTCTGGCCGAACTTCTTGGTGGGGCTTGGCGTGGCCGGAGCCGCGGCGGGCGCCGGTGCCTGCGCAGACTGACTCATGGGGGTGGGTTCCTAACGGCAGGGCGGGTCGGTCGGGGGGGTAGGTGCACAGAGGGGCCGAACCGCGAACTGGTCTACACCACACGTGGTGTAGACCAGTTTTGTAGCACGGGTGGAGAAGGGGGGGAAGCCCTGAAAGCGGTGCTGGTGAGAAGCGCTATGAAATCGAAACCTACTTGCGGATCGACGATCATGATTACCCGCCGTGATTGGGATTTTGGCTATTTGCGCAACAAAAAGGCCGGGGCCACCCCCGGCGGGCCCGGCGACCCCCGGACGGACGGCCGGGAGGGCGGCGGCAGCCGGCGGGCGCGGGCGGCCGGACGCTCCCGCCGGGCGCCGTTCGCCGCCGGGCCGGGGGTCGCCGCGGGTGCCGGACGGCCGGGGCGCGGCCGGTGCCGGGCTCGCCGCGAGGGGCCGGTGCGATGTGCCGGACCCCCTGAACCCGCCGCGGGTATTCGCCGTCGCATTGCGACCGGACTCGGCGGCCGCCCTCGCCGGCTCGGAGAAACCAAAGGCGAAGCCGGTGGGCGAGTACGGTGACGCATTGCCGCGCGGTGCGCCGCGCGGCGGCGGTGATCTTCCCCCCACCCGGGTCGCCGGCTTCGCCGGAGACCGCCCGTCCGGCCGCCGCCGGGGCGCCGCGGCCCTGTCCCGGCCGGGCCCCGGGCCGCCGGGCGCCGGGTGCCGGCCCGGCGCCCCGTCGGCGGCGGGGCCGGCCGCCGAATTTCCCGGACCGGTCCGGGAATGGTTTTCCGGCCGGGACGATCGTCCTTTCGCGAATATGCCGAAGGCCCCCGGACCAAGGGTCCGAGGGCCTATTCCGGCGGGCGTCCGGTGACGCTCGGTTTATGCCTTGGTCACGTCCTCGACCTCGTCGTCGTCCTCGCGCCCGGGTGTTTTCATGTTGAATTTCACGATGATGAACCGGAAGAGCGCGTAGTACACGACGGCGAAGCAGAGCCCGATCGGGATGATCAGCCAGGGCTTGGTGGCCAGGCTCCAGTTGATCGCGTAGTCGATCAGGCCGGCCGAGAAGCTGAACCCGTCGTGCACCCCGAGCGCCCAGGTGATCGCCATCGAGGCGCCGGTCAGCAGCGCGTGCACCGCGTACAGCGCGGGCGCGACATAGGCGAAGGAGTACTCGATCGGTTCGGTGACGCCGGTCACGAAGGACGTCAGGCCGACCGAGAGCATCAGCCCGTAGATCTCCTTGCGGCGGTGCGGCTTGGCCGCGTGCGCCATCGCCAGCGCCGCCGCCGGCAGGGCGAACATCATGATCGGGAAGAAACCGGAGGTGAACTGGCCCGCCGTCGGGTCACCGGCCAGGAAGCGCGGGATGTCGCCGTGCACGACCATGCCGTCGGGCTTGGTGAAGTCGCCGAACTGGAACCAGACGAAGGTGTTCAGCAACTGGTGCATGCCGATCAGCAGCAGTACGCGGTTGGCCACGCCGAAGATGCCGGCGCCGCCCGCGTCCAGGTCGGCCAGCCACTGGCTCACGTCGTTGAAGGCGCGGCCGATCGGCGGCCAGGCCCAGACCGCCAGCACCGCCAGCAGCATGCCGACCACGGCGGTGATCATCGGGACGAGCCGGCGGCCGTTGAAGAAGCCGAGCCAGTCGACCAGCCGGGTGCGGTGGTAGCGCACCCAGAGCCACGCCGACAGCAGGCCGATCAGGATGCCGCCCAGGACGCCCGGGTTCTGGTAGGTCGCGGCGGCCGACTTGGCCGAGGTGAAGTCCACGCACTGGTTGCCGACCAGCACGGTCGGCAGCTTGCAGTCCTCCGGGAAGGCGTGCAGCACGGCGTAGAAGACCAGGAAGCCCACCACGGCCGCCAGTGCCGTGGAGCCGTCCGCCTTCTTGGCCATGCCGATCGCGACCCCGATGCAGAACAGCAGCGGCAGGCCGAGCGAGGAGTCCAGCAGAGCGCCGCCGGCCGCCGCGAACACCTTGGCGACGTCGTCCCAGCCGAGACCGTCCTTCCCGAACACGTCGGGCTGTCCGAGCCGGTTGAGGATGCCCGCCGCCGGCAGCACGGCGACCGGCAGCTGGAGCGAGCGGCCCATCTTCTGGAGTCCGCCGTAGAAGGTGTGCCACCACGTGGTCCGCGGGGCTGTGGCGCCTGCCGAACTCATCCTTCGCCCTCCGAGAGCAGTTGCCGAGCGCTGGCCCCCTGGGGGACCCTCGGACGGGGTTCAGGAACACCCGGGGCGCTTCCTGCGTTCATCGGAGTACACATATATTGGTGTAGACCACTTTGGGAGGCAGGCCGCGCGCACCGGGGCAGAAGCCCCGCTGATCGTCATCCTCGGACGAAGATCCAGACCGTGCGCGCCGGAATGGGCCAAAAGTGGACTAACGTGGCAGATCGGTCCAACTCGGGTGATGCTGGTCGCGCTGCGGCGCAGCGCGACGGCAGCTGAACCCGCGTCAGCACCGACAGCGACGACCCCGGCCGGCGGCCGGGGCACCCCGCACAGCGCAGGACGGCACCCGGCAGAGCAGCCGACGGGCCGAGACAGAGGGAGAAATCAGATGGCCAGCAAGGCTGAGAAGATCGTCGCCGGTCTGGGCGGCATCGACAACATCGAAGAGGTCGAAGGCTGCATCACCCGCCTGCGTACCGAGGTGAAGGACGCCTCCCTCGTCGACGAGGCCGCGCTGAAGGCCGCCGGCGCCCACGGCGTCGTCAAGATGGGCACCGCGATCCAGGTCGTCATCGGTACCGACGCCGACCCGATCGCCGCCGACATCGAGGACATGATGTGAGCTGAGCCCACCAGGCTCGGCACCACCAGGCTCGGCACCACCCGGCCCGCCGCCCCCCGTGGACGGCGGGCCGGCGCCGTCCGGCGCACCGGGCACAACCGTTCGGGCACCCCGCCACGGGCCCGCCGGGCACCGCCGACGACCCGTCCGACCCTGCCGGAATCACCCGACCGGACCGACTACGCTCGGTGCCTATGTCACGCATCGACGGCCGCACCCCCGACCAGCTCCGCCCCATCACCATCGAGCGGGGCTGGAGCAAGCACGCCGAAGGCTCCGTCCTCATCTCCTACGGCGACACCAAGGTGCTGTGCACCGCCAGCGTCACCGAAGGCGTCCCGCGCTGGCGCAAGGGCAGCGGCGAGGGCTGGGTCACCGCCGAGTACTCCATGCTCCCGCGCGCCACCAACACCCGCGGCGACCGCGAGGCCGTCAAGGGCCGCATCGGCGGACGCACCCACGAGATCAGCCGCCTCATCGGCCGCTCGCTGCGCGCCGTCATCGACCACCGCGCCCTCGCCGAGAACACCATCGTCCTCGACTGCGACGTCCTCCAGGCCGACGGCGGCACCCGCACCGCCGCCATCACCGGCGCCTACGTCGCCCTCGCCGACGCCGTCTCCTGGGCCCGCGAGAAGAAGATCCTCCGCGCCAAGGGCCAGCCCATCACCGGCGGCGTCAGCGCCGTCAGCGTCGGCATCATCGACGGCGTCCCGATGCTCGACCTCCGCTACGAGGAGGACGTCCGCGCCGAGACCGACATGAACATCGTCTGCACCTCCGACGGCCGCTTCGTCGAGGTCCAGGGCACCGCCGAGGGCGCCCCCTTCGACCGCGCCCTGCTCGACCAGCTCCTGGACCTCGGCACCCTCGGCTGCGCCGAGCTGGACGAGATCCAGCGCAAGGCCCTGGAGGGCTGAGCCCGCCACCGGTGCCCGAAGGGGCTCCGGCGCGTGGCCGAACCGCGACACCAGCGCTGTACAGGCCGGGCCCGGAGCCCTTACGGTTCCCGCAGCACCCCGTTGTGGGAACCGCGCACCCCCGGGGGCGCGTCATTCCGTTCCGGAACCCGCGCACCCAGGAGGACCGGATGCCCCAGAGCATCGCCCGCCCCGCCACCCTCGCCGTGGCCGGCCTGATCGCCATCCTCCCGCTCAGCGCGGTCAGTTGCTCGGCCGCCCAGAAGGCGCTCGACTGCGGCAACACGGCGGTCCGCATCACCGGGGACATCAGCGACGTCACCACCGCCTTCAACAACGCCAGCAACGACTCGGCCGCCGCCGGCCAGGCCCTGCAGAAGCTCAAGAACGACCTCGACGACCTCGGCAAGAACTCCAAGAACACCGACGTCGCCAAGGCCATCACCGACCTCAACACCCAGGTCGGCAAGGTCCAGCAGGCCATCAACGACAAGCAGGCCCCCGACCTGAAGCCGCTCGGCGACGCCGCCGGCAACCTCACCCAGGTCTGCACCGGCTGACGTCCGGTTAGGGTGGGTTCATGTCCACCCGTCTGATTCTCGCCACCCGCAACCAGAACAAGGTCGCCGAGCTCCGCGCCATCCTCGGCGAGGCCGGCCTCGACGTCGAACTGGTCGGCGCCGATGCCTACCCGGAGATCCCGGACGTCCGCGAGACCGGCGTCACCTTCGCCGAGAACTCGCTGCTCAAGGCACACGCCCTCGCGCAGGCCACCGGCCTGCCCGCGGTCGCCGACGACTCCGGCCTCTGCGTCGACGTCCTCGGCGGCGCCCCCGGCATCTTCTCCGCCCGCTGGGCCGGCAAGCACGGCGACGACCGCGCCAACCTGGACCTGCTGCTGGCCCAGCTCGGCGACATCGCCCCGGAGCACCGCGGCGCCCACTTCTTCTGCGCCGCCGCCCTGGCCCTGCCGGACGGCACCGAGCGCGTCGTCGAGGGCCGCCTCCTCGGCACCCTGCGGACGGCCCCGGCCGGCGAGGGCGGCTTCGGCTACGACCCGATCCTGGAGCCCCTGGGCGAGACCCGCACCTGCGCCGAACTGACGGCGGCGGAGAAGAACGCCATCAGCCACCGCGGCAAGGCCTTCCGCGCCCTGGCCCCGGTCCTGAAGGACCTGCTGGGCTGACGGGGCATCGAGAACGACGGAGGCCCACCCGGGAAATCATTCCGGGTGGGCCTTCGATTCAAAGGCTAGTGCGGCCTGAGGGAGTCGAACCCTCACGGGATTTCTCCCACTGGATCCTAAGTCCAGCGCGACTGCCAGTTCCGCCAAGGCCGCATGGCCTCCAGTCTAGGGGTTTGCGCGGCCTTCGGGCACAGCCGTTTCTCCCTCGGTGCGGTCGGGTGCGGGCTTCGCTCGCCTGTTCTTGTTGCGCCCGCAGTAGGTGGGGGTGACGGCATGGCAGTTCGGGCACAGCAGGCGGAGGTTGTCGGGGCGGTTGTCGGACCAGTCCCCGTTGATGTGGTCCACCTCCAGCGTGAGCGGGCGGCCCCGCCACTCCGGCCCGGTGCCGCAGGACTCGCACGACTCCGGCCGGCCGAGCTCCGAAAGGGCCTGGCGGATGCGCACTCCCGGAAGCCGCTTGGCCTCCGAGGGGCGCTGGACGAGGAGTTGTTCGGCCGGGATCCTGCTGGGGAACCGCTTCCCGCGACTGTGGGCCTGCCCGGTGAAGTGCGAGGTGTCGATGCCGAACGCCTTGATCCGGCGGCCGATGTGTGCCTGGGTGCCCCCGGCTTGGCGCTGGCCGAGGTGGCGCACCACGCCCGCCACGCTGTACGAGGCCGAGACCGCCTCCTGGAGGAGTTCGCGGGTGTAGACGGTTCCGGTCGGGCGGAAGTGCGACGTGTCGATCGCGAACTCGGTCAGCCTGCGGCGCAGGTACTTGCGGCTCTCCCGGTTCGGCTCCCTCCCCAGGGCGGCCAGCATCTCGTCGAGTGAGGCGGCGGCTGCCGCGGTGGTCGCCAGCAGCTCACGGGTGTACTTGACCGGCATGGTCGTCCCCCTTCGGGCCTGTGTGCGCCCGTCCCCCGTGGGGGCGAACGAGTGGGGGGCGGGGTGGTTACGGGGTCACCACCAGTACGTCGGGTAGGTGCGGCGGGTGAGGCGGGCGGCGGCGAGGCCGGTGGCGGTGAGCAGCAGGGTGGCGAGGAGCAGGAGGGGGAGGAAGCGGGTGGGGTCGGGGGCGGTGAGGGTGACGATGACGGCGGTGGCGGCCGCGGGGGAGTGGGGGGTGCGGGCGAGGGTCATGGCGCCGAGGGCGAGGCCGCCGGCGAGGGCGGCGGACCAGTAGGCGGGGGTGGTGGCGGCGAGGACGGCGTAGCCGGTGAGGGCGGAGACGAGTTGGCCGCCGATGACGCTGCGGGGTTGGGCGAGGGGGAGGGTGGGGGCGCCGGCGATGAGGGCCATGGAGGCGGCGAGCGGGGGGATGAGGAGGGGTTGGCGGGTGAGGGTGCCGAGGGCGGCGAGGGTGAGCAGGGCGGTGACGGCGGTGGCGGTGGAGGTGAGGACGGCGGTGGGGGCGGGTCGGGCGGGGGCTTGGCTGGAAAGGGGCATGGCGAAGGCATTCCCTAACGCTTGAGACGGCGGGCAAGCGTTAGTCTGCGGGCTTTGGCTAACCGGTGGCAAGTGGCGTTACCGTTAGGCATGGGCATGGTGGAGCGTGGCGCGGTGGACGCGATGCCGGTCGGCGGTGAGCATCTCGCGCTGGATCTGGTGAACAGCACCTTCGTGCGGGGTGGTCTGCGCGGGCATCTGGTGGACGTTCTGGTGGAGCCGTCGGACCTGGCGGTCTGGGTGGACCGGCACGCCGTCGAGCTGGATCTGGCGAGCGTCCCGGCCGGGTCGCCGGGGCCGGCGGAGCTGGCGGCGTTCCTGGAGCTGCGCGGGGCCCTGCGGGCGGTGCTGACGGCGGTGGTGGCGGGGGAGCCGGCGGGGGCGGCGGAGGTGGCGGTGGTGAACGCGGCGGTGCGGGCGGCGCCGGGGTGGGTGGAGCTGGGGCCGGGGGCGGCCGCGCGGGGGGTGCGCCGGACGGCCGCGGGGGAGCGTGGGGCGGTGCTGCTGGGGCGGGTGGCGCAGGCGGCGGTGGAGTTGCTGACGGGGGGTCGGCGGGAGCTGGTGCGGGCCTGTCCGGCGCCGGGCTGCATCCTGTTCTTCCTGCAGCGGCACGCGCGTCGGGCGTGGTGTTCGACGGCCTGTGGGACGCGGGTCCGGGTGGCCCGGCACAGTCGTCGGCATGCGGACGGCTGACCGACGGGTATCAGCCGTTCGACCGGTGTTGTTGGGGATTTGATTACCAATTGGTACAGACCTATTGACCTTTGTGGTTCAGACCACATAGCTTCAGCGCCAATCTGCATTCCCCCACGTGCGTGCTCCCCCACAGGCATGCGCCGACACTCTCTCCCGGAGGACCGAGTGTTGATCCGAAGCACGGCCGAGCGGCGTCCCACCGCTGCCCGGCATTCCAAGAACCCGGCCGCCCGGGCGGGCATGGCCTCGCTGGCGGTCGCCGGCCTGGCCGGCCTGCTGATGGCGACGCTGGGTGCGGCGCCCTCGCAGGCGTCCGCCACCGTCGACAACGCGGCCTGTCGGCCGGACGGCATGTACCAGACGCCCGGGGTGGACGTCCCGTACTGCAGCGTCTACGACACCGAGGGCCGCGAGAAGATGGGCGCGGACCACCAGCGCCGCGTCATCGGCTACTTCACCGGCTGGCGTACCGGCAAGGACGGGACCCCGCCCTACCTGGTGAGCGACATCCCCTGGGACAAGGTCACCCACCTGAACTACGCGTTCGGGCACGTCGGCAGCGACAACAAGATCTCGGTCGGCACCGACAACGACAAGAACGAGGCGACCGGGATCTCCTTCCCGGGCGTGCCCGGCGCCGAGCTGGACCCGTCGCTGCCCTACAAGGGCCACTTCAACCTGCTGACGAAGTTCAAGAAGCAGCACCCGAACGTCAAGACCATGATCTCGGTGGGCGGCTGGACCGAGACCGGCGGGTACTTCGGCGACGACGGCAAGCGCGTCAACTCCGGCGGCTTCTACTCGTTGACGGTCAACCCGGACGGCAGCGTCAACCAGGCGGGCATCGACGCCTTCGCCAACTCCTCGGTCGACTTCATCAAGAAGTACGGCTTCAACGGCGTCGACGTCGACTACGAGTACCCGACCTCGATGAAGGACGCGGGCAACCCGCTGGACTGGCAGCTCGCCAACGGCAAGCGGGCCTCGCTGGCCAAGGGCTACGCGGCGCTGATGAAGACGCTGCGCGAGAAGCTGGACCGGGCCGGCGCCGCCGACGGCAAGCACTACCTGCTCTCGGTCGCGGCCCCGTCGTCCGGTTACCTGCTGCGCGGCATGGAGACCTTCCAGATCGCGCAGTACCTGGACTACGTCAACATCATGTCGTACGACCTGCACGGCGCCTGGAACAAGTACGTCGGCCCGAACGCCTCGCTGTTCGACGACGGCAAGGACGGCGAGCTGGCGGCGGCCAACGTGTACGGCACCGGCCAGTACGGCGGCATCGGCTACCTGAACGCCGACTGGTCGTACCACTACTTCCGCGGCTCGATGCCGGGCGGCCGGATCAACGTCGGCCTGCCGTACTACACCCGCGGGTTCAAGAACGTCACCGGCGGGACCAACGGCCTCTGGGGCACCGCGTCCGCGACCACCTGCCCGGTGGGCGCCGGGCTGACCTCGTGCGGTGACGGCGCGGTCGGCATCGACAACATCTGGAACGACAAGGACGACGCGGGCAAGGAGTCCCCGGCGGGCTCGAACCCGATGTGGCACGCGAAGAACCTGGAGAAGGGCATCGTGCCCGACTACCTCTCCAAGTACGGCGTGACCGACACCGCCCTGCAGGGCACCTACACCCGCAACTACAGCTCCACCCTGGTGGCGCCGTGGCTGTGGAACGACACCAAGAAGGTGTTCCTCTCCACCGAGGACGAGCAGTCGGTGGCCGCCAAGGCGGACTACATCGTCAACCAGGGCGCCGGCGGCGCGATGATCTGGGAGCTCGCGGGCGACTACAAGTGGGACGCGGCGGCCAACGGCGGCAAGGGCCAGTACGTGCCCGGCTCGACGCTGACCTCGCTGATGTACGACAAGTTCAAGGCGGCCTCGCCGTACAACGCGACCCGCTCGACGATCGCGCTGCCGCAGCAGACCCTGCCGGTCGACGTGACGTTCACCAACTTCGCGCTGGGCGACTCGAACTACCCGATCAACCCGAAGATCCACATCGTCAACAACTCGACGCTGACCCTGCCGGGCGGGACCGAGTTCCAGTTCGACTACAGCAACTCGGCCCCGGGCAACGCCAAGGACCAGTCCGGGTTCGGGCTGACCGTCATCAAGCAGGACAACCCCGGTCCGGGCAACGTGGGCGGCCTCAAGGGCACCTACAACCGCGTCTCGGTGAAGCTGCCGGGCTGGCAGTCGCTGGCGCCGGGCGCTTCGGTGGACCTGGACTTCGTCTACTACCTGCCGGTCTCGACGCCGTCGAACTGGACGGTCAACGTCGCCGGCACGCTGTACGGCCTGAAGGGCGACCTGACCCGCGGCAGCACGGGCGGCGGCACCGCGACGCCGACCGCGACGCCGACGGTCACCCCGACCGTGACGCCCACGGTCACGCCGACCGTGACGCCCACCGTGACCCCGACGGTCACGCCCACGGTGACGCCGACCGTCACGCCGACCGTGACGCCCACGGTGACCCCGACCGCGACCCCGACCTCGGGGGCCTGCACGGGCGCGCCGGGCTGGGACGCGGGCACCACCTACGCGTCCACCACCAAGGTGTCCTGGAAGGGGCACTACTACCAGAACAAGTGGTGGACCAAGGGCGACGACCCCAGTGCCAGTGGCTCGTGGGGTGTCTGGAGCGACCTCGGGGCCTGCTGATCGGTCGATCCGATGAGCGTGGCTCGCTGAGGTGAGAGACGCGGTGGCGGTGCACCCGGTCGGGGGGTGCGCCGCCACCGCTTCGTTTCCGCCCCCGCGGGGGCGGCTGTCAGGCCGCCTCGACCTTGAGGTCGCGCAGCAGCTTGGCGACGTGGCCGGTGGCCTTGACGTTGTACAGGGCGTGCTCGACCTTGCCGTGCTCGTCGACGATCACGGTGGAGCGGATCACACCGGTGACGGTCTTGCCGTACAGCTTCTTCTCGCCGAACGCGCCGTAGGCCTCCAGCACCTTCTTCTCCGGGTCGGAGAGCAGGGTGACCTTGAGGTCCTCGGCCTCGCGGAACTTGCCCAGCTTCTCCGGCTTGTCCGGCGAGATGCCGATGACGTCGTACCCGGCGCCCGCGAAGACCTCCAGGTTGTCGGTGAAGTCGCAGGCCTGCTTCGTGCAGCCGGGGGTGAGCGCGGCGGGGTAGAAGTAGACGATCACCTTCCGGCCGAGGTGGCCGGCGAGGGACACCTGGTTGCCGTCGGCGTCGGACAGGCTGAAGGCGGGTGCGGTGTCGCCGGGCTGGAGACGCTCACTCACGGGGGACTCTCCTGGTGCGTGGACGGGTGGTCGTACCACGGTCAACTTACCTCCGATGGTGGGTGGGGCCGCGCGGGCCGGGGCGGCAGCTGACAAACTGGGTCAGTCGCACAGGACAACATCAGTGAATTGGGGTGGCCCGAGTGGGCGAGGCGAGCACGAAGGACAAGTCGGCGCGGACGACGGCTCAGATCGAGGCGGACATCACCCGCACCCGCACCCAGCTGGCCGCGACCCTGGACGAGCTCGCCATGCGCGTCCACCCGAGCACCATCACGGCCCAGGTCAAGGCGAAGGCCGTGGCCTCCGTGGAGGAGAAGGCCGGCCGGGTGTACGTGGCGGCCAGCGGGCTGGTCGAGCAGGCCAGGGCGCAGTTCGTGGACGAGAAGGGGCAGCCGCGCAAGGAGCGGATCGTGCCCGCCGCGCTGGTCGGCGTGGGCCTGGTGCTGTTGGTCGCCTCGGCCCGCAAGCGCCGCAAGGGCTGAGGGTCGGGGTCCTGCCGGGCCGGGTGCCACCGCACCCGGCCCGCCGGATGCCGGTCCGGGGTCACGCGGGGCGCCGCGGAGCGGTACCTTCGGGGTCGTGAGTACGAACGACGAACCGACCCAGCGGACCACCTCCCCCGAGCAGGATCCGCCGCGCCACGACCGGCTGGGCGAGAAGCTGCCGATCAAGATGCTGCACGACCGCGTCCTGGTGAAGACCGAGGGCAGCGAGGGCGAGCGCCGCTCGACCGGCGGCATCCTCATCCCGGCCACCGCGGAGCTCAGCAAGCGGTGCACCTGGGCCGAGGCCGTCGCGGTGGGCCAGAGCGTCCGCTCGGTGGAGCCCGGTGACCGCGTGCTGTACGACCCGGAGGACAAGCTGGAGGTCGAGGTCCGCGGCGCCACCTACGTGCTGCTGCGCGAGCGTGACCTGCACGCGGTGGCCGCGATGCGCTTCGGCGACGCGGAGGGCTCGACCGGGCTGTACCTCTGAGGGTCCGGGCGGGCACCCCGTGAGGGCTTGCCGGGCGGGCCGGCGCGCCGAGGGCGCGGCGGCCCGCACCGTCGTGTCCGGGCGGTTGTCGGGGGTCGGCAGTAGGGTCCGGGCATGAGCAGCGGTGTGCCTTCGGGCGGGGTTCCTTCGATCGGTGACGACCAGCGCCGGGCCCGGGTCGGGCGGCGGCACCTGCTGGCGCGGGCCGAGCGGGCGGCGCGGGTGGAGGAGGTGGCGGACGCGGTCGTCGGGCTGCACGCCACGGACGCGGCGACGGTCTACCTGTCGGCCTGCGCGCGGCTGGCGGAGCCCTCGGCGGCGGAGGTGGAGCGGGCGCTGTACGAGGACGTCTCGCTGGTGAAGCTGCTGTCGATGCGGCGCACCCTCTTCGCGGTGACGGAGGAGTTCGCCCCGTACGTCAGCTCCGCGGCGGCGCGGGCGATCGCGGTCAAGGAGCGGGCCACGCTGGTGAAGCACCTGCGGGAGTTCGCCGAGGGGTGGGACGAGCCGCGGCTGGCCGCGACGGAGCGGGCCGTGCTGGCGGCGCTGGCCGTGCGGGGCGAGGCGACGACGTCCGAACTCGCCGAGGACGTACCGGCGTTGCGCGAGACGATGCTGATGGCGCAGGGCAAGCCGTACGAGGCCCGGCAGAGCGTGGGCAGCCGGCTGCTGCGGCTGCTGGCCTCGGACGGGCACGTGCGGCGCTCCCGGCCGCGCGGTTCGTGGCTGAGCAGCAGCTATCCGTGGGCGCCGGTGCCGCAGTGGCCGGACGTGCCGGTGCGGGAGGCGAAGGCCGAGGTGGTCCGGCGCTGGCTGGCGGCGTACGGTCCGGCGACGGTCGAGGACGTGAAGTGGTGGACGGGCTGGACGCTGGGGGACACCCGCAGGGCGCTGGGGGACGTCGGCGCGGTGGAGGTGGCGCTGGCCGGCGCGGTGGCGGGCCTGGTGCTGCCGGGGGACGACGGGCCGGTGGCGGAGCCGGAGCCGTGGGCGGCGCTGCTGCCGGCGCTGGATCCGACGGTGATGGGCTGGCGCGGGCGGGACTGGTACCTGCGGCCTGAGGACGTGCCGGCGCTGTTCGACCGGGCCGGAAACGCCGGGCCGACGCTCTGGTGGTGCGGCCGGGTGGTCGGCGGCTGGGCGCAGCGCCCCGACGGTGAGCTGGTGTGGCGGTTCCTGGCGGATGCCGGGGCCGAGGCGCGGGCGGCGGTCGAGGTGGAGGCGGCGCGGTTGGCGGGCTGGTTGGGCCAGGTGCGGGTGACGCCGCGGTTCCGGACGCCGCTGGAGCGGGAGCTGGTGTCCTGAGGTCCTGAGGTGCTGAGGCCCTGGGGGCGCCGATAGCGGGCTCTGGGGCTCCGGGTGCTACGGGGCCTGTCCGGCGGGGTGTCCGTCGGCCGGTGCGGGGGGCTGGGCGGTGGCCGGGCGGGTCGGCGGGGTGCTGGTGTCGCCGGCCGGGGGCGGGGTGCTCGGGGGCGCGGTCGGGGTGTGCGTCGGCCGCGGCGGCGCGGTGGGTCGGTTGGTGGGCGCGGGCGGCTGTTCCGGGGTGCCGGTCGGGGCGGGGGCCTCGGGGCTGGGCGCCGGCGCCGTCTCGGTGGGCCGGCTGCTGGGGCTGGGCGGGGCGGGGGCGGACGGCGTCGGGGTGTGCGTCGGCGCGGTGGTGGTGGCGGTGGCCGTGGCGCTGGGCGACGGCGACGGGGAGGGTGAGCCGCTGCCGGTCGGCCCGCCGGTCTGGGTGGTGCCGCGGCCGGTCTGGAGGTCGAAGCGCTGGACGTCGGTGCCGTCGAGGGCGTCGGCCATGTAGGCCGTCCAGATCCGGGTGGGGAAGGCGCCGCCGTTGATCCGTTCGTAGCCGGCGGTGCCGGACAGCGGCTCCTTGGCGTGGGTCTTCGGGTTCTCCCGGAACAGGCCGACGGTGGTGGCGAGTTCGGGGGTGAAGCCGGCGAACCAGGCGGAGAGGTTGGAGTCGGTGGTGCCGGTCTTGCCGGCGGCGGGGCGGCCGAGGTCGAGGGCGGCGGCGCCGGTGCCGCGGGTGCTGACGACGTCGCGCAGGACGTCGGTGACGGCGTCGGCGGCGCCCCGGTCGAGGGCGCTGGTGGGGACGTGTTCAGGCATCTTGGGGACGTCGATGGCGCCGCCGGAGTTGACGCGTTCGAGTTTGCCGACCGACCAGGGGGCGTACGTCTGGCCGTGGTTGGCGAGGCCGGCGTAGGCGCCGGCCAGGTTGAGGGCGCTGGGGGTGGCGGTGCCGAGCGTCATCGAGGTGTTGGCCGGGTCCATGCCGGGGACGTTGTCGGGGATGCCGAGCCGGACGGCCGTGTCGCGGACGTGGGCGAGTCCGGCGTCGACGCCCTCCTGGGCGTACACCGAGTTGACGGACTTCACCATGGCGTAGCGCAGGGTGATGCTGCCGTAGTCGATGCCGTCCTCGTTGGGCGGGGCGTACGGGGTGGGGCCGCCGGTGACGGGGCGTTCGCTGGTGCCGTCGTAGCGGGTCTCGGTGGTGATCGGGCGGCCGTCGCCGCTGCTGCGGCCGGAGGTGAGGCCGGCGGCGAGGTCGAAGGCCTTGAAGGTGGAGCCGATCTGGTTGTCCTGGCGCAGTACGTCGTTGTAGGGCTGCTTGGCGTAGTCGGGGCCGCCGTAGACGGCGACGACCCGGCCGGTGGCGGGTTCGACGGAGGCGCCGGCGACCCGGACGTCGGTGTCGGTGGCGGGCCGGGCCACGGGGTCGAGTTCGGCGGTGAGTTCCTGTTGGACGGCCTGGACGAAGGCGTCCTGGCGGGGCTTGTCGAAGGTGGTGGTGATGCGCCAGCCGCCGGACTTGAGGGTGGCGGCGTCGATGATGCCGGCGGAGACGAGGTAGTCGTCGGCGACGCCGACCAGGTAGCCGGACTGGCCCTTGAGCCCGGTGGCGGGCTGGGGGTCGATCGGGTCGGGGAAGGTGGTGGCGGCGCGGTCGGCCGGGCTGAGGAAGCCGAGTTGGACCATGCCGTCGAGGGTGTAGTTCCAGCGGGCGACGGCCTTCTCGCGGTTGGCGGGGGTGGCGGTCTTGACGTCGTAGGCGCTGGGGGCCTGGAGCAGGGCGGCGAGGTAGGCGCCCTGGGGGAGGGTGAGGCGGGAGACGTCGGTGCCGTAGTAGGCGTGGGCGGCGCTCTGGATGCCGTAGGCGCCCCGGCCGAAGTAGCTGCTGTTGAGGTACCCGGCGAGGATCTGGTCCTTGCTGCGCTGCTGGTCGACCTTGAGCGCGATGAAGAGTTCGCGGCCCTTGCGCTCGATGGTCTGGTCCTGCGTCAGGTAGTAGTTCTTGACGTACTGCTGGGTGATGGTGGAGCCGCCCTGGGTGCCGAGTCCGGTGAGGGTGTTCCAGCCGGCCCGGACCATGCCCTTCAGGTCGATGCCGCCGTTGCGGTAGAAGGTGCGGTCCTCGGCGGAGACGACGGCGTGCCGGGTGTCGAGCGGGATCTGGTCGATCGTGACGTCGGTGCGGTTCACGGCGCCGGTGCGGGCGATCTCGGTGGTGCCGTCGGCGTAGAGGTAGATGTTGTTCTGGGCGACGGCGTGGGCGTTGGCGTCGGGCACGGGGACGATGAGGTAGAGCACGGCGAAGGAGCCGACGGCGAGCAGCAGGGTCGCGGTGAGCGCGCCGAGGGTGACCCGCCAGGTGGGCAGGAGCCGGCGCCACAGCGGCTTGGCGCGGCGGGCTTCGCGGCGGGCGGCCCGTCTGGCGCTGCGCCGGGTGCTGTGGTCTGCCCTCAAGGTCATGCCGCGATTATGTGCTATTTGACCCGTGATCAGGCGTTGGAATAACCGGGTGCGCGGGAAGATCGCCGGAGGTACGGTGAAAGGTGCGAACCACATAGCGCACCCAGTTCGGGCAGCTCCGCCCGCCTGACCCGGCACCCTCCGGGTGGGGCCGGCCGGGGCCGGTCCGCGTGCGCCGGTGTCCCCGGGGGCACCTGCCCGCTCCTATTTGTCGACAAGGAGACAATATGTCGAACGCTCTTCCCGCCGAGTCGCGGTTCCGACACCCTCCCGATCCCGATCCCCGTGGTGCTCCACATCCCGCGGGCGCCGCCGGCGGTCCGGGCGCCGCGGTGGCGCTCTACCTCGCCATCGCCCGCGGAGCCTTCCGCCGCTACGCCACCTACCGGGCCGCCACCCTGGCCGGGGCCTTCACCAACACCGTCTTCGGCTTCATCCTCGCCTACACCTTCGTCGCCCTCTGGCAGGCCCGGCCCGGCCTCGGCGGCTACGACCAGAGCGCCGCCGTCACCTACATCTGGGTCAGCCAGGCGCTGCTGGTCACCGTCGCGGTCTGGGGCGGCGGCTTCCAGGACGACGTCCAGGACCGGTTCCGCAGCGGCGACATCGCCATCGACCTCTACCGCCCGGTGGACTTCCAGGGCTGGTGGCTGGCCACCGACCTCGGCCGGGCCGGCTACCACCTGCTCGCCCGCGGCACCCTGCCGATGCTGGCGGGGGCGCTGGTCTTCCGGGTCCGGCTGCCCGAACACCCGCTGACCTGGCTGTACTTCCTGCTGTCGGTGCTGCTCGCGGTGGTGGTCAGCTTCGGGCTGCGCTTCCTCGTCTCGCTCACCGGCTTCTGGCTGCACGACTCGGAGGGGGTGCGCTCGGTGATGCTGGTGGTGTCGATGTTCTTCTCCGGGATGCTGCTGCCGCTGGCGCTCTTCCCCGGCCTGCTCGGCGAGATCGCGCCGGTGCTGCCGTGGGCCGCGCTGATCCAGGTGCCGACCGACGTCTTCCTGGAGCGCTCGGCCGGGGCCGCGCTGCTCGGTGCGCTCGGCTTCCAACTCGTCTGGGGCCTCGGGCTGGTCCTCCTCGGCCGGGGCGTCCAGCTGCTCGCCACCCGCAAGGTGGTGGTCCAGGGTGGCTGAGCCGGCCCTCGCCCGCGCCGCGGCCCCGCCCGCCGGAGGCGACCCGCTCCCGAACGACCCGCTCTCCACCGGTCCGCTCCCGACCGAGCGGGGCCTGCTCGCCCGGACCCGCTGGGCGCTGCGCGCCTGGTGGCTCACCGCCGCGATGTGGACCAGGGCGACGATGTCCTACCGGGCGTCCTTCGTGCTGATGCTCGTCGCCAACCTGGTGATCACCTTCCTCGACTTCGTCGTAGTGATCCTGATGTTCCGGCACACCGACCGGCTCGGCGGCTGGACGCTGCCCGAGCTCGGCTTCCTCTACGGCACCTCGGGCTTCGCGCTGGGCATGGCCAACCTGCTGGTCGGCAGCGTCGACGGCCTGGGCCAGCGGATCCGGGCGGGCACGCTGGACACCATGCTGATCCGGCCCGCCCCGGCGCTGGCCCAGGTCTGCGCCGAGCGCTTCTCGCTGCGCCGGATCGGCCGGCCGGTGCAGGCGGTCGGGGTGCTGGCCTGGTCGCTGGCCGCCCTGGACGTCGATTGGACCTGGGACCGGGTGCTGCTCGTCCCGTCCCTGCTGGTCTGCGGCACGGCGATCTTCGCCGCGGTGTTCGTGGGCTTCGCCACCCTCCAGTTCTGGTGGGGCGAGGCCAAGGAGATCCAGAACGCCTTCACCTACGGCGGCGCCACCGTGCTGCACTACCCGCCGACCGTCTTCGCCAAGGAGCTGGTGGCGGGCACCGTGTTCGGCGTCCCGCTGGCATTCGTCAACTGGCTGCCCGCGCTGCGGATCCTCGACCGGCCCGACCCGCTCGGCCTGCCGACCGCCTTCCAGTACGCCTCGCCGATCGCCGCCGTCCTCGCCCTGGTGGCGGCCGGACTGGCCTGGCGCGCCGGGCTGCGGGCCTACCGCGCCACCGGCAGCTGACCCGGTCCCGAACCCCCTTCGAAAGCAGGACTCCCATGGCACTGATCGAACTCGACGACGTCCGCCGCACCTTCACCGTCCGCGCCAAGGCCGGCCGGCTGAAGCGCGAGAAGCGCGAGGTCCGCGCGGTGGACGGGCTGAGCTTCACGGTGGAGGCCGGCGAATGCGTCGGCTACATCGGCCCGAACGGCGCGGGCAAGTCCACCACCATCAAGATGCTCACCGGCATCCTGGTGCCCTCCGGCGGCCGGCTGCGCGTCGCCGGCGTCGACCCGGCCCGGGAGCGCGTCGCGCTGGCCCGCCGGATCGGCGTCGTCTTCGGGCAGCGCACCACGCTCTGGTGGGACCTCCCGCTCCGGGACTCCTACGAGCTGGCCCGCCGGATCTACCGCATCCCCGAGCACCGATATCGGGCCAACCTCCGACGCTGCGTCGAACTGCTCGACCTCGGCGCCCTGCTGGACACCCCGGTGCGCCAGCTCTCGCTCGGCCAGCGGATGCGCGGGGACCTGGCGGCGGCGCTGCTGCACGACCCGCAGGTGCTCTACCTGGACGAGCCCACCATCGGGCTGGACGTGGTGAGCAAGGGCCGGGTGCGCGACTTCCTGCGCGAGGTCAACCGCGACGAGGGCACCACCGTGCTGCTCACCACCCACGACCTCACCGACATCGAGCAGCTCTGCGGCCGGGTCATGGTGATCGACCACGGCCGGGTCGTCTACGACGGCGGCCTGGAGGGGCTGCACGCGGCGGGCGACAGCGAGCGGACCCTGGTCGTCGACCTCGCCGAGGCGCGGCCGCCGATCGAGGTGCCCGGCGCCCGGGTGGTGAAGGTCGACGGGCCGCGGCAGTGGCTGGCCTTCCCGGCCCAGCAGAGCGCCGCCCCGATCGTCGCCGCGGTCGCCGACCGGTACCCGATGGTCGACCTGTCGGTCCGCGAGCCGGCCATCGAGGACGTGATCGCCCGGATGTACGCGGAGGTCGCGATCGGCTGACCGGCCCCGGCGCGGCGGGCGTGCGTCCGGTCCGGTGGCCGGGCCGGGCGCACGGCGTTCCCACGGCGGGGGCGCGTCTTTGTGGGGCGCGCCCTCCGCATGCGCCGGCAACGGGCAGACTGGCGGGGTGAGTGACGATGCCTTCAGCGGGACCGGGCCCGGGGTCCGGTTCACCGCGGCCGACGAGGAGAAGAGACGCGGCGTCCGCCGGATGAAGACCATCGCGACCGGCCTGCTGGCCTTCGCGACCCTGGTCTTCGCCCTGGCCACCTGGGCGAAGGCGGCCGGTGCCGGCGCCTGGGCGGGCTACCTGGCCGCCGCCGCCGAGGCGGGCATGGTCGGCGCGCTCGCCGACTGGTTCGCGGTGACCGCGCTCTTCCGCCGTCCGTTCGGCCTGCCGATCCCGCACACCGCGATCATCCCGACCAAGAAGGACGCCTTCGGCAAGTCGCTCGGCGACTTCGTCGGCGACAACTTCCTCTCCGGCCAGGTGGTGCGCGGCCGGCTCGCCGCGCTCGGCATCGCCCGCCGGCTGGGGGAGTGGCTGGCCGCGCCCGGCAGCGCCGAGCGGGTCACCAAGGAGGCGTCGGCCGCGCTGCGCGGCGTCCTCGCGGTGCTGCGCGACGACGACGTCCAGGCGGTCGTCGGCGAGGCGGTGACCAGGCGGGCCGCCGCCACCTCGGTCGCCGAGCCGATGGGCCGGATGCTCGGCAGGGTGGTCGCCGACGGCGGCCACCACGGCGTGGTCGACCTGATCGCCGTCCGGGTGCACGACTGGCTGACCGAGAACCACGAGGAGGTGGTCCAGCGGGTCACCCAGAAGACCCCGGGCTGGACGCCGAGGTTCCTCGACCACCAGGTCGGCGAGCGGGTCTACAAGGAGCTGATGCGGTTCGTCACCGACATCCGGGACGACCCGCACCACGCCGCGCGCGGCGCCGTCGACAACTTCCTCGCCGACTTCGCCACCGAACTGCAGAGCGACCGGGAGACCATCGCCCGGGTCGAGCGGGCCAAGGCCGACCTGCTGGTCCGCCCCGAGGTGCAGGAGCTCATCGCCTCCACCTGGGCCGCCGTCCGCGCCCTGGTGCTGACCGCGGCCGAGGACGAGGACAGCGAGCTGCGCCGGCGCATCCGTGACGGCGTGCGTGACTTCGGCGCGCGCCTGGCGACCGAGCCGAAGCTCCAGGCCAAGGTGGACGGCTGGCTCCAGGACGCCGCCCAGTACCTCGTCGACACCTACCGTGCGGAGATCACCTCGCTGATCTCCGAGACCGTGGCCGGCTGGGACGCGGACGACGCGTCCCGCAAGATCGAGGCCAACGTCGGCCGTGACCTGCAGTTCATCCGGATCAACGGGACCGTGGTCGGAGCGCTGGCGGGACTGCTCATCCACACCGTGGCGGTTGCCCTCGGGGGGTGAGCCACCTGTGCTTATCCTTGCGGACACAGCTTGATACGCGCGTAGAGAAGAAGGGCACCACCGTGGTCCAGCCGGACGGAAGTCGGATCGGAAACCCCACCGCGAACCGGGGCATCGAGGCGTTCATCGCCGGGATGCCCAAGGCGGAGCTGCACGTCCACCACGTGGGCTCGGCCTCGCCGCGGGTGGTCGCCGAGCTGGCCGCGCGCCACCGCGGCCGGTCGAAGGTGCCGGTCGACCCGGCCGCCCTCGCCGAGTACTTCACCTTCACCGACTTCGCCCACTTCATCGAGGTCTACCTCAGCGTCGTCGACCTGATCCGCGACGCCGAGGACGTCCGCGCGCTGACCTACGGCGTCGCCGAGGACATGGCCCGGCAGAACATCCGGTACGCGGAGCTGACCATCACGCCGTACTCCTCGGTCAGCCGGGGCATCCCCGACGTCGCCTTCATGGAGGCCATCGAGGACGCCCGGGTGCGGGCCGAGAAGGACCTCGGCGTCGTGCTCCGTTGGTGCTTCGACATCCCCGGCGAGGCCGGTCTGGCCGCCGCCGAGGAGACCGCCCGGCTCGCCGTCGACCTCGCCCCCGAGGGCCTGGTCAGCTTCGGCCTCGGCGGCCCGGAGATCGGCGTGCCGCGCCCGCAGTTCAAGCCGTACTTCGACCGGGCGCGGGCGGTCGGTCTGCGCAGCGTCCCGCACGCGGGCGAGACCACCGGCCCCGAGACGGTCTGGGACGCCTTGCGGCTGCTCGGCGCCGAGCGCATCGGCCACGGCACCCAGGCCGTGCGGGACCCGGCCCTGATGGACCACCTCGGCGAGCACCGGATCGCCCTGGAGGTCTGCCCGACCTCGAACATCGCGACCCGCGCGGTCGAGCGGATCGAGGAGCACCCGATCCGGCAGATGGTCGACGCGGGCCTGCTGGTCACCGTCAACAGCGACGACCCGCCGATGTTCGGCACCGACCTCAACACCGAGTACGCGGTCGCGGCCCGGCTGCTGGACCTGGACGAGGCGGGCGTCGCCGCGCTGGCGCGCAACGCGGTCGAGGCGTCCTTCCTGGACCCGGCCGGCAAGGCCCGGATCGTCGGCGAGATCGACGCCCACCTGGCTGGGTGGGGCACGGTCTGACCTTCCCCTGGAATGCCTGCGGGCCGGTGCCGTCCTGGACGGTACCGGCCCGCGGTGCGTCCGGCGGCGGGGCCCGCGCCGACGTGTGGCGCCACTCTTTCGGGTTGTGGCGCCAAAAGGGCTTGGTGTGGCGCCACTGGTGTGCCATTCTTGGGTCATGGACCTCTCGCCGTACGTCGACAACCTCCGGAACGAGCTCGCGGTCGCAGCGAGCGCGGGCGGAGACGAAGCCCGTGCCCTGGCCGAGCGCCTGACTCTTCCGCTGGAGTCGGCCGTGCGGCTCACCCTTCTCAACGCCCTCTCCGCCGCGATGGGCGAGGTCACCCGTGATCTTGCGCCCGGCTCGGTGGACGTCCGGCTCCGGGGGCTGGATCCGGAGTTCGTGGTGATGGCGCCACCGTCGCCGGAGGTGTTCCACGACGCCGGTGAGCGGTCACCGGCGCCGGTGGCGCCGCCGGTGGCACCGGCGGGGGCGGAGGGGGAGGACGGCAACACCGCCCGGATCAACTTCCGCCTGCCCGCCCACCTCAAGACCAGGGTCGAGGAGGCAGCCGGTCAGGAGGGACTCTCGGCCAACGCCTGGCTGGTGCGCGCCGTCGCCGCCGCCCTGGAGCCGGGCGAGCCCGTCCGGGCCGTCGGGCGGACGGTGTCACCCACCGGGCAGGGGTTCACCGGCTGGGTCCACTAGGTTCCGCGCTTCCCACTCCTTCTCCTTCCACCCCGTCCGACCGGCGGGTTCATCCATCAGAGCCAAGAGAACGGGACAGCCATGCCTTCTTTCGACACTCCCGGCCCGATCAGCGCCACCATCGAGTTCGACATCGCGTCCGTCCGGATCGCCGCGGGCAAGCGCACGGACACCGTGGTCGAGGTCCGGCCGGCGGACCCGGCGGTCGAGGCGGACGTCAAGGCCGCGGAGCAGACCAGGATCAGTTACGCGGGCGGCGCCCTGGTGGTGAAGGGCCCGAAGAAGCGCTCGCTCTTCGGGCGGGCGGGCTCGGTCGATGTCACCGTCGAGCTGCCGGCCGGCTCGGAGGTCCACGGCAACGCGCCGATGGGGGACTTCCTCTGCGAGGGGCTGCTGGGCGACTGCCGGGTGCGGACGTCGGTCGGCCGGATCCAGGTCGAGCACGCGGACTCCGTCCACCTGCGGACGGACCACGGGGACGTCCGGCTGCGGCGGGCCGACGGGGACGCCGAGGTCAACGGCTCCGGCCGGGTCGAGATCGGCACCGTGGCGGGCACGGTGACGGTGAAGAACCTCAACGGCGAGACGGTGATCGGCGAGGCCGGCGGGGACCTCAAGGTCAACTCCTCCAACGGCCAGATCCAGGTCGGCGCGGCCCTCGGGGACGTGGACATCAAGACGGCCCAGGGCGCCATCCGGATCGGTGAGGTGGTCCGCGGGCGGGTCGTCCTGCAGAGCGCCATCGGCGAGCTGGAGGTCGGCATCCGCGAGGGCACGGCCGCCTGGCTCGACGTCCACACCAAGCTCGGTAGCCTCCGCAACTCGCTCGGCGCCGCGGCGGGCCCCGGCGAGGCGACGGAGCGGGTCGAGATCCGGGGGCGGACGCAGCTCGGTGACATCGTGATCCGGCGTTCCTGACCACCGGGCCACGGCCCGGCGTACCCGGTAGCGAAGGAGGCGTGAGCCATGACCCTGCGGCCGGTCCCCGCCGCCCCGATCACGGCGGCGGTCTCCGTGGCCGGACTGACCAAGTCCTACGGGGGGAGAGTGGTGCTGGACGGCATCGACCTGACGGTCCCCGAGGGCACGGTGTTCGCACTCCTCGGGGCGAGGGGAGCCGGGAAGAGCACCGTCGTGCGGATCCTCTCCACGCTCGTCCCGGCCGACGGCGGGGTGGTGCGGGTGGCCGGGCACGAGCTGGTGCAGCGGGCGGGCAGGGTCCCGCAAGTGGGCAGGGTCCCGCAAGGGGGCCGGGCCCTGCAAGGGGGCAGGGCTCGGGGCGCGGGTGCGGGTGCGGTCCGGGGCGTGGGCGGAGTTCGGGGCGCGGGTGAGGTCCGGCGGGCGATCGGTGTCGTCGGCCAGGTCTCGGCGGTGGACAAGCTGCTCACCGCCGAGGAGAACCTGCTCCTGATGGCGGACCTCCACCACCTGGGTCGTCGGGAGGGGCGCAGGAGGGTCGCGGAGCTGCTGCGGCGCTTCGAGCTGAGCGAGGTGGCGAACGGAGCGGCCGCCGGTCTCCCGGTCGGCGTGCTGCGCACGCTGGATCTGGCGATGGCGCTGGTCGGGGAGCCTCGGGTCGTCCTGCTCGACGAGCCGACCGCCGGCCTCGACGCGGCGGGCCGGCGGGCGCTGGGGGAGGCGGTCCGGGGCCTCGCCACCGAGCACGGCCTCACCGTCCTGCTCACCACGCGGCACCTGGAGGAGGCGGACCGGGTCGCCGACCGGACGGCCGTGCTCAACGGCGGCCGGATCGTGGCCGAGGGCACGGCGGTCGAGCTGAAGCGGTTCGTCCCGGGTAGTCACCTGCGGCTGAGCTTCGCCGGCCGGGCCGAACTCCGGGCGGCCGCAGCGCTCTTCGACTACGCGGCGCCGGACGAGGAGGCGCTGGCGCTGTCCATACCCGGCGACAACTCGATCGTCACGGTGAAGGCCGTGCTGGACGCCCTGGACCTCGCTGCCGTCCGCGCGGAGGCGCTGACGGTGCACGGTCCTGACCCGGAGGAGGTGCTCACCGCCCTGCTGTCGGCGGGGTGACGGGCGAGCAGGGCGGGGCGAGCAGGGCTTGGCGAGCAGGGCTTGGCGAGCAGGGTGGGGCGAGCAGGGTGCGCGGGCTTAGCCGAGGAACTCGACGCGGTCGATGAGGCCTTCGCGGACCCGGTAGGCCACCAGGACGCGGACCGGTTCGTCGGACAGGCCGTGGGCAACTTCGTGGTCGACCACCCAGTCGCCCTCGGTGAGCCGTCCTACGATCTCCGCCCGGCAGCGGCCCGCGTCGAACTGCCGGGTGTAGGTGTCGCGCAGGGCCTGACGGCCTTCCAGGCGGCTGCCGTCACGCCGCAGAACGAGGACGTCCTCGGCGTAGGTGGCGACGAAGGCGTCGATGTCGTGGTTGTTGTAGGCGGTGAGCTGCTGCTCGACCACGTCCTGCGGGCTGGTCATGCGGGGTTGTCCTTTCGGGTTCGAGCGGGGCTCGGGGCACAGCCGAGGCACGGCCGGGTCAGCTCTTCACGACGAAGACGATTCCGACGACGACCGCGATGACGAGGCCGACGATGACCCCGACCGCCATGGGGCCCACCCGGTCGCGGAGTTGCTTCGACGGCTGGACGCGGATGCTCGGATCCGTGCTCAGCTCCCACCAGTTGATGATGCGCCGGAAGTCCACGTGGAAGTCGGGGGAGGGGTAGATGTCGCTGTGCTGGAGCCCGGGCAGTGAGCGGCGCCGGCCGTTCGTGAGGTAGATCCGGGGCACGAGCGAGTACCCGTACTGGTTGTCGGTCTCGCGGATGTCGATCCAGCGGATCTCGTGCCAGGGATAGGTGCGGCCGCGACCGAGGCCCCAGCAGATGGTGATGCCGGAGGCGTCGACGGTGGTCCAGGACCGGAGCACGACGGAGGTGGCGAGGCCGACCAGCACCAGGGTCCCGCCGAGCACCCAGCCGAAGCCCGCCGGGCCGAGACGGTAGGCGGCGAAGACTCCCTCGACGGCCAACACCACACAGAGGACGCCGAGATGAAGCCAGGACGGGCGATACCGGTCTTTCCCCCGGAAGCTCAGTTCGATCACCGTTCGCACACTACGCCCCGGGCCCGGTGGAGAGGGAGGGAGCCCGGGGCGGGCCCGGGTGTCAGACGTCGAACTCCCCGTTGCGGATCCCGGCGAGGAGGTCACGCCACTCGTCGGTGGTCAGTTGGGCGACGGCGGAGGGCTGGAGGCTGCTGCGGAGGTAGACAGTGTCGGCGGTTATGGCCACTTCGGGGCAGTTGTTGGAGTTGGCGCACGCGGCAGGGCGCATCCAAGAAAGGTTCTCCATTGGCCTACATCTCCCTCTTGATGGTTGAGATCAGGTCACGTGAATCATCAGCGGAAAGAGACCTATCGGTCATCTTCGCTATGATCGCGCTGTACTTGTCCAAGTACTCCGTTGAGTGGAGGTAGATCGGCCCATCCACGGAGTCGTACTGGACCGTATCAAGGCGTGGCACTGGACCATTTGCATAGATGATCGCCTGGCCGGATCCTACGAATCCTCCTGATTCGAAGGGCACAACGCGCAAAGTCACATGGGGAAGATGTGAGAGTTCAAGCATCCAGTCCAGCTGCTCGCGAGTGACCTCGCGACCCCCGAAGCGCATGCGAAGAGCCGCCTCGTGAACCAGTGCCGTGTATGGCTCGGCGCCGCCCCTCATGAGAATCTCGGATCGCTTCATGCGATGCTCGACGCGAGTCTCGATGATTCGAGGCGTAAGTGGCGGCTGAGCCTCCACGAAGACAGCCCTGCTGTAGCGTTCGGTTTGCATGGGGCCGGGTGGATGGCAGATCTGGTATGAGTGCATGCCCTTGGCATGGAACTCGAACTCGGCGATTTCAAGAAACCCTGCCGGTACGGATCCCCGATACTCTTCCCACCAGCCCTTGGCTCGCTCACCTGCCATCTCGGCGAGAGCGTGGACGTACTCGGAGTCGGATTCCTTGTATCTGTCGGCAAGGGCGATCACTCGCTCGGGAGTCACCGTGTAGCTCCCCTGCTCGATGAGCGTGACCTTCGTGCGGGCCAGGCCGAGGACTGCGGCCGCCTCAGCAGTCGTGACACCCGCAGCGTCGCGCATCTTGCGTAGTTCGGAACCGATGCGCTGCCGTCGTGCAGTCGGGGGAGATGACATGGGGTCAAGCATCCATCGCGACCGTACTGGGAGTCCAGTTGCAGAGAGGGACATGTACTAGACCAGGTGGTACATGTCCCTCACATGCCCTACAGTCTGTGATGCACCGCTCACCGAACGGGTTGTCAGTAACGCCAACCCCTAGGGCAGTTGGTACCTGCTGCCCGGGCACCGAAGAGCATCCGTATGTGGTCCTTCCAGCGCCGCTGCGGACTTGCTCACGGCGACACCCTCACCGGTGTGCCCCACCTACACCGCAGGGAGACTCCCCGTGTGTAACCGCAACTCCCCTTCCCTCACCCTCGCCCGCGAGGGCCTCCGCAGCGCCATGGCGCGGAGCGGCTGGCACCCCGAGGTCATCGCCGACGCCGAACTCGCGCTCGCCGAACTCATCGTGAACGCCTGGCGGCACGGCCGGACGTCCTCGCCGGTCGTCCTGGTGTTCATCAACGACACCACGCTGCGGGTCTCCGTGAACGACGACAGCTGCGAGCTGCCGGAGCAGCGCCACCCCTCCGACCTCGCCGAGTGCGGGCGCGGCCTCCAGCTCATCGAGGGCCTCACCCACCGGTGGGGCGCCGAGCCCTGCAAGCGCGGCAAGGCCGTCTGGTTCGAGCTGGACGCCGTCGCGTGAACGTCGTCCACCTGCCCGTTCCCTCGCGGCCTCACGAGGCCGCCACCACCACCGTCCCCTACCTCGCCGTCGAACCCTCCCCGGACGCCGCTGTCCAGCTCCGGCTGGCCGTCGACGACCCCGTCGGTGCGGATCCCGACGAGCAGCTCGTCTTCCGTCTCACCACCCGGCAGGCCGAGGACCTCATGCACGGCCTCGCCTGGCGGCTGGGCTGGCGCTGCGGCAGGCCCCTCGGCGCCATCTCGACGAGTCCGCCGTGCTCGGACTCCTGAGCCTGATCGTCCTGTCCGCCGTCGTCGGCGCGGTCTGCCAGGCGAGGAGCGACGCCCTGCGCCGCGACGCCGCCGACCGCGCCGGGGCGGTCGGCGGCCGATCAGCGCAGGCGCGACGAGGAGAGGATCGACGCCAGGTGGGCGACGACCATCCCCCAGGTGATCACCGCGATCGCGGCCAGCGCGATCCGGGTCGGCCCGAGGTTGCCGACCGCCGCGTCCGCCACCGCCGTGGCCAGCAGCACCAGCGAGGCCTCGATGCCGTTGGTCACCCGGTGGATCTTGAAGATGGAGGCGAACCGTCGCGCGGTGGCGATGCCCTGCGAGCGCGGCTGGGTCGACTCCTCGTCGGCGGGCGCCAGCCCGCTGCGGGCCCGGGCCACGTCGACCAGGTCGGTGGAGGCCTTCAGCAGGACGACGCCCAGCGCCGTCGCCAGGCCGACCGAGATCCACAGGTCGGACCCGCCCCGGGCGGCCCGGATGCCCGCACCGATCATCAGCGCGGCATCGGCCAGGTAGGCGCCGAGCCGGTCGACGTACACGCCCGCCGTGCTGAACTGCCGCTTCCAGCGGGCCACCTCGCCGTCGACGCAGTCGAACAGCAGGAACCCCTGGAACAGCAGGGCGGCCAGGATCGCGCCCGTCAGTCCGGGGATCACCAGGGCGGCCCCGGCGCCGACGCCGCAGACCACCATCACCCAGGTCAGGGTGTTCGGCGAGACGGACGTCCGCACCAGCCGCCGCGTCGTCCGCAGCGAGATCCGGCGCATGTAGAGGCGGCCCGCCCAGTGCTCACCGTTGCGGCTCTGCATCTTGGCCTGCGGCTGGCAGACCTCCCGCATCTCGGCCAACGTCGGGGCTGCGACCTTCACGAATTCCTCCACCTTGTCCGGCCGGACTCAGAAACGATCAAAGGCTACGGCCTGCCGTGGCCACGGTCCGGGGCGGGTCTCCGAGTGGCGCCGCCGGGCCGGCACGGAGGCGCGAGGGCGCGGGGTCAGCCCGCGAAGGTCAGTGCGGCGGCCGCGACGAACAGCACCTGCAGAGCGGTGCGGGGGCCGATCGGGGTGACGCCGGGGAGTCGGCGGCGGGCGGCCGAGACGTTCGCCGGGAACATCGCGATCATCATGAGGATCAGACCCGCGGACGCCAGCCTGGTCGTCGCCGGGACGAGGACCAGGACGGCGCCGGCCAGCTCCAGCAGGCCGGTCAGCGTGATCAGCAGCTCCGGCCGGGGCAGGCCCGGCGGGACCATGGCGACGAGTCCGCTCCGCAGGCGCGGGAGGAAGTGCGCGGACGCGGTGAGCAGGAACATCGCGGCCAGTCCGACCCGCAGGGCGGGGTGCCAGCCGTCGAGCACGTCCACACCGGCCAGTCCGGCCAGGCGGGCGGCCAGGAATCCGGCGACAAGAGCGATCAGGGGTGCCATCTCGGCCTCCGAAGGTGCGGGTGGTGCCCTGCGTGCAGGGCATCTTGACACCATCAAGTTAGGTGCGGCCGTGCCATCTTGTCAATGGAAAGTTATGATCGGGGCATGTCTGCCCAGCCCTATCACCACGGTGACCTGAGGAATGCCCTGCTCGCCGCCGCCGCCGCGGCCATCGAACAGAACGGGCCCGCCGCGCTGAGCCTGCGCGAGCTGGCCCGCCGGGCCGGTGTCTCCCACGCCGCCCCCGCCCACCACTTCGGCGACAAGGCGGGACTGCTCACCGCACTCGCCGCCCAGGGGTACGAGCTCCTCGCCGACGCGGTACGCGCTGCCGGGCCGGACCTGGCCGGGGCGGGGATCGCCTACGTCCGGTTCGCCGTCGGGCACCGCGCCCACTTCACGGTCATGTTCGAGCCCGGCCTCTACCACCCGGACGACCCGCACCTGTCCGCCGCCCGGGCCCGCGCCGACGAGGCCCTCGCCGCCGCGCTCGCGGCGTCCGCCCCGCAGCACGCGCGGGAGCGCGAGCTCAAACTGGCGGCCTGGTCGATCGTCCACGGCTTCGCCCAGCTGTGGAACAGCGGGAGCCTGCCCGACCGCGCCGGGGAGGACCCGGCGACGATCGCCCGCGCGGTGATCGGCAACCTGCTGCGCGCCTGACCCGCCCGGCGGCGGGGGCCCCCGCCGCCGGACCGTACGGCGCGCCGGTCAGATCAGCGCCACCGCCGGCACCGGAGCCGTCCCGCCCCGGTGCAGCCAGCCGCGTTCGGCGGCCGACCAGGCGGACGTGGTCAGCAGGTAGAGCGCGGCAGCCAGCGGCACCAGCGCCGCGAACAGCACGGTGCCGAACGACAGGTACGGCATGACCGCCATCAGTCCGGCCTGCCCGGGCTGTCCCGGCTGCGCCGGCTGCTTCGGAGCGGCCGCCTGCGCTCGGCGGGCCCGGCGGAAGTTGACGTACCCCACGGCGGCCAGCCCGGCGTACAGCGCGCCGAACACCACCCACTGCGCGGCGCTCTGCGCGCTGCCCGCGTGCAGGCCGAGCGGGACGCCGAAGAGGGTGTGGCCGAGCAGGTCGTTCGGGGTGGTGAACAGCCGGTACATCACCGAGAAGAACGGGATCTGGATCAGCATCGGCAGGCACCCGGCGAACGGCGAGGCCTTCTCCTCCCGGTACAGCTCGGCGAGCGCGGCCTGGAGCTTCTCCGGCTTGCCCTTGTGCTTGCGGTTCAGCTCGGCGACCTTCGGCGCGAGCCGGGCCCGCGACTTCTCACCGCGCGCGGCCGCCCGCGCCAGCGGGTGCAGGGCGAGCCGGACGCAGACGGTGAACAGGACGATCGCCAGCGCGGTGGGCACCAGCTGGGCGAGGGAGGCGACGACGTCGTGGGCCAGGCCGACGGCCGGGTCGAGCACTGCGAAAACGGACATGGTGGAGCGAGCCCTCCGGGGTCTCAGCGTCTCAGGACATGAGTGATCGGCGGAGGGCGGCCGCGTGGACGGCGGTGGAGAAAAGGGGTGGTTACGCGGCCGCCGGGGCCGCGCCCGGGGCCCTGGGGCGTCGCCTGCCCCGGGCGTCGGGATCGCGCTGCGGGAGGAAGGCCGTTCGGAGCGCCAGGCGCCGCAGCGTCCCGTCCCGGACGGCGGCCGGCGCCCGCGCGCCCAGCAACCGGGCCGCGGCCAGCGTGCCCGCGACGGCGCCGGCCAGCAGCACCACGGCCGCGGCGGCGGCCACAGAGGTCAGCGTCCCACCGTCGGTGAGCGCCTCCCCGGTCAGCACCCGGAGCAGGCCGAGCAGCATCGCGACGAATCCCACGGTGAGCTCCTCTCCTGCCGAGTGCCGAGTGCCGGGCACCGAGTGCCGGGCGTACCGGCTGATGAACCGACTGGTGTGCCGACGGACGCGCCGTGCTCGGCGGCACCGAGTCCGGGCGTTGTCGACGATGGTACGACGCCCGGCGCTCCCGGGGGAGCGCCGGCTCACGGCGGGCGGCCCCGGCGCTCCCGCGCACCGTAGCCAGCGGTGCTACCCGGGGCTACCTTGGAAGGATGAAGACGATTACCCAGCGGGAGTTCCGGAACAACTCCGCCGCGGTGATGGACGCGGTGGAGGCGGGCGAGACCTTCCACATCACCAGGAACGGGGTCGAGGTCGCGGAGCTGCGGCCGGTCGCGGAGCGGCGGCGGCTCACGGCCGAGGAACTGGTGGCGCGGCACGTGAAGCTGCCGCGGGTGGACTACCAGCAGATGCGCAAGGAGGCCGAGGAGTACTTCGGCCCCGAGGAGCTGGTGGGGGACGACGGCGACGACCCCTTCGAGCGGCGGCGTGGCTGAGCGGCGCAGGGCGCCCCGGCGGCGCCCGGCCGGGGTGCTGGACACCTGCGTCTACATCGACCTGGCGCTGCTCAACCCGGCCGAGCTGCCGGCCGTGCCGGAGCTGACCGCGATCACCTTCGCCGAGCTCCAGCAGGGCGTCTCGATGGCCCGGGACGCGGTCAGCCGGGCGTCGCGGCTGGAAGTGCTGGGCGCGGCGATGGCCGACTTCGACCCGCTGCCCTTCGACGCGGCCGCCGCCGCCCGGTACGGGACGCTGGTCACGCTGACCATCGCCGCCGGGCGCCAGCCGCGTCCGCGCCGGATCGACCTGATGATCGCGGCCGTCGCCTCCGCGCACGGGCTGCCGCTGTACACGCGCAACGTGGCGGACTTCCGGGGCCTCGGCGCGGCCGTCGAGGTCATCGGGATCTGACCGGATCCGACCCAGTCCGGCCGACTCCAGCCGGGGCCGACCGGGGCCGACCGGCCGCGCCGCGCCCCCGGAAGGGGTCAGCCGAGCCGGACGGTCGTGCCGGTGGCGGCCGAGGTGCGGGCGGCCTCCAGGACGGTCAGGGTGGCCACGGCGTCGAGCGGGTCGACCGGCGGCGGAGTGCCCGGGTCGGCCAGGGCGGCGGCGACGCCCGCGTAGAAGGCGGGGTAGTCGCCCAGGTCGGTCGGGACGGTGGTCGCGTCCTCGTCGGTGCCGACGGTGCCGTACCGGGAGGGCTGGTCGGCGCCCCACGGCGCCCCGGCGCGGCCGGTGCCGTCCGGGCGCTGACCGGCGCGGAGGTCCTCCTCCTGCGGGTCCATGCCGAACTTCACGTATCCGGCGGTGTCGCCGAGCACCCGCAGCCGGGGCCCGACGAGCGGGGTGATGGCGCTGGTCCACAGGTGGGAGCGGGTGCCGGAGGCGTGGGTGAGGGCGAGGAAGGCGTCGTCGTCGACCACCGCGCCGTCCCGTCGGGTGTCGATCTCGGCGTAGACCGTCTCGACCGGGCCGAACAGGGTGAGCGCCTGGTCGACCAGGTGGCTGCCCAGGTCGTACAGCGTGCCGCCGCCCTCGGCCGGGTCGGCCAGCTCGCGCCAGCCCGCCTTGGGCTTGGGGCGGAACCGCTCGAACCTGGACTCGAAGCGGTGGACCCGGCCCAGCGCGCCCTCGCGGACCAGCCGGGCGGCGGTGAGGAAGTCGCCGTCCCAGCGCCGGTTCTGGAAGACGGAGAGCAGGACGCCCTGCGACCGCGCCAGCGTGCAGAGCTCCCGCGCGTCGGCGGCGGTGGCGGCCAGCGGCTTGTCGACCACGGTGGCCAGCCCGGCGCGCAGCGCGGCCCGGGCGAGCGGGACGTGGGTGCGGTTGGGCGAGGCGATCACGATCAGGTCGAGCGCGTCCCGGTCGGCCAGCAGCTGCTCCGGGGTGTCCACGGCACGGGCGCCGGGGTGGTCCGTGCGCAGCTGGGCGCGGCGGTCGGGGTTGGCGGTGACCACCGCGTCCAGCCGGAGCCCGGGGGTGCTGGCGATCACCGGGGCGTGGAAGGCGGCTCCGGCCAGACCGTAGCCGATCAGGCCGACACGGAAGGGGCCGTCGTGGTCGCGGGAAGGGCGTGAGGAGGGGCTCATGCGCCTTACTCAATCACGGTGCGCCAGCACGAGGTATCCGATTGGCCCCGGTTTCGGTGCCGCCGGTGTGACGGACGGTGAGGCGGCCGGGGTGGTTCGACCGGGACGCCCGCCGGTGGGGCGGCGGGCGTCCCGGCGGTCCGGGTGCGGGGCGGTCCGGGGTGGTCGGGGTCAGCGGGCGGTCCGGGGTGGCCGGGGCCGGCGGGCGGGTCAGCGGGCGTGGGCGCCCGGGGTGCGGCGGCGCTGACGGTGGATGACGGCGACGACGGCGCCGGCCAGGAGGAAGGCCGAGCCGATCGAGGCCAGGACGCCGAGGGAGCGGTCGGAGCCGGTCTGGGCGAGCCGCTCGTGATCGGTGGCCGGCACCGGGGCGGGCACGGCGGCCTGCGCGGGAGCCTGCGTGGTGGGACCGGGGCCGGCCACCGCGGCGGGGCCGGCCGTGGGCGGCGGCGTGGTGGCGGAGGCGGCGGGGGTGGTGGCCGCGGCCGTCGGGGCGGCGGTCGGCGTGGCCCCAGCGGTGGTGTGGTCGTGCCCGGCGGGGTGCCCGGACGACGGAGCCGGGGCGGTGCCGTCCGGAGCGGGAGCGGGCGGCGTCGCGGGTGTCGTCGTCGGTGCGGTGCCGCTGCCGTCGAAGACCACGTCCGAACAGGAGTAGAACGCCTCCGGGCTGTCCGAGCGCTGCCAGATCGCGTAGATCAGCTGGCGTCCGGTCTTCCCCGCCGGGACCTTGCCGGGCAGCACGTAGGAACCGTCCGTCAGCTGCGGGTCGGTGGCCGTGAGGAACGGCTGGGGCTCCAGGTCCGCCCAGGTCAGCGGCTTGGTCGGGGAGTAGCCGGCGTTGGTGACGAAGAGCTGGAAGGTGCCCCGGTGCGGCGCGGTGGCGCGGTAGCGGAAGGTGAAGTCCGACCCGGCCGTGAGGTTGGTGGCCGGCCAGTCGGCGCGCGGCAGGTCCAGGCCCTTGTACAGGTCCGAGCCCGCGCTGCACAGCCGGCCGTCCGGGATCAGCTCGCGGTGGCGCCCGGCGGCGTCCCCGATCCGCAGGCTCATCCAGTCGTAGAGGGCGGCCGTGCCCCCGGCGGCCACGGCGGCCCGGCAGGCCGCCGACTTCGGGTGCTCGGCGCCCTCCAGGTAGCAGCCCTCGATCCGGCTGAGCGGATTCTGCATCGAGCCGTGCGCGGCGGCGGATCCGCCACCGACCCCGACGGTGAGGCCGGCGGCGGCGAGGGTGAGGACGGCGGCGGGGAGGCGGTGGCGCACGGGCATGGTGAGGGGACTCCTTCGCGGGAGCGGGGTGAGGGTGGTGCCGTTCACGCTAGCCGGGCGGCGGGGGCCTGCTGAGGGGCGCTCAGAGAGGTTAGGGGCGGCTTAAGGAGCCGTTGAGGCGGGAGAGCCGCAGGACGGTCCCGGAGCCCGTCCGGAGCCGGTCCCGGCCCGGGGCCCGGTGCGGGGCCCGGTGCGGGCTCCGGCGCGGTCGTCCGGACCTGGGCGTTCCGGTGGGCGGGACGTACTGCCGTCGGGCTGGTGTGCGGATTAGGCTGTGCCCCGTTGGGGCAGCCAGCAGTACCCCCGGCGGTCCGGTGTCCCGAGGTGGGTCCGGCCGGTGGGAGGCGCAACGGTGACGGCGGTGCGCCGCAGATTTGGTACGACCATCGCAAGACGTTGCAACTTCGGGAGACACGCACGTGGCAGAGCGCAAGCCCATCGAGTCCTGGCTGACCGACATGGACGGGGTCCTCATCCACGAGGGCACGCCGATCCCCGGCGCGGAGGAGTTCCTGCGCCGCCTGCGGGAGTCCGGCAAGCCCTTCCTGGTGCTCACCAACAACTCGATCTACACCCCGCGCGACCTCAGCGCGCGCCTGGCCGGCATGGGCCTGGAGGTGCCGGAGGAGTGCATCTGGACCTCCGCCCTGGCCACCGCGAAGTTCCTCAAGGGCCAGCGCCCCGGCGGCACCGCCTACGTGATCGGCGAGGCCGGCCTGACCACCGCGCTGTACCAGGCGGGCTACGTGCTGACCGACAACAACCCGGACTACGTCGTCCTCGGCGAGACCCGCACCTACAGCTTCGAGGCCCTCACCAAGGCGATCCGCCTGATCAACCAGGGTGCCCGCTTCATCTGCACCAACCCCGACGAGACCGGCCCGTCCACCGAGGGCGTGCTGCCGGCCACCGGCTCGGTCGCGGCGCTGATCACCAAGGCGACGGGCGTCGAGCCCTACTTCGTCGGCAAGCCCAACCCGCTGATGATGCGCGAGGCGCTGAACAGCGCCGGAGCCCACTCGGAGACCGCCGTGATGATCGGCGACCGGATGGACACCGACATCGTGGCGGGCATGGAGGCCGGCATGGAGACCATCCTGGTGCTCACCGGCCTCACCGCCGCCGCCGACGTGGAGCGGTTCCCGTACCGGCCGACCCGGGTCGTCCAGTCGATCGCGGACCTGGTCGACCTGGTCTAGCCTCTGCTCTGATGACGCGGGCCCCGCCCGGCCGATGGCCGGGCGGGGCCCGCCCGTTTGCGTGCGCCTGTTGCGTATGCGGAGGAGGGGGCGGGATGAGTACGGCGGGGGAGTCCATCGACGAGAAGCGGGTGACCTGGGCGGAGCTCTACTTCGACCTGGTCTTCGTCTTCGCGGTCACGCAGGTCTCCGGCCTGCTGCACCACCACCACGACTGGGGCGGCGTCGCGCGGGCGCTGGTGGTGTTCGTCCCGGTGTACTGGTGCTGGGTGGGCACCACCGTGCAGGCCAACATCCGCGACGTGGACACCCCGAGGGACCGCCTCGGGATCCTCGCCGTCGGCCTGGCCGGCCTCTTCATGGCGCTGGCCGTGCCCGGCGCCTACGAGGGCCGGGGCGTGCTGCTCGGCGCCGGCTACTGGGCGGCCCGGGTGCTGCTGCTGGTGCTGCTGATCCGCGTCCCGGGCGTCTGGCGCGGACCGTACGGGGTGGGCGTGCTGGTCAGCGGGCCGCTGCTGTTCGTGGGCGGGCTGCTCCCGGAGGGGCCGCGGCTGGTGCTCTGGACGCTGGGCGCGCTCTGCGACCTGTCCGGCCCGGTGCTGTTCCGCAACCGGCTGGCCAAGGTGGCGTACCACCCGCAGCACATGCCGGAGCGGTTCGCGCTGTTCCTGCTGGTGGCGCTCGGCGAGTCGATCGTCGGGATCGGCGCCACGGCCGCCGCCGTCCGCCTCGACGCGGCCGAACTGGCCGCGGTGGCGGCGGCGTTCACCATCTCCGCCGGGCTCTGGTGGCAGTACTTCGTCTACGCGGCGGACGCCATGCGGCATGCCGTGACCGTCGCGGACTCCCGCCGGGACGTCATCCGCCGGGTGTTCCAGTACGGCCACCTCGCGCTGGTGGCCGGGGTGATCGCGGTCGCGGTCGGCTTCGGCGAGACGGTGGCCGACCCGCGGCGGGCCCTCGGGGCGGGCTCGGTGGCGCTGCTGTACGGGGGCTGCGGGCTGTACCTGCTGACCTTCGGCTACACCCGGTGGATGATGTTCCGCGCGGTGTCGACCACCCGGATCGTGGCGGCGGCGGTGGTGTTCGCCCTGGTGCCGGTGATGGTGCGGCTGCCGGCGCTCGTCGTCCTGGTGGTGCTGGCGGTGCTGGTGGTGGCGCTGAACGTGGTCGAGCACGTCCGGGTGGCGCGGGCCGCCGCTGCCGCCGACCCCGCGGTCGGTGACGGGCCGCCCGGTGTCGAGCCGGTGGGTGCGGGCGCCGCGGCGGAGTGAGTTGTCGGTGGAGCTGTGTAGCGTTCGGTGTGGAAGAGGGCGGGCGGCGCAAGCGGCGCGGTACGCCGGAGGTCGGGGCGGTGCGGCGGTGAGCGGCCGTCCGGTGGGAGGTTGATGTCGTGACGGACACGGTCGAGGCAGGCGTGGTCGAGGCAGCCGGGGTCGAAGCAGGGGCGGTCGGCGGGCTGGAGCTGCCGGAGTCCTGGCGCGAGGTGCTGGGCGCCGAGGCGGAGCAGCCGTACTTCGCCGCGCTGGCGGCCTTCGTGGCGGCGGAGCGCGCGGAGCACCAGGTCTTCCCGCCGAGCGGGCAGGAGTTCTCGGCGCTGGAGGCCACGCCCTACGAGAAGGTCCGGGTGCTCGTCCTCGGCCAGGACCCGTACCACGACGACGGCCAGGCGCACGGCATGAGCTTCTCGGTGCTCCCGGGCACCCGGACGCCCCCGTCGCTGCGCAACATCTTCAAGGAGCTGAACGCCGACCTGGGCATCCCCGCCCCGGACAACGGCTACCTGATGCACTGGGCCGAGCAGGGCGTCCTGCTGCTCAACGCGGTGCTCACGGTGCGCGCGCACGAGGCCAACTCGCACAAGGCCAAGGGCTGGGAGAAGTTCACCGACGCGGTGATCAAGGCGGTGAGCGCGCGCGACGAGCCGGTGGTCTTCGTGCTCTGGGGCAACTACGCCAAGAAGAAGCTGCCGCTGATCGACACCACCAAGCACGTCGTGGTCCAGGGCGCCCACCCGTCGCCGCTCTCCGCCAAGCTGTTCTTCGGCAGCCGCCCCTTCTCGCAGATCAACGAGGCGCTGGCCGGCTTCGGCGTCGACCCGATCGACTGGCAGGTGCCGAACCTGAAGCAGGACTGACCGCACGGCGGGCCGGGCGTCGCGCCGGCCCGCCGTCACCGGCCGTTCACCGGCGTCGGCCGGAGGCCGGTACCCGGTGTGCGAAGCTGGGTGCCGACCTGGTCGCCGGACCGGGTCTGGGAGGGGCGGTACGTGCGCCGGGTAGGGCGAGGGGCGGGGTTCCGGCTGGCCGTGGGGGCGGCGCTGCTGGGGCTGACGGCAGGGGTGGCGGGCTGCGGCGGCGGGAGTTCGGCCGACCCGCCGGGGAGTGCGGGCACAGGGTCCGCCGCGGCGCCCGCGCCCCCCGGTTCCACCACGGCGAGCGCCGGCGCCGCCGGCGCCGGGCCCGTCCAGCTGCCGGGTCAGATGTTCTACGTGTCCGACCGGACGTCCGCGGCCCGGCAGTTGGCCGCGCTGCGCGGTCAGGGCCGGACGGCCGAGGCCGACACCCTCGCCGGGATCGCCTCCCAGCCCTCCTCGCAGTGGCTCGTCGACCAGGCCGCCCCGGGCAGCGTCGAGCAACTGAGCCGCCTGGCCGCCGAGGTGGACCGCACCCCGGTCTTCGTCGCGTACAACATCCCGCACCGGGACTGCGGCCAGTACTCGGCCGGCGGCGCGGCCGACGCCGCCGCCTACCGCTCCTGGATCACCGGCGTCGCCGAGGCGATCGGCGACCGCAAGGCCTGGGTGGTGCTGGAGCCGGACGCCGTCGCGCACACCCTGGACGGCTGCGGGGTCAAGGGCGAGACCGCCGCCGAGCGGTACGGCCTGCTGGCCTTCGCCGTCCAGGAGTTGAAGAAGCGTCCGCAGGTCCGGGTCTACCTGGACGCGGGGAACCCCGGCTGGGCCCAGGACCCGTCGGCGATGGCCGGGGCGCTGAGCAAGTCCGGCGTCGCCGTGGCGGACGGCTTCGCCGTGAACGTCTCCAACTTCTACAGCACCGACCGCGACGCGGCGTACGGCGCCGAACTCTCCGCCGCGCTGGGCGGGAAGCACTTCGTCATCGACACCAGCCGCAACGGCAACGGCCCGCTGAGCAGCGAGGCCTGGTGCAACCCGCCCGGCCGCGCGCTGGGCGAGCCGCCCACCGCCGCCACCGGCCGGCCCGGGGTGGACGCGTACCTGTGGATCAAGAACCCGGGTGAGTCGGACGGCGAGTGCGGCCGCGGTGAGCCCCGGGCGGGCGAGTTCTGGCTGCCGTACGCCCTGGGGCTGGTGCGCGGGCGCGGGTAGCCGGGCGGCCGCGCCGGGCGCTCGGGGCGCCCGGGGATCAGGCGGTCACCTGGATCCAGCGCGCGACCGAGGGGGTGCCGGCCCGGTCCGTCACGAACAGCATGTACCAGCCGGGCGGCAGCAGATCGGGGTTGCCGGGCAGGGTGAGGGCGACCCCGCCGGCCGAGCGCGCGCCGACGTCCAGGGCCACCGAGCGCTGCTCGACGTCGGTGGCGTGGGTGACCGAACTGGGCCGGACCAGCTTGGCGGTGGCGATGCCCGCCGGGTCCGGGGTGCCCACCGTGAGCGTGGTGCCGAGCTTCGCGCCGGCCGGGGCGTCGGTCACCCGCGGCCGCGCGCCGTGGAACAGGTACGGCGGGGTGTAGATCTCGATCCGCTGCTCGAAGGTGCCCGGTTCGGTGTCGGCCCTGTCCGCGAAGAGCGGGTCGGAGCCGAGGACCACCACCCGGCCGTCGGGCAGCAGCAGCGCCTCCGCGTGGTAGTCGCGTCCGACGGTCGGCTCGGCCGCGGCGCTGAAGGTGTTGGTGTCCGGGTGGTAGACCTGCGACTCGAGCAGGTCGCTGCGGTGCTTGCCGCGGTAGTCGCGGGAGCCGCCGGTGGTGAACACGGTGTCGTTCGGCAGGATCACGCTGTTGAGGTAGCGGGTGCCGCCGGCGGGCAGGTCCGGCCCGGGGGTGAAGGCGGGCTTCGGGGCGGAGAGGTCGGCGATGTCGGTGCGCGCGGTGGAGAGCGGTGACTCGCCGACGCCCCCGCCGCCGAGCACCATCACCTTCTGCGCCTGGGCGGGTGGCAGCAGGACGGAGGACGAGGTCTCGGTGAGCGCGGGGTCGCGCAGTCCCGGGACGGGCTGGAAGCTGTTGTCCCGCAAGTCCCAGAGCCCCGGGTCGCGGCCCCGGTCCGCCGGGCCGTAGCCCGCGTTGGAGCCGGAGTAGAAGAGCTTGCCGGAGGCGGTCAGGAAGATCGACGGGTAGGTCGGGAAGTAGCGGTCGGGCGCCTTCGACCAGGTCTTGCGGGCCGGGTCGTAGATCTCGTTGTCGTTGCCGCCGAGGATCTGCCCGGTGTCGTCCAGCCCGGAGACGGTGACCACCCGCCCGTCGCCCAGCCCGGTGAGCGTCGGGTACCAGCGGGCGTACGCCATGTCGGTGACCTGCTCGTACAGCTCGGTGTCCGGGTTGAACTCGAAGGCGGAGCGGATGCCCTGGAAGTCCTGCTTCTCCAGGGTCAGCCGGTCGGCCATGCCGTAGAGGTTGCGGGCGTCGGCGCCGTCCAGGCCCTTGATCGCGTACTGGGCGGGGGAGTCCTCGACGGACCCGGTGCCCGCCGCCACCGCCTCCACGAACACGTGCTGCTCGCCGGCCTTCACCACCGTCCGGTCGCCGGCGCCGGTCTTCGTCGCGGCCGGGACGGTCACCTCGGCGGTGGACAGGTAGGTGTGGCCGCCGGGGCCGGTGAACACCGTGCCCTTGGGGAAGGTGCGGGCCGCGTCCGGGTTCTCGTTGCGCACCCGCATGGTGCCGGCCGCCTTCTTCACGGCGCCGTCCAGCGCCTCGTAGCGCAGGGTGCCGCCGGCCACCAGCAGCCGGCCGTCGGGCAGCGCGGTGTGGCCGCCGCAGAACATGTCCGCCGGGGTCGGGATCCGCCGGTAGGTGTTGGCGGCGGGGTCCCAGAGCAGGCTCTTGAAGGAGCCCGCGTCGAAGCTGCGCCGGCTGTTCCCGGAGCCGGCGATGATCAGCACCTTGCCGGTGCGCAGCAGGCTGGCGTGGACGGCGTTGATCCGGAACTCGGCGGGGAGGACGACGGTCTGCCAGTGGCCGTACTCGGCCTTGTAGGCCGGGCGGTTGATCACGTACTGGTGGTACTGCTCGTGGGCGAAGCCGAGGACGGCCGGCGCGTTCATCCCGGCCACGGTCAGGGCGACCGTGCTGCCGAGGGCGAAGCGCCTGGTCCGGCCGGCGTTGCGGATCCTCACGGTGGGTGGTCCCTCCTACTGCGGCGCGACGACGGGCTGGTTCGACGAGCTGGTTCGACGGGCTGGTTCGACGGGCCGGGGCTGAGCGGCCGGGTGTCAGCGGCCGGTGGCGGCGGGCGCCGTGGCCTCGGTGCTCTGCGTGCCGGGGGCGGCCCCGGCACGCTCCCCGGCCCGGGGCTGCCGCGGGACCCTGGGGGCGGCGGCGCCGGTGACCGTGAGCGTGGAGATCGGCCGGGCCCGCCTGCGGCGTACCGCGTCGGCGGCCAGCACGAGCATCGGCAGCAGGCTCAGCAGCAGCGCCAGGCAGGCCCAGGTGCGCATGGCGAGGTGGTCGTGGCCGGTGAAGAACGAGGCCGTGACCGCCCCGCCGAACACCAGCGCCCAGAACAGGTGGACGCGGAACGTCGCCACCCGGTCGGGGCTGGCCGAGTGGCCCTTCGGCGTCACCACGAACCGGCTGCGCCGGCGGAGCAGGGCCTGGAGGAGCGAGGCCGCGTAGATCGGCCCGCACAGCGCCGACATCACCATGCCCGCCACCCCGGACGACCCGGCCGGCTCGTGCGGGCTGACGTTGTGCTTGCGGTTCCAGGTGTAGAGCAGCACCTGGAGGGCGGCCGCGTCGCTGTAGAGCATCATCCAGATCTCCGAGGAGACGTGGACCCCCGAGGCCCCGAAGCCCAGGTAGAGCACGCTCGACACCCCGCCGAGCAGCCAGGTCAGCGCCGCCATCGGGTAGAAGCAGACCATCAGCGTGTAGTTGAGCAGCCGGCCGGGCGTCAGCCGCCAGGCGGCCCGCCAGTACTGGGTCAGGAGCGTTTCGTAGGTGCCCCGGCTCCAGCGGAGCTGCTGGGAGAAGAAGTCCGTCCAGGAGGAGGGGCCCTCGCCGACCGCCAGGACGTCCGGGGTGTAGACCGACCGCCAGCGCGCCCCGGTGGCCGGGTTGCGGCGGCGGTGGAACTCCAGCCCGGTCGCCATGTCCTCGGTGATCGAGTCGGACAGCCCGCCGATCGACCGCAGCGCGCCGATCCGCACCGCGTTGTTGGTGCCGACGAACATCGGCGCGCCGTAACGGTTGCCCGCCCGCTGGATCAGCGCGTGGAACAGGAACTGCTGGCTCTCGGAGAACCGGGTGACCGCCGAACCCGAGCTGCGGTAGTTCCCGTACACCTGCGGGCCGACCACGAACGCCACGTCCTCGTCCCGGAAGTACCCCAGCATCCGCTCGCCGAACTCGGGGAGCGGGACGTGGTCGGTGTCCACCGAGAGCCAGAAGTCGTAGGCGGCGCCGTGGGCCTGGAGCCAGCTGTTGTAGTTGCCGTGCTTGCTCCCGGCGCGGAACCGCCCCTCGGGCCGGTTCCACGGCCCGATCCCGCGCCGGCTGAAGTGCCGCACGCCCAGGTGGGCGCAGAGCGCGCGCATCGCGGGATCGTTCCCCTCGTCGAGCAGCCAGACGTCGTACGGTCCGTCGTGCCGGACGGCGAGCGCGGCGACCAGTGTGGTGCGCACCAGCTCCGGCGGCTCCTTGCCCGGTACGCAGGTGGTGAGGAACGCGACCCGGGTGCCCGGTTCGGGCGTGACCGGCACGGGGTCGCGGGCGACCAGCGTGGCGTGGGTGTTGGAGACGACGTTGACCAGGCGGAACAGCTCGACGACCGCGATGATCGTGACCATCGCCTTGTCGGCGATCAGCAGCCAGGCGTGCGTCTCGCCCGGCCGGACCGGCCAGTGGCCGGGGAGCAGCAGCCAGACCAGCAGCACCGACTCGACCGCCGGGGCGGCCAGCAGGAGCAGCGCGGCCCGGATCCGGTGCGGCTCCCGGCGCAGCAGGCTCCGGTAGCGGACGCGGTAGGGGCCGGGGGTGTCGCCGCCGTCGCCCGGGGTGGTGGCCGGACCGGCGAGCCGGCTGAAGTGGGCGTAGTCGTACGGGGCTTCGGGGACGGCCAGGGAAGCACCGGGCGCGCTCTCTTCGCGCGGGCGCCGCGAGAACTGCTTGACCAACTGTGGCTCCCCCCGTGGCCGGCCGCTCGGGCCGGCTCGATCGTGCGTGCTCCGACCGGAGGTGTGCGATCCGATGCCCAGTGGCTGTGCCTGGGCGTCCTGGAAGGCCGCTCCCCCCGGAGCCTGGCCTTCGAAGCGGGGCGCCGCCCGGGCGACTGCGGTGTCGCCGGGCGGCTCCCGGGCGGCATCGGTGAAACGTGTACGACCGATCATCGCGCGCGGTCGTCCGGCCACTTCGAAGGCGGGGTCCCGGCGCGCTCTCCGGACTCCCTTCCGGGTGCGCGGGACCTTCTGGCTGCCCCAACTCTCCCGGAGGGTCGACGTGATCGCAACCAGTCCTCGAAACGATCATCGCGCGGGGGTGAGGATATGACGATTCCCGGCCATGCGGCCCGAGTTGGTGTGACGAGGGGATGATTCCTGCCTCGCGTACGCGGGCCGGTCGGACGGACGAGCGAAGGCCGGACCGCCGTACAGGTGGTCCGGCCTCCGCGCGGGTCCCTCGGTCAGGACGGCGGCAGCAGGGCCGTGCCGGTCGCGGCGCGGACCTCGTCGAACGAGACGCCTGGCGCCGTCTCGACCAGGCGCAGCCCGCCGGGCGTGACGTCGACGACGGCCAGGTCGGTGACGATCCGGTCGACGACACCCCGCCCGGTGGCCGGGAGCGAGAGCTCCTCGACGATCTTCGGCGAACCGTCCCGGGCGGTGTGCTCCATGACCACGATCAGCCGGCGGGCGCCGTGCACGAGATCCATCGCCCCGCCCATGCCCTTGACCATCTTGCCCGGGATCATCCAGTTGGCGAGATCGCCGGCGGCCGAGACCTGCATCGCGCCGAGCACCGAGACGTCGATCCGACCGGACCGGACCATGCCGAAGGAGAACGCCGAATCGAAGTACGAGGCGCCGGCGGTGACGGTCACGGTCTCCTTGCCCGCGTTGATCAGATCGGGGTCCTCGGTACCCTCCAGGGGGTACGGGCCGACGCCGAGGACGCCGTTCTCCGAATGCAGCACCACCCGCACGCCCGGTGGGAGGTGACCGGGGATCAGGGTCGGCAGGCCGATCCCCAGGTTCACGTACTGGCCGTCCCGGAGCTCCCGCGCGGCCCGCGCGGCGAGCGCGTTCCGGGCGTCGGCAGCGCTCCGGGCGTCCGCGTCGGAAGCGCTCCGGGCGTCCGGGGCGTTCCGGGATTCGGGCGCCCGGCCCGGGACGGCGACGGACCGCGGGGTGGCGGCGAAGGTCTCGGCGGTCATCGGCTCAGGCCCCCTGGAGCGCGGTGCGGACGGTGCGGCGCTCGACGCGGCGGTCGGCGGGATCGGCGAGGACCAGGCGGTCGACGTACACCCCGGGCAGGTGGACGGCGTCCGGCTCCAGCACGCCCGGTTCGACGATCCGGTCGGCCTCGACCAGCGTGGTCCGGCCGGCCGTGGCGCAGAGCGGGTTGAAGTTGCGGGCGGCGGCGTGGAACACGCAGTTGCCGTGCCGGTCCGCGACCTCGGCGCGGACCAGCGCGAAGTCGGCGGTGACGGCCTCCTCCAGCAGGTAGCGGCGCCCGCCGAACTCCCTGACCTCCTTCGGCGGCGAGGCCAGCGCCACCGAACCGTCCGCGCCGTAGCGCCAGGGCAGCCCGCCCTCCTCGACCTGGGTGCCGACCCCGGCCGGGGTGAAGAACGCGGGGATGCCCGCGCCCCCTGCGCGCAGCCGTTCGGCGAGGGTGCCCTGCGGGGTCAGCTCCACCTCCAGCTCGCCGGAGAGGTACTGCCGGGCGAACTCCTTGTTCTCCCCGACGTAGGAGGAGGTCATCCGGGCGATCCGGCCGGCCCGCAGCAGCAGGCCGAGCCCCCAGTCGTCCACCCCGCAGTTGTTGGAGACGACGTGCAGGCCGGTGGCGCGGGTGGCGGCCAGGGCGCCGATCAGGGTGCTGGGGATGCCGCAGAGGCCGAAGCCGCCGACGGCCAGCACCGCTCCGTCGGGGATGTCCCCGACCGCTTCGGCGGCGGAGTCCAGGACCTTGTCCACAGGGTCACCTCGTGAGGGGGAGGGGGCGGAGGAACGCCCCACCACCGTCCCCGAGCGCGGGGCACGGCGACCATGTCGCCCGGCCCCACGCCGGTGCGCGGACACATGGCCGGCGCCCACACCCGGCACGCCCGCGCCCCGGGCGTCCGCGTACCGCGCCCGCGCCCCGGGTGCCCGCCCGCCGCGCCTCAGGAGTCGGTCACCCGGCGGCGCCGAGGAAGGCCCCCCACCCGCCGGCCGGCGCCTGCCCGACGTTCAGCGAACGCAGCTTGCGGATGGTGGACTGGTCCTGGACCTCCAGCCATTCGACCAGCTGGCGGAAGGAGACCAGCCGGACCTCCGGCTTGCCGGCGATGGTCTTGAGCGTCTCCTCGACGGCGTCCATGTAGATCCCGCCGTTCCACTGCTCGAAGTGGTTCCCGATGAAGAAGGGCGCGCGGTTGCCGTTGTAGGCCCGGTCGAACCCGGCCAGGTAGGAGTCCCGGGCCTGGGAGCGCCAGTCGTCGTACTTCGCCGGGTCGCCCTTGGTGCTGCCGGCCGACTGGTTGGCGAGGATGTTGTAGTCCATCGAGAGCACCTGGAACGAGTGCCCGGGGAACGGGATGCTCTGCAGCGGGAAGTCCCAGACCTTGCCGTCCTGCACCTTCTGCGGCCATATCTGGAGGCCGCCGGAGGAACTGGCGTCGTACTTCCACCCCAGGGCGGCCGCGGTCGGCAGCAGGGCCTTCTGCCCCTCCAGGCACGGGGTCCGCCCGCCGATGAGCTCCTTCTTGTAGTCGAAGGGGAGCGGGTCCACGTCGGTGAAGCCGGTGTTGGTGCGCCACTGGGTCACGAAGGAGACCGCCTGGTCGATCTCGCTCTGCCAGTCCTCGGGCGTCCACTTGTTGACGCCGTTGCCGTCCGAACGGGTCGAGCAGAAGTGCCCGTTGAAGTGGGTGCCGATCTCGTGGCCGGCCAGCCAGGCCTGGCTGATCAGCTTGATCGTGCTCTTCACCGCGCCGTCCGAGAGGTACGGGATGTCGGACGCGCCGACCGAGTGCTTCGGCGGGTGGTACAGATCGGCCTTGCCCTTGGGGAGGGTGTAGATCCCGGAGAGGAAGAAGGTCATGGCGGCCTTGTGTTCCTCGGCCAGCTTGAGGAAGCGGGGGAACTGGTTGTCGTCGGTGCCGCCGGCGCCGTCCCAGGAGAAGACCACGAACTGCGGCGGCCGCTCACCGGGCTTGAGCTTCTCCGGCTTGGGCTGGTTCGGCTGGGGGCCGGTGTCGGACGTGGAGCCGTCCCCGATCGGCGTGCCCTTGGCGCCCCCCTTGGTCGGCGTACCGGTCACCGCCGGCCCGCCGGTGCCGGTGCCGGTTCCGGCGCCGCCGGGGGCGGAGGAACTCGATCCTGAACCCGATCCGCTGCTGGAACACGCCGCCGCCGCCCCGAGCGCGACGGTCGCGGCGGTGGCGCTGAGCACGGTCCTGCGCGAGATGCTGGTCATGGTCTCCCCTGGGTGCCGCCGGCCGGGTCGAAGGGCGCCAGTGGGCCGCACCGGTCATATCGGGTAATTGATATGTAATACGCCGTTAGCATGGCATGTGGACGCGGAAGGCATCAAGGAAGAAGAAGCCCCCGAGGTCCAACAACAGTCAACACGCCTGCCCGGCATCGACCGGCTGCAACGGCCGGCCTTCTGTTGCGGTCCTGTGACGTTTTGCACGCTCTTGGGCGATCGGCTCCCGACGGGGGCGGGCGAGCGGTCCTCCGCGCGCGACCGGAACCGCGAACTCCGGTACGCCGCAGGGTCCGACGCCGCAGGGGCGGAGGCCGGAGTGAGAGCTGGGGCGGAGGCCGCACGGGCGCGGCACCGCGCGTCGACGACGCTGCGGTGCCGTAGGAGCCCTCGACGCGGTTCCGCGCCCACGCCGGTGCGGCGCGGCGTCAGGTGATGACGAGCCGGCGGTTGCGCCGCACGATCCGGGCGATCGCGGTGCTGATCACGGTCGCGGCGGCGCAGGAGACCGCGAGGCTCAGCCAGGCGGTGTCGAACCAGTGGCTGTTGAGCCAGCCCAGCGTGACGATGTAGGCGGCCCAGACCAGGGCGGCCAGGGCCGACCAGCGCAGGAAGCGGTGCGGCTCGGCGGGGGAGTGCCCGATGGCCAGGTCCAGCACGGTCCGGCCGGCCGGCACGAACCGCGCGACCACCACCATGGCGGCCGCGGCCCCGGTGGTGCGCCCGTCCAGCGCCTGCTGGACCCGGGCCACGCTGGCCGCCAGCTGCGGCCGGTGTTCGAGCCGTCGCTGCAGCGAGGGGGCGCCCCGGCGGGCCAGCCGGAGCAGCAGGAGGTCTCCCAGGAAGGAGGCGATCGCCACCCCGAACCCCAGTACCACCGGAGCGCCGTCTATCTGGGCCGTCTTGAGCACGGCCAGGATGACCAGCGTCCCGCTGGGGATGAAGGGGAGAAAGGCGTCGCCGAGTACGGCGCAGAGAGCCAGGGCGCAGATCCATGAGGATCCGATCACCGTCGCGATGTCCAAGTCAGGTACTCCCTCCAGGCTGCCCGGGGGAGCAGATGGCTGCAGGGGACAACGCTAGCGCCTCGACTTTTCATGCCATGAAGCACCCCGGCTGTGCTCGGCCTCACACGACGCGAGCCCCTGGAGCGGGGTGCCGTTCCAGGGGCTCGCGGGGATCGATCGGTGCTGGTCCAGCCCGACGACCTTGCAGGTGGGAGTGGATCCCGTTGGGTGATCCGCTCTGCGTCCTAGCCTGCCGGACGCCGCCCGCCCGTCGCGAGCCCTGCGGCTGGCGACTTCCCGCGCTGGCGTGAAGTCGCCACACGTGTTCGCGCGCTGGCTCTGAGTCAGCCGAACGGTCGGTAGGCGGGTGGTCGCACGGTGGAGCCGGAGAGCGGGAACACCCGGCCCGGCGGCGTGGTTGACCCCCCTTGGCAGTGGCGGGGTCGCGGACGAGGTGCGCGGCCGTTCCAGACGCCACACGGACACCGGCAGGACGGCCAGGAGGGCGGACGGCATGACCACCGACGACCAGCAGGAGCGCGGGCCCGGACCGCGGAGCGACGCGGCGATCCGGGGCACCGCCCGGGGCTCGGCGCCCGCGCCGCTCTCCATCCTGGACCTGGCCACCGTGGGCGCCGGCTACACCCCGGCCGAGGCGCTGGCCTCGACCACGGCCCTGGCCCGCAGCGCCGAGGAGTGGGGCTACCACCGGTTCTGGGTCGCCGAGCACCACGGCATGCCGGGCGTCGCCAGCTCGACGCCCGCCGTCCTGCTCGCCCACCTCGGGGCCCACACCACGACGCTGCGGCTCGGGTCCGGGGGCGTGATGCTGCCCAACCACGCGCCGCTGGGGATCGCGGAGCAGTTCGGCCTCCTGGAGGCGCTGCACCCCGGCCGGATCGACCTCGGGCTCGGCCGCGCCCCCGGCACCGACCCCGCGACCGCCCGGGCGCTGCGGCGCGGCCTCGCCGAGGGGGCCGACGACTTCCCCCAGCAGCTCTCCGAGCTGACCCACTTCCTCGACGGCGACTTCCCGGACGGCCACCCCTACGCCCGGCTCGCGGCCGTTCCCCGGAGTGCCGGCCGGCCGCCGATCTGGCTGCTCGGCTCCTCCGGCTTCAGCGCCCAGCTGGCCGGCCGGCTCGGTCTGCCGTTCGCCTTCGCCCACCACTTCAGCAGCACCAACACCATCCCGGCCCTCGACCTCTACCGGTCGTCCTTCCGCCCCTCGGCCGTGCTCGCCGAGCCGTACGCGCTGATCGGGGTGAACGCGGTCGCGGCCGACGACCGGGAGGCCGCCCGCAGGCTCGCGCGCTCCTCGGCGCTCGGCATGCTGCGCCTGCGCCGGGGGAACCCGGGCCCGATCCCCACCCCAGAGGAGGCGGAGAGCTACCCGTACAGCCCGGTGGAGGCCGACTTCGTGGACGACTGGCTGGGCAACGTCGTCCTCGGCTCGCCCGGCGAGGTCGCCGACGGGCTGGAGTCGCTGCGCAAGCGGACGGGGGTGGACGAACTGATGGTCACCTCGCACATCCACGGCCACGAGGCCAGGCACCGCTCGTACGGGCTGATCGCCCGGGCCTACGGGCTCACCGGCGAGGCGGCCGCCGGCGCCTGAGCCCGCCGGCGGGTCCGGTTCCCGGCCCGGCCGGCCCCCGACCAGGGGCGCGGCCGGGCCGTCGTCATGACGTGGCCGGCCGCGGGCGGCGCTCGCGGAGTATCGCGGCGACGTGCTCCGCCTCCCCGGGCTTGGCGAAGTACCAGCCCTGCGCGGTGTCGCAGCCGGTGAGCCGCAGCCGCTCGGCCTGCGCCGCGCTCTCGATCCCCTCGGCGGTCACGGTCAGCCCGAGCGTGTGGGCCAACTGCACCATGGCGCCGACGATCTGCTCGTCGGCGTCGCTCCGGCGCGAGCCGGCCCCGGGGAGGCCGGTGCGGCCGGCCGGGTCCGGGTCGCGGAAGCCCTCGATGAAGGTGCCGTCCAGTTTCAGGACGTGCACCGGCAGCCGGGAGAGGTAGGCGAGGTTGGAGTAGCCGGTGCCGAAGTCGTCGATGGCGATCCGGACGCCCATGTCGGCGAGGGCCTGCAGGGACTGCAGCGGCCGCCCGCCGGGGCCGAGCAACGCGCTCTCGGTGATCTCCAGTTGCAGGAGCCGGGCCGGCAGGCCGGAGCTCTCCAGGGCCCGGGCCACGTCGGCGACCACGTCGGAGTCCCAGATCTGACGGGCGGCCAGGTTGACGCTCACGAAGGTCTCGTTGTCCGGGAACTCCGTGAGCCAGCGCCGGGCTTGGCGGCAGGACTCCTCCAGCACCCAGGTGCCCAGCGGCACGATCGCGCCGGACTCCTCGGCGAGCGGGATGAAGCGGTCGGGCGAGAGCGTCCCGTAGCGCGGGTGGCGCCAGCGGACCAGGGCCTCGGCACCGTGCACGGCGCCGTCGGCGAGGCCGACGAGCGGCTGGTACTCGACGGTGAACTCGCCGCGCTCCAGGGCCGGACGGAGCGCGGTGGCGAGCAGCTGACGGGTCAGCTGGTGGGCGCCCCGGTCCGGGTCGTAGAGGGTCCAGCGGGCCCGGCCGTCGGCCTTCGACCAGTACAGCGTGGAGTCGGCGTCCTTGACCAGGTCGGCGGGCGTGGTCTCGTGCACCGACCGTTCGACGACGCCGACGCTGGCGGTGACCGCCAGCCGGTGCCCGGACACGTCGAAGGGGCGTTCCAGCGCTTCGAGGAGCCGGGCGGCCAGTTCGGTGAGCTGCTCGCTGCCCCGGCTGTCGGCCACCAGGACGGCGAACTCGTCGCCGCCCATCCGGGCGACCAGGTGGGAGCTGTGGTCGGAGACGCCGTGCCGGAGCCGGGCGGCGACCGCGATCAGCAGCTGGTCGCCGATGTGGTGGCCGAGGGTCTCGTTGATCGCGGCGAAGCCGTCGAGGTCCAGGTAGCAGACCCCGACCCGACGGCCGTCCGGCCGGTCCGCAGCCGTCTCCGCGGTCCCCGGCGCGGTCGCGGTGTTCCCGGCCGTGAGGCAGGCCGCGTCGAGCCGGTCGAAGAAGAAGGTCCGGTTGGGGAGCCGGGTCAGCGGGTCGTGCAGCGCCTGGTACTCCAGGCGGTCGCCGAGCCGGCGCTGTTCGGTGATGTCCTCGACCATGGCGAGCGTGTACTGCGGGTTGCCGGCGCCGTCCCGGATCAGGGAGATGGTCACCTTGCTCCACACCGTGCGGCCCTCGCGGTGCTTGAGCTGCTTCTCCACCCGGACGCGTTCCCGGTCACCGCGGACCAGCTCGGGGAAGAGCCGGTCGGGCATGCCCTCCGGGTCGATGATGTCGTGGATGTGGGTGCGGACCAGGTCGACGACCCCGCAGCCGACCAGGGTGGCGAAGGCCGGGTTGACCTCGATGATGCGGTCGTCGGGGTCGAGCAGCGCCATGCCGATCCCGGCGTCGCAGAAGGCGGCCCGGAACCGGGACTCGCTGGCGCTCAGCGCGGCCAGCAGGCGGTCGGTGCTCCCGGGCGTGGGAGCGGGGGCGGGACCGGCCGGGTCGGCGGGCCGGTGCGTTCCGTCGGCGAGCGGGGCCGAGCAGGTGGGACAGCGGGCGGCGCCCGCCGCATCGTCGGCCCTCGGCCCCCGCCCTGACCCCGCGTCGGACGCGCCGTCCGACGGGGCACCGGGTGCCCCGTCGGTGCCCCGGGCCGGGCGGAGGTGCGGAAAGGTGAGGTGGTGGTGCTGGTGCGGTTGTTCGTGCCGCACGCTTGCGTGTGCGTCGGCCCCCTCGTTCTGGCCCGGCACGGCATGCTCCCGTCCGCTGCTGACGCTTGATGCTGGTCAGGCCGGTCACCTGGAACTGCGGCGGCCGGCTCCCGCGCCCTGTCGAGGTCCTCACGGTCCGGTGCGCAACGCTCGCTGTGGAGCGTTCGCGTGGGGGATCCGCGTGAAGAACAGGGCGCTGCGGCCGATCATAGGACGCGGCGGCAACACGCGGTGACCGCCGCCAGGGTGATTTGCCTGCTTTCACGGCATCTGAGGTGGTACATGCAGACGCCCCCGGTACACATCACATGATGTGCGCCAGGGGCGTGTGCTCCACAAGTGCGCCCCGGGCGCTTGTCGAGCGCTGGGAGCGCGCCGCCGGGGAGCGGCGGGCGGCGGTGCGTCAGGCCAGCGTGGCCGTCAGGGTGATGGTCGTCCCGGTCAGGGCCTGGCTCACCGGGCAGTTCGCCTTGGCGTCCTCCGCGGCCTTCACGAAGCCCGCCTCGTCGAGGCCGGGCACCTCGCCGACGACGGTCAGGTGGATGCCGGTGATGCCGGTGCCGGGCTGGAAGGTGACGTCCGCCTTGGTCTGCAGCTTGGTGGGCGGGTTGCCCGCGCCGGTGAGGCCGTGCGAAAGGGCCATCGAGAAGCACGCGGAGTGCGCGCCCGCGATGAGCTCCTCCGGGCTGGTCTTGCCGTTCGGCGTCTCGGCGCGCGCCGGCCAGGAAACCGGGAACTCGCCGATGCCGGACGAGTCGAAGGTCACCAGACCCTTGCCGTCGAGCAGGCTGCCGTCCCATTCGGTGTGCGCGGTGCGAGTGGTTGCCACGATCGGTACCTCCATTACTGGGGGACTGCCGTCCCGTCACTTCCGGTCATGCCGCGCACCAGCCTACGGGCAGGCCGGGGGGGCGATCACGGGTAACGCTCCAGGGCGCCGCGCCCGACGGCGGCCGGTCCGCCCGCCGGCCGGCAACGGCCCTGGCCGGGCGGCCGATCCGCGGTCCGGTCACCGGTCCGGTCACCGGTCCGGCCGGCGTCCGGATCGTGGACGGCTGAGCCAAATGGTGCGGATGCGCGGCGAGTGCCCTGTTAGATTTGCCCGGGCCCGAGCCCCGGCCGACGGACGGTCGGGTGCCCACCCTAAGAGAGCCGCGGAGCCGCCCCGATGACGGATCACCCCACGACCCCCGAGACCGGACCGTCCGACGGGATCGACGACGCCGTCCGGGCCGAGCTGACCAGCCTGCGCGAGAGCATCGACAACATCGACGCCGCGGTGGTCCACATGCTGGCGGAGCGGTTCAAGGCGACCCAGCGGGTCGGCCGGCTCAAGGCCGAGCACAAGCTGCCCCCGGCCGATCCGGCGCGGGAGCGCGACCAGATCCGCCGCCTGCGGGAGCTGGCGGCCGGCGCCCACCTGGACCCGGTGTTCGCGGAGAAGTTCCTCACCTTCATCATCGCCGAGGTCATCCGCCACCACGAGGCCATCGCCCGCGCCTGACCGCATCGGCCCGCGCTTCCTCGCGTTCCTTCGTGTCCCTCCGCTCCTCCCCGCGTTCCGGCGCCCGCGCCGGGCCGCGTCCCGGAGGCCGGCCGGCCCCCGGCGGGAGGGGTCCGCGATGTCTGGCACGGGTAAAAGCGCGATTTCGCGTGGCTTCCCGGGTGGCGTAGCGTGCAGGTTCCCCCAGCCGGAGAGGTGGAGCAGCGACGATGGCGGTGAACCTGCCCGAAACGCACGGCGATGCCGGGAGCGCTCAGGCCCCGGCCGCCGGCCCCGGACGCGGCGCCGACGGTGCTCCCGGTGGCCGGGCGGAAGCCCGCCGGGCGCAGTCGCGCAAGGCGTCGAGGGGCGGCAAGGGGCCCAGGAGCCCGAAGGCCCGCCGGTCGGGGCGCCGTCCGCGGCCCTGGTGGATCGAGATCCCGGTGATGGCCGCGGTCGGCCTGCTGGTCGCGCTGCTGATCAAGACCTGCCTGTTCCAGGTGTTCATGATCCCGTCCGGGTCCATGGAGAACACCCTGCGGATCGGCGACCGGGTCGGCGTGAACAAGCTCGCTCCGCTCACCGGCTGGGAGCCGGAGCCCGGCCAGCCGGTGGTGTTCAAGGACCCGGGCGACTGGCTGCCGCCCCAGCCGACCGACGGGAACCCGGTCACCCGGGCCGTGGGCTCGGTGCTGGGCTTCGTCGGCCTGGTGCCGCCGAAGGACGACAACTACCTGGTCAAGCGGGTCATCGCGACCGGCGGCCAGACCGTGCAGTGCTCCGGCACCACGCTGACGGTCGACGGGGCGAAGGTGGACGAGCCCTACCTCCACCCCGGCGACGACTCCTGCGCGGGGCTGGACTTCGGTCCGGTGACCGTGCCCCAGGGGTACGTCTGGGTGGAGGGCGACCACCGGAGCGACTCCGCCGACTCGCGCTACCACCAGCGGGGCCCGGGCGGCGGCGCCGTACCGGTGGACAACGTGGTCGGGCCGGTGGCGGCCGTCGTGTGGCCGCTCAGTCACCTCGACTGGTTCGGCTGGGTCGGCCGCTGACCGCGGCGGTTCCCCGCTCCCCGTCGTCCGGGGCCTCGGCGGTCCGCGCCAGGCGCTCGCCGGGCGCGGTCGCCCCCGCTCCCGCCCCCGTCAGGTCGTCCGTCGGTGCCGCGACCTCCACCGGTGCCGCGGCGGGGGACGGCTTGCTCGCCTGGGCCGCGAACGCGCCCGCCAGCACCAGCAGGCCGCCGGCCGTCTGCGGCAGGCCCAGGTGCTCGCCGAGCAGGATCCAGGCCAGCACGGTGGCGACGACCGCCTCCAGGTTGGCCACCACCCCGGCGACCGGCGGCGACAGGTGCCGGACGGAGACCACGCCGGTCAGGTAGGCGAGCACGGTCGCGACCAGGACCATCCAGGCGGCCGGGAGCAGTGCGGGCAGCGAGTGCCCGTTCATCACGACCTGCCCGCCGAGCAGCCCCCAGTCGGCCTCCCAGGGGCGGGTGAGGACGGTGAGTACGACCGCGCCGATCAGCAGCCCGAAGGCACTGACGGCGATCGGGTCGACCGGGCGGTCGCCCCGGCTGCCGGCGTCGGCCAGCACGAAGTAGCCGACCTGGCAGCAGGCCGCCCCGAGGGCGAAGAGCACGCCCAGCGCGTCGAAGCCCAGGCCGTTCCAGACCTCCACCACGCAGGCCAGACCGGCCACGGCCACCCCGGCGCCGACGGCGGCGCCCCGGCTGATCGGCTTGCGCTGGACGAACTTCACGTAGCCGATGAGCAGCGGCGGTCCGAGGTACTCGATCAACAGGGCGACGCCGACCGGGATCCGGGAGATCGCCGCGAAGTAGCAGGCCTGGACGCCGGCGACGGCGAGCAGCCCGAAGCCGATCAGCAGGCCGGGCCGGCGGAGCACGGCGGCCCGGTGGCGGTAGGCCAGCGGGAGCAGGACCACGGCGGCGCCGGTCACCCGGAGCCAGACCACGTGCAGCGGTGAGAGTCCCGCCTCGATCAGCGGCTTGGCGGCGGTGCCGGAGCCGCCGAAGGCGAACGCGGAGACCAGGGCGAGGGAGAGGCCGAGAGTTCTGCCCGGAGCGTGGCCGGTCAGGGGCTTTGAGCTGTGCACCGAGGCATTGTGACAGTCATACCGCCGATTCGGTAAGGCGCCATTTCGTCATTTGGTCCTGCACTGAACTGTGCGCAGTGGCGGGGTCCGCCACGGTGGCCGCCCTGCCCGCGGGAACGCGGAACGGGCCCGGAGCGGAGCCGGGTGGCTCCGCTCCGGGCCCGTCGGGCGACGACGCCCGCGGCCGGCTACTGCCCGGTGCCCGTGCCGGCCCCCGCCGGCGACCCCGCGCCCGTGCCCGAACCGGACCCCGTGCCCGTCCCCGTGCCGCCCGAAGGCTGGGGCGCGGTGGTCGGCCCGGTGGTCGGGGCCGTGCTGGGCCCGGTGGTCGGCTGCGGCGACCGGGTGGGCCGGCCGGTCGGCTGGGAGGTCGGCTGCTGGGTCGGCTGCTGGGTCGGTGCGGTGGTCGCGCCACCGGACCGCGAGCCGTCCTGGTCCGTACCGGCGGAGCCGCCCGGGCCGCCCGGCGTGCCGGTCGGGCCGGAGCCGTTGCCCGCGCCGCCGGTCGTCCCGCCGGTCGCGCCGCTCCCGGGCGTGGCCGACGGCGAGGCCGACCCGGACGGCGACGGCGAGCTGTCGGCGGTGCCGGCCGTGCCGCTGCCGCCCGACCAGTCCTTGCCCGAGGGCTCGGCGAAGTCGGTGACCGGCTGCCCCTTGAGCGCGGCCTTCATGTAGCTCGTCCAGATCTGCGTGGGGTACTGGCCGCCCGCCGCGCCGTCGATCCCGCCGGTACCGCTGAGGCTGACCTGGGCGCCGCTGCCCGGGTCCTGGCCGAACAGCGCCACCGAGGTCACCAGCTCGGGGGTGTACCCGACGAACCAGACCGACTTCTGGTCGTCCGTCGTCCCGGTCTTGCCGGCGACCGGGCGGCCCAGCGACTTCGCCCGCCAGCCGGTGCCGCCCGGGTCGCCGACGACGCCCTCCAGCATCGAGGTCACCTGGCGGGCGGTCTCCTCGCCGACCGCCTGGGTGGTCTTGTGGGCCGGCAGCGCGAGCGCCTCGCCCTCGCGGTCCACCGACTGCACCAGCCAGGGGGTGATCTGCTTGCCGCCGTTGTCCAGCGTGGCGTACACGCCGGCCATGTCGAGCACGCTCGGGGTGGCGGCGCCGAGCGGGATGGACGGCACCGGGTCGAGCCCGGGGGTGTTGCTGGGCAGGCCGAGCGCGACGGCGGTGTCGCGGACCTTCTGCAGGCCGGTGTCCTGGGCGAGCTGGGCGAACACCGAGTTCACCGACCAGTCGGTGGCCTGCTGCAGGGTGACCTGGCCGTAGCTCTTGTCGCCCTCGTTCGGCGGCGCGTACGGGGTGCCCTTGCCGCCGCGGACCTTGCGCCCGCTGGTGCCGTCGTAGACGGTGCGCGGGGTGACGGTCTGGCCGGACTGGGTCTTGGCGCCGTTCTCCAGGGCCGCCGCCAGGGCGATCGCCTTGAAGGTGGACCCGGCCTGGTAGTCCCGGCGGGTGGCGTTGTCCACGTAGTGCTTGGTGTAGTCGACGCCGCCGTAGAGGGCGACCACGGCACCGGTCCTCGGGTCGACGGAGACGGCGCCGGCCTGGGCGTTCGCGTCCTTCTTCCGCTTGTCCGGGTCGAGGGTGTCGTGCAGCTGCGCCTGGACCGAGTCCTGGAGGGCCTGCTGGCGCGCCGGGTCGACGCTCAGCTTGATGGTGTAGCCGCCCTTGGCCAGCTCGGACTCGGTGATGACGTTGTTGGCGGTGAGGTACTCGGTCGCCGCGTTGACCAGGTAGCCGGCCTGACCGGAGAGGCCGAGCTGGGCCTGCGGGCCCTTGACGTCGGGGAAGGCGGTGGCGGCCCGCTCCTCGGCGGAGAGCCAGCCCTCCTTCACCATGCCGTCCAGGACGTAGTTCCAGCGGTTGACCGCGTTCTGCTTGCCGGCCGGGGTGGCGGTGGCCACGTCGTAGGCGCTCGGGGCGTTCAGCAGGGCGGCCAGGTAGGCCCCCTGCGCCGGGTCGAGCGCGGCGGCGTCGACACCGAAGTACTGCTGGGCGGCGGCCTGGATCCCGTAGGCGCCGCGCCCGTAGTACGAGGTGTTGAGGTAGCCGGACAGGACGGCGTCCTTGGTCTCGGTGGCGTCCACCTTGATCGCTATGAAGAGTTCCTTCACCTTCCGGGTGACGGACTGCTTCTGGTTCAGGTAGGTGTTCTTCACGTACTGCTGGGTGATCGTCGAGCCGCCCTGGGTGCCCTCGCCCTTGGCCGTGTTGACGGCGGCGCGGACCAGACCGGACACGTTGACGGCGCCCTCGTGGTAGAAGTTGCGGTCCTCGGCGGCCAGCGCGGCGTGCTGGGCGGCGGGGGAGACCTTGTCCAGGCCGACGTTCTGCCGGTTGGTCTGGCCGGTCCGGGCGACCACCGAGCCGTCCTGGTAGAGCCAGGTGTTGCTCTGGGCGGTCGCGGCGGCGTGCGCGTCCGGCACCTTCACCAGGGCGATGCCCAGGGCGAACAGGCCGACGCCGAGCAGCAGCGCGGCCGCGAGGCCGAGCAGGCTCATCCGCCAGGTCGGGATCAGCCGGCGCCAGCCGGTGCGCTTCGGGCGGCGCGGCCTGCGGCCGCCGGCCGGACCCTCCGGCGAGCGCTTCAGGCGCTCCACCGGGCGGAGCCCGAGGGACGGCGGGCGTCGGCCGCTCCGGGTGTTTGGGGACAAAGCGGCAGCCTTTCCTGCGGGCGAACCGTGCGGCCAGCACAAAACGGGAATGTCGACGGTTGGGGACCTTTGCCCCGTTTCCGGTGTACAGCCCAGGACGTGCCGAGCGGGCCGGTTGGCTCCGCCGAAGCGGCAAGCGAGACCGACATCACACGCAAAACGGACGTCGAAGGGCAAAAAATCAGGGAGCCTCTCGCGACTGCGAGAGGCTCCCCAAGTGTCTGTGCGCCGCCAGGGACTCGAACCCCGGACCCGCTGATTAAGAGTCAGCTGCTCTAACCAACTGAGCTAGCGGCGCCTGCTGACCTGGAGAACAATACACGGTCCGGCCGGGTGCCCCGAACCACCGGGGGCGAAGGGCCCGTCCACCCCCGGCACGGCGCCCGTTTCCACCCGGTTGGGGCGGAGTTCGTGCCCGGTTAGGGTGGGAACGTGCCCAGCTCCCGCCCCGGCCGCCGGGGGACACGGCTCGCCGTCGCCGCCCTGCCGCTCCGGCCGGCGGGCGAGGGGGTGGAACCGCGATGACCGGACCGGCGGCCCGCGGCTCCGCGATGTTCCTGCGGATCGACGGGACGCCCCTGCACGTGCGCACCGAGGGCGGCGGACCGGTCTGCCTGCTCACCGGGGGGCTGGGCAGCAGCTGGTTCGACTGGGACCTCGTGGTGCCTTTCCTCGCCCCCTACCGGACGGTGGTCCGCTTCGACCGGCCCGGGTACGGGCTGAGCGCCTCCGAGCCCGCCACCCGGCCCGCCCCGACGGCGGCGGGGGAGGCGGCCCGCATCCGGGGCGTGCTGGACGCGCTCGGACTGCGCGAGCCGTGCACGGTGGCGGGCCACTCGCTGGCGGGGTTCCACGTCGAGGCCTTCGCGCGGCTCCACCCGGGCCGGACGGCCGGGCTGGTCCTGCTGGACGGCAGCGTCGAGCCGGACCCGCGGCCGCTGCCGGCCCCGGGGCTGCGCGACCTGGCGGCCCGCGCGGTCGCGGGCGCGGCCACGGCCGTCGCGGCGCCGTACCTGCTCGGGCCCACCGTGCGCGGGCTGGTCGCCCGGGCGACCACCGTCCGCCACGAGGACCTCGCCCCGGCGCCGCTGGTCCGGCACTGCTACCGGACCGGGCGCGCCCTGCGCGCCCTGCTCCGGGAGAACGCGTGCTACCTCGACATGGCCGCCGAACTGGACGAACTGCGGGGCACCGCACCGCTGCCGCCCGGACTGCCGGTCACCGTGCTCGCCGCCGACGACGGGTGCCGCGGCAGCCGCACCCGGGCCCGGCTGGCCGAGCAGCGCGGTCTCGCCGCGCTGCTCGGGGGCGACTTCCGCAGCACGGCCCCGGCCGGGCACCTGCTGATGTTCGACCGCCCGGACGCGGTGGCCTCGGCGATCCTGGACACCCGCTGAGCCCCGCGCCGGAGCCTCCCGGCGCAGGCCCCGGAAACGCCTCAGGCCGCCCACCGGAGTGGACGGCCTGAGACCTTGCCATGTGCGCCGCCAGGGACTCGAACCCCGGACCCGCTGATTAAGAGTCAGCTGCTCTAACCAACTGAGCTAGCGGCGCCTGCTGACCCGCACGACATTACACGGAGTCCGGCCGATCTGCCGAATCGAGACGATCCGGTCACGCGCGGTGACGGTCGGCGCCGCCGGGTGCCACTACTCCGGGTAGTGGCAGGCCGCCTGGTGGTCCAGGTCCGGCGCGGGGCCGGTCAGCGGCGGGGCCTCGGTCTCGCAGCGCTTCCGCGCCGCGGCTTCGAGCCCGGCGTAGACGGGGCAGCGGGTGCGGAACGGGCAGCCGGTGCGCCGCGCGGTCGGCGAGGGCGGGTCGCCGGCCAGCAGGATGCGGCTGCGGGCCCGCTCGGCGGCCGGGTCCGGCAGCGGCACGGCGGAGAGCAGCGCCCGGGTGTACGGGTGCCGGGGCCGCTCGAAGACGGCGGAGACCTCGCCCTGTTCGACGGTCCGCCCGAGGTACATCACGCTCACCCGGTCCGCGAGGTGCCTGATCACCGACAGGTCGTGCGAGACGAAGAGGTAGGACAGGCCCAGCTCGGCCTTGAGCGACTGGAGCAGATTGAGCACCCCGGCCTGGATGGAGACGTCCAGCGCGGAGACCGGTTCGTCCAGCACCAGCAGCTTCGGCCGGACGGCCAGGGCCCGGGCGATCGAGATCCGCTGGCGCTGTCCGCCGGAGAACTGGTGCGGGTAGCGGACGGCGTGCGCCGGATCCAGGCCGACCTGCCGCAGCAGTCCGGGCACCCGGCGGCCGATCTCCGCACGGTCGGTGCCCTGGGCCCGCAGCGGTTCGGCGACGATGTCACCGATCGGCATCCGGGGGTCGAGGCTGGCCATCGGGTCCTGGAAGACGATCTGCAGGTGGGACCGCATCCGGTGGGCGGCCGAGCGGGAGAGCCCGGCGGTGTCCTGCCCGAGTAGCTCGATCCGGCCCGACTCCGGCTTCGCGAGCCGCAGCAGCTCGAACAGCGTGGTGGACTTCCCGGAGCCGGACTCGCCGACCAGGCCGAGCGTCTCGCCCTGCCGGATGTCCAGCTCGACTCCGTCCACGGCGTAGACCTCGCCGATCCGGCGCTTGAAGACGGTGCCCTTGAGCAGCGGGAACGTCTTGGTGAGGCCGCTGACGGAGAGCACCGCCGGGCGCTCCCCGCGCGGCCCGGACACGGCGGCCGCGGCCGGTGGCACCGGCGGTACGGGGTAGACCTCGGCGGGCGCGGGCCGGAGTTCGGCCAGTTCCCCGGCCCGCACGCAGGCGGCCAGGTGCGCCTCCTCGGCACTCCCGCCGGACGCCGCCGGTCCGCCCAGGTCCGGTTCCGCCGTCCGGCACCGCTCCTCGACCAGCGGGCAGCGCGCGGCGAACGGGCAGCCGGGCGGCAGTTCGGCCATCGGCGCGGGGGCGCCGGGGATCGGCACCAGCGGTCCGCCCCGGCCGTCCAGCCTCGGCACCGCGCCGATCAGGCCCAGCGTGTAGGGGTGGCGGGGCGCGGCGAAGAGTTCGTCCACGCCGGCCGTCTCGACCACCCGGCCCGCGTACATCACGGCGACCCGGTCGGCCATCCCGGCGATCACTCCGAGGTCGTGGCTGACCAGGACGAGCGCGGCGCCGGTCTCGCGCTGGGCGGTGCGCAGGACGTCGAGCACCTGGGCCTGGATGGTGACGTCCAGGGCGGTGGTGGGCTCGTCGGCGAGCAGGATGTCGGGGTCGTTGGCGATGGCCATGGCGATCATCGCGCGCTGGCGCATCCCGCCGGAGAACTCGTGCGGGAAGCTGTCCAGCGCGCGGTCCGGGGCCGGGATGCCGACCAGGTCGAGCAGTTCGGCGGCCCGTTCGCGGGCGGCCTGCTTGTCGAGGCGCTGGTGGATCCGGAGCGCCTCGACGATCTGGTCGCCGATCCGGTAGACGGGCGTGAAGGCGGAGAGCGGGTCCTGGAAGACCATGGCGACCCGGCTGCCGCGGATGGCGGCGAGCTCACGGCCTGGCAGGCCGACCAGCTCCCTGCCGTCCAGGGCCACCGAGCCCCGGACCCGGGCGGTGCCCGGCAGCAGTCCGAGCACCGCCAGGGCGGTCACGGACTTGCCGGAGCCGGACTCGCCGACGATGCCCAGGGTCTCGCCTCGGCGCAGGCTGAGGTCGACGCCGCGGACGGCGGGGACGGTGGCGCCGCGCGGTCCGGTGAAGTCGACCCGCAGGTCGCGGACGGCCAGCAGCGGGGTCTCGACGGTGGTGGTCACGTTCTTCCGCGCTTCCTACGAGTCCTACGAGGGGTCCGGGCGATCTCGGTGGTCGGGTCGAGGGCGTCGCGCAGCCCGTCCCCGATCAGGTTGACGGCCAGGACGAAGAGCACCAGCAGCCCGGCGGCGAAGTAGAACAGCCAGGGGAACACCGGGGCGTCGCTGGTCCCGGCGGCGAGCAGGGTGCCGAGCGAGACGTCGGGGGCCTTCACACCGAAGCCGAAGTAGGAGAGCGCGGTCTCGCTCATCACGGCGCCGCCGACCGCGATGGTGGCGTCGATGATGAGGAAGGAGGCGACGTTCGGCAGGACGTGCCGGGTGATGACGCGCAGCGGCCGCACCCCCATGAACTGTGCGGCGCGGACGAATTCGCGCTCGCGCAGCGAGATGGTCATCGAGCGGACCACCCGGGCAGTGATCATCCAGTTGAAGAGGGCGAGCAGCAGCACGAAGGCGAGCCAGCCGGTGCCCTTCAGCCGGGGCGAGATGATCGTGATGATCAGGAAGCTGGGGAAGACCAGCATCAGGTCGACCAGGAACATCAGCACCCGGTCGGTCCAGCCGCCGAAGTACCCGGCGCAGGCACCGACCAGGGAGGCCAGCACGGTCGAGAACAGCGCCACCAGCAGGCCGATCACCAGGGACTTCTGCAGTCCGCGGACGGTCTGCGCGAAGACGTCCTGGCCGACCCCGTTGGTGCCGAACCAGTGGCTGCCGGAGGGGGGTTGGCGCAGGGCGGTGTAGTCGGGGGTGGCGTAGTCCCAGGGGGTGAGGTACTGGCCGCCGAAGGCGAGCGCGAACAGCAGCAGGACGACGACGGTGCCGGCCACCGCCCAGCGGGCGGCGAGCAGCCGGGCCAGGACGAGCCGGCCGCGGCCGGCCGCCGCGGGGGCGTCGACGGGCGGGGCGGCGACGCCCGGTGCGGCCGCGACGGCGGGTAGGTCGAGCGCGCCCGGGGCGCCCGCGACGAGCGGCAGCACGGGTGCGGCCGGTGCGGCGGGTGCGGCGGGCGGAGCGGGTACGGCGGAACCGGTGGACCGGGCGGGCTCGGCGGGCTCGGCGGGTTCCGTGGTGACGGCGGTCATGGCGGCTCTCCTCCGGTCAGGACCGCACGCGCGGGTCGAGGGCGGCGTGCAGGGTGTCGGCGAGGAAGCCGGAGGCGAGCACCACCACCGCGGCGAACAGGTTCACGGCGACGACCGAGTTGACGTCCTGTTCGTTGATGGACTGGATGAACCACTCGCCCATCCCGTGCCAGCCGAAGATGGTCTCGGTGAAGGCGGCGCCGGTGAAGATGCCCAGGAAGCTGTAGGCGAACATCGTCGACATCGGGATCACCGCCGTCCGCAGCCCGTGCTTGACCAGGGCGCGGCCGCGGGTGAGGCCCTTGGCCTCGGCGGTGCGCAGGTAGTCGGAGCCGAGCACGTCGAGCATGGTGCCGCGCTGGTAGCGGCTGTAGGTGGCGAGGCCGCCGAGCGCCAGCGAGAGGGTGGGCAGCAGCAGGTGCAGCGCCCAGTCGCCGAGGTGGGCGCCGATCCCGCCGGCCAGCCCGGGGGTCTCGTAGCCGGTGAAGGGGATCACCTCGTGGCCGGCGACGTCCTTGGCGGCGATGGCGCCGTTCTTGAGGAAGAGCGCGACCAGGAAGACCGGGGTGGAGAGCATCACGAAGGAGAAGACGGTGAGCAGCCGGTCGGATATCCGGTACTGGCGCACCGCGCTCCAGGCCCCGGCGGCCACGCCCAGGGCCATCCCGAGCAGGCTGCCGATGAGCAGCAGGCGCAGTGACACCCAGATCCGCCGGCCGAAGTCGTCCGCCACCGGGGTGTCGTGGATGGTGCGCCCGAGGTCCCCGTGGAGCAGGTCGCCGGCCCAGCGGCCGAAGCGCTCGACGACGGGGGTGCGGTCGTTCAGGTTGAGGTCGGTGAGCTGGCGCTCGACCGAGGCGGCGGCCGGTCGCGGCACCTTGGCCTCGAAGTAGGCGCGCGGCTGGAGGGCGGCGGCGGACAGCGCGTACGCCAGGAACACGGCGGCTATCAGCAGCACCGCGTAGTAGCTGAGCCGCTTCGCCAGGTAGCGGAGCATCAGCGGCCGCCCGGGGTGGGGGCGGGGCCGACGCGTGGGGTGGGCATCGGTGGGTGGCCTTCGGTCGGTGGCCCTGGTGGAGCCGTCGGGGAATGTCCAGGTCAGGAGTGTTGCACCGGCTCAAGGCCGGGGTGTTGCGGCAGTGTTGCCGCCCGTTTCGTTTGGATCAGGTGTGAACTCCGCCCCCTGGTACTCGTGCTGATCGGCTGTTACGTTCGCTCCGCCGGCACCGACTTGGCTGCCCACGCTCAAGCTTCGCCACACCTCGCGACGCTCAACCCTCACCAACCTGATGGATTTCACCCGGGGGGAACCCTCATGGACGCTTCCACCACGCCCGTACGCCGTGCCGGCCGGGCCGCCGTGCTCGCCCTGGCCGTCGCGCTGGCCGCCACCGCGTGCAGTTCGGGCGGCGGCGGGTCGGCCGACAAGGTGGCCAAGAGCGAGCCCCCGAGACAGGGCGCGATCGACGTCAACGCCAAGTCGCCGGACCAGCTGCGCGACGGCGGGGAGGTCCGGTTCCCGCTCTACCAGTGGATCACCCAGTGGAACCCGTTCCAGGTGGACGGCCGCTACGGGGACGCGGTCGAGATCATGCGGGCCCTGGAGCCGAACCTCTTCACCACGGACGAGACCGGCACCTTCAAGCCGGCCCCCGACTACCTGGTGGACGCCAAGGTCACCTCGACCTCGCCGCAGGTCGTCACCTACAAGCTGAACCCGAAGGCCAAGTGGTCGGACGGCAAGCCGCTCGGCTACCTGGACTTCAAGGCGGACTGGGAGGCCAGCGGGGGCAAGAAGGACGGCTACAACATCGCCGACTCCTCCGGCTACGAGCTGATCTCCGGGATCGAGCAGGGCGCCGACGCCTCCGAGGTCAAGGTGAGCTTCTCGGAGCCGTACGCGGACTGGCAGAACCTGTTCCGCCCGCTGATCCCGGCAGCCGGGATCAGCACGGCCGACGACTTCAACAAGGGCTGGGTCGAGAAGATCCCGATCACCGCCGGCGCGTTGAAGATCGGTACGGCGGACAAGACCGCGCAGACCATCACGCTGGTCCCGGACCCGGCCTGGTGGGGGAACAAGCCCAAGGTCGAGAAGATCACCTTCCGGGTGATGTCCCAGTCGGCGACCACCCAGGCGTTCCTGAACAACGAGATCGACTTCGCCACGGCGGGCACCGCCACCGCGTACGGGCAGCTCAAGGACGCCAAGGACGCGGTGATCCGGACCGCCAGCCCGTGGGACGAGGTGCACATCTCGTTCGGCGGCGGCGGCCCGCTGGCGGACCAGAAGGTGCGCCAGGCGCTCGGCAAGGCACTGGACCGCCCCTCGCTGATCAAGATCGCCAACAACGGCGTGCCGGTGGAGTTCAAGCCGCTGGGCAACCACATCTTCATGCCCAACCAGGCCGGCTACCAGGACAACTCGGGCGAGTGGGCCAAGTTCGACCTGGCCGCTGCCAAGAAGGCGCTGGACGAGGCGGGCTGGAAGGAGGCCGGCAGCGGGCAGCCGCGCACCAAGGACGGCCAGCCGCTGACCCTGCACTGGGTGCTCACCGACGCCGCTCCGCAGGCCCAGCTCGACCTGGCCACCGCGGCCCAGTCGATGTGGCTGGCGGCGGGTGTGAAGGTCGAGCTCGACAAGGTCCCGAGCAACGACTTCTTCACCAAGTACGTCAACCCGGGCAAGTTCTCCATCGCCAGCTGGCGCAACACCGACTCGTTCCCGCTCTCCAGCAGCCTCAGCAACTTCCGCCTGCCGCAGGGCGACAACGTCTTCGGCAACTACTCCAAGCTCGGCACGCCCGAGATCGACGGGCTGCTCAAGAAGGCGGCCGGCACCATCGACCCGGTGGAGGCCGCGAAGCTGTACAACCAGGCGGACGCCAAGATCTGGGAGCTCGGCCACACCGTCGAGCTGTACCAGCGGCCGACGGTCGTCGCGAGCCGCAAGGGCCTGGCGAACTACGGCGCGTTCGGCCTGGCGAGCGTCGACTACACCACGGTGGGCTGGGAGAAGTAGCGGCCGCCACCGCGGCGGTGGTGGCGCCGGCGGCACGGCGGGCGTCGACGGCACGGCGGGCGCTGGCGAGCAGCGCGGTGATCACGAGGCCGGTGGCGCGGACACGGGTGGAACGGCTCTGCCGCCCCCGCTGTCCTGCCACCGGTCTTGACCTTCCGCGATGCCCGCAGGCACCCGTGTCGTGGGGTCCGTCCGGACCCGCGCGCCTCCAACCGAGGAAAATCTAGCGGGGACATCCGGGTGGCCGGGCCGTCCGGCGGGGGCGCGCCGGAAACCCGTCGTGCTGTCACCCGGTTCGCGCACCGCGTCGTCAACTCTCGCTGACGGCAAGGCAGAACGGACCTGGGTGCCCGGAGCGGCGCGGTGCGGGAGCGGCGTGCGGGCGTACCGGGCGCGGGTCGACGTGGCGCGCCCGGGGGGCCCGAGCGGTCTCCCGCGCGGGCGTGGGGGCGCTCCGGCCGGGCGCGGGGCGGCCGCGCCGGTGCGTGCGCCGGGCCCGGGCCGCTGCCAGGATGCGGCGGGTACAGCCCGCCCGCCCCGAAGCCCGGAGACCCGTCCATGACCAGCGATCCCGCCGCAGCACCCCGCCCGCACCACGTCGACCCGCGTCCGGTGCGCCGGATGGTCCCGCGCAGCCGGAACGAGCCGCACCGGGTCGCCACCCCGCTGGAGCTCTTCTTCGACCTCTGCTTCGTGGTCGCGGTCGGCCAGGCCGGTCGGGAGCTCGCCCACGACCTGGCCGCCGGCCACTACGGGGACGGCCTGCGCGGGTACGTCTTCGCCTTCTTCGCGATCTGGTGGGCCTGGATGAACTTCACCTGGTTCGCCTCCGCCTACGACTGCGACGACGTCCCCTACCGGGTCACCACGCTGGTCCAGATCGCCGGGGTGCTGATCCTCGCCGCCGGGGTGCCCCGGATGTTCGCCGAGCAGGACCTGGTGCTGTCGGTCGTCGGCTACGTGGTGATGCGGCTGGCGATGGTCACCCAGTGGCTGCGCGCGGCGGCCGGCGAGGAGGGGCAGGCCCGCGGGGTGGCACTGCGCTACGCGGCCGGCATCACGCTCTGCCAGCTCGCCTGGGTGGTGATGCTGCTGCTGCCGCACGACGCCCGGGCGTACGTGATCCCGATCGGCATCGCGGCCGAGCTGTCCGTGCCGGTGATCGCCGAACTGCGGCTCCGGACCAGCTGGCACCCGCACCACATCGCGGAGCGGTACGGCCTGTTCACCCTGATCGTGCTCGGTGAGACGGTGGCGGCGGCGACCGTGGCGGTGCAGTCGGCGGTGGACGAGCACGAGGGACTGGCCCGGCTGCTGCCGGTGGCCGGCGGCGGTCTGCTGATCTGCTTCTCGGCCTGGTGGATCTACTTCGCCCGGCCGGTCCACGACCACCTGCGCACCAACCGGCAGGCCTTCTCCTGGGGCTACGGCCACTACCTGGTGTTCGGCTCGGCGGCGGCGATCGGCTCGGGTCTGGAGGTCGCGGTGGAGTCGGCGGTCCACAAGGCGCACGTCTCGGAGACGGTCGCCACCGCGACGGTGACCGTCCCCACCGCGATCTACCTGTTCACCGTCTGGCTGCTGCACTCGCGGCACACCAAGAGCGGGGCGGAGCAGGCCATGCTGCCCGCCGCCTCGGCGGCGGTGCTGGCGTGCACGGCGGCGGGCGGCTCCGGCGTCCTGGTGGCGGGCCTGGTGACCGCGGCCACGGTGGCGGTGGGCGTCGTGCTGCACGCGCGCAGCGACGCCCGGGCCGCCGCCGGCGCGGCCTGAGGCTCCGGTCGGCCGGGGGCGGCCGCGGCCGGGTGCCCGGCGGGGTGTCCGCCGGGGTGCCCGGGGGAGTCGCCGTGCGGGCCGCCGGCGGAGTGGCCGGTGGACTGCCCGTGGGAGTGGCCGACCAACTGCTGGAGCGCCTGGCCGTGCCGGGACAGCCAGCCGAGGTAGGTCGGACTGACCCGGGCCAGGTCCAGGTAGGCGGCCCGCAGCTCCCCGTAGAGCGCGTCCAGGGCCGGCGGGCTGAGCGCCCGCGGCCGCCAGGTGAGCAGCAGCCGGACGGCCAGCGGGTCACCGTGCACCGGCCGGACGACGGTGCCGGGCCCGGGAGCCGAGGTCGGCTGGCAGGGGCGGACGGCCTCGCCGGAGGCGACCAGCTCGGCGGCGGTCGCGTTGTCGCGCACCTGCACCACGCGGGGGTTGAGCCCGGCCTCGCTGAACACCCGGCGCATCGCGGCGTACTCGTGGTCGGCCGTCGGGTCGACCATCCAGGTGTCCTCGGCGAGGTCGGCCAGGTGGACCACGGGCCGGGCGGCGGCCGGGTGGCCCGCGGCGAGCGCGACGAACTGCGGCTCCCGGGCCATCAGGACGCGGTGCTCGGTGTCCGCCGGGACCTTCAGCGGGAAGCCCTCGCTCTCGTGCACGAAGGCGACGTCCAACTGGTCGGCGGAGACCATCCGCAGCAGGGCGTTGGCGGAGATGTCGATGTGGATGGTGGTGTCGGTCTCCGGCAGCCGGTCGTGCACCCGGCGCAGCCAGGCCGCCACCGCCCTGCTGCCCACGCTGCCGATCCGCAGCCGCCGGGCGCGCTCGCCGCTGGCGGTCTCACGGGCCTCCTGGCGGGCGGCGGCGACCAGCGCGGCCATCTCGGCGATCACCGGCCGGGCCCGGGACAGTACCGAGTGGCCGAGCGCGGTGGGCCGGCTGCCGGTCTGCTCGCGGGTGAACAGCGTGCCGCCGACGGCCCGTTCGATGCGGTGCAGCTGTGTGGTGAGGGAGGGCTGGGTCATGCCGAGCTGGAGCGCAGCCTTGCGGAGGCTGCCGCTGTCGGCAATCGCGCACAGCACCCGGAGGTGTCTCACGTCGAGCTCCACGTCGGGAGCATAACGGTCAATTCGGTGTGACGCCAGGGACATGACAGGTCGTCCGTCCGAACGCCCCCCGCTCCGCGGGTGATTGCCCGGTGCTATCGCCGGTTGACATCATCCGCCGCGCGGCCGCGCTGACCCAAGCTCTGGGGACAGCAAGCATTCATCCGATGCCCGCGACCGGCCCCCACCGGCCGCGGCGCACCCCACCATCGGAGCCCCCACATGCACCGCATTCCGCGGACGTTCTCCGCTGCCCTGGGCCTGGCGCTCGCCGCCGGCCTCGCCGCCCTGCCCGGCACCGCGACCGCCGCCCCCGCGACCGGCGCGGCCCAGCACTACACCGCCGCCGCCTCGGCGCACCCGGGCACCGGGAAGGCCGACAACCAGGCGTTCTACGAGGCCGTGATGAAGTCGGCGCGGGCGAAGCAGGCGGCCACGCCGTACCTGAAGGCCGTCGTGGTGACCTACGACGCGAGCAACGCGCCGTCCTTCGCCTCCGAGATATCCCGGAGCGCCCAGATCTGGAACGGCTCGGTCGCCAACGTCCGCCTCCAGTCCGGCGCGAACGCCGACTTCTCGTACTACGAGGGCGACGACCCGAGCAACGGCTCGTACGCCAGCACCGACGGCCACGGATCCGGCTACATCTTCCTCGACTACACCCAGAACCAGGAGTACGACTCCACCCGGGTCACGGCGCACGAGACCGGCCACGTGCTGGGCCTGCCGGACCACTACTCGGGCCCGTGCAGCGAGCTGATGTCCGGCGGCGGCCCGGGCCCCTCCTGCACCAACCCGTACCCGAACAGCACCGAGCGCAGCCGGGTCAACTCCCTGTGGCGCAACGGTCTGAGCGCCACCACGCGCTGACCGGTCCGCGGGCCCCCGCGCCCCGCCGGTCCCTCCCGCCCCACCTCGTCGGACCGCTCCACCGCCCCACGGTGGAGCGCTCCGCCCGCCCCACCGATCCGCCCGCTCCACCGTTCATCAGTTCACCCGTTCACCCGTTCGCCGTGGCCCACCCCCAGCGGCCCCGGCACCCGCGAACAGGAGCCCCCACATGAACCGCATCTCCCGCACGCTCTCCGCGGCCGTCGGCCTGGTGCTCGCCGCCGGCCTGGCCGCCCTGCCCACCACCGCCGTCGCCGCGCCCGCCCCGGCGGTCCAGGGCTACACGGCCACCACCGCCTACGCCGGCTCGGCCGCCGAGGACGCGAACAACCAGGCGTTCTACGAGGCCGTGATGAAGTCCGCGCTGGCCAAGCAGGCGGCCACGCCGTACCTGAAGGCCGTCGTGGTGACCTACGACGCCAGCAGCGCGCCGACCTTCCGCAACCAGATATCGCAGAGCGCCCAGATCTGGAACGGCTCGGTCACCAACGTGCAGCTGCGCTCCGGGACCAACGCCGACTTCCGCTACTACGAGGGCAACGACTCGCGCGGGTCCTACGCCAGCACCAACGGGCACGGCCAGGGCTACATCTTCCTGGACTACGCCCAGAACCGTCAGTACAACTCCACCCGGGTCACCGCGCACGAGACCGGCCACGTGCTCGGCCTGCCGGACCACTACTCGGGCCCGTGCAGCGAGCTGATGTCCGGCGGCGGCCCGGGCACCTCCTGCACCAACCCCTACCCGAACAGCACCGAGCGCAGCCGGGTCAACTCGCTCTGGCTCCGCGGCTGACCCCTCGGCCGGTCCCCGGTCGGACCGCGTGACCGCGTGACCGCGTGAACCGCCGACAGGGCCCGGCCGCCCCCCCCCCCCCCCCCCGAGCGGCCGGGCCCTGTCGGTGCCACGTGCGAGCATGCCGACGAGGACCAGTCCACCGACCGCGAGGTACCGCCGCCATGCCGCTCTCCGTCCCCGACCGCCTGGCCGACCTGCCGTACGCCCACCTGCTGCGCCCGCACTCCGGCCCGCTGCGCAGCGACGAGCGCTACGACACCGTCCACTTCGACGGTGGCGAGTACACCGACCAGTCCGCCGGCGGCGCCACCTTCCTGGAGTGCGCCTTCACCGGCGTCGCGCTGAGCGGGGTCAGGCTGCGCCGGGCCCGCTTCAACGAGGTCTGGGCCCAGGCCGGCCGCTGGGTGGCCTGCGACCTCAGCGACACCGAGTGGCAGGACGGCGCCGTCACCGGCGGGGTGCTGGCGGGGGTGGCCGCGCACGGTTCGGCGCTGCGCCGGACGGTCTTCCGCGGCTGCAAGCTGGAGGCGGTCAACCTGCGCGCCGCCGTCCTGCGCGACGTCGTCTTCGAGGACTGCCTGCTGCGCGACGTGGACTTCGGCGACGCCAAGCTGACCGAGGTCTCCTTCCCGGGCTCCACCCTGGAGGAGGTTCGGTTCCGCGGCGCCAAGCTGACCAAGGTGGACCTTCGCGGCGCCGTCCGGTTGGGCCTGCCCGACGGCCACCAGGGCCTGCAGGGCGCCGTCATCAGCTCTCCGCAGCTCCTCGAACTGGCACCGCTGTTCGCCCAGGCCCTGGGGATCACGGTGAAGGACTGACCCGGGGCGGTGAGCCCGCCGTTCAGACCGGCGTCGCCCGGTGACGACCGGGCGAACAGTCCGCCAACCCTGCCCCGGCCCTCTGGTGGGGCGGTCCGGGCGGCGGGAGGATGCTGCGCGATCGAGCCCCAACTTGTGTGCACAACATCGCCAGTGAAGGGACGGGCTGGGCTGATGGCCGAGCTGAGTCGTAGAAAGTTCGTCGCGTTGTCCGGAGCCGCCGCGGCAGGCCTGGCCGTGGCCGGGACCACCGGTGCGGGGGCGGCGCCGGGCGCGCCCGCCGCGGCGCCGTCGGCGGCGCTGTCGCAGACCGGCACCATCGCGGACGCGAAGCACATCGTCATCCTGATGCAGGAGAACCGCAGCTTCGACCACTACTTCGGGATGCTGCGCGGCGTGCGCGGCTTCGCCGACCGCAGCGCGATCCAGATCGCCAACGGGTACAGCGTCTTCAACCAGCCCAACGGGCTCGGGCGGCAGTACCCGTGGCAGTTCAGCGCCACCAAGCCGGCCGGCGGCGCCGACCCCGAGCGCCTGGCCCAGTGCAACGGCGACCTGGCTCATGGCTGGTCCGACCAGCACCGGGCGTGGAACGGCGGCAAGATGGACTCCTGGGTCGCCGCCAAGGGCAACGTCCGCACGCTCGGGTTCCTCACCCGCCAGGACATCCCGTTCCACTACGCGCTCGCCGAGAACTGGACCATCTGCGACGCCTACTTCTGTTCCGTCCTCAGCGCCACCGGCCCCAACCGCACCTACCACTGGTCCGGTCAGATCGACCCGGACGGCGCGGCGGGCGGCCCGGCGAACGACGGCGGCGACGAGAAGGGCCTGCGCTGGCAGACCTACGCCGAGGCGCTGGAGGGCGCCGGCGTGAGCTGGAAGGTCTACCAGAACGCGGCCGACAACTACGGCGACAACGCCCTGGCCTACTTCACGGCGTTCAGCTCCGCCCCGGCCGGTAGCCCGCTCGCGGTCAAGGGCATGGGCTCCGTCCCCAAGGCGACCGGCCGGACCCCGGACGACATCGTCGCCGCGCTCAGGGCCGACGCGCTGAACGGCACGCTCCCGCAGGTCTCCTGGATCGTCCCCGACCAGGGCTCCTCCGAGCACCCCTACTCGACCCCCCAGGACGGCGCGCACTTCGTCCACAACGTGATCGACGCCCTGGCCGCCGCCCCGGACGTCTTCAACTCCACCGTCCTCTTCCTCAACTACGACGAGAACGACGGCTTCTTCGACCACGTCCCGCCGCCCGCCGCGCCGGCCGGCACCCCGGGCGAGTTCTACGGCGGGACCAACATCGGCCTCGGCTTCCGCGTCCCGATGATCGCCATCTCGCCCTGGACCCGCGGCGGCTGGGTCAACTCCGAGGTCTTCGACCACACCTCGGTGCTGCGCTTCCTGGAGAAGTGGACGGCCGCCATCGGCAAGCCGGCCACCTGCCCCAACATCACCGACTGGCGCCGCCGGGTCTGCGGCGACCTCACCAGCGCCTTCGACTTCGCCAACCCGGTCTACGGCCTGCCCGCCCTGCCCAACACCGACGCGGTGATCGGCATGTCGAGCTGCGGACCGCTGCCCAACCCGGCGCCGGTCGACAACAAGCTGCCCGTCCAGGAGCCCGGCACCCGCCCGGCCCGCGCCCTGCCGTACCAGCCGAACGCCAACCTGGACCGCCTGGAGTTCGGCTCCGCCGGGGCGATCAAGGTCTGGCTGAAGATGGCCAACGAGGGCGCGGTCGCCCAGAAGTCGGCGCACTTCGCGGCCTACGCCAACGCCTACCGCAGCGGCGGGCCCTGGCAGTACACCGTCGACCCGGGCGGCAACCAGAGCGACTTCTTCAACTGCGGCACCGGCTTCGGCGGCGGCCCGTACGACCTCTCGGTGGTCGGCCCCAACCGCTTCCTGCGCCGCTTCAGGGGCGATGCCACCAAGGCGGGCAAGAACGCGGCGGTCACCGCCTCGTACGCGGTCGAGCCGGGTACCGGGAAGCCGGCGCTCTACCTCAAGCTCGCCAACACCGGCACCACGGCGCTGACCTTCACCATCACCTCGAACAACTACCGCACGGACGGCCCCTGGACGTACCAGGTGCCGGCCGGCGGCAGCGTGAGCGACTTCTTCAACGTGGTCGCCTACACCAACGGCTGGTACGACTTCACCGTCACGGTGACCGCGGACAGCTCCTGGTCGCAGCGGTTCACCGGCCATCTGGAGACCGGTACGGCCAGCGTCAGCGGCTGATCCCCGGGCGCTGGATCCAGCCACCGGATCCAGCCGCCGCCCGGGCGGCCCGCAGCGGATGCGCCCGCCGGACACCGGTGTGAGAGTGGGGGCAGCCCGGAAGTCGTCCGGAGGAGGAGTCATGGGCATCTTCGACAGGTTCCGCCACAAGGCGCACGACGCCGCCGGGGAGGCCAGGTCCTCCTCACTCGGCGGGAGCCACGAACAGGACACCACCGCGATGACGGACCCCGCCCAGCGGGCCGCGCTCGCCCACGACGAGGCCGCCGACGCGTTCGGCGCAGAGACCGAACGGGCCCGCCCGGTCGGCGAGGCCCGGCAGGCCCCCCGGGTCACCGAACGGGAGGCCGAGGAGCGGGCCCGCGAGGACATGACGGCCGAGGGCGATCCCTGGGACTGACGCCGACCGCTGATCGCCGACCGTTGATCGGAACGCCGTAGGGACGCGCCCGCCGGGCGCGTCCCTACGGCGTTCCCGGGCCCCGGTCAGTGCCCGCGCGGCGGCAGCGGCGGCCGCCGCAGGTTCGGCCGCGGGGTGTCGTCCGGTGGCGGGACGGCGGCCGGCGCGTCCTCCAGCAGGTCCAGCGCCAGCCGGACGGCCGTGACCAGCTCGGGGTGCTGCCCCCGGGCCCAGTCCTGCGGGGTGCGCAGCACGTGCACGTCCGGCTCCACGCCGTGGTTCTCCACCGACCAGCCGAGCCCGCCGGTGAACCAGGAGGCGTTCTTCGGCACCGAGATCTGCGTCCCGTCGCCGAGCGTGTGCCGCCCGGTCATGCCGACCACCCCGCCCCAGGTGCGGTTGCCGACCACCGGGCCGAGCCGCAGCAGCTTGATCGCGGCGATGATGACGTCGCCGTCCGAGCTGGTGGCCTCGTCGGCCAGGGCCACGATCGGTCCGCGCGGCGCGTTGCGCGGCCAGCGCACCGGCTGGCGCCCCCGGCTGAAGTCCCAGGCCAGCACCGGCCGGGTGAGCTTCTCCAGGACCAGCTCGGAGACGTTGCCGCCGGCATTGCCGCGGACGTCCAGGACCAGCGCGGGCTTGTCCAGCTCCCGGCGGAGGTCCCGGTTGAACTGGGCCCAGCCCGAGCCGCCGAGGTCCGGGATGTGCAGGTAGCCGCACCGGCCGTCGCTGAACTCCCGGACCAGGGAGCGGCGCTTGGCCACCCAGTCCTGGTAGCGGATGGGCCGCTCGTCGGTCAGCGGGGTGACGGTGATCCGGCGGATCCCGGTGCCCCGGCCGTCCCGGCCCTCCCGGCCGCGCAGGGTCAGCTCGACGCTGGTGCCGCCGGTGCCGGCCAGCAGCGGGGCCGGACCGCGCACCCGGTCCACCGGGCGACCGGCCACCGCCAGCAGCTCGTCGCCGTCCCGGACGCCCTGGGAGGCCAGCGGGGCCCGGGCACGCGGGTCGGAGGACTCGCCGGGCAGGACGCGGTCGACCAGCCAGCGGCCGTCGGCGCAGTGGCGGGCGTTGGCGCCGAGCAGGCCGAGCGGCTGCTGGACCGGTGAGGGCCCCTCGCCGCGCCGGGACGGCGTGACGTACGCGTGCGAGGTGCCCAGCTCGCCGAGCAGTTCGCGGAGCAGGTCGGCGAAGTCGTCCGGCCCGGCGATCCGCTCCAGCAGCGGCTCGTACTGGGCGACCAGCGCGGGCCAGTCCAGCCCGGACATCCCGGCGTCCCAGAACTGGTCCCGGACGATCCGCGCCGCCTCGTGGTACGCCTGGCGCCACTCGGCGGCCGGACGCACGGTGTGGGTGATCCGCCGCAGGTCCACCGTGGTGCCGGCGGACGGCGCGGTCACCGGGACGATCCGCAGGGTGCCGGCCGAGTAGACCGCGACCGAGCCGCCGTCGCCCGAGACGGCGTAGCCGTCCAGCTTGTCGGCCAGCGTGCTGCGGGTGCCCCGGGCCAGGTCGAAGTACTCCAGCGAGGGGCGGCCGGAGGTGTCGTCCGGGTTGGTGAAGGTCTGCCCGAGGGTGCCGGAGATCGGCCAGCGCAGCCAGACCAGCCCGCCCCGCACGGCGTCGGTCGCCGAGTACTTGGAGGCGATCACCGGGAACGGCAGCAGCCGCTCGCCGATGCCCCGCGGGTCCACGTGCACGGTGCCGTCCCCGCCGCCGTCGCCGCGCGGGGCGCCATCCTCGGCGGGGGCGGCGAACGGGGACGGGGTGTCGGCGGTGAGCGGGACGAGGTAGGGGCGGCAGCCGAGCGGGAAGGAGAGGTCGCCGGTGTGCACGTCGTGCACCGGGTCGAAGCCGCGCCAGGACAGGAAGGCCAGGTAGCGGCCGTCCCGGGTGAACACCGGCTGCTCGTCCTCGAAGCGGCCGTCGGTGATCTCGGTGATCGGCGCGGGCACGTCGGTGCGGGTCAGCCGGATCCGGCGCAGGGAGCGGCCCGCGACCGGCTGGGACCAGGCGATCCAGTGCGAGTCGGGGGAGAAGCGGGCACCGCCGACCGGCCCGTGCTCGGAGGCGGCCAGTTCGCGGACGGCGCCGTCCGCGGTGGCGACCAGCAGCAGCCGTCCGTCGGAGGCGGCGGCGGCCAGGTGGGTGCCGTCGGGGGAGGCGGTGAGCTCCAGGACGCGGCCGAGCCGGCCGGCGGCGAGCACCCGGTGCCGGTGCGTCCCCGTGCCGTCCGCCGCCGTGTGCGCGCCATCCGCCGCCGTCCCCGGATCGTCGCCACCGTGCCCGGTGGCGTCGTGGCCGGGCAGCGGGACGATCTCGACCGCGTCCTCGCCCTGCGCGTCGGTGATCCAGCCCGCCTCACCGGTGTGCCCGAGCAGGACCGGCAGCCGGGTGCGCACGCCCGGGGTGTCGGCGAGCGCCCGGGCCGGGCCGTCCCGGTGGGTGAGCCAGTACTGGCTGCCCCGCACGGTGATCAGCCCGGCGCGGCCGGTGTGGTCGCAGGCCAGGTCCTTGACGTGGGAGGCGGCGCTCACCTGGTACGGCCGCCGGCCGGCCCGGGCGCCGCCGAGCGGCACCCGCAGCCGGTGCGGTGCGGGCGCGTTCAGGCCCTCCAGCACCCAGAGGTCGCCGGCGTGCTGGTAGACGATCCGGGTGCCGTCGGTGGCGGCCTCGCGGGCGTAGTAGGAGGCGTGGTCGGTGTGCCGGCGCAGGTCGGTGCCGTCGGGGCGGCAGGAGTAGAGGTTGCCGATGCCCTCGTGGTCGGAGAGGAAGGCGATCCGGTCGCCGACCGGCATGGGCGAGGCGAGGTGCCCCCGATGACCGGCCAGGACCTGCTCGCCGTCCACCCAGAGCCGGCCGGTGGCGCCGCCCCGGTAGCGCTTCCAGGCGGCCGGCTCGTGCGGCGCCGAGCCGGTGAGCAGCACGGTGTGCGCCCGGCTCAGCTGGGCGTCGCCGACCGGCCCCCAGGGCATCCGGCGGCCGGGGGAGCCGTCCGGCGGCAGCGCGTGCGCCCAGGTGTAGTGGCCGAAGGGCTCGTGGTAGGAGGTGACGGCGAGGAGTTCGCCGTCCGGCAGCCAGCCGCGCAGCCGGGTGTCCTGGCTGCCCCAGTAGCTGAGCCGGACGGCCTCGCCGCCCTCGACCGGCGCGGTCCAGATCTCGGGGGTCGGGCTCTGCCAGGCGGTCCAGGCCAGGGTGCGCCCGTCGGGGGAGATCCGGGGGTGGCTGACCCTGGTCCGGTCGCAGCTGACCCGCCAGGCACGGCCGACGGTGCCGCCGGGGGAGAGCGGGGCGATCCAGACGTCGTCCTCGGCGGTGAACGCCAGCAGGCCCCCGCGCAGGTGCGGGTAGCGGAGGTAGCCGGGTGCCGTCATCTCTCCATGGTTCGACGGGGTGTTACGCGCGGCAACCGGACGCGCCGCACGGCAGGGTCCGACCGGTCTGGACCATTGACACCGCACGGCCGAATCCACTTCAGTGGTCTAGTCCAACTAGGGTGCGCGGTCGGGCCGAACCCCCACTGGCACGTACCTTCGCCGTGCCCTCGGACGTCCCCCACGATCCGCGCCTCCGCAGGAGTCCCCGCATGCGCAGAACACCTGTAGCCGCACCCGTCCCGCCCCGCCGGCGCCCCCGCACACTGCTCGCCGCCGGCACCGCCTCGGCCGTCGCCGCCGCGACCATGGTCGGCCTGACCCTCGGCCTCGCGCCCGCCGCCTCGGCCGGGGAGTTCCTGGTCAACGGCGGTTTCGAGAGCGGGGCCAGCGGCCCCTGGAGCTGCTCCGCCGGCACCGGCAGCGTCGTCACCGGCCAGGCCCACAGCGGCAGTTACGCCCTCGCCGCGGCCGCCTCGGCCGGTGACACGGCCCGCTGCGCCCAGACCGTCACGGTCGCCCCCAACACCACCTACACGCTCAGCGCGTACCTCAAGGGCTCGTACGTCTACCTCGGCGTGGACGGCGGCACCAGCACCTGGACGCCGGGCACCGGCGGCGCCTACCAGAAGCTCAGCGTCAGCTTCACCACGTCCGCGACCCAGACCAGCGCCACCGTGTACACCCACGGCTGGTACGGCCAGGGCACCTACTACGCGGACGACGTCTCGCTGGACGGCCCGGGCGCGCCCAGCCCGACGCCCACCGTGACGCCCACGGTCACGCCCACCGTCACCCCCACGGTGACCCCGACCGTCACGCCCACCGTGACCCCGACGGTCACCCCGACCGTGACGCCCACCGGCACGCCCACCGGGCCGGCCGGCAGCCACGCCCTGGTCGGCTACCTGCACGCCAGCTTCGCCAACGGCGCCGGCTACACCAAGGTCGCCGACGTCCCGGACTCCTGGGACTTCATCAACCTCTCCTTCGGCGAGCCGACCTCCGTCACCTCCGGCGACATCCGATTCAACCGCTGCCCGGTCACCGAGTGCCCGGGGGTGGAGTCCGACGCGGACTTCAAGGCCGCGATCGCCGCCAAGCGGGCCAAGGGCAAGAAGGTGCTGATCTCGATCGGCGGCCAGAACGGCCAGGTCCAGCTCACCACCACGGCCGCCCGCGACGCCTTCGTCAGCTCGGTCTCGGCGATCATCGACAAGTGGGGGCTGGACGGCCTCGACATCGACTTCGAGGGCCACTCGCTCTCGCTGAACACCGGCGACACCGACTTCAAGAACCCGACCAGCCCGGTCGTCGTCAACCTGATCTCCGCCGTGAAGACGCTGAAGGCCAAGTACGGCCCGAACTTCGTCCTCACCATGGCCCCGGAGACCTTCTTCGTCCAACTCGGCTACCAGTACTACGGGTCCGGCCCGTGGGGCGGCCAGGACCCGCGCGCCGGCGCCTACCTGCCGGTGATCCACGCCCTGCGCGACGACCTCACCCTGCTGCACGTCCAGGACTACAACTCCGGCTCGATCATGGGCCTGGACAACCAGTACCACTCGATGGGCGGCGCCGACTTCCACGTCGCGATGACCGACATGCTGCTCAAGGGCTTCCCGGTGGCGGGCAACACCAACAACGTGTTCCCGGCGCTGCCCGCGAGCAAGGTCGCCATCGGCATGCCGGCCACCACCAACGCGGGCAACGGCTACGTCGCCCCCGCCGAGGTCAACAAGGCGCTGGACTGCCTCACCAAGGCCACCAACTGCGGCAGCTACGTCCCCAAGGCCGGCCCCCAGCCGAACCTGCGCGGCCTGATGACCTGGTCGATCAACTGGGACCAGTTCGGCGGCCGTGAGTTCTCCAAGAACTTCGACAGCTACTTCCGCCGCTGACCGACCGCCGCTGACCGACCGCCGCTGACCGACCGCCGCTGACCGACCGCCGCTGACCGACTGCCGCTGACCGACCGCCCCCGCCGGGGGGGCGCCGCGGGGGGCCCCCCCCCCCGCCCCCGGCCCCCCGGGGGGGGGGGGGGGGGCCCGGATAGCCCGCGGGCGC